>JAZTZO010000032.1:0-39038 GCA_045637505.1 Muribaculaceae bacterium | reverse complement strand
CGATAAAATGCTTACTTTTGCTCATGGTTATAAAGTTTGTTGCAAAACCAAAATAACCACAAAGGGCTGAATCCTGCAAATGGAATCAGCCCTAATTTTTTATTCTATCAAAAAAAGTTTTATCGGACACTAATAAAAAATAATGAAATATTAGTCTCAATTACGATGTGCGTGGTTGAGGCTTTTTTATTGGGGTAGGGATAAAAACCATTTTGTCTATCTCGCTTAATTTTATGGGAACTAACAATGTGAAGGCAGCCAAGCGTTATAGCAAGGAATAGGTTGGAGTGATGTATGTCTCTCTACTCAAAAAAAAAGCGTTCCCCATGAGGAGAACGCTCGGCGCATGTTTTTATAGATTATTATTTCAAGAGAGACTATTTTACTTCTTCGAAGTCAACGTCGGTAACAGTATCACTGTTTCCGCCAGCATTTGGGTTTGCACCTGGTTGGCCACCTGCGAATGGGTTAGCGCCAGCGCCTGGTTGACCACCTGCTTGTTGTTGAGCATTGATGATGTCTTGTTGGATTTGACCAAATACTGTCTCAATTTCTTTGATTGCTGCGTCGATAGCAGGTATATCTTGAGCTTTGTGAGCGTCTTTGAGTTTAGCTACAGCAGCCTCGATAGGAGCTTTTTTGTCGGCAGGAATCTTGTCGCCGAGTTCGCTCAATTGCTTTTCGGTTTGGAAAATGATAGCATCGGCTTGGTTGAGTTTGTCGATGCGTTCTTTTTCTTTAGCATCGGCTGCAGCATTAGCTTCAGCTTCTTCTTTCATGCGTTTGATTTCTTCGTCGCTCAAGCCGCTTGAAGCTTCGATGCGGATGCTTTGTTGTTTGCCAGTAGCTTTATCTTTAGCCGAAACATTGAGGATACCGTTGGCATCGATTTCGAAGGTAACTTCGATTTGAGGAATGCCACGAGGAGCAGGAGCGATGCCATCGAGGTGGAAGCGACCGAGTGTTTTGTCGTCTTTAGCCATTGGGCGTTCGCCTTGGAGCACATGGATTTCTACTGAAGGTTGGTTGTCGGCTGCAGTAGAGAATGTTTCGCTCTTGCGAGTAGGGATTGTAGTGTTAGCTTCGATGAGTTTAGTCATCACACCACCGAGAGTTTCGATACCTACCGACAAGGGGACAACATCGAGAAGAAGTACATCTTTCACTTCGCCCGAAAGTACACCACCTTGGATTGCAGCACCCACAGCAACTACTTCGTCGGGGTTAACACCTTTAGAAGGAGCTTTGCCAAAGAAGCGTTCAACGATTTGTTGGATAGCAGGGATACGAGTAGAACCACCCACGAGGATTACTTCGTCGATATCGCTTGCAGTGAGACCTGCATCGCGGAGAGCTTGTTCGCATGGTTTGATAGTTGCTTGGATGAGGCTATCGGCGAGTTGCTCAAATTTAGCGCGTGAGAGAGTTTTTACCAAGTGTTTGGGAATACCATTCACAGGCATGATATAAGGAAGGTTGATTTCGGTAGAAGTAGTGCTTGAAAGCTCGATTTTAGCTTTTTCGGCAGCTTCTTTGAGGCGTTGGAGAGCCATAGGATCTTGACGGAGGTCAACACCTTCTTCGTTGAGGAATTCTTGTGCCAACCAGTCGATGATTACGTGGTCGAAGTCGTCACCACCAAGGTGTGTATCACCGTTAGTTGATTTTACTTCAAACACACCATCGCCGAGTTCGAGGATAGAGATATCGAATGTACCACCACCGAGGTCGAATACTGCGATTTTTTGGTCTTTGTCGATTTTGTCAAGGCCATATGCAAGAGCAGCTGCAGTAGGTTCGTTTACGATACGTTTTACTGTAAGACCAGCGATTTCGCCAGCTTCTTTTGTAGCTTGACGTTGAGCGTCGTTGAAGTAAGCAGGAACTGTGATGACAGCTTCAGTTACAGTTTGACCAAGGTAGTCTTCGGCAGTTTTCTTCATTTTTTGAAGAGTCATTGCTGAAATTTCTTGAGCTGTATATTCGCGACCGTCAATGTCAACACGAGGAGTGTTGTTGTCGCCACGTACCACCTTGTAAGGGATACGTTCTATTTCTTTTGCTACGTTGTCATAAGTTTCACCCATGAAACGCTTGATAGAATAGATAGTGCGTTTAGGGTTTGTGATTGCTTGGCGTTTAGCAGGATCGCCTACTTTGCGTTCGCCACCGTCAACAAATGCTACTACCGAAGGGGTAGTGTTGCGACCTTCGCTGTTAGGGATAACAACAGGGTCGTTACCTTCGAGAACAGCTACACATGAGTTGGTAGTACCTAAGTCAATACCGATAATTTTTCCCATAATTTTGAGTTTTTATTGTTTTTGTTATTAATTTCTTGTTTTTGTGTTGTGATGTGTCACGAGGACCTCATCGTCGACTCCTAAATAAAACAAATCTTGTGCCAAAAAGGTTTGATTGAATGTAAAATATTGATAGCCAGTGCGTAGTGTTATGGTGGTTTGTTTGGTGGAATATGACAAAACAACTGACAAAGCGACTGACAGGGTGACAGAAGTGGTTGAGGGTTGAGAGGGATTCTTTAGTCGTTTCTAGGGCAACTAGGACAACTAGGGCGGCTGGGGGAACTATGGCATTAACTTTTCGTTTTCTTTGCGTTGTTGGGTGGGTAAAGGGTTATTATGCTTTAACCCATTCTTCGTCGATAGTATTACGCCGTTTAATTATTACAGCAGGGACACCTGCTACGATACAGTGGTCGGGTATGTCTTTGGTTACTACAGCGTTTGCTCCTATTATAACATCATTGCCAATAGTAACATTTCCTATCACTTTTGCGCCACAGCAAACAGTGACATTGTTGTCCAATATCGGTGTTTTGCTGTCTTTATATCCGATTGTTACTTGTTGGTATATTTTGCAATTGCAACCAATACTTTTGTGATTTATGATTGTGGAAAATCCGTGTTGTATTAGTAGCCCTGGCCCGATGGGTTGATTGTTGTTTATGTATAAGGATGTCTGTCCTTTGAAAAGCCAACTGATGAAAAAACGCTTATGTTTAAGACGAGTATATACTACACTTCTAAATTCGGGATATTCGGCAAATAGTTTTAAGAATTGAAACCACGAATATTTGCGAGACTTATATTGGCACCAAGCCTTAAAGTCTTCCCTTATGATGTTTTGCGTATCTTGCTGAGTAGTAGTGAGATATGCGAATAGGGGGGGGTGAGGGCAAGAGCTTGAATAGAATAGATTAAATTTCTCATAATTAACTATAGTTTAATGTTCTTAATCTAATGAGTCGCAAATATACATATAATTTACATGACAAACGAATGTAATGACTATAAAAAGTTGAGATGAGTTTGAAAAGTTTTTTTAATGGTTATAAAGCAAATTTGAAAGTATGTCCTTCGGTTTTTAATATGTATATGCCGTCATGGTCGAGCGTTATTGTTTTCTCAAAGCCATTGTAAACTTTAATACCCGATGTGCTGTATATTTCGGTTAGTGATGATTCGGAAGCTCCGACGATGGATATGGTTTTGTTGTTAACAAATACTTTCAAATAGGGGTTTAGTTGTATATTGGTCACACTGTTGTCTTTTTGAATAAATACAACACGCAAATCAGAATCGCAAGTGATGGGGGGAGTAATATAGATACCATTTGCGTCTAATTGATTCGTGACATCAGTGCCGTTGAAAGTGATAGAGTTGCACTCCCAACCGTTGGTTGGGGTTATTTGTAATTCAATGGATTGGCCATTTGACACATTTTGAGCGATAGTTCCACCTTCAGGATATGCAAATGTGAGAGTACATTTGTCCGAGTCATAGGTGTCAAATTCTATAATTTGATTTGCTTCACACCATTCATTGGCCATTGCAAAAGATATGAGACTGCCTTTGGGTACAAATAAACGATTTATCGTGCATGTGCCACCGGGGGGAGGCGTTGGTCGGTAGATGTAGCATACGTTGGCTTGCATGCTTGATGACGGGAAATAAGTCATAGATTCAGGTATTTTTAAAAACTCCGTCTTGCAACCATTGAAAGCATAACTGGATGGAATTGTTTTTACCCCATTCTCAATGTTTATAGCTTTAAAGTGGCAATTGCCAAAAACGTTTCCAGTGTAATCTCCCATGCGAGTGCAATTTCGAGCAAAGAAATTTAGAGTTTGTAAATTTATACAATCGTTAAATGCAAAACTTCCGATTGATTTTACTGACGAAGGGATTGTGACAACTGTTAGGCCAACACATTTGTGAAAAGAGTATTCTCCAATGATTTCCAGGGATTTGGGGAATGTAATTGAAACTATGTCTTCGCATTCAGAAAACGCATTATTGCCTATAAGTCGAGTGGATTCGGCTATTTTAATTTTTCCAGAAGGTGCATCGCCTTTATATCCTAAGCAACAATTGTCTAAGTATAAAATACCATTAGGTTGGTTGTTATGCCATTGGGTGTTGTATAGAAAGTTATCTCCGAGATTTGTGACAGAATTGGGGATTGTTATAGAATTTAATTTAGAACAATCGGTAAATGCATAATTCCCAATTGAGGTTAAGGAGTTGGGTAATCTTATAGACGTTAAGTTGCTGCAATTTCCAAAGACATTATCTCCAATAGTAGTAACAGAGTCGGGAATTATAATAGACGTTAAGTTGCTACAATTGAAAAAGGCTTCAGACCCAATAGAAATAACCGAATTGGGTAGTGTAATGGAAGTTAAGCTACTGCAACCTGCAAAAACTTGATTTTTAATAGATGTGATAGAATTGGGGATTGAAACTGATGCCAAATTAGTGCAATTTTGAAATAATTTTTTATTGAGATGTGAGACCTTGCCCGATATGTT
The DNA here is from genome assembly GCA_045637505.1 of Muribaculaceae bacterium. Lineage (GTDB taxonomy): Bacteria > Bacteroidota > Bacteroidia > Bacteroidales > Muribaculaceae > RGIG4079. Next base: position 34,204 of record JAZTZO010000032.1, on the reverse strand, counting down.
TATAGACTTTAAATTTATACAATTGCTAAAAGCGGATATCCCGATTTCAGATACAGATTCAGGTATGGATATTGAAGTGAGGCTGTGGCAGTTAGAAAATGCATTGTAATTTATCGTAGTGACAGAATTGGGGATTGTTATAGATTTTAAATTTGTACAATATTCAAAAGCACGCATATCTATTACTGTAATAGAATCAGATAGAGTTATAGATGTCAAACCTGAACAATTGTTGAAAGCATTTCCTCCGATTCTTTTTATTGATGAAGGAAGTGTTGCATGTGTTAAATTTTTGCAATTAAAGAAAGCCCAATCTCCAATTGAGCAAACTGTATATTTGATGCCGGAGTGTGTTACAGTTGAAGGGATGTTGCACATTCCACTATATCTGTCGGGGCTCGCGTTGAAATTACCTCCATAGTATGTAACTTCAACGTTAGTTTCATTTCCTCCTATGATATTGTAATATATGCCACCAACTGTAAAATGATGTGCATAGGATGGCGTTGCAATAAGAAGTATTGCAGCAATGAAAGATGTCAGCTTGATGTTGGAAATAAATAGTTTCATATATTGTAAGTTTAGTTTTGGGTTGACTCAGTATAAGTGTTGTTATGCTCAATTAGTGATTGGGTAGGTATTCCGCTAAAATTTGTTGAGCTATTGATGTTTGTGAAAACATTATCAATAAGAGTGACTAAATTGAAATGTGATAAATCTTCGGCTGTTCCATAATGTTTATATAGGTAGCAGTCGCGATATGTGTAATTGTTTTGTGGTGATGTCTTGCTATAGCAAAAACGCAAAGTGCCGTTATGTGCATAGTTTTGAAAACAATAAGCTTCATTTTTGTAGTTGAACGAGTTGTTCATAATTACAGAGTGCATGGTGGCAATGTTGTTGCAGTATATTTTAGTGCTTCCGGATAGGGTGTTGTTGGTCATATTCAAAAATATGATGTCATATTGTCCGATACCGGTATAGCTAAATGAGCCTAACAAGAATAAATTCTTAAAAGTGTTTCCGTCAAGGTCTAATTTGACGAAATTTCGGCAGTTGATAGATGCAGTTTGACTGTAGTCGGTGTTGTTGCTTGATTGGGTTATGCCTAAGTTGTTTCTGATGCTGATGCCAATCAATTCACCGTTGCCATCGGTTTTGATTATGTTGTTTTTGAAATGGGTGTGTCCGCCATATATTGATAATGCTTCGACAGTGGGAGTTGTGTCGTTTTTAAAGACGCATTTGGATATAATGGTATTATTAGCGATAGTGACTTCTAAGTCAGTGCCTAATATATCGTTGTTGGCAAATACGCCAATCGTGCGGTAGCTGTCATGGCCGGAGAAGTTGATGTCGTCAATTATGATAGTGTTGTTTTGTGCGATTATATTTTTGGTTTTCACATATCCGTCACACCAAAAGGAAACAACTTTATGAACCAAATCTTTTATGTGGAAAATGTTGTCGGATATGATGATATTATCCATGATGTGCTCATAATAGGGCGGATAACTTGATTTGTCGGGGCACCCGGTCGCTTGGTCAAACAAAACATTTGTGCGTTCTCCGTATATCTTAATGAGTACGTCGTTGGGCTGAAAGTGATTTGTGTAGTTGACGGAATCGTCCGTTGGATAGGTGTATTCGATGTGATTTCCCGAAATCAAGATATTGCGCAAGGTGTTACCAGTGTTGGCTACTGTAAGGGTCCAAATCCCAATGGCTTCATCATTCCCATGTTTGCAGAATGTGTTGTTTATAATTTTGATATTCTCTATTATGGGATTTTTGGCAGAGTTGCGAATCCAGAGATTTCCACCTATTATGCCAATAAAGTCAAAAGTGATATTTTTGATGATTGCTTTGACGGTGGTGCCTGGGGTTTCTATTACTTTGATTATTGATTCGTCATATTCATCGTGTGTGGTAATTGTACTAAAAACTTCGCCAGCAGTCCCCGCTGAGATAATCACATTGGGCACTGTGGCAATTAACGAGAAATTACATTTTGCTAATAACTGCTGAGTTAAGCGATAAGTGCCGGGGGTATCAAGAGTAATGCTGATGTTGGAATATGTAGGGTCGGTGTATTCAAAGTGCGCGTTGCCAATTGTGCACAAATCGTCACCGGGATTGATGGTGCGTTGAATGGAAGATCCATCGTTTAATTGTATTAATATTGTACTCATGGGGCTGATTTAGGAGCGGTTGTTAATTAATGCTATTTACAAATTTAATGTAAGTGAGGGATTTGTGCAAGTATTTATGGTTAATAATTGCAAATGGAAGGGGCTTTGTTTGGTGTAGATTGAAAAAAAATGGTTACATTTGTGTTTAGGAATAAATAGGACGCATTGCTTATAGTTAATAAATATAAAATATTATATGGAAAAAGTAAAGCGATTGGATTATGTAGATGTGTGTAAGTGGTTGGGCATTTCGTTGGTGATATTTGGTCATATGAAAATGCCCAATGAGGTGCTACAATGGATTTATGCATTTCATATGCCGTTGTTTTTTGTGCTATCGGGTTATACCTATCGGGCTCAAAAGATTGATAAGGATTTTTTGATGAAGAAAATCAAGACTATATATGTGCCGTTTTTGCTGTTTGCACTGATATTTTGCAGTGGAGAGATGAGTAGTTGGGCTTATATTGCGTATGGTAGCCGTAATGCGTTGGAAATGGCCGGTACTTATACTGTGTTGTGGTTTTTACCATGCTTCTTTGCGGCGGTGTTGGTGTTTTCGTTGTTGATGAATATTGGCAACCGGTCGAAGTATAAAACGTGGATTTTGATAGCCGGAGTGGCGGTGATGCTTGTCGGCGCCAAAGCATGTGAAATGCTGAAAGACGGTCAACCGATGATAGCAAAATATGGCTATCCGTTGAATTTTGATATGGCATTGGTGGGAGCTGTGTTTATGGTTGCCGGATTCTATTTTAAGAACGCAATTGATTGGCTTAATGCTCAAAAGCAATGGCTGTTGTTGGCGATTGTTGCAGTGCTTTTTGTTGTAACAGGTTTTACTGCATACATGAATTTGCCAGAGTCGTTAAATCCTGCATGTGCCCATGTTGAAATGTCGGTGGGTGCATTAGGAAATTGGGGCTTGTTTTTCATGAATGCGCTGTTGATGTCGTTTGCATTGATAGGACTATCGGTGCTGATAGATAGGTGGATAAGCAAGAAGAAATTGTTGCTGTTTATAGGTCAAAATTCGTTGACAATACTTTGTATTCATGGCACGATATTGTTGGCGGCATCAAAGGTGTTGCCAAAGTTGGGGCTTGTAGGAACAGATGAAATGTCATTGGTGGTTCAAGGAATTGTATCGTATGTTATTGTAATTGCCGCATCGATACCGGTAATTTTGCTAATCAAACGCTTTGCACCTAATTTGGTGGGAAAGTGATATAAAGAAAATATTTAAAGAAGAGGAAGATGCCGAAGATTTGGTGTCTTCCTTTTTTCGTTTGTTGGGGTGAAGAGTGGGATTTAGAGATGAGGCAATTAAATTGTGAATTTTAGGCTTGTTATTCAAATAAAATCATTATATTTGCAATGAATATTGTGGGAAAGGGTGAAGTGTGCCTCTTTCTTGCAAATATTTGTGTGATAACTAACAATAAATTAACCTCATAAATCAATTTATTATGAATATTTCTCATATTGAACACGTGGGTATCGCAGTTCCAAGTTTGGACGAAGCTATCCCTTTCTACGAAAAAATTCTTGGTCTTAAATGTTTCGCTATCGAAGAGGTGGCTGACCAAAAAGTGCGTACTGCTTTCTTCCAAGTAGGTCAAACAAAAATTGAACTTCTTGAAGGTACAAGCGAAGACAGTGCAATTTCAAAGTACATCGCTAAAAACGGTGGTCGTGGTGGTATTCAACACATCGCTTTCGCAATGGAAGATGGCGTGGCTAACGCTCTTGCTGAAGCTGAAGAAAAAGGTTGCGCTCTTATCGACAAAGCTCCTCGCAAGGGTGCTGAAGGCCTTAACATCGCATTCCTTCACCCAAAATCAACTTGTGGTGCATTGATCGAACTTTGTGAAGATCCTAATAAGTAATCAATAACAAATTTTATAAAAACAGTAATGAGTAATCAACTTGCTAAAGTACAAGAACTCATCGCATTGCGCAATGAGGCTCGTTTGGGTGGCGGTGAAAAAGCCATCCAAAAACAACACGAAAGAGGCAAATATACAGCTCGCGAACGTATCGCTCAATTGCTCGACGAAGGCTCTTTTGAAGAATTAGACATGTTTGTAAAACACCGTTGTACCAACTTCGGCCAAGAAAAGAAAAGTTTCCTTGGTGATGGTGTTGTAACTGGTTATGGTACAATCGACGGTCGTCTTGTATATGTGTTTGCACAAGATTTCACTGTGTTTGGTGGTTCATTGTCAGAAACAATGGCATTGAAAATCTGTAAAGTGATGGATATGGCTATGAAGATGGGTGCTCCTGTTATCGGTCTTAATGACTCGGGTGGTGCTCGTATTCAAGAAGGTATCAACGCGCTTGCAGGTTATGCCGAAATTTTCCAACGCAACATTATGGCATCGGGTGTGATACCTCAAATTTCGGGTATCCTCGGTCCATGTGCTGGTGGTGCTGTTTATTCTCCAGCATTGACCGACTTCACTATCATGACTAAAGGTATCTCTTACATGTTCCTTACTGGTCCAAAGGTAGTGAAAACAGTTACTGGTGAAGATGTAACACAAGATGCTCTTGGTGGTGCTGAAGTTCACTCTTCAAAGAGTGGTGTGGCTCACTTTGCTGCCGAAGATGGCGAAGAAGCATTGACTATCATTCGCAAACTCTTTAGCTACATTCCACAAAACAACCTCGAAGAAGCTCCATTGCAACCATGTGATGACCCAATCGATCGTCTTGAAGATTCATTGAATGAAATCATCCCTGATTCAGCCAACAAACCTTACGATATGTATGAAGTTATCGGTGCAATCATCGACAACGGCGAATTCCTTGAAGTACAACGCGACTATGCAAAGAACCTTATCGTAGGTTTCGCTCGTTTCAATGGTCAAGCAGTGGGTATCGTAGCAAACCAACCAAAATTCTTGGCTGGTGTGCTTGATAGCAATGCTTCACGTAAGGGTGCTCGTTTCGTACGCTTCTGCGACGCATTCAACATTCCTTTGGTAACTCTTGTTGACGTGCCAGGCTTCCTTCCAGGTACAGGTCAAGAATATAACGGCGTTATTCTCCATGGTGCTAAACTTCTTTATGCTTATGGTGAAGCAACAGTGCCCAAGGTGACAGTAACATTGCGTAAGAGCTACGGTGGTAGCCACATCGTGATGAGCTGTAAACAACTCCGTGGTGACATGAACTATGCATGGCCAACTGCCGAAATCGCTGTTATGGGTGGTGCCGGTGCTGTTGAGGTTCTCTATGCTCGTGAAGCTAAAGAATCAGAAAATCCAGCACAAGTTCTTGCCGAAAAAGAACAAGAATACAACAAGTTGTTCTGTAACCCATACAATGCAGCTAAATATGGCTACATTGATGATGTTATTGAACCACGCAACACTCGTTTCCGCGTGATTCGTGCATTGCAACAACTTGCAACTAAGAAAGTAACCAACCCTGCTAAAAAGCATGGTAATATACCTCTATAATCGACGACATTATAAGATTTATGAAAAAGAAATTATTATTAATGCTCGTTGCCTTTATGGCAATCTCTACAGCGGCTTTTGCTCAAGGTCGCAAGGGATTGTGCATAAATGAGGTGATGGTGCAAAACGACTCAAGCGTGGTTGACGACTATGGCATGCGCCATGGTTGGATTGAGTTGTATAACGCAACACACGCTCCAATGGAAATTTCAAGTGTTTATCTCACTAACGACAGCACTAAGCCTACACTTTATGCTGTGCCTCTTGGTGATGTAAATACTGAAATTCCTGCATTGCAACATGTTATATTTTGGGCCGATGGCGAACCTAATAAAGGTACATTCCACATCAGTTTCAAAATCAACCCTGGTGAAACAATCTACATTTTTGACGCTGACCAAGAAACAGTGCTTGATAAAGTGACTATCCCTGCCGACCTTAAAGCAAACACTACATTTGCTCGCAAGGCCGATGGTAAAGGTGGTATGAATCAAGATGCATGGGAAGTGCGCGATGGTGGTGACAAATATATCACACCAAGCAGCAACAATATCATTGTTGACACCAATACAAAGGTAGAAAGTTTCCGCATCCTTGACGAAAATGGTTTTGTGCTCACATTGATGGCAATGGGTATTGTGTTTGCCGCATTGTTGGTTTTGAGCCTTTGTTTCTATGCTATCAGCAAAATAGGTTCACTCGTTTCAAAAATCAACAAGATGCGCTCACAAGGTGTTGATCCAAAAACTGTGTCAAAAGCCGATGCTCCAGCTCACGACTCGGGCGAAGAGATTGCTGCTATTGTTATGGCTCTTCACGAACACCTTAATGCTCACGACCAAGAAAATACAATTCTTACCATCAATAAGGTTAAGAAAGCATATTCACCTTGGAGTTCAAAAATTTATGGATTGCGCGAGTTGCCTCGTCGTTAATCGCTTATTGCTAACCAATATTAATTAATTTTACCACAATGAAAGAATATAAATATAAAATCAATGGTAACACCTATAAGGTAGCCGTAGGCGATATCGACAATGGTATTGCTCAAGTTGAAGTTAACGGCACACCTTATAAGGTAGAACTCGAAAAGAAAGAAACAGTAAAAGTTGTATCGGCTCCACGCCCATCGGCAGCACCTCGCACTCAAGCAGGTGAAAAAGTTATCGCTAAACCATCGGCTGCAGCTGCAGGTGGTGCACAAGTGAAAGCTCCACTTCCTGGTGTTGTGATTTCAATTGCTGTTAAAGTGGGTGATACTGTAAAAGCATCTGATACAGTTGCTGTTCTTGAAGCTATGAAGATGGAAAATGCTATTCATGCAGGTCGTGATGGCAAAGTTGCATCTATTAATGTAAATCCTGGAGATTCAGTGCTCGAAGGTGCTGCTCTTATTACTCTCGAATAAATTAACTTAATATGGAACAATCTTTAAGTGAATTTATGGCAGGTAACCTGCAGACCTTCTGGGAAATGACAGGTTTTTACAATGCTACATGGGAGCATTTCGTGATGCTTGCTGTGGGTATTTTCTTCCTATATCTTGCCATAAAGAAAAATTTTGAGCCAATGTTGCTCGTGCCAATCGGTTTTGGTATCCTCATTGGTAATATTCCTTTCTCTGCCGGTATGGAAGTCGGTATTTATGAAGAAGGAACTGTATTGAACATTCTTTATAATGGTGTGAGTGCCGGTTGGTATCCTCCACTTGTATTCCTTGGAATCGGTGCGATGACCGACTTTACTGCATTGATTGCTAATCCCAAGTTGATGCTTGTGGGTGCTGCAGCTCAATTTGGTATCTTCGGCGCTTATATGGTTGCTTTGGCATTGGGATTTGCTCCCGACCAAGCTGGTGCTATCGCAATTATCGGTGGTGCTGATGGTCCTACTGCAATCTTCGTGTCATCAAAACTTGCTCCTAACTTGATGGGTGCAATCGCTGTGTCGGCCTATTCATATATGGCACTCGTGCCTGTGATTCAGCCACCATTGATGCGATTGTTTACTACAAAGAAAGAACGTTTGATAAAGATGAAACCAGCGCGTGCCGTGTCGCAAAACGAAAAAATCATCTTCCCTATCGTGGGCTTGTTGTTGACTTGCTTCGTCGTGCCTACTGCACTTCCATTGTTGGGTATGTTGTTCTTTGGTAACTTGTTGCGCGAATGTGGTGTGACTACTCGTCTTGCAAAAACTGCAAGCAACGCGTTGACCGACATCGTAACAATTCTCCTTGGTATGACTGTGGGTGCATCTACTCAAGCATCAGAGTTCTTGACAATTGAAACTATTGGTATCTTCTTCCTTGGTTTCATGGCATTCATCATTGCTTCTTCATCGGGCGTATTGTTTGTTAAATTGTTCAATCTTGTATTGCCTAAAGATAAAAAACTCAATCCACTTATCGGTAACGCAGGTGTATCGGCAGTACCTATGTCGGCTCGTATCTCTAACAACCTCGGACTTGAATATGATCCATCTAACTACTTGTTGATGCATGCTATGGGTCCAAACGTTGCTGGTGTAATCGGTTCGGCAACTGCAGCAGGTGTGCTATTGGCATTCCTTGGTTAATACTTGATAATAATTCTATATTATATTAATGTGTGGGCACGAGAGTGTTCACACATTTTTTTGTTCATAAAGATAAAATCATAAGCAAAAAGGCCGTGAAATGGCAAAAAATGAGTACCTTTGTCGGCGAAAATAATAAACGCCTTCGGGTTATCGACCTTAAATCAAACTGTTTTAATGTGATATGTGAAATATCGGTAATTGAGATCGATAAAAATAAAGAAAGTCGTTTTATTTGAAAATTTTTTAACACCTTAAATTTAATAATGATTCCTTTAATTGTAGCAATATTTATCATTGGCTATGCATGTATAGCAATGGAACATAAGTTGAGAGTAGATAAAGCCGCATCGGCTTTACTTATGTTTGGCCTTATATGGTCGGTTTATGCAATCTGTTCTCCTGGAACAAATGTGGGGACCGAGTTGTTGGAACACATTGGTAGCACATGTGAAACATTGGTTTTCTTGATAGGCGCGATGACTGTGGTTGAAATCATTGACCGCCATGGTGGATTCTTTATAATTACCCGACGCATCACTACTCGCAATAAGTTTCTATTGCTATGGCTCCTTGCCGGTATAACCTTTTTTATGTCGGCGGTATTGGATAATATGACCACAACAATTGTGATGGTGATGGTGTGTCGTCGCATGCTTCCTGAAAAGGCTGATAGATTGCTATTTGCTGGGATTATGATTATTGCCGCAAATAGTGGAGGAGCTTGGTCGCCAATAGGTGATGTGACAACAATTATGTTGTGGATGCGAGGCAATGTTACAACAGTGCCATTGGTGAAATATCTATTGCTCCCTAGTTTGGTGTCTGTCTTGATTCCGTTGATAATCGTGTCATTTAGATTTAAGAAAGCATCAGATAAAAAATTGCCTTCAGTTGATGAAAAATTAAAATTACCCAAGGGAGTAGGGCCAAGATTTAGCCGTGGCGTTTTTGCTGTAGGTGTATTGGGATTGTTGTCGGTTCCTGTGTTTAAGGCCGTGACAGGATTGCCACCATATGTGGGAGTGATGTTTGTGTTGGGCGTGTTGTGGGCCTTGACCGAAATTCTTTATGGACGAAAACGTGATATTGAAGAGTCGGCAAAGAATCGAGTATCGAAAGTTATTGAGCATATTGATATGCCCACAATATTGTTTTTCCTTGGTATTCTCATGTCTGTAGCAGGCTTGCAAAGTGCGGGAATTCTTGGCTCAATTGCAACCTATCTCGATGAAAATGTGCATGAGGTGTTCACAATCGCATCATCGGTGGGTGTGTTGTCGTCGATTGTTGACAATGTGCCATTGGTTGCAGGTTGTATGGGAATGTATCCTATCGCAACTCCCGAAGTTATTGCGGCAAGTGTTGACCCAGTATATACCCAAGCATTTGCCCCCGATGGATTGTTCTGGTTGTTGCTAACCTATTGCGCTGGAGTGGGTGGTAGTATATTAATAATCGGTTCGGCTGCAGGTGTAATTGCTATGGGGCTTGAAAAAATAAGTTTCGGCTGGTATTTAAAGAATGTGAGTTTGCTCGCACTACTTGGATATTTGGCCGGAGTAGCAGTGATATATGCCGAGTCGCTAATTTGTGTAATATAGATTTAGACACACAGTCGTTATTCCATAAAAGGAAATGTGAGCATCTCAATGATTCTCACATTTTTTTTGAATTATATTGAACAAAAGTCATATCTTTGTTGTTAGTAAAATGTATAATGTGCTTTATTACACATATTGTTTTATTATAAATGCATGCTTATGATAACCAAAGAAGTAATAAAAGAAGTATATAAAAAGTATCGCAAAAAGCCTAAATCAATCGATAGACTTGATGTCGCTTTATTGTTTGGTAAAGTGGGTGAAACACATGGCATTGAAATTGTCGATAATAAAATAGTTATAAATAGTCTTGACCCCTCATCGTTGTTTAATAAAATATCGTTGTCGCGAGTGCACGGAATTGTAAATTTCGAAAAAACGATAGCGATAGTGTTGCATTCATCGATATTATTTCTTGATAAAGATGAACCCAAACAAAATATACACATAAAGCCACAGCCTCAAACTTTTATGGAAAAGGTGAAAATGTGGTTTGGCCGATGGTAGTGAGCTGTAAAAAGTGCTATAAATATGGGGTAAATTCAATGAAATGTTGTAACTTTACACGAAATTTCATTAAGTGTGTTTTGTAAATTGCTATGTTGCAAAAAGCAAAGGCACTCAATAGTATAAAACGTTTTATAATTTCAATACACAGATATGTTTAGAAGTAAAACTTGCGGTGAACTCCGCATAAGTGATGCCGGAACAGAGGTGACTCTTGCCGGTTGGGTGCAACGCGCGCGCAAAATGGGTGGTATGACCTTTGTTGATATGCGTGACCGTTATGGCGTAACTCAAGTAGTGTTTAATAACGAAACCGATGCCACTCTTTGTGAAGCAGCCAATCATCTTGGCCGTGAATATGTAATCCAAGTTACAGGTAAAGTGGCTGAGCGTTCAAGCAAAAATGCCAATCTTCCTACCGGGGATATTGAAATTATAGCAACCGATTTGAAAATATTAAACAAGTCAGATGTGCCTCCATTTACTATTGAAGATGACACCGATGGTGGCGATGACTTGCGCATGAAATATCGTTATCTCGATTTGCGTCGTCCTGCAGTGCGTCGCAATCTTGAGTTGCGTCACAAAATGGCGTTTGAAATTCGTCGCTATCTCGATGAAAAAGGCTTTATAGAGGTAGAAACACCTGTGTTGATTAAATCAACTCCCGAGGGAGCACGCGACTTTGTGGTGCCTTCACGCATGAATCCAGGTGAATTCTACGCATTGCCACAATCACCACAAACATTCAAACAACTCTTGATGGTGAGTGGTTTTGACCGCTATTTCCAAATCGTGAAATGTTTCCGCGACGAAGACCTTCGTGCCGACCGTCAACCCGAGTTTACTCAAATTGACTGCGAAATGTCGTTTGTTGAACAAGAAGATGTGCTTCAAATGTTTGAAGGTCTTGTGAAACATATTTTCAAATATGTAAAAGATATTGATTTCGCCGATCCATTTCCTCGCATGACATGGGCCGACGCTATGAAATATTATGGTTGCGACAAACCCGATACTCGTTTCGAGATGAAGTTTGTTGAAATCAAAGATCTAACAGTGGGTAAAGGCTTTGCCGTGCTCGACGATGCTGAATATGTAGGTGCTATTTGTGCCCCAGGTTGCGCATCTTACACTCGTAAACAACTCGATCAATTGACCGACTTCGTTAAACGCCCACAAATAGGTGCAAAGGGTATGATGTGGGTTAAAGTTGAGGAAGATGGCTCAATCAAGAGTTCTGTATCAAAATTCTACACCGAAGAAGAATTGCGCACATGGGCCGATCGTTGTAACGCTAACCCTGGCGACTTGATTTTGATTCTTGCAGGTCCTACAATGAAAACTCGCAAGCAACTTTGCGAATTGCGTCTTGAAATGGGTAACCAACTTGGCTTGCGCGATCCACAAAAATTCTCATGTCTATGGGTTGTTGACTTCCCATTGTTTGAGTGGGACGATGAAACACAACGTTTCTATGCAATGCACCACCCATTTACATCGCCTAATCCCGAAGATTTCCACAAACTTGATACTGCAACAGGCGAAGTGCGTGCTACCGCCTATGACATGATTGTGAATGGTAATGAACTTGGTGGTGGTAGTATTCGTATTCACGATGCACAATTACAAGATAAAATGTTTAAACTTCTCGGCCTCACCGATGAAGATGCACAATATAAATTTGGCTTCTTGATGAATGCATTCAAGTATGGTGCACCTCCTCATGGTGGTTTGGCATTTGGCTTCGACCGTTTTGTTTCAATCCTTGCCGGCCTTGACTCAATTCGCGATGTTATCGCATTCCCTAAAAACAACTCGGGACGCGATATGATGATTGATGCTCCATCAACTATTGATGACGCTCAACTCAAAGAATTGGCAATCGATGTAGTTCTTCCTCAAGAAGAAAAATAATATAAAGCCTATGACAATAGCCGATGTAACATCAGCAATAGAAAAGTTTGCACCGCTCGCATTGCAAGAAGACTATGATAATAGTGGGTTGCAAGTGGGTAATCGTGCCCTAAAGTGCACAGGTGCATTATTATGTGTTGATATTACCCCTGCTATCGTTGATGAGGCTGTAGAGAGAGGTTGCAACCTCATAATTTCGCATCATCCACTAATTTTTAAGGGGCTTAAGCGATTGACTGGAAACTCGCAAGTGGAGCAGATAGTGATGAAGGCCATAAAAGCCGAAGTCGCAATCTACTCGTGCCACACGGCAATAGATAATGCAACCAATGGAGTGTCGTGGGAGATGGCTCGCCGATTAAATGTGGGTGGAATAAAAGTCCTTGAACCACAACAAGGAAAAATGCTTAAACTATCGGTGATGGTGCCCAATGCGCATTGTGCGAAAGTTAAAGAAGCGTTGTTTGAGACCGGAGCTGGGGCAATAGGCGATTATGATAGTTGTAGCTTTTCGGTGCAAGGAAATGGCTCGTTTAGAGCTTTATCGGGTGCAAATCCGTTTGTAGGGCAGGTGGGGGAAGTGCATCACGAGCCCGAAACAAAGATTGATGTAGTGTTGCCACGATGGTTGAGGAGTAGGGTAGAAAGAGCATTAATTGATGCTCATCCCTATGAGGAGCCTGCATATGAATTTATTGCAATGGAAAACGAATCAAAATATCTTGGTTCGGGAGTTGTGGGGCAATTATCTGAATCGGTGAGTTTGGCTCAACTCATATCGCAAATTAAAGAAGCATTTAATTCACCTATGGTGCGATGTAATACAGCCAATGTGTGTCAACCTGTATCAAAAATTGCAATGTGTGGAGGTTCGGGCGCATTCTTGATAAGGAATGCAATAGCTCATGGTGCACAGGTTTATATTACCTCCGATGTGAAATATCACGATTTCGTTGACTATAAAAATGATATAATTATCATAGATATTGGACATTTTGAAAGTGAAGAATGCACAAAAAGCATTTTTTATCGTGAAATTCAAGAAAAATTTCCTAACTTTGCACTTTATTATTCAGAAATAGAACAAAATCCCATAAATTATTTGTAAGATATGGCTGCAGATAAGTCAAAAAGTGAATCATTATCAGTAGAACAACGTTTGAAATCGCTTTATCAACTTCAAACATTGCTTTCAGAAATCGACCGCATCAAAACTATTCGCGGTGAGCTTCCTCTTGAAGTAAAAGACCTTGAAGATAGCATCGAAGGTCTTAACACTCGTATAAGCAACTTTCAAGCTGAAATCAAAGAATTGGAGCATAAGACTAATGTTGAAAAAGAAAAAATACATGAGTCTCTTGCTAAAATCGAAAGATATAAATCTCAACTTGATGAGATTGTAAACGGTAAAGAATTTGCAGTGTTGTCAAAGGAAATTGAGTTCCAAACTCTTGAAATCCAATTAAGCGAAAAGCGTATCCTTGAAAATACTCGCCTAATTGCAAATAAAAATAAAGATGTAGAAGCAACTCAAGAAATACTTGTTGACAAGCAACACATCCTTGAAGACAAAAAGGTCGAACTTGATGAAATCGTATCTGAAACTCGTCAAGAAGAAGAAGTAATTCGCGAAAAAGCTAAAGCTCTTGAACCCAAAATTGATGCTCGCACTTTAGCGGCTTTCAAACGCATTCGCAAAAATGCTCGTAATGGTCTTGGAGTTGTTTATATCCAACGTAATGCTTGTGGTGGCTGTTTCAATCGCATACCACCTCAAAAACAAATGGAAATTAAACTTCATAAGAAAATCATCGTATGCGAATATTGTGGTCGCATCATGATTGATCCCGAGCTTGCTGGTATAAAAGATTAATAATAGAAATTAAGATAAATCACGCGAGGTTCTGCATTAGGTAGAGCCTCGTTTTGTTTTTTTAATACTTTGGGCTGGTATATGGGCTGAAAAAAATGGCAAAAATATCTATTTTCTCGTTAAAAATTGCTACCTTTGTAGCCTGCAAAATTTCAAACGGTTGTCGTTGTTTTGTAGATAGTTTATAACCTCATTTTCACATTATTAATAAACTATGAAGCTATTACAAGCTAAACTCGCTAAATATACAGCGCCACAAGAAGCTAAAGCGGCTGGGGTGTATCCCTATTTCCGCGCAATCTCAAGTGAACAAGATTGTGAAGTAATCATCGATGGCAAGAAGGTATTAATGTTTGGTTCAAACTGCTATACTGGTCTTGTTAACGACCCTCGTATTAAAGAAGCTGCAATTGAAGCAACTCGCAAATATGGTACAGGTTGCGCAGGTTCTCCATTCCTTAATGGTACGCTCGATCTCCACAAAAAACTTGAAGCACGCATTGCTGAATATATCGGCAAAGAAGATGTAATGATTTACTCAACTGGTTTCGGAGTAAACCTTGGTGTTGTATCGGCACTTACAGGTCGTGAAGACTATATCCTTTGGGACGAGCAAGACCACGCTTCAATTATCGAAGGTCATCGCTTGGCATTCTCACAAAAATTGAAATACAAGCACAACGATATGGAGTCGCTCGAAAAGCAACTTCAAAAGTGTGCTTCCGATAAAGTGAAACTCATCGTTACCGATGGCGTCTTCTCAATGGAAGGCGATGTTGCAAATCTTCCTGAAATTGTTAGACTTGCAAAACAATACAACGCAACTGTAATGGTTGACGAAGCACACAGTATCGGTGTGTTTGGTAAAGGTGGCCGTGGTACTTGTGACCACTTTGGCGTAACAAAAGATGTTGACCTCATCATGGGTACATTCAGTAAGTCATTTGCTTCGCTTGGTGGTTTCATCGCAACCGATAAAGAAATCACAAACTTCCTTCGTCACCACTCTCGTTCATATATCTTCACTGCAAGTATCACACCAGCATCAACAGCTGCTGCTCTTGCTGCTATCGATATCATGGAAAAAGAGCCCGAATTGCAAGAACACCTTTGGGATATTACAAACTATGCTCTTGAAGGATTCCGCAATATGGGTTGCGAAATAGGTCACACATCAACACCTATCATTCCATTGTATATCCGTGATAATATGAAGACATTTGCAATCACTCGCGACCTTCTCAACGAAGGCATCTTCGTTAATCCAGTTGTGTCACCTGCGGTTGCTCCACAAGACACTTTGATTCGTTTCAGTATGATGGCTACTCACACTAAAGAACAAGTAACCTTTGCACTCGAAAAAATCCAAAAAGTGTTCCGTGCTTATGGCTTGATACCATAATAAAACAATTTGATTATATATCCCAAAAACTCCGACATGCAAAAGTGTGTCGGAGTTTTTTTGTCGTGTAATTATGTATTTTGAGGCAAGTTTTGATAAATCCACAACTAAAGCGTTGTTGTGTTAAACAATGATGGATGTTAAATTAAATTATATGCACGATTTTGCATAATATATGATAAGGAAAAAACTTAATTTTGTGATAATAAACAAAATTTCTATCTTTGTGTGAAACCTATTGACACGATTATATTATGGATATGAAAAAACTATTAAAAAGATTAGGGCTATTTATAACTATATTGATTTTAACTGTTGACATTTTTGCAACAAGTGTGTCTATGGTTGAAAAACAACTAATCGATTGTGAAAAATTGCACGGAGAAGCATTAGTTAGTGCCGGAAATGAACTAATGCAGACATTTTATGAAGAAAAACTCACTGACGCTCAAATTGTATTTAGCGCTAACGATAATTCTAAATTTATAAATCAACAAATGTGGTATTGGGCAAGTGAATATTTCTATGCGCATCAAGCCTATCCTCAAGCGTTGAAATATGGATTGCAAGCATTGCCATTATGTACAAATGATGAAGATAGGGCTAATTATTTAAGTTTGATATCTTTGATATATTTTCGCCAATCCAATTATGAGCAAGCGGCTAATTATGCCAAGCAATGTTATGTGCTTGACGAAAAATCGGGCGATCCCGATGTTATGAGTTCGTCACTAAACACTCTTGCTGGTATATATATAGGTGCAAATCAGCCCAAAGAGGCCGAACAATATATTCTCAAAGGGATAAAACTTGCCAAGCAAGCAAATAATCCGGCACGAATGGCAGTGTTGCAAGGGATGGCATCGGAGGTGTATCACGCATTAGGTGATTGCAATGAGGCTTTAAAGTATATCAATGATGCGTGCAAGATTGAGCAAAAATTGGGGAATGAACACAAATTAATGGTGCGTTTATCGCAAAAAGCATCGGTATTAACAGGAATGCATGATTATAGTGGAGCAGAAAGTCTTCTCAATCAAGTTATCCCTTATTTAGAAAAGGTAGGAGATAAGCAATCGCTTGCTATTTCTTGCAACAAGATGGGAATGGCATTGATGGGAAGTAATCGCGAAGATGAAGCAGTGGCCTATTATCGTAAAGCAGCCGATATTTTTACCAACATCGGAGACAGAGGAAATGAAATGCACTCTCGCAAAGGGCTATATGAGTGTTTATGGAGTAGTAATCCCGATAGCGCAAAAATTGAACTAAATCGCTTTAACGACTTGAAAGATTCACTATATAATATGGCCTCGGCCGAGAGTCTCGCTCGTTATAATGCCGAGTTTGGCTCTGATTGGTTGCAACACGAAAATGAATTACAAAAGGAAAAAAATAAGAAGATAATCATTTGGGGAGTCGTTATATTAGTGCTATTGGTTGGTGGAGTGTGGTTATTAATGCGTCGCAAGATGCGATTGCGTGAATCGGCCTTGCAAACGATAATCAAAGAATTACAGCCACAAAACGAGCCCGAATTGGTAAAAGAGCAAGAAGAATTGAGCGCTTCTGATCAAGAACTTCTTTCACGATTGGTTGCCGAAGTGAAAAACAATATGGCCGATGGTGATGTTTCAATCGAAGCATTGGCGTCAAAATTATGTATTACTCGTGGACAATTAAATCGACGCATGAAATCAATAACTGGGGTAACCACTCAACAATATGTAATGCGAATACGCCTTGAGCATGCTCGATTGTTACTCGTTGATAATAAAGAAATTCCTATTTCGGAAGTGGCATTAGGGTGTGGTTTTGAAGATGCTACAAGCTTCTCTCGAGCATTTCGACGCACATTTGGAAAGTCGCCATCTCAATATCGTAATGAAACTCAAAATGTAATATAAATTGGATAAGTTCCCTTAAAAACAATAACATAACATTAATTCGCACGATTATGCCAAGACCTTGCACGATTATGCAAGGTCTTTATTTTTCGTTATACCTACCTTTGTAAAACTTAAAAATAACAAAACAGTTTTTATAAAGAAATAATGAATGACCCTAAAAAACATAGCAAACTTAATCAACTATTTATTGAACGACTCACTTCTATTATAATGGATGAAATGTCGTTGGGTAAAATTTCGTTGGAAATGGTTGCGTCCAAAATGTTTATTACAAGAGGCCAACTAAATCGCAAGGTTAAAGCAATAACAGGTCGCACTACACAGCAATTTGCAATGGATATTCGCCTAAAGAATGCGTGTAATTTGTTGAAAAATAGTCCCGATATAATGATATCAGAAGTTGCTTATAAATGTGGTTTTGAAGAAGCAACAAGTTTTTCTCGTGCATTTCATCGTGAATATAATACCTCTCCCACAAAGTATCGAAATGAAAATATCTAAATTAGGGCATAGCATTTTTCTTAAGAAGAGAACTGAGGTGAGAAATAACTTCACTTAAATAAGGAAAAATAAATTTTTTTATAAAAAAACATACTATATGCACTATTAAGTCAAGGCCATGCATCATTTTGTAGGGCCTTTTCTTTTTGCTATATATATATTTGCACATACAATAACATCTGATAAATCACAATTAAATATATTCTTAACAATTAAATTTTTATGTTATGAAAAAGATTTTTTTGGCTGCATTGGCAGCAGTAGCGATGTTTGTAACATCATGTGGATCAAGTGTTGAGTATGAAACATTGAGTAAAGATTACAACAACAGATGGAAAGTTTCGGCAGTTGTGCCTAAAGGCGTTTATAAATTAAACGACACTCTCCCTACTGCAATCCCAGCTGACATTCAAAAGGGTACATATATTTCAGAACCGATGTATCTTGCAGGTGATAAAATTGCAATCGGTTTTAATAAAGGTGAAATAGATAAGACATTTGCTGAGTGGCAATTATTCTATAAAGGAGCAAACAATTATAAGGAAGTTAACATTGCAGGTCGTAAAGGTTTCCGTCAAGACATCAGCATCAAAATTAACGATCAACCAACATGTGTTGGATATGAATATTATGTAGCGGCACCTGAAGTTGGCGACAATATTTATTTTGTTGCCAGAGTATTCCCCACTACTGAAAAATTTGATGATTTAGATCAAGTAATGGAATCGTCTGAAATAGTACAGGTGCTTGATTCATTAAATTTCTCAATTATTAAGTAAATAAGGTTCATATTATAATTAATAAACTTAACATATGAAACGCAAATTATTACCATTGGTTGCATCACTTGTGGTGGTTCTATTAATGCCCTCAACTGCAGATGCACAATTTAGAAGTTTGAAAAGTTTAGGTAATAAACTGAAGGAGAAAGTAAAAGAATCGGCCAAAGATAAAGGTAAGGATATTGGCAATATTGGTGAAAGCGTTAGTGAAGGCAATGTCCCTGGAGTTGCGACAACAATAGCGCGTAGCGAGGCTCCATGGCCTATGAGTGAAAATCCTACATATAAAGGCAAAGATGTGCGCACATTCTTGTATAACATTGCCGACGAAAGCGATGATTACCTCACCTCATTGCGCGAAGAAATGTACTCACGTTATAAAGATAACGCCAAGATTATCAAAAACATGGGCGAAGGAAGTTATGAGGCGCAAACCGAAAATCAAAATCTTATGCGCTTTTATTACGAGATTCAAACCTTTGTACATATAAATGTGGGTAATGTTCACATTAATAATGGAGTAATAAATGCCAATGATCCTCATCTATTAATCACTTCGCGAAAGGGTGGTGGTATTGGTTATTGGGTTATGAACAAGAATGGGAATTTTAGATTCTGCACATCGGGCGGTGATGGTGCGTATCTTGATGATGAAGACCTTGCTATCGCAAAGGAAGCAGCATTGCGTATGCGTAAAATGCAAATTATAACATATGCATTACATGTTATGCTTAAAGAGGCAGGCGAACAATGCGACCCTTATTTGCGTGCACTATATAACTATAGTGGAATATATGCTAATGCAGTAGAAAAGGCTTGCGAGGCCAATACTCCCGAAAATATAGAGAGAAAACCACGCCCAAAAGCAGGAGCAATGCATGCATCAATGAAAGCACAAGCCCTTGCCGTAGCTAAAGCCAATGATAGTGATGTGGTTGATGTTATTATCACAAGTGCGAGTTGGGATGTAAAGATGAGAGGACTTATCCCTGTTAATCGCAATATTTACGGTTATTATATTGTAAAAGATGAACATGGATTAATGTGCCTACCACGCATGTGGACCCAAGACTATAATAATGGTAAATATGGGAAATTGCGTGCAGGTGGAACTGGAACCGAGAGCCCATTCTATATTAAATAAATTTTGTGGAGGTATTCTTTTATATATAAAGAGAAGAATACCTCTATTTAATCACATTTGATTTATTCTAAATTATAGCTATATGAAAAGAGTGATTTTGGTAATAATGTTATCTCTAAGTGTTGGGCTTAGCTCTTTTGCTCATGATTTTGAGGTGGGTGGAATCTATTACAGCTATGTCAATAAAGAGTCAAAAACTGTCAAGGTTTCGTGCCAAGGAACCAATTATGATAGTTATGATAATGAATATACCGGCTCGGTAACAATCCCTCAAACAGTGCAATATTCGGGTGTTACATATAGCGTTGTTGCAATCGGCAAAGAGGCATTTAGAGATTGTAGTGGAGTGACAAATGTAACGATACCTAATTCGGTAACAGAAATAGGGCTAAACGCATTTTATAATACAAAATGGTATAAATCACAATCCGATGGGTTGTTATATTTGGGAGATTGTTGTTTGGGATTTAAAGGAGCTAATCCCACTGGTGCAATCTCAATAAAAGACGGCACGAGAGTGATTGCAAATTCAGCGTTTACTGTGTGTAGTGGCTTGACAGATGTTGCTATTCCTAATACGGTGACTTATATTGGCATAGAAGCATTTTATGGTTGTCGCAAATTGACTAAATTTCCTATGCCGACCTCGGTAATATCGATTGGTGCATATGCATTTCAAGAGTGTAGTGGATTAACCGATATAATCTTTCCTAATTCAGTAACATCGATTGGTGCGTTTGCTCTATATGGTTGTAGTAATTTGAAGTCAATACAGTCGCTAAATCCTATTCCTCCCACTTGTGTCGAAAATTCACTATATAATTGTTATAATATACCTCTTATCGTGGCCGATAGTGCTTCTGAGAAATATGCTACGGCACTCGAGTGGTGCAAGTTTGTTGACATTCAAGAGGCTGGAATCGAAGGTGTTCAACCTAATGTAAATATAACTGAACTATCTCGCTACGATATTAATGGACGATTGTTGAGTGCGCCTACCATAGGTGTCAATATCGTAAAAATGAGTGATGGCTCTACTAAAAAAGAAATTATTAAGAAGTAATATAATATCTATTCTAAAATTTGTTGTTGCCAGTGTGAGAATAAAAAGCACATTTCTCTTATAACTAAATAAAGTATATATTTCAATATTTAATAAACCATAAAATTGTGATTATGAAAAAACTAAAATTTATAATAGGATTGTTGGCAATATGTGTAGGTTTTACATCATGTGAAAAAGATGAACCAAAGGATGACCCTAACGCGCCTACAGAGGAGGCTGATTTTGATATCTTTGAGGAAATATCATGCGATGAAATGGTGTTTGTAAAAGGTGGCACATTTACTATGGGAGCTACAGAGGAACAAATCCCTGAAGCTCCTAAAGATAACGAATTCCCTGCACATGAAGTTACGGTGGGAGATTTTTATATTGGCAAATATGAGGTGACACAAGAATTGTGGGAATATGTGATGGGGTATAATCCGTCGTTCCCACAAATGGCTAAGTATCCGGTAGAAAATATTTCATTGATGGATTGTGTTGATTTTGTTGCAAATCTAAATAGTCTCACAGGGAAGCATTTTGACATTCCCACCGAGGCCGAATGGGAATATGTTGCCCGCGGAGGGAATATGAGTAAAGGATATATATATTCAGGGAGTAATATTATTGACGATGTAGCGTGGTACACCGATAATTCATCGCAAATAACTCATCAATGTGGCACTAAAGCGCCCAATGAGTTAGGTATATATGATATGAGTGGCAATGTGGGTGAATGGTGTAGTGATTGGTATGATGAAAATTATTATGCATCAAGTCCATCACTTAATCCCACTGGACCTAAAACAGGGTTAGCGGTTGTTTGCAGGGGAGGAACTTATAGCTATAGGAAACAGTCTTGTAGAGTCTCTTATCGAGATTTTTCTAATGCAAATGCTCGTTATACGAATATCGGTTTTCGTTTAGTCTGTCGAAAGTAAAAAAATAAACGATATGAAAAAGATTAAATTTATATCATTGCTAATTGTAGCATTAGGCATGAGTTTTACATCATGTGAAAAAGATGAACCAAAGGATGATCCTACCGCGCCTACAGAGGAGGCTGATTTTGATATCTTTGAGGAAATATCATATGATGAAATGGTGTTTGTAAAAGGTGGCACATTTACTATGGGAGCTACAGAGGAACAAATCCCTGAAGCTCCTAAAGATGACGAATTTCCTGCACATGAAGTTACGGTGGGAGATTTTTATATTGGCAAATATGAGGTGACACAAGAATTGTGGGAATATGTGATGGGGTATAATCCGTCGTTCCCACAAATGGCTAAGTATCCGGTAGAAAGTATTTCATTGATGGATTGTGTTGATTTTGTTGCAAATCTAAATAGTCTCACAGGGAAGCATTTTGACATTCCCACCGAGGCCGAATGGGAATATGCAGCCCGCGGAGGGAATAAGAGTAAAGGATATATATATTCAGGGAGTAATATTATTGGCGATGTAGCGTGGTACACCGATAATTCATCGCAAATAAATCATCAATGTGGCACTAAAGCGCCCAATGAGTTAGGTATATATGATATGAGTGGCAATGTGTCTGAATGGTGTAGTGATTGGTATGATGAAAATTATTATGCATCAAGTCCAAAAGTTAATCCCACTGGACCTAAAACAGGGTTAGGGGTTGTTTGCAGGGGAGGTAATCATGTCAATAGGAAACAGTCTTGTAGAGTCTCTTCTCGATATTTTGTTAATGCAAATGCTCGTTATGGGAATTACGGATTTCGCTTAGTATGTCGAAAGTAAGTCATATGTATAACTAAAATAAGAGACGGTGCGTCACATAGTGATGCACCGTCTCTCTATTATTGAAATATATCGATTAATAGTTTTCAGCTTTGATTTGGAAGAATGCTTTAGGGTGCTTGCACACGGGGCACATTTCAGGGGCTTTTTTGCCGATGACGATGTGACCACAGTTAGCGCATTCCCAAATGCAATCGCCTTCGCGAGAGAATACCAATTGACCTTCTACATTAGCGAGGAGTTTGCGATAGCGTTCTTCGTGTTCTTTTTCGATTTTGCCAACCATGTCGAAGAGGGCTGCGATTTTTGTGAAACCTTCTTCGCGAGCTTCTTGAGCAAAACGAGCATACATATCGGTCCATTCATAGTTTTCGCCTTGAGCCGCGTCAAGAAGATTTTCGGCAGTAGCAGGAATTGCGTCGCCATGAAGAAGTTTGAACCAAATTTTAGCGTGCTCTTTTTCGTTGTTTGCTGTTTCTTCAAAGATTTTAGCGATTTGTTCGTAGCCATCTTTGCGAGCTTGAGAAGCATAATAAGAGTATTTGTTGCGGGCCATAGATTCGCCGGCAAATGCTTCTTGAAGATTTTTTTCAGTCTTAGAACCTTTTAATTCAGCCATGATATAAAGAATTTTGGTTATATATTATTTTTTGAAAAAACGGTTGTAGAGACCTTGGAAGCCTTGACCATGACGTGCTTCGTCTTTAGCCATTTCGTGAACGGTGTCGTGGATAGCGTCGAGGTTGAGTTGTTTTGCACGAGCCGCGATGCGCATTTTGTCGGCATTAGCACCAGCTTCGGCTGCCATGCGTTTTTCAAGGTTTGTTTTAGTGTCCCACACACATTCGCCAAGAAGTTCGGCAAATTTAGCAGCGTGTTCGGCTTCTTCCCATGCGTAGCGTTTGAACGCTTCAGCAATTTCGGGATAACCTTCGCGGTCGGCTTGACGCGACATAGCAAGATACATACCCACTTCAGAACATTCGCCATTGAAATGTGTAGTGAGGTCTTTAATCATTTCCTCGTCGCAACCTTTAGCGATGCCTATTTCGTGTTCGGTGACAAATTTTAAATCTTCGTCTTCAACGAGTTCTTTGAACTTGTCTTTTCCTACTTTACACAATGGGCATTGTGCAGGAGCTTCATCGCCTTCGTGAACGTAACCACATACTACGCAAATAAATTTCTTTTTCATTTCTATTTTTTAATTTAAATTTTATTTGTTAAAAATCTATATGCGAAGATATACAAAATGCCTCGTTTATGCAAAACAAATTGGCGATTTTTGCTTTATTTAATGATGTCAAAGCCTTGCATTTGTAGGGCTTTGAGCATTTCATAGTTCATGGCTTCGCGATAATAATCAATGATGTGTGACGCCCAGTCATTGTCAGATGTTGTTCCACTGCGAGTTGCATTGTATTGAGTTATGCGATTGTCATAATCAATTAAATCTTTGGTCATGTCGTCGGTGCGATAGTGATTGCTATGAATAACAAGACATTTACTTTGTTTAGGTTTCAAGTCGTTTGTTTCGCGAGGAACTCCAATCGCTAACCCACACACGGCAAACACGCCTGGAGGTAGCTTGAGCAGACTGGCGATTTGCTCGGGTGCAGCAGTGCGAGCATATCCAATACAACAAGTACCAAGCCCACACGATTCGGCTGCAACGACTGCGCTCATCATGGCAAGTGCAGCGTCGATAATACCCACCATTACACCATCGGCAGTGTGTGCAAATGGTGGCATATCTATCTCTTTTGCTTTGGCGATTGTGCTTATTTTGTTGTAATCGGCACAAAACAAGAGAAAACGATTACATGTTTTGATTTGTTTTTGATTAGTGAGCTCATATAGTTTAATTTTGGTCTCTTGATCTGAAATGTCAATTACCGAAAACTGTTGACCATTATAGCTGGTGGGTGTGCTACGAATTGCAGCATAAATGAGGTTGAGATTACTTTGTGAAATTTGTTGGCGTTCGTAGCGTCGTGTGCTGCGACGCTCAAGTAATGTTTCTTTTACTGATTTCATAGTGTCTGTTGGTTAGAGGTTAATATTTGAGGATAATATACCCTATATATTATAACGAAAAAATGGGGTGATTTGTTGAGTTGAAGGCACAAAAAAAAGAGGGCCTAAACCCTCTTTTTTTTGTTAATTAATGTTGTTGCACTTATTTTGCAAATTTTGCAACATGAACATTGCCATTAGCATCAACAACTCTCACGATATATACGCCATGGTTGAGATGGCAAATGTCATATTCTTGAGTGTTGTAGTCGTTGGCTACCAAAGCACCCGATGTGTTGAATATTGCAATGTTTTCGGCTTCAACACCTATGATGTTAAGCGTATTGTTGCGTATAGAAATGTTCATCGCAGGTTTTTCAACTACCGATACATCTTCAACTCCTGTGGTAGTAGTGAGTTTGAATGTATATTGTGCTGCAATTTGGCCAGGCACATATTGGTAAAGTCGTGCTTCGTAGTCGCCTACTATTTCAGCCGAGATGCAGTTGGCATTAGGAGCGGCTGCTTGAGTAGTGAATTGAGCAGTGTGAGTAGCTAAAATCTTGTTGTTGGTGATATCAACAACTTGGAATCCGTCAACATAGTTTGTGCCGATAGGTTCTACTGCATATAATGTTTCGTTGAGAGTGAAGAGTGTACCACCTTGAGTTTTGTTAATGCTATTGTTAGCATAAGGCACAAATTCAGTACCATTGTGATAGTAGAAGTGGTTATTGGCACGCACACGCACTGCTATTGCATCGCTACCCATGTTGTTTTCCAATGGCACAACAATTGATTGAGCATCGGCTGTTAAAACGCCTATATCAATCTTCTTGTTTGATTTTTGTACACCATTGGCGATGTAGATTTTCGCTACCGATGTTGAAGTGTTGGGGAAGAGGAACATTACACCACCCGAAGAACTCATTATATCGCCTACAATGCGACCTAAATATTGCATTTGATTTGTTGTCATACCATCGGGGAGTGTAACTGCAAGGTCTTGGAATGTAGTTTTACCAGCTGGAAGAATCTTGAATGAAACGGCTGAATTAGTGTAGATTGTTGTTCCAATAACGATATTGCCAGCGTCGTCGTGAGCAATAGCTGTACCGGCTGCCGATGCTGCAACTTCTGTTTTGCCCGATTTGGTATAGTAGTAAAGCTTAGAATTTTTCCAGTCGTTTACATAAATTTTACCACCTTTACCTGAAGCCCAACGAGACTCGGTGTTAGCAGCAAGGATATCGCTTGTAACAGCCCAATCTTGAGTGAGAGTAGCACCTGTTACGATGAGTTTCTCGGTTGCAGTACCAGTGAGCGAAACTGTCACATTGCTTGCTCCTGATGAAGATGCTGTCAATGTAGCTTTATGGCTTCCTCCTTCGGTTGGATCGTATGTAATTGTTACACTACCACCAGTGCTTGAAAGTGATGATGTGCTCAATTTAAATTGGTCGGCATCTGTACCTGAAAGAGCAAGGTTGATATTGCCAGTGAGTTTGGTGCCAGTGAAAGTGATAGATTTTGTTGTAGGTGTGCCCACTTCGGCCGAAAGTGATGCCGATGTAGCGTTGGCTGTAATTGTTGGAGATGTAGGTTTTATTTCTTCAACGGTGTTAGATGATGCTGTGCCATGTAAGAAATATGCAATACCTTGACCAGTTGATAATACCCATGCTTCAACACCACTTGTGCCGTTTACCGAAGCGATTACATTACCTGTACAGTTGGTGTTTTGGACAGTAGAACTTAAACCTGCTTCGGGATAATCTCCACAATCGGTTGGTTTGTTCCAACCCGAGTCGTTGCGATATAATTTCATGCGACCACCAGTGTAGTTTTTCGCTTTTTGTGCATCTGTTTGAGAACTCCAGTTTTCACCTTCCATGGTGTTGAAATTCATCGCAATACCATATTCAGTATTTTTCCATGTGAATGTTTGGAATGCAGTACCCCAAGTTTCTTCCGAGTCAATGTAATAGTCTCTACTACCATCGCTCTTCAAACGAGTAGTGTGGTTGTTTTTACCATCAATCCAATAATAATTAGAACCAGGATATACACGAGTAGAACCACCAGTGTTGAGTGCAGTTGTACCATCTGTTGTGGCGTTTATTACTGTAGGAGTTGTTGCACACACACCATTTGTGATTGCATAAGATATTATGCGAGTAGCGTCAGATGCATAATGACCAAATACAAGACGACCACTTTCCCATGTCCCATAGAATCCAAGATAGTCACCAATACGAGTTGCGCCACCAAAATTAGTTGTGCTTAATAGTAATCGAGGAACTGAGTTGTCATCGTCCCATACATATACTTTTAGAGGACTGCTTGTAGAGGTTGTTAGGTTACATGCTACGGTTTTGCCATTGCACACCTTTACATCGCAGAGTGTGTATGTTCCGCCTTCAATACCAGTCTTGTCGAGATTACCCAAGTCGGCACCTGTTTGTGCATTAACTACTTTGATGTCACTTGTGTTATATACAAGATATAATTTACCTTTATTGTAGGACATGTTACGAACTTTACTTGCGTCCCAGCCAAATTTAGTGAGAGTTCCTTTTTGGTCAGATGTGTTCCATTTTTCGGTAAATGTGAGAGGTGCTACACTCGCTGTGCCTTTTAATGCTATCGTTTTCTTTAATGAACCCGATGTAATTGTTAAAGTTCCGCTATATGAACCTGATGCAGTTGGCGAGAATTTCACAGTTACAGATCCACCTGTTGCTGATAATGATTTAGATGAGATAGAGAATCCTGTACCAGAAATTGAGGCAGTAGGCGTTGCAGTGAGATTTGCGCCTTTAACGCTAACGGCATTGGTCGATGAAGAACCTTCGACACAAGAGAAGTCCATTGAAGTTGGGTTGACAGTCATTGTTGGGTCGGGGGTTGTGGTAGTTGAACTACCTGCTGGGTCAACGATGTCGCTTTTTAGCAATACAAGACGGTCGTAGAATCCATAAAGGTGACCTTGTACCCATTTTTTGAAACCATCTTTTGACTCGGTGTTGATGAGGTTCCATTCGGTAGAGTTGTCAACAAAAAGACCTTCGGTCAAAATTGCTGGAACGCTTGAAGAACCTTTGATTACAGCGAGGTTGCCATATTTTACACCACGGTTAGTGGGTGTGTAGCCACTCACTTTCTTGAAGTTTGCAATAAGTTGAGCATGAACTTTGTTGGCAAGGAGGTTACTGTTACCAGTTGACCAGTAATAATATGTTTCAGTACCTTTTGCTGTTTTGTTAAATGCGTTCAAGTGAATTGAACAGAAGATATAAGGGTCGTATGATACTGATGAAGATCTACGAGAAGAAAGCGAAATAAATACATCGGTCGTACGAGTCATTTTTACAGTACCACCACATTCATTGACGATGCGGTTTTTGAGTGCTGTACCACAGCGTAGTGCCAATGTGGCTTCGTGAGGAGCACTTGGACCACTTGCCCCTGGGTCGCTACCACCATGCCCGGGGTCGAGCATAATTTTATAGTTAGTCCATTTTGTTGCGGCTTCAGAAGGTGTTGCTATTGCCGCAATTATAAATAATGCTATTATTGAAAATATCTTTTTCATAATGGTAATTTGTTTAAGGTTTATTATTTGAGGTCGGCAATATAAATTTGTCCATCAGAGTATGATGAAAATACGATTTTGTTTCCATCGGGCGAAACACATGCGTTCATTTCAATGCGATCGGCAGTTGCTGTGAGTGCCTTGGTTGTTTTTTCGCTGATATTCATGAGGTAAAGTTCTCCAGCAGTATAGTCGTGGCCATCATCTTCGGTTTTTTCAAAAATAATTTGGTTGTTGTTAACCCACGATGCATTGAATCCGCGACCGAGAAGTTTTTTGCCAGTACCGTCAACATTGATAATGTAGATGTCGTCCATTTGATTAAATACGACTCTCTTTCCGTCGGGCGATAGAGCAGGGCAGAAAGATGGACCAACATTGAGTACTCGTTTGCTTCCAAATGCGTCAACGATATAAAGGTGTTCAAAGTCGGTGATAAAACTTGTGTTGACCTTGTTGTCGGTGGCAAGTGATTTAGCCATAGTTTGGTTGAGGGGGGTGAGTGATGCTCTCAATACTTTGGTGTCGGGAGCAACGATGGTTTTCATTCCACCTGTGTATCGCCAAGCTGCAGGTTGCATATATTCGGCATCTTGCGACATGCGTGTAGTGGTGCCAGTTGTGGCGTTTATCGCCCACGCAGCATGGTATCGTTTAATCTCGCCCGAGCGTTCTTCCCAGCGAGTGTCGCGAACAAGAATTTCTTTGCTGTCGGCACTCCATTGGAGCATATAACCTACGCCCGATGATGAGAGAATTTGTTTCTTTGCTGATCCATTTGCATTCATTACATAGAGCCCGTCGTAGCCATATTGTGTGAATGCGATTTTTGTGCCGTCGGGCGACCAACGGGGATTTTCATACTTGACATTGTCGTTTGTTAGGCGTTGTACATTTGAGAGTTGCCCACTTTTAGCTGTTTGGGCTGTGATGAGTGGAGTAGCAAATATTGCCACTGCGATTGTTAGTAGAATTTTTTTCATGTTATATTAAGGATTTAGTGTTTTAGTTGTAATATTAAATAGAATAGAGTTAAATAGTTGTATATTATATTTATATACCACTATTTGCAAAAATAGACAATAAAAACTGAAAAAACAAAAAAAAATGGAGAAAAAGAGAAAGACCGGTTAAAAAAAGGTAAAAACAACTATTAGCGTTGCTTTTTAGGCGAAATAATGATATTGTTTCGGCTTGAGTAAATGTGGAAGAAGTGTGTGCGTTTACGGTTTTCAATAAGTGTGTTTATTATAGATTGATAATTCATTTCTCGGTCATCGAGAATAATGTTGGCGCATTTGTTTAACGAGGGGATTGCGTCGATTGATTTAAATTTAAAGATGTTGTTGCACGAAAATCCCTCCGATTCAATGATGTTGATGATATCGTTGGGACGATGGCTCACAATGTATGTGTCACATGTTTTGGGCTTGCGCTTGAATATTTGCGCAACGGGTTTGATTATTTTGGTAGAAAATGCACTCATGCACATTCTTGCTGTAATGGCTGCTTTTACTACGATTTTGTTCATCCATGAACTGCGAGGGTAGTGCTTGCGATAAAAAATGTGCATCGCTTCATAGAATATTTTCACATAGTTGAGCGATTCGGTTTTAGTGCACTCTCCTTTATAATGAACTATGGGGATGGGTAGATAATAGTTTTCCATGCCATCGGTAATCATTCGATAGGATAAATCCATATCTTCGCCATACATAAAGAAATCTTCATCAAAACCACCAACTTTCTTTGTTAAATCGGTGCGGAGAAGCATAAATGCTCCGGCAAGAACCGATACCTTGTGGGGCTTGTCCTCGTGTAGGTAGCGGAGATGATAACGAGCAAAAATGCGCGATTTTGGGAATAACGACGAGAGTCCAAAAAGTTTGCAGAATGAATTCCAAGTTGAAGGAAATGAGCGTTTTGATTCGGGAAGGAAATAGCCATTGCCATCAATCATCTTCACGCCTACAGCTCCACATGTTGGGTGTTCGTCCATCCATTTTATGGCATCTTTTAGGGTGTCGCTACCTATAATCGTGTCGGGGTTGAGAACTAAAATGAATTCGGTATCGGCAAGTGCAAACCCTTGATTGTTTGCTCGAGCAAAACCTACATTTTCTTTGTTTCTAATAAATGTAACCGAGGGAAATCGTTCTTCAAGGAAGTCGATGCTGTCGTCGCCCGAGTTGTTGTCAATGACAATAGTGCGACCATCGACCTCTGTATAAGCTTCTTCAACAGAGAGTAGGGTCTGCTCTAAAAAATATTTGAGTCTATAATTGACAATTACCGTTGTGACGCGTTTCATTTTAGATTTTTAATGCTCTAAATATAAAACGGCGAGAATAATATTTTATTACATAATTTTATGAAAATTATTAACGAGTAGTTAATGGAGCAGTAAATGCGTCGGGAATATGCTCGAGAGTGTAATTGTCGGGAGTGCCACTTATGGCAATGATATCAAATTGCACCTCATGGGGAATATCATAGGCTATCACATAGGCATTAGCTGCACGCGTCATGCGAGCAATTTTCTTGCTGTCAACGGCTTCAAGAGGGTCGCTATTGGGATTAGTACGCGTTTTTACCTCGACAAAAACTATGCGATTCCCTTTCATTGCTATAATGTCGAGCTCGTAGTGGCCTATGCGCTTATTTCTTTCGCAAATGGCATATCCAAGTGTAATCAATTTTTCGCAAGCAAGTTCTTCGCCCCATGCTCCAGTGGTGTTGTGCTGTGCCATTTATATTATATGTATATAGTGTGACTAATGATGCAAATTTAGTAATATATATTCTAAATGTATATTTTTTCATCATATTATTTTGAAAAATGAATATTTTTTTATTCCTTTGCATTAAATATTTATAAAAGCAGAGAAAACGGAATAAATATTCAATAATTATACGAATATGGAATCAAAAAAGTTTATTTTGACAGAAAAGGATATTCCCACAGCATGGTATAATGTGTTGCCTGATATGCCCACACAACCACGCCCTATCCTTAACCCCGCAACAAAACAACCATTCAAAGAAGAGGAATTGTATCCTATCTTTGCAAAGGAAGTGGTTAAACAAGAATTAAACACAACCGATCGATGGATTGAAATCCCCGAAGAGGTTCGTGATATGTATAAAATATGGCGTCCAACTCCGTTGGTACGCGCTCGTGGCCTTGAAAAAATGCTCGATACACCTGCTCACATATATTTTAAAAATGAAAGTGTGAGTCCGGTGGGTTCGCATAAACTCAATTCGGCTATAGCTCAAGCATATTATTGTAAAAAAGAGGGGGTAACTAATATTACCACCGAGACAGGTGCTGGGCAATGGGGTGCTGCGCTTTCTCTTGCGGCAAAGCATTTTGGCCTTGAATTGGCAGTGTATATGGTGAAAGTATCATATCATCAAAAACCCTATCGTCGCTCAATTATGCAAACCTATGGTGCGCAAGTGATAGCTTCACCAAGTATGTCAACTCGTGCTGGTCGCAAGATGATTACCGATAACCCTAATTATCAAGGTTCGCTCGGTATGGCAATTTCTGAGGCAGTAGAATTGGCTATGGCTACACCTAACTGTAAATATACTCTTGGCTCGGTATTGAATCATGTGTCGTTGCATCAAACAGTCATCGGGCTTGAAGCAGAGAAACAAATGGAGATGGCTGGAGAGTACCCCGACATCGTAATTGGTTGCTTTGGTGGTGGTAGTAATTTCTGTGGTATTACATATCCATTCATTCGCCATAATTTCTCGGGAGAGCGCAATACTCGCTTTATCGCTGCTGAGCCAGCTTCTTGTCCTAAATTGACTCGAGGGGTATTTCAATATGACTTTGGTGATGAAGCCGGTTATACTCCAATGATTCCGATGCGTACGCTTGGCCATAATTTCTCCCCTGCAAATATCCATGCTGGTGGTCTTCGTTATCATGGGGCAGGGTCTGTGCCAAGTCAATTAATTGAAGATGGGTTGATTGAAGCAGTTGATATACCGCAACTTGAAACCTTTAAAGCCGCAACAATGTTTGCTCAAAGCGAAGGAATTATTCCTGCCCCCGAAAGTTCTCATGCAATTTCGGCTGCTATTCGCGAAGCATTGAAGGCGAAAGAGGAGGGTGTTCAAAAAACAATCTTGTTTAATCTTTCGGGGCATGGTTTGATTGATATGGCGTCATATGATCGTTATTTTGCTGGCGACTTGACAAATTATGACATTCCCGAAGAAGAACTTTTGAAAAATACCCGCGATTTGGAAAAATTGATTTGATAAAAAGATTGCTATAACTCGATATTGAACGATGTGTCACTATGTGGCGCATCGTTTTGTTTTTAGAGTATTTGTGAATTTTGAGTTAGTTTCGTGTGTAGATGTTGTTCGTAGTGTATTATTCTATATCAGTTAATAGTAGGCATATATTAATATTGGTTTGTCATTATAGATTTCGTTAATTTTAGTCATTGTATAAAAACTTACGGCGAAACAACCTTGGCTGGCATTAGTTAGGGGTAAGTTGACTCCTTTGATTTCAAAAGGGACTGAAGAAACCAAAGTGCTTGGGTGAATTAATATTCCTCGTTTTTGAGCGTTACTATTTGTTTCGCTAAGGCCTTCCAATCTATAACAATCTCTATTGCGATAATTCATTTTACCTTTTGAGGTAATTTTGAAAAATCCTAAACTTGAGCAGTTACTACCAATGTCATTGCTGAATTCGGGTTTAGATGCGGTGCTATTTAGGCCATTGCCATGAGCACAAAGCCCGCTATATAGATATTTTTTATTTTCAATGTTGTAGATATAAAATCTTTCTTCGCAAGAGGGTTTGCTATAGTCAACAATAATTACATTTTCGTTGTAATCGTCATGGCTATGGTATTCTTCAATTTTTGAAATTATTTCGTTTGAAGGGGTGTCAGAGGTTATGGCATAGAGGTTGTATGCCACTATGAACAGAAAAAATATAATAGTAATTCCACAAATAAATAGCGCTTTTTTCATAGGAATGAGATGGTGCATTATATCTTGAATGATGTTTTATTTTACAAAAGTACAGCTTTTAGAGAAAAAACATGTGTATTGTCTTCTGAAAATTGCTATATAATAATGTGTATTGTGCGAAAAGAAAAGTAGGAGAGAAGAAACTGTAGTTATGGAATCTTAAAAATATGTTTTACAGCATAAAAAATTCAGTGGTTAAAATAGTGATTTATAGCGAGAAAGGCAAAAAATGGCAAAAAATGGTAAAAAAATAGTATAAAAAATATTTGGTAGATTGGTTAAAAGTATCTACCTTTGCACTCGCTTTTGAGAACGAACCACAGCGGTGGTAAAGCGAAGATGCGGCAGGTTAAAACCTGTTAATTTTTTGACAATATTTTGTTGGTTCAAAAATTTGTAGTACCTTTGCAAAGTTTTCGGCTCGCGAAAAATCGGGCATAAAAAGAAAGCAATCGAACATTGAAAAAAATACAATAAGACGAAGTAGTACAAGAGAAAGGGTATCTACAAAATAGTAGATAACATCTCTGTCAATTTCAAAAGCCAAGCAAATAATCCGGCTAAGACTTACTCAATATTGTTTATACAGATTAATAACAAACATTATTAATCTTATTAGCTTTGAAAAAAGAAGAATAAGATATTAACAACGAAGAGTTTGATCCTGGCTCAGGATGAACGCTAGCGACAGGCTTAACACATGCAAGTCGAGGGGCATCGGGGTTGTAGCTTGCTATAACTGCCGGCGACCGGCGCACGGGTGAGTAACACGTATGCAACCTGCCCGTTGCAGGGGGATAAGCGGAAGAAATTCCGTCTAATACCGCGTAATATGGTGAAAAGGCATCTTTTCATCATTAAAGATTTATCGGCAACGGATGGG
>JAZTZO010000031.1:0-2483 GCA_045637505.1 Muribaculaceae bacterium | reverse complement strand
GGAAATCAATGAATCAATTATTAACTACGCAGTGATGCGGTAAAATGAAGAAACTATGAATTACAAGTTTGACGGAGATAAGGTGTTTTTTACATCTGATACTCACTTTTATCACGCCAACATTATCAACTTCTGCAAAAGACCCTTTGCAAATGTAGAGACAATGAACGAAACGTTAATTGAAAATTGGAATGCAGTTGTTGGTGCCAATGATATTGTTTTCCACCTTGGGGATTTTTGTTTTGGCGGCTCAGCCGAATGGACTAATATTCTCAATAGACTCAATGGAAGGATATATCTTATTGTAGGCAACCACGATCTAAAGAATCTCAGAAAGGGCTATTACAAGAGGTTTGAAGAGGTTGTGATGCAGATGCATATAGAAGTTGACAAGCAAAGGATTTACTTAAACCACTACCCATTCTTGTGCTATGCAGGAGCCTATGACGGTGCTTGGCAACTATTTGGTCATGTG
Organism: Muribaculaceae bacterium; assembly: GCA_045637505.1. Taxonomy (GTDB): domain Bacteria; phylum Bacteroidota; class Bacteroidia; order Bacteroidales; family Muribaculaceae; genus RGIG4079. The sequence continues at coordinate 2,008 of JAZTZO010000031.1, read as the reverse complement.
CATACATGTGAAAATAATACCGGCAAAGATGCGCCACGACTGAATATGATATTCCCTACACGGTATGATGTCGGAGTGGACAACAACAACTTTACACCCATATCATTTGAGCAGGTAAAGCAAATAATAGAAAAGCAAGTAGAGCAATTTAACAAGAATAACAGATAAGGAGTTTGAATTATGAAAATACAATACGCATCTGATATACATTTGGAGTTGTCAGATAATTCAAGATTTATAAAGAGTGAGCCATTTGAGGTTACTGGTGATGTGTTGGTTTTTGCAGGTGATACCGGTTATTTACGGGATAGAACACTCCCTAATTTAAGATTCTGGAAGTGGGCATCGGCAAACTACCGAGAGGTATTACTTGTTCCTGGGAACCACGAGTTCTATGGAAATGGTGATGTGTTAGCCTATGGCGATAGCTGGAGTCGTGAGATTCTGCATAATGTGCATTACTACCAAAACAAGGTTGTGAGAATTGATAATGTTGATTTTGTTCTCTCAACTCTTTGGTCGCACATTCGTCCTGAGGACGAGTATTTTGTACATCGTGGAATGAATGACTTTAGGCAGATTCTGTATAATGGTCGTCGCTTTACACCTACAGATTTTAATGCTGAGCACGAGAAATGTCTGGACTTTATCAAGCAGAGTGTAACTGAGAGCACCACCAAGCGTATCGTGGTAGTAACTCATCATCTGCCGTCAATGGCCGTTGTGGCTCCCGAGCATAAAGGTAGCTTGCTGAATAGTGCATTCGCTACAGAATTGGGCAACTTTATTGCTGATAGCCGCATAGATGCGTGGATTTTCGGGCACTCACACGCCAACGAGGAGGCTATCATCGGGAATACACGCCTTGTCTGCAATCAGCTTGGCTATGTCTATTACAATGAGCATCTTGCTGGATTTGACGGCAAACGATTTATAGAAATCACATAATCGAAAATTTGGTGAATTTATGAAGAACCTATCAAATAGATATTTTTACGAAGTCCATTACTCTGTTGATGACAATGGAAATATTCATCATTGGAATGGGGATGTATATGCAGATAGAAAGAATAGACTTTACAAAACAAAAATGAAGCCTAATGACCTGCCTGAATATTATTGCATAGTGCAAAGGTATGGCAATCGTTATGATATAATAAACGCCAGTGGAGTTGTTGATATAGCATACTCTTGGGTTAAGGAAAATCATTTTATGAAGGACTCTGTTCTACGTATCTCATATACAGGAGAATTGAAACCATACTATGAGAAGTATAATATTAATGGGAAGGAAGTAGTAAGTTTTTCACCTTCATATACCAATGAAGATGAAATGATTTTCGGCAATAGCATCTTTAAATTTCTTGCTTATTGCAAAAAGTATTCAAGGATTAGCCTGAATAAGGTAAGAAAATCTTTTATTGAGCAATGTGAATGGCTGAAGAACAACGAGCCTGCATTCGCTCCTCATAGTGGCAAGGATGAAAATGGCAATACCGTTTTCCCCGACTTTGGAGAATGGTTTGATAACAATATAAACGATTTAATAACACAAACATAAAATAAACAGTTATAGATTATGAGTTTAGATGTAACAATAATATACAAGAAACCTAAAATGGTAAAATACAATGCAACCCATGCTGCATGTGGTAGTACTTTCATGATTGTTCCCGACGATGTAGCCACAGAGGAGACAGAGTGGAATGCAAACATCACTCACAACATGAGTAGAATGGCGCTGCAAGTTCCCATCTGTGTTAAATACAGGAATAAGGAGTATAAGGGCACTTTATATGACTATGTATGGGAGCCTGGAGAGAATGGCAATATTACCACCTCTATAATGAGTAAGATTCTTGCTCAAGGTATCGCCTATATGGTTGAGAATAGGAAAAAACTTCTTCCTTTTAATCCCGCAAACGGATGGGGTTCTTATGATGGATTTGTTCCTTGGCTGATAAAATACAAGGAGGCCTGCGAGGACAATCCTGGTTGCAGGATAAGG
>JAZTZO010000030.1:0-32703 GCA_045637505.1 Muribaculaceae bacterium | reverse complement strand
AACAGCCTCACAAAGTTGAGAGGCATAGCGCAAAGTTGTCGCTTCATTAAGGTGTCCTCCTTGGTTTATTATAGTTTGTTTTAGCGAGAATCCATCGATATACTCCATTACCATATATATGGTATTGTTTTCCTCAAATATATCAAAAACCGATACAATGTTAGGGTGGCGCAATCGAGATAGAATAGTGGCTTCTTTCCTTAATTTTTCTTTGAACTTACCGAATATTTGATTCCCAGTAGGTGATGAAACAGTTATAAATGAACTGTCAGAGTCGCGTACGCAATAGTCTGCAAAGAAAAACTCTTTAATGGCAACTGTTACATTGGTTGTGATTTTCCCCATTGTTCCAGTTACCTCAGTGGCGAAATTAGCCTTATATGTAATAGCAAATCCCCCTTGACCTATTTTTTCAATGATGCGATATTTACCCCCTTGAAGTACATGATTTTTACTTAATTCCATAGCTGCAAAATTGATATTCCAAAAATAAAATTTCCACAAATTTAACAAAAATGCGCCGATTTACCCCCCATAGTGTTAAAATATATTAAATAATAGGTTTTAATAAATGGATGGTATGTGAAATAATGTAAAGCGGATGCGTGTTAATATTTTTATATATGGTGTTTATTTATAATATTAAAATGAGGGACTTAGCTAATACATAAAATGTATGATTGTGAAGATTTGTAAGTTTATTGAATATTTACATTCGATTTTGACCAATATACAATCAGTTTACATTAACTTTGTAAAAAATAATATGCTTTGACTCTTAAAGATACAATAAAAGAAATAAAACAGCGTCTTGCAACTGTCGTTGGTGAGCGAGAGGCTTATTGGATGACTCGCGACATAATGGAGCATGTGAAGGGTTATTCAGAGGTAGATCTGCTCATTAAAGCCGATGAGGAGTTGAGCGATTTTATTGAAAGTCAGGTGCTGTCAATCGTGAACCGAATAGAGCAAGGTGAACCTTTGCAGCAAGTGTTGGGCTGGGCACGCTTTTGTGGAAATAGATTTAAGGTTACTCGCGACACACTCATTCCTCGCCCCGAGACGCAAGAACTTGTCGATATGATTATATCGCGCCATGGTGATGAAAAAGACTTGCGTGTGATGGATGTTGGCACTGGATCGGGGTGTATCGCAATAACTCTTGCTCGAGGATTGAAATTTGCACAAGTGAGTGCGATAGACATTTCGCAACCAGCTCTTGAGGTGGCACGCGAAAATGCCAAGATGCTTAAAACACGAGTGAATTTTGAATGTAGAGATGCATTGTCTTTGTCCCCAAAACGAGGAGAGAAATATGATATAATAGTGAGCAATCCTCCCTACATAGCCGATAGTGAGCGCAAGGATATGGAATGCTCGGTGCTTGACTATGAGCCATCGTCGGCACTATTTGTTCCCGACGATGATGCATTGTGTTTTTATAGAGCGATTGCAGAGTGGGGTAAAACAGCCCTTGTCCCCGGGGGATATATTTATTATGAGATAAATCCTCTTTTTGTCCAAGAAATGGTGTCAATGATGACTGGTTTGGGCTATAACGATATTGAAATAATTGAGGATATGCAGGCTCGCAATAGAATGCTTTGTGCGCACTTACCCAAAGTATAGGCAGATATGGAAGAGAAGCGAAAAAAAGTAGTCAAACCTCAAGATGCGTTGTTGCGATTAGAAACATTGTGTGCACAGGCCGAGCAATGTACCTATGACTTGCGGGTAAAACTATATCGTTGGGGACTTTCATCGACCGATAGCGCTAAAATAATAAAGCAGTTAATTGATACACGATTTGTTGATGATGCACGCTTTGCTGTGGCTTATTGTCGTGACAAGTATCGATTTAATCGTTGGGGAAGGCTAAAAATAATTTATGGATTGCGAGCAAAACAAATTTCGAGTCATGACATTCAAGAGGCTCTCAATGCTATAGACGATGATGAATACGCTGAAATACTACTGTCGGTAATAAAGTCAAAGGCCAAGACAATAAAGGATGTGGATACCTATGATGGCCGAACAAAATTATTCCGTTATGCGGCTTCGCGAGGTTATGAATCATCGCTCATTGCCCAAATAATAAAAAGTCAAAGTTCATGGACTTAACATGGCTAAAAGAGTGGGGCGATGATGCATTGAGGGTAATATTTCCTAAAGTGTGTGAGGTGTGTGGCCGTTCATTGTCGCGAGGAGAGCACTTGCTATGTCTTCATTGTAATTTAGATTTACCACGCACGCGATTGCATGAGGAGCCATTTAATGTGTTGCATCAGCGATTGGCTGGAAAGGCTCCTATTGAAAAAGCAACAGGATATTTTTATTATTATCGAGGTAGTGATTATGCCAAATTATTGCAGCGAGCAAAGTATAGTAATCGGCCTATAATAATAGAAAAATTGGTACATCAATATGTGAGTGACCTCAAAGGAACTTCGTTTTTTGATGATATTGATGTGGTTACCGCTGTGCCGATGCACTGGTTTAAAAAATTGCGTCGTGGATATAATCAAAGTGAAGTGTTAGCAACTGCAATTTCGCGAGCAACGGGAGTTGCCCTAAAGCAAGTGCTTGTGGCAAAGCGAGGACATAAAACCCAAACTCGAAAGAATCGTTTTGAGCGATGGCAAAATACCAAAGATATTTATGATGTGAAATCAATAGCTGGATTAGAGGGGAAGCATGTGCTAATTGTTGACGATATTGTCACTACTGGAGCCACCATATTGGCTTGCTGTGAAGCCCTACATCGTAAATCACCCACAACACGCATCAGCGTGTTGTCATTAGGCGTCACACATCTGCAATAATAGAGATTATTTCAACTCGATTTGAGTGGCTGAGATGGGGCGATTGAGGAAAATGCTTGCCATTTCGGCAAATTTTGTTGCGTTCTCGGTTGTGAGATATTGTGTGTTTCCTCCTCGGGTGCAACGAGCATCCATCTCGGGGTGACGACGCATATAGTCAACAAGACTATCTGCTATAATTTCGCCTTGTTTTATCACTTGAGCCGATTGTGGCACATATTGGCGTATTTTGTCATACAACAAAGGGTAGTGAGTGCATGCAAGTAGCACGGTGTCAATGTCGGCTTGTTGTGCAAATAGATTGTCAACCTCTTGTTTTACGAAATAGTCGGCTCCTGGTTTGTCGGCCTCACGATTTTCGACCAACGGTACCCACATAGGGCAACCATTGCCATAGGTGTGGAAGGTGGGGTGAAGTTTGGCAATCTCAATGTTGTAGGATTGGCTTTGTATAGTGCCAGGAGTGCCAAATACACCTATGTTACCATTTTTAGAGAGTTCTCCCACTTTTTCAACCGTTGGGCGAATGACACCAAGCACACGACGATTAGGGTCGATGAGTGGAAGGTCTTTTTGTTGGATAGAGCGAAGTGCTTTTGCCGAAGCCGTGTTGCAAGCGAGTATTACAAGATGGCAACCTTGCTCAAAAAGATAGTTGACTGCTTGCAATGTGAAACGATAAACGATGTCAAACGAGCGAGTGCCATAGGGCGCACGCGCATTATCTCCCAAATATATGTAGTCATAATTGGGCATAATGCGTTGTATCTCATTCAATATGGTCAGTCCACCATATCCCGAGTCAAACACTCCTATTGGTCCAGGGTTATCGCTTAATTGTTTCATACTGCAAATTTATGAAATCTACTTTAGATAAACAAAAAACGGATAGAGCAATGTCTATCCGTTGAGGTATATGAGATGTTTTATTATTTGTTTAGTTCAAGTTTCGCTTTTACAAGAGGCGTAATGTCAATAACATCTTCACCTATGTATGTAGCAGTACTTTCGGGGAAAATAGCTGTGAATTTATTCTCTTTTCCTATCGTTTTCACTGCTTGTATTATCTTGTCGTGGATGGGGGCAAGAAGTTCTTGTTGCTGTTGACGAATGTCGCGCTCGGCAGTTACAATAAATTGTTGATATTTAGTGTCGAGTTCTTGTATCTCTTGAATGCGTCGTTCTTTGATTGAAACAGGAGTAGAAGGGTCCTTTTCCGACGCTTGATATTCGGTATATTTCTTTTGAAGTTCCTCTTGCAATTTTTTTATCTCGATATCATACATTTTAGACTTTTCTTGAAGTTGAGTCTCAATTTTGCTGATTTCGGGAATAGAGTTATATATTGAGTCTTCGTTATATACACCTATTTTAGTTTGGGCGATTGATATAAACGGGATGGCAAGTATAGCCAAAAGAATGATTCGTTTTAACATATTAGTAGCGGGGTGAAAGGTTAATATTAAATTTATTACTACAAAGTTAAGAGATTTATTTTGAATGACCTAATTTTGACTAAAATTCATTTATTGAGGTTGAAAAATAATAACGGATGACCAACTGGCCATCCGTTATTATATGATATATGTGAATGTTTTATTATTTTATGCCAAGTTTAGCTTTAACCATAGGAGTGATATCGATGATATCTTTGCCAATGTAAATTGCAACACCTTCGGGCCAAATTGCAGAGAACCCGTTTTCTTCACCAACTGCTTTTACTGCATTCATGATTTTTTCACGAATAGGAGCGATGAGTTGTTGTTGTTGCTTTTGCATATCTTGGTCAGCAGTTTGCATAAATTGTTGAATTTTAACTTCACAATCTTGAATATCTTTAGCTTTTCGTTCTTTAATGCCAGCAGGAACAGTAGCATCTTTTTCCATGGCTTGATATTCAGTAATTAATTTTTGGCCTTCTTCTCTTAATTTATTAAGAGCATCTTCATATTGTTTTTGTACATTTTGAAGAGTTGTTTGTGCTTGTGCAGTTTCGGGCATAGCTTGGAAAACAACATCAGCATTGATAACACCGATTTTAGTTTGTGCCATAGCGCACATAGGGAGCGCAATCATGATTGCGAGAAGAAATTTCTTGATCATTTTAGTATAATGTTTAGTTATAAATTCAATAAATTTAAATAGTCGTGCAAAGGTAATTTAATTATTTTGAATAACCTAATTTAGACAATACTTCGTTGCTCACATCGATGCGAGGAGAAGCAAAAACGATGCTTGTAGAAGATGCGCGGTCGAAGATTACTTGATAGCCTTTTTCTTCTGATACTTTCTTCACTGCATTATACACATCATCTTGAATAGGTTTTAGAAGGCTTTGGCGTTTTTTAGTCATTTCACCATCTTGGCCGAAGTATTTGTTGCGAAGATCAATAGCTTCTTTTTCTTTAGTTGTAATTTCTTCCTCTTTTTTCTTCTTTTGGTCATCGGTGAGGAAAACCATATCGGCTTGGTAGTTTTTGTAAAGAGTTTCGGCTTCTTTAAATTTAGCTTCTACCTCTTTTTGCCAGCGTTGAGAAAGTTGGTTCAATTGCTCGTTGGCCATTTCATATTGAGGAATGTTTTTGAGTATATATTCCATGTCAACGAGTGCAAATTTTTGAGCTGAAGCACCAAATGCGCAAGCTGCAAATACCAATAATGCTAATGTTAATTTTTTCATGATTTAAATGATGTTTTGTTGTTACTATGATAATAAGACCAACAATAGTCAAAAAAGTTTAGTTGCAAATTGATTTTAGAATTCTTGACCGAGGATAAAGTGGAATTGGCTACCACCTTTTTTGCCATATACTTTATCAAAACCATATGCCCAATCAATACCCATCATACCCACCATAGGGAGGTAGATGCGCACACCTGCACCGGCGCTGCGTTTGAGGTCAAATGGAGAGAAGTCTTTAACCGATGTCCAAGCGTTACCAGCTTCGGCAAATACAAGTCCGTAGATTGTGGTAGTGGGTTGTAGCATGAATGGGAAGTGAAGTTCCATACCTAAACGAGTATATGCATAACCTTCTTTACCCCAAGGAGTAAATTGTCCGTTTTCATAACCACGAAGACCGATGGTTTCGGTTGCATATGTATAACTACCTGTCATACCATCACCACCCACATAGAATGTTTCAAATGGTGATTTTAACCATTTGTTGTAACTACCCAACAATCCAAAGTCGGCACGAGTCATCAACACCAATGTCCATTTACCATAAGGGTCGGTAAGAGGAGTGTAGGTGCGAGAACGGAACTTGAGTTTCCAATATTCAATCCATTTATAAAGTTCTTTTTTAGAATTGGTAGAGTTTTCTTTATAAAGTTTTTCCCAATCTTTTCCAGGGTTGAGCCATTCGGCAGGAGGTGTTAATTGGAAATTGAGCGTAAATGAACTACCACGACGAGTATATAATGGGTTGTCGATACTATTACGAGCAAGAGTCAAGCCCAAAACGAGTGAGTTTGATACCCCGTTGTTCATATAATATAGATATTCCCAGTTTTTGAGGTAGTACCAGTTGTATGACAATTCGGCCGATAGAGTAAAGTAGTCATCGGGCCAATTGAGACGCTTACCAAATCCGGCTGTAACATTAGCCATTTGCAACACTTTGTTTGGGTCATAAGCATTTTGGATGCTATTTTGGTAGTAGTCCGAACCATAGCCATAGTTATAACCATAGCCACCTCCATATAGATATGGATTAGTCCAGTTGCTATTGTAATATGATGAGTTTACACCTGTTTGACGGCTATAGTATGCCGACAAAGATAGAGCGTTAGGGCGTTTGCCTCCAAACCATGGGTCAAGGAATGAAATGCTATAGGCTTGATAATATTTAGCATTTGTTTGCACACTCACGGTAAATGTTTGACCTTCACCTTGAGGTATAATGCCTCTATATGTGCTTGGACGGAAAAGGTTTTTCACTGAGAAGTTAGTAAATTTCAAAGCAAGTTTACCGATAACCCCTGTTTGTCCCCAACCTAATGAGAATTCTATTTGGTCATTAGCCTTTGATTCAAGATCGAGAACGATATCTACAGTTCCGTTTTCTTCGTTAGGACGAATGTCGGGTTGCATATTTTCGGGGTTGAAGTGACCGGTTTGCGCAATTTCGCGAAGAGAACGCATCAAGTCATCTTTACTGAATAGTTCACCTGGTTTGATGCGCAATTCGCGGCGCACAACCTTTTCATATAGACGGTCATTACCATTAATTACAACTTTATTGATGCGAGCTTGAGGCCCTTCAAACATGCGCAACTCGAGGTCGATAGAGTCGCCCACGATATTCTTTTCAATAGGCACAAGTTGATAGAATAGGTAACCCTTATTCATATAGTAGTTTGACACCGCATCGTCATCTTCCGAAAGGCGTTTGCTGAGTAACTTTTGGTTATATACTTCACCAGGAAGAATGCCTAACACATTTGACAGCTCTTGCGATGAATATAATGTATTACCAACCCAATTTATATCTTTGATATAGTATTTTTTACCTTCATCAACAGTGATATAAACATCTACTGTCTTTTCGTCAAATTTTACAACGCTATCAGCTACAATTTTAGCATCGCGATAGCCTTCTTCGTTGTATTTTTCAATAATACGATTAAGGTCATCGTGGTAATCGGTTTCGACAAATTTCTTTTGATTAAACAACTCAAGAATATTGTTTTTCTCGTTTGTTTTCTTCATCGCTTTTTTGATAGCTTTGTCGGTCAATACCTCATTGCCAGTGAGATAAATTTTGTGAACCTTAACCTTATTGTTCTTGTTGATGTTTATATCAACAATCATCTCGTTTTGTTTTGAAAGGTCTTCGCGAAGATCAATTTTTACTGTTGCATTACCAAATCCTTTGTCGTCAAAGTATTTTTCTATGATTTGAATAGCGCGATTGACGATATTTTGGGTAATTTGGTTCCCCTTCATTAATTGCAAGCGTTCTTGAAGTTCTTCTTGTTCACCTTTTTTTACGCCATAGTAGTTTATTTCAGAAATGCGAGGTTGAGTGCGAAGAGCAAGTTCCAACCACACCTTGTTTCCTGCGATTTTTTCTACTTTAATTTGAGCTTGAGCAAAAAGCCCTTGCTTCATCAAGCGTTTAGCTGCATCGGTAATTTCTGCACCAGGGACTTCGATGATATCTCCTATTTTTAATCCTGAATAACCAATAACGATAAATTTTTCATAATTACCGTTGCCAGTAACATTAATTCCGGCAAGCTCATACTTTTTAGGCATTGATGAGAAAATAACCGGAGGGTTATATATAGTGTCAACTTGTCCATAAGATTTAAAACCTATGAACGAAGTGCAAATGAGAGCAATCAGAAATAAAAGTTTATATCGCATAATGTAGAATGATTATCACTTATTTATTTGTTCGCTTGTCAACCCAAATCGGCGTTCGCGTGACTGATATTGAATAATGGCTTGGCAAAAATCATCTTTGCTATAATCGGGCCAATATGTATCTATAACATTGATTTCGGCATAGGCAATTTGCCACAAAAGGAAGTTGCTTATGCGCATATCTCCACCAGTGCGAATGAGCAAGTCGGGGTCGGGCATTGATGCTGTGTTGAGATGTTTAGAAATCACCTCGTCGGTTATTTCTTCGGGATTAATCTCGCCTGCTTTCACTTTCAATGCAATATCTTTACATGCTTTAGTAATTTCCCATCGCGATGAATAACTCAATGCCAAACAGAGTTTTAGCCCGGTGCAATGTGCTGTGTCGTTAATGCATTGGCATAGGCGGTCGTAGGCCTCTTGTGGCATGCGAGCAGTGTCGCCAATCATGGTGAGACTCACATTGTTTTTTATCAAATCGGGAGTTTCTCGTTCGATTGCAGTCACGATAAGGTGCATCAAAGCATCGACTTCCTCTTTGGGACGATTCCAGTTTTCGGTTGAAAAAGTATATAAAGTGAGATATTTTATGCCTATTTCAGAGGCTATCTCGGTAATACGTCGCACGGTGTTGACTCCTTCAACATGTCCGGCCGAACGATTGAGTTGACGAGCTTTTGCCCATCGTCCATTGCCATCCATGATTATTGCAACATGGGCGGGTAGGTTAGTGCGGTCGATTTTATCAATTAGAGTCATATTATATAGTGTAAATTATTAATCAACATAATGACAAGTTTCACAACGCTTGCCAAACTCATATGTGATTGAAACGGCAAGTTGTGAATACCAATCGGTATTTTTTAAAAACGAACTTTGAATTTGATATAGATCAGAAAGGTCTTTTCCGTCAACTTGGTCGCTAAAAACTTTGGTCATCGAGAATTCTAAGCCAAGGTTTAGGCGTTGAGCTAACTTATATTTAACGCCTACAGCCATAGGAATGTTGAATGCGAATGCGTTGTTGCCATCGCAAGTAGCAAGCGATGCTCCAACCCCAACTGCAAGATATGGACTCAAACGACGCATTCTTTTAAATGTTTCGCCTATGCCATAGTTGAAGAAGTTAAATTCGCAACGAGCGCTTAAATCATAAATTTGAGATTTGAAATCAAAGTCAACACCTCCGGGGAATTTGTCGTCAAAGTCGGCTGTATTGCCACTCAATGAGGCAGTCGATAATACTCCACGAAAAGCCCATCGACTATTAGGTAGATAGCGAAACGATACACCTGCAGCATATCCAGGATGCTGATATAGGTTGCTTTCGTTGGCATCGCCAAGATATCCGCTCATCCCACCATGCACACCCACATCAAATTTGTATGAAGCAAACTCGTCAGCATATGATTTATGTGCCGAGAACGCTGTCATCAAAAAGATGATAAATGATAATGCTGCTATACGATTCATTAAATAATAGGTCTGAAGCTTAAACGATTAAGTACACCTCTCCATATTGTATTGTAGAGATTGCCATTTTTATTGTCATATCCACCAAATAAGTAGATGTAGGGGCATTCCCATTGATTGGGGTATTGTGATGCGCGAGAGATGACGGGGTTATATATTTCCCAATAAGAGGGGAGTTGCTTAGATGGGTATTCAATCCATCCGTCGGCACTGCGAGCAGTCATCGTACGGTCAAATATGAGTGCTTGAGCGCCACCCATGTCAGGTATATAATTGGGTAATTGCAAAAGGTCATCGGCAAGTTTCCAGTTTATACCCATGTCAATTGATACAAAAACATTACGACCAGGATGACCTTCGGCATCAAATCCTCCAAAAGCAATGAGAGTGGGGTATTTAGTAACACTCCAATTGGTGGTGTTGGTCTTAAATGTGTAATAAGCAAAGAAAGTCATATCTTCACGAGGATAGATACCTTTGTTGCTCACTTTGGCCCATGCTGCTCCGTCGTATCCCCACATGTCGCCCGAGGGTCTTCCATCGGCACAGCGTCCTCCCATGAAGTAAGCCTCGGGAGAGGTGCTCCATTCCGAGTCGTAATATACAATTGAACTTGTGCCAGAGATAGGGCAATCACTATGGGCCAATGAGGCAGATGTTTCGGGGAATGTTACATGATAGAACTTACTGTCAATCTTTTTTGAGCCGAGTAGAGTGTTGCCATATCCACCATAAATATGATGCCATTGAGCATTGCAAGCAGTCCAATTCATTCCATCGGTAGAGGTGTAGAGATATCCTTCGTTATCAAGGATAAACATAGCCTCGTCGGTGGCACTTAATGAGTTGATGTTGGGGGTGAAAGGAAATGCTAATTCATTTTTCTTCCAAGATAAATAGTTGGTTGGGTTGGTGTTTGTGGCTAAAGTGTATTGTGGGTGGGTTCCCGAAATACACACTGCCATATTTTTATACTTAATAGTTTTTTGAACTGCAAGATTTGTATTGTCCGATGGAAGTCTATTAAGCGACATTTTGTTCCAAAATAGAGAGTCGGGCTTCACTTGGTGCACATTCACCGAGATTGTATAGTCGCGTTCGTTTTTTTTGTCGAGAGCAACGAGATGCAATTTTACTGGTCCATTGCTGAAATCAATGCTGTCGTTAGGATTTTTGAGATAGTCAACAATTGAATCGCTCTTGCCTTTGCGAGGAAAGTGAAGTTCGGCTACCGAACTGCCGATGGTGGCGATGTGAACTTGTAATCGTGACACATTTGTTCCATATGGCAACGAGTCGGCGTTAAAAATGCGAGCATTAACCAAGTCGATAGAAAAAAATACCGAGTCTATGTTTTTCAACACACTATCGTTCTTGTTAATATTAAACGCTGTTACCATAACATTGGCCGACGAAGTTGTAGGATCGTCAGAATCTTTATTACAAGCGACAAAAGAAGACGCAAATAATGCTATTAATATATAAGTTGCAATTCTTTTCAACATATGAATACTATATAGGTAATATATTTACAATTTGCAAAGTTAGCAACAATTTCAATAATACCATAAAGTTGAGGGGTATAAAATATATGGAAATATACGATAAATGTTTGTTTATGGTATATTTAACGAAATTTTAAAAGCAAACTATTAGGGAAATATATACCTTTTTATAAGTTTTTAACTCCAACGAGGTCATTGTTGAGGTAAAAATCGATAGTGTTTTCGCCTATATCAGTGTGTTTTGAAGGCTTGAGTGGAAGTGATGGGGCTGTTGTTGAACCATTTTTGCCAAGAGAAAAGTTGGCAGTTTCAACATGGGCAATGTCCCACAAATTTTGGTCAATAGCGCTTTGAAGTAGAGTCGCACCGCCTTCAACGAGTATTGAAGTGATGTTGCGTTTATAGAGTATTGACATAATTTCGGCTAAAGACGCGTTTTTGTCAACGATTATTTGTGTTACTTGGCACGGAATATCGTTACGCTCGGCCGAGGTGAAATATATAGTGTGTTGAGACTTGGAAGTGAATACTTTGGCATCACTTGATATAGCACCGTTGCGGTCTAATATCACCCTAATGGGGTTGTTGCCATTCCATAAACGACTATCGAGTGAAGGGTTGTCGTTAATGACCGTTTTGCTGCCAACCATAATGGCATCGTGAGTGGCACGTAGTTTATGAACCAATGAGGTTGACTGGGTGGTAGAGAAACGTGCTGCATCGTGATTTTCGGCTGTGCGTATGTGGTCAATAAATCCATCGGCACTTTGTGCCCATTTGAGTGTGGTAAATGGGCGGTGAAGGGTGTGGGCTGTGATGAATTTAGTGTTTAATTGCCTACATTCTTCATCTAAAACGCCATAAACAACCTCAACACCGGCATCTTGTAGCATTTTCACTCCTCGTCCACTAACCTTTTCAAATGGGTCAAGGCTACCTATTACTACTCGGGGAATTTTTTTGTCGATGATAAGTTGAGCGCATGGGGGAGTTTTGCCATAGTGCGAGCATGGCTCGAGAGTTACATATATGGTAGAATGGGGCAGAAGTTCTAATTGTGTTACTGAAGCCACTGCATTGACCTCGGCATGACCTTCACCATATCGACGATGAAACCCTTCTCCAATGATTTTGCCTTCATGCACAATTACAGCACCCACCATGGGATTGGGTGAAGCAAACATCATTCCATTGCGAGCAAGTTGTAGCGCTCGGCGCATATATTTTTTGTCGTAGTTCATCGTCTTAAATTTTCAAAGGACAAATTTACGATTATTCATTTAAAATAAAAAGACCGATGTGGATTTTCCACATCGGTCTTTCAGTATAAAGTGTAAATGATTACTTAATCACAACAGTCTCGGTGATAGTTTCACCTTCGTTGGTAGCACGCACGATATAAATGCCTTTTGAGAGATTTGCAACATTGAGTGTTTTGCAATTTTCTTTTTCGGCCACCTTCACGCCTGCAGGGGTGAATACTTCAAGGTTATTGACTAATTCAGAACAATGGATAGTCTTGTTGTATGCATTGATGATTAATTGAGTATTAAACTCTACCCCTTCTACACTTGTAGTTGGGTCATCGATGCGATAAGCAGCAAGACCATTGCTTGGAGTATAGATGTAGAGATTCAATGAACCATCGGGGTTTTGTTGAGTTGCAGGAATAGAAGAAACAAACGAGTTACCTACATTACCAAGACCTGCTTGTGGAATTTTCCAAAGAATTTCCATGTCGCTATAACTAAAGTTGTTTGGATTATTAACGATAGCAAAGTTGTGGAACTCGGCAATGTCATCGTTAAAACTATAGATAAATAGATTGCGACCATTGATATGACCTGTACACATACCTGCGCTTAACATACCCGAAGGTTTAATTCTTGAGTTTGAACCGAAATCATCTTCAACAGTTGAAGTAGCTCCGTTCCATCCTGTATTATAGTTATATAGTGTAGGATAAACCGAAGAACCATCAACAATTACACGAGTTGAACTAATAGGTAAAACACGAGGAGCATTACCATAGTTAGAAGAAGATGATGGATAGAAGTTTCTAACTGAGTTATATCCAAGAGTCCATTCGTTGTAAAGTTCTACAATTGAAGGGTCGTAGTCATTATCGCGAGTCCAGCAATAGATGCGTTTGCGATATGATGTAGATGTTGCGCTATTTCCCGAAGGTGCTGCATAAACTTTTGAACCTTTTTTAGTGAGGTCACCCCAAGCCATACAGTTGTCGATACGTAATGATGCGTTTGAAATATCTGTTTCAAATACGCGAGTAGTATTACCTGTTTCAACATCAACGATAGAAATGTTTAATTGACTGCTAGCTGATGATGAAGTAATCATATTTGCTACACATAAGTGGTTGCCACCATCAACAAATACGTCGTTACATGGGTAGCCTAATGTGTAACCGTCAGAAAGTGTTGAATAGTCGCCAGTGAGAGTGATTTTGCGAAGGAACTTACCAGAGTTACCGTCAAATTCAAGGAGGTAACCAACGCCACTTGCACGTTCCGAGATATAAACTTTACCGTTATAAACAGCCATACCACGTTGGTCGCGACCAAGTTCTTCGTGGAAGTTACCTTTTTGGATAGAGTAAATCCAAAGGTTTTTGATGCTAAGGTTGTTCACAACTGGATACTCTACATTTTCTTTGTTCGCTTCGTCGGGGGTAGGAGTAGGAGTAACTGTTGTTTGTTTAGTTGTAAACGATTCTACAGCCGAAACCGATTGGATAGAACCACTCTTATTTGCTTTTACTCGCCAATAGTATTTAGTGCCTTCCATGAAGTCAAGACTAGCTGAAGAGTAACTATTAGTTGTTGCTTCAAGAGTGTACATTGTAGTGGCAAATGTTGCAATTGTTGAAATTTCAAGAGTATATGTTGCTCCCGAAAGTGCGCTCCATTTGAATGTAAAGCCATCTTCTACAACTGCACCACCCACTGGGCTTGTCAATGTTACAGATGCAAGAGTTTCTTGTGCTGTTTTGAATGATGCAACACTTGATGTAGATGAGATATAACCGGTTTTAGATGCTTTCACACGCCAATAGTAAGTAGTATTGGCTGCAAGAGCAAAGTTAGATGAAGAGTAACTATTGCTTGTAGTAGTTGCAGTGAAATCAACGCTTGAGAATGATGAAGATTTAGATACCTCAATGGTGTAAGATGCACCAGTGATAGAACTCCAACCAAAACTGAAGCCTTTAGCCGCAGTAGTACCACCTACTGGAGTAGTTAACGATACAGCATCGAGTTGAGGGGTAACAACACCTCCTGAAGTAGCCTTAATCTTGTAAGCAGCAAGACCATTGCTTGGGGTGTAGATATACATTGTAGCCGAACCATCGCTATTGTTTACCATCACAGGTTTTGATGTGATGTAGCTGTTGGCTTGTGAACCAAGACCATTAGCAGGAACGGTCCAAAGTTTTGACATTTCTTTGAAGTTGAAGTTTGAAGGATTGGTTACAATATTGAATGTATTTGGAGCCATAGCCGATACATATGCAAAGATAGGAGTTCCATTTACAACACCTTGTCCCACACCATTCCAATTGTTTTCGGTAGGAGCACAAGCAATATTGTTGCCAAACCCATCATTATATGTTGCAGTGCTGCTTGCATTGAATGTGAGGAGAGCTGGAGCTGAGTTGTGTCCGTCGAGAATGAATTGAGTATTTGAGATAGGCATAATGCGAGGAGCAGTACTATTGGTAGTAGTGCTTGATGGGTAGTAGGTTTTAACTGTTGTATAAGCAATTGCCCAATATCCACTTGCATTGCGAGTCCAACGATATACATAGTTTGAATTAGCAACAGCAGCCCAAATTTCACATCCGGTAGTATTTACATCGCCACGCACATCAACGAAGTCGATGCGACCGCCTAATGTGGTTGTCATGTTAAACACGCGAGTTGTTGCACCTGTATTAACATCAATAGTACATATAGTTAATGGAACTGAAGAACAATCGAGAGTCAAGTTGCTAATGCAAAGGTGATTTGCTGCGTCAACAAAGAGGTCCTGACATTTGTATTGAAGACTAGTGCCTGCGTTGTCGGTTAAGCAGTCGCCAGTGAGGGTAATTGGACGAAGGAATTCGCCAGTTTCGCCACTAAACTCAAGAAGTTTACCATCGCGTTGAGAAATATATACTTTTCCGTTGTATGCTGCTATACCTCGTTGGTCGCCACCGAGTTGAGATGGGAAGTTGTTGGTGTTAACCGAGTACATCCAAAGACTTTCGATAGAAAAACCATTCACATCTTTATAAGTGTTAGAGTCTTTTACTACATCGGTAGGAGTAGATGGGGTTGAACTGCCCGATGTTGCAATAGTGAACGACCCTACCCATGAAGTAGAACTTGTGTAACCTTCTTTAGAAGTGATAACGCGCCAGTAATAGGTAGTACCTTCGGTAAATGAAATAGCCGATGATGAATAGCTTGTGCTACCAGTAGTAGCCGAGAAGATTACATTGCTAAATGTATTATCAGTTGCAACTTCAAGACGATATGAAACACCACTTACAGGGTTGGCTGTCCAACCAAAAGTGAAACCAGCTTGCACGGTTGAACCATCGGCAGGAGTGTTGATTGTAGTGCGTTCAAGCTCGGTAGAAGTGCCAGGATCTTCGGGATCGGGTTCTTCTTCGCCTCCCAACCATGTTATATCATATTCAAAGCCATAACGGTCAAATACCGATACACCAAGTTTATAACCGGTTTTGTAAGAAGATACATCTAATGTAGTAGTGTAGGGGTTGCCGATGATATATTCTGAAGGGATCTCTCCCGAAACAGTAATGTTTGAAGGAACAGCATACACTACATAGCGCATATTGTCATAACCATTCCATGAAAGAGTTGAACCTGAAAGAGTGAGGCCCGAAACTTTACCTGGGTTGTAGGCATGGCTCGATTTCCAAGTGATGCAAGGAGGAAGAGCTATGTTTTGGAATTTGTATTGTTTCAAGTAATCAGCAAAGCCCGAGTTGCGTTTGCCGGTAAGGTCGCGTGAGCCGAAGAATACCGAACCGGGAGCATCATTGCCATCATAGTCGCGGTTGCATTGCACTTGTTTTGCCAATTCAGCCCAGTTAGTAGTAGTATTAGCACCCTCAAGAAGTGAAATAGAGATACTTGAGTAGAAATGACGATCAAATACATTGGCACAAGCATCGCTCCACCATTTAGATAGTGCTCCATAGGGGTTGGTAGAGTGGGTTGTTACCCAATAAATTTGTGGAGAGATAAAGTCAACAGTACCCTCACCAAGCCAAGCCAATGGGTCGGAGCAAATTTGTGCATATTGCCAGTCACTTGCAGTGCTGATGGAATTAGTTGAGATACCATATTTTGATGCAGATGTTTTTGCTACACCAGCAGGAGAAATACCAAATTTCACATATGGTTTTGTTGATTGAATCATATTGTAAACATTACGCACCATTGTGTTCACATTTTCACGACGCCAATCGGCTTGTGAAAGAGATGAGCCCGAAGCTTTGTAGAGGGCTGAGTCGTAAGAGTTGGGCACACTATTTAGATAGAAATAGTCATCAAATACAAGACCATCCACATCATAGTTACCTACGATTTCACGACACACATCAACGATACGAGTTTGAACAGCTTTAATACCAGGGTTAAGAATACTTGCATTGTTATATTCCATAATCCAGTCGGGGTTAGTGGTGCGATAGTCTTTTGCTCCAGTCCACGATGCACCCGATACTGATGATTCATAACGATAGGGGTTTACCCACGCAAAAATTTCCATGCCTCGTTTATGACATTCTGTTACCCAAAATTCCAATGGGTCATAAGCAGGAGCCGATCCACGAGTACCACTCACATAGCTTGACCATGGTTCGTAGCTTGATTTATACATGGCATCACTCATACCACGCACTTGGAAATAAACACAGTTGAAACCATTCTCTTGCAATAGGTCGAGATACTTGATGGCTTCATTTTTTTGAGCAGTGGCAACCGATGAAGATGTGCCATATTCAGTAGGCCAGCACATGCGCCATGCAGTGGTGATCCATACCGAACGATGTTCGCGTTTTGGCGTTGTAGCACTCCATGATGGGAATGCAATCATCATCGCCAATAACATCATGGTGAATTTAAGGGATACTTTTTTCATAAAAATAGTACTATTATTTAAAGTTATTAATTTAGATTACAATTTTATGAGTTGTTATTACTCCATTGATAGTTAATCGAAGAATATACACACCTTTTGTAGCAGGACTTTCGATTGATGAGGCATTTTCAGCCGAGTTAACCATCATCCCCGAGAGGGTATATATATGCGCGTTATCAACTTCGCAACCAAATGTTATCTTTTGAGCATTTATATTAATATCTATATTGTCCTGATTGAGTCCTTCAGCGCCAGTGAAAATGTCAATGTGGCGAGATAGAGAGTAGGCCGCCATACCATTGCCTGGTACATAAATATAGATATTTGTGCGATCAAAACTATCTCTATTTGAATATGTCGCAATATCTCCTTTAGGTAACCCTGTCAATGCATCATATTGCAAATAATCGACAAGCATACCAAAGTCGTCACTTGTATGGTCTAATGTGCCGATATTGTCGTTGGGTATTCTCCAATATTTAGTTATTGTTTCCCAACTAGTATGAGATACGACTTTAGCAAGATTATACTTGTAATTAATATCAGATGAAGTTGGACTATTTGACGAAAAAGATGAGTGATTGTATATAATGAAAGGTATTCCATCGTGAAAGAAGAATGTGCCTCCATTTCCATGATTTGAAATGGGATTAATGTCATTATTTGGGGCATATGCTTCAAAGGAACTTGTTAAGGTAGCATTAGAGCCTCCTTCGTTGAATTTATATAATGTGAAAGAAGTGCCAGAACCATCAACATAGAAATAATCTTTGTTAATAGGATATATTCGAGCAGCAGTTCCAAGCATTTTTACGGTAGTTCCAGAAGTTTTTGATGGATAGAAAGTTGCAATTTTGTTAGTAGTAGGCGTTGCATTTATTAAAACTCCATTAACAAGTTTCCAACGATAAACATTTGCATTTTCGTTAGATGTTGCGCCAAATATATATGCTTCGCCAGATGTTATATCTCCAACTATATTAGCATGGTCAATGCGAACCCCTGCCAATGAAACCCTAAAACGAGGAGAATCTTGAACTGCTCCCGTTTTGGGGTCAACAACAACTATTTCTAAATCGTCATCTTTAGTTGTTGTTGAATTTTTAAGGTTCATAATGCATAAATTCCCTCCATCGTCAACGAATACATCGTTACAAGGGAATGTGCTTTTTTCATAAGTGCCCAATAATTCAAGAATACCTAAATATTCGCCAGTACTTGCATCATATTTTTCTAAATATCCTTTGCTATCGGTGTGTCGAGCAATCCAAATGAGGTCTTTCCCATCTTGGTCGCCGTTATGGTCATGGCGAGTGCAGAAACCGCGATAGTCTGTGCTATAACTACCCCATCTATCAATATGATTTTTTTCGCTATTGCGAATCCATAGATTGGTGAGTTGCCATATGTTTTTACCGCTACTAATGTTCTCGGTTATAGAAGGATAATCGGCATTGTCTTCGCGCTCAATAGTATAGTTTTCTTCGTTGTCGGGGATGTCGCTTTGTCCGGTTACAACGAATGAGTAAGGCTCAGAATAAACATCGTCATATCCTTCTTCTTGAGCATGTATGCGCCAATAATATGTGCCATTAGTGAAATATGAAATGGGGAGTGTATGTTGGATACATTCATATTCCGTGCCATTAACACTCACATCAACCCATTGATTGTTGGTGTAGATGATATTGGTGAAATCTTTGTCGGTAGAGATTTCCAAAATAGAATTATCGGCAAGTTCAAGCTTTGTGGTGTTTACATTTACCAAATAGGCCTTTATCGCAACAAATACGATGTCACTATTGAGCGATTCCTTGTCGTTGGGTAGGTAATGCACCGGCTTACATATCGAAGGCTTTGCAGGAGTTATGAACGATTCTACTGCCGATGTAGTAGGAGCATAACGGTCATGTGTACCTATAACTCTCCAATAATATGTAGTAGCATTTGGTAAAAATGGGAAGTTGTTTGAACTATAATAACTTATGCTTGTCTTTGAACTATATGCAACACTTTCAAAGGTGGGCGTAGTTGATAATTCAAGGGTGTATTCAGCATCATCAACACCTGTCCATATAAAGTCAAATCCACTCAATGTTTGAACATTATCTTTAGGTTGATTGAGGGTGATAGGCATCTCGGGCAATGCGGGCGAGATGAATTGACCAACCGATGATGTGGTTGTTGTGTAATTGTCATTAACCGCTTTTACTCTCCAATAATATTTGGTAGAACCAGCAAGTTTAATATCCGATGAAGATAGGGTATTATTGTTGGTTGTAGTTGTGTAAACTATATTGCTGAACGATTCAGTGGTAGATAGTTCAAACGTATATTTTGAACCTGCTATACCAGTCCACACAAAATCAAACCCATCTTCGGCCTGTGTATTATTGATAGGAGCGTTGAGCGTAATAGGCACATTTGGCAACGAAATGCGATACGCCGCAAGACCATTCTTTGGTGCATATACATATACCATTACCGAGTTATCTTCGTTCTTAACAGTTGCGATAGAATTTAATCCATATTGATGGTTTATTTTCCCAAGAGCACTACCTTCGGGAACATTCCAATATTTCTCCATTTTAGAGAAATCGTAAGATGATGGATTATAAGCAATGTTGAAATTATACCCTTTCCCTTCATGAGTTTCATTACAATAAATAAATAAGGGATATTGACCAAGTGTGATTTGGCTCATTCCCACAGCACCGATAGTTAGAGGTTTCAATTTTTCATCGGAAGTTGTATCGAATCCATCTACTAATGTTGCATATCCACCGGCGTTAAATGTATATAGAGTAGGATAGTTGCCTCCTCCATCAACTATGAATTGAGTAGATGAAATAGGCAAAACCCAAGGCGTTCCACCGGTTTTTCCTGTCGTTGGATAAAAACTGTTTGCAACTGTTGATTCTGTGGTCCACGAGCCATCGCTTTTGCGAGTCCAACGATATATGCGATTGTTGTTAGTGGTGGTCGTCGTATTTTCTGTTGAAGCCGCCCAAATTTCTCCCCCTGTTTTAGTTACGTCGCCACGAGCATTGACATAGTCGAACCGTAAATTTGCAGCACCATAAGAGAATTGTTTTGTGGTTTTTCCGGTTGAAATATCAACGGTACATACTGTTGTTAATATTGTTGAAGATGTACCCATTGCCACAACGCATAGATTATTCGCATCATCAACAAATAGCCCGTTTGCTCCATAAGAGCCGGAGATACAATCACCTGACAATGTTATAGTGCGAATGTATTTACAAGTTTCTCCATTAAATTCCAATAAATGTAATTTAGATGAACTCTCACGATATGTAACATATACTTTGCCATTATAGGCAGCCATTGAGCGTCGGTTGTCCCCATTGAGTTCTGATAGTAATCCCCCTTCGTTGTCAAGTGTACTTCCGTTTGTGTATAGACTGTAATTGAACAATTTTTCTATTGACAAACGACCGGTTGTAGATTCTTTATAAGGACTTGTAAATTGACGAACTTCAGATGTGGTTGCTGTGTAATTTTCGTGAGAAGCTTTTACTCGCCAATAGTATTTGGTTTCGCTTGCGAGATTGAAGTTGGCTGAACTATAACTATTATTGGTTGTAGTTTCCGAGAATGCAATCTTCTCAAAGGTTGAAGTTGTAGATAATTCAAGAGTGTAACTTGCACCCTCAACACCATTCCAAGAGAAATCAAAATCTTCTTCAAATGTTGCATTGTTAGCAGGAGAATTTAGCGAAATTTCAATCTCAGGCAATGAAATGCGATATGCCGCAAGCCCATTTTTAGGAGCATAAAGGAATATGGTTGCACTTCCATCATCGTTTTTAATAGCAACCGGTTGGTCAAGAGCATAATCATGTTGCACTTTTCCTAATTTATTCTCTGGAATTGATTTCATAAATTGAAATTGAGAGAAATCAAAATTATGTTTGTTTGCAACGATAGAAAAACTGTGACCAGAGCCATTATGGTTGTCATTAACATAAACGAACAATGGAGTATTGCCGATTGTAATAGAACAAGTTCCGTTGGAAAGAGCATTCATTGGCTGAATAGCTGCATTATCAGCAAAACTACTATTGAGAGAGGCTGTAGTGCCACTATTAAAAGTGTATAATGAGGGGTGAGTGCTAGCACCATCAACAATAAACTGTGTCGAAGATATTGGTTGTATATAAGGTGCAGTACCTAAGGCTGTTACAATGTTGGGGTAATAATTATTGATTGTTGTAGATTCTTCGGTCCATGTCCCGTTAGAATTACGAGTCCAACGATAAATAAGATTGTCGGTAGTTGCTGCCCATATTTGACCACCTGTTGCATTTAAATTGCCAGTAGCATTTACATAGTCAATACGATGTCGTACGGCCGTTTTATTTGCTTCAAAAATTTTAGATGTAGCACCTGTTGAAACATTAACAGAACATACTGTTAATGGTCGGACTTCTGAAGCAATGGCTAAACAACTAATATATAGATTCCCGTTTCCGTCGGAAAAAATGCATTGACCAGCTTTATGATCCCAACTACTGATGGCTCCTCCTGAATAAGAATATATATCTCCTGTAAGAGGAATTTGCTTGAGGAATTCGCAAGTTTTGCCGTCAAATTCTAAAAGGTAACATTCGGTATCGCTTGCACGTTCGAGGATATATAATTTGCCATTGTATGCCGCCATTGTGCGAGCACTAATACAACTTGAAAGTTGCGTTGGGAAATTATTTGTATTGATAGATTTTATCCATAATTCATCAATAATTAATCCGTCAACTGTTTCTCCTTCAACTTTTGGCGTATTGAATGAAGCTTGTTCTGAGACACTCGGTTGATAACCATCTTTTATTGCTTTAATTCGCCAAAAATAAGTTTTACCACCAGAAAATGATGATTTGTCGAGTGAATAATTGGTATTAGTTAGTGTTGCAGTCCTAATAATAGTGTTGAATGATGGATACTCCGCAATTTCGAAAGTATAGGTTGCACCTTCAACTCCTTCCCATTCAAAGTTGATCTTGTCGGATTCAATTGTGCTATTATTTTCAGGGGAGAGTAGCGTTAGAGGTATAAATGGTCGAGGTTCAATTGTGAAACTCCGCACTTCACTCCATGCTGAGTTATAGTTTTCTTTTGATGCAACCACGCGCCAATAATATGTGCCTCCGTCTTCAAATTCTTCGGGAGTAATATTAAGCGTGTGATTTTTTGTTGTTAGTTCTTTTTCGATTAATGGGCGGTTGAAATCTTCGCTTGTGTTTATTTGGAATAGGAATGATGCTCCGTCGCTTGTCCAACTGAAAGTATTGTCACCAAAAGGGAGCGTTTCCTTTGTCGCAGGAGTATTTAATGAAACTGAAAGATCTCCAAGGTTGGGAGCATTAATAGTCGCCGCTTCCCATTCATTGCCATAACGGTCAACAATCGTTACAGCATACCAATAACTGCCAGTGGGAACTCCTGTGAGGGAGGTGTTATATGTTACGTCAATGAGGTATTCGGCTTTGAATCCTCCATCTTCGGTGTGTATTGTTGATGATGCATCGATGACTCCAACCGATAGAGGTATTGCATATACTGCATATTTGTATTTTGTTGAAGAATTAACTGCTGTCCACGAAAGAGTTGTGCTATTTAATGCGAGGTTAGACACTTTGCCGGGATTAACCAATAATTGTTGTTCATCATTTCTGACTATTTTGGGAGTAATAGCTGGATATTGATATACATTTTCTTTGAGGTATTCGCCGAAACCGGTTGTGTTTGGTCCATTTAAGTAACCAGCCGAATAGAAAATTTGTCCGGGGTTAAAGTCGATTGCTGTTGCGCGAACTTGGGTTATTTGATTTAAGCGCTCTTCATAATTGCTGGCAGAGTTGGTCCATGCTTCTACGCTGCTAGCTATATCGATGCTTATGTAGCATTGTACACCATAGTTGTTGCCCAAATTATTCCACCATTCACATAGGGGGTTGAAAGGTGCCGACTCGTGATATGTTGGCCAATATAGTTGTGGAGAAATATAGTCAATATAGCCATCAATTATCCATGCACAAGGGTCAGCAAAAATGCCATTGTATTGATATCCATTTGATGAAATTTTTGCTGGCTCAAGACCATGAGCTTTTGCCCCTTCATTGGCAACACCAGCAGGTGCGATACCAAATTTTACGTATGGCTTTTCGCGTTGAATCATGTCGAAAGCCTTTTTTACAGTTGTGTTTACATTGTTGCGACGCCAATCACCAATTGACATTGTGCCTCCTGTGTTTTTGTAACTTAGGTAGTGGGTGTAATCTTGAGCTTCTGATGTTGAAGGTATTCCGTTGGGGTAGAAATAATCGTCCCAAACCATCCCATCAATATCATAATTTAAGAGAATTTCTTTACAGATACTCTCAACTATATAATTACGAGCGTCTTCTATAGCCGGATTTAAAACAGATGTGCTTCCGTGAGTTATAATCCAACCATTGTTGCGAAGTTTCATGTCGTTGGTTGTAGAAGGGAGAGTTGCGCTTGATGAAAATCGGAAAGGATTGACCCATGCGTGGCATTCCATCCCTAATTCGTGGCATACTTCTATACAATATGCAAGTGGGTCCCAATCATTAGAAGGGGCTTTGCCTCGAGTATTTGTTAATGCTGATGACCAAGGTTCATAGCTTGATTTATACATTGCATCGCACATTCCTCTCACTTGAAAGTTTACAGCATTAAAGCCAGTTGCTTTCAAGTTTTGAATCATATTTCGGAGATATGTCTTTTGGTTTGTAGATCGAGCGGACGATGTGTCATAATATGCTTTGCCATCAGTGCCTTTGGGCCAGTCAAGATTCCACACAGTCGCAATCCAACCTGCGCGCATTTCGCGTTTGGGGTAGGTGTCGGCTATAGATTTTTGAGGAATCGAGAGAAGTACTGTGAAAGCAAGAATTAGTCGTATCGCAAATTTTTGCATGGTATATCTTTGTATTTGTAATTAAATTTGATTGTTAGTATTTATATGCAAAATATATGTAATTACACAATTATGCAATATATATTTATCTTGCAAAAATAAGAAAATTTATGAATTTTGCAAAAAGAATGAAATATTGTTATAAATCTTTAACGGCAAAGGGGGTGAAAATGCCGATGAAATGGCATTTTTTTGTGTAGTTTTTTGTGCTATTTTTTGAGTAAAACAGAATGTTTTTTTAGAAGATTAAGCATTGAGCGCATTTAGATTATAAGGTAGAAATGTATTTATATGCATAAAGTATGAGGAGAATATGTGTTTATCGCATATTCTCCTCCATGTGTCTTTTTCTTATTGAGCCGAAATGTTGAGTGTATTCCCTGCCGAGTGGGCTGTGATTTGTGGGGCATATTGGCTCTGAATAGTTGCTATACCCGATGCAAATTTACCCTCGTTGTTGACATACATATCGTAGGCGATTAGATATGTTCCTTTAGGAAGATTGTTCACGAAAATGTTAGTAGCATCATCGCGATTTTCACGATAGAAACATATCCCTTCGGCAAAAATGGGGCGAGGCAGTTGTTCGGTAGGTTCAAAACATGCTGCTCGTTCATCTGTGATTGTCACATACTCAATGTCGCGTTTCACTTTGATGGTGAGTTGCACTTTTACGATATCGCCAACTTTATACTCGTCAGTTTCCACCCACGAGTTGCCTTCTTTTTTTAGTAGCGTTTTCTTGATTGAAATGTCGTTTCCGTCAACGGCTTCAATACTGCTCATGTCGGCATTATATTGACGATATACAGCTCCCCACGATGGACTTTGGCCATGTTTTGCGATAGTGAGTTTTTTGTTAGAGGGTGAGAGTGTTGAAATATCGGTTTTTATATACCCTGTGATGTTATCAAAACGGCTTGGAGTGATGTTCTCGCCGTTGAGCATTATTTCGCAACCCAATGAGTGTTGAGTCCATCGGGTACCAGTGTTGAGCAAGGTATATATCACATAACTTGTGGCCGAAGAATTGCCCCAGTCATTCGCTTCTTTGTTGATAATAAGCCATTGACGCATTTTGTCGATGTCGCGATTGTTAGGCGTGATTTGATAGTATGCATCAAAAATGTTGGCGTGCGAAAGAATCTTATCGATGCCCCAATTTGAACCGTCGTTCTCAATCGTAGGCCACCACATGCCTCGCGAGGTTGTCGATTGTGAAAATTCGGTTATCGAATTTAGTATTTCGCGTGCCGTTGAGTTATATCCATTGTTGTTGAGAATGATTGCCGAGGTAGCTTTCTTTTCAAGAGAGTATTGTTTCCAAATGCTAACGATAAGTTGGATAGTGGCATTGGTAACTTTTTTAGCAGCAGTCGATTGACGATACTCGGGAAACATGTCGCGAATAAATACATAGGCGCTGTAATCACCTTTAGGATGTTTCTTGAAGAGTTGGACATATTCGGCATCGATATATTTAATTGCGTTCTCAATCATAGAGTTGAGGTCTTTGCTATCGGGGAGGAACCCGAGTTTTTTCATGTGTCCAATTTTCTCAAGGATTGAAAGTGTTACCCATGATGATGCTTTGTCGTTTTCTGCTATCCAAGCCCATCCACCTCCCGAGCGTTGCAAGGTGGCAAGTAGGTGAATGTTCTTATCGATTGAGGCTTTTATCTCTTTTTTATTGAATAGAAGAGATAGACGGGCCATTCGCTCGGTGTCGTTATTGGCATCTTCTACCCAAGGGGTTGTGCTCAAAAGCATATTTTTGAGATCCTCATTGCGACTCAACATCGACACGAGTGTGGAGTCGGTTTTGTCGGAGTGTTGCCATTGATATAACGCACTGGCAATTTGTGGGTTTTGTCGCAATATGCCGTCGGCAATTGAGGCCGAATATATCGCCATTGCTGCCGATGTTGAGGTGCGCGATTGACCTTTATTTAACCCTGGCAGTGCTGTAACGGCATACCATGTGGGATTCTCACAAAATTCGAGTGTTACACGAGCCTCGGCTGGCATTGACGGTAGCGTCATAGTATAACTCTTTTGGTCAACACCCATATAGAATGTAGTCGATTCAATTATGGGCGAAGTGGCTGGGAGTATGGCGATTAGAGATTGCTCACCATCGCCAAAGTTATTGCAATATGATTTGATGCGATAGCCTATCATTGTGGCTTCGATGGGGGCTTTGATATCTACCGATGCTAATGCCGATTGAGAGGCTGGGATAGTGTCAATTTGGCTATATTGGGCAATGTTTTTGGCTGTTGAAGGGTTGAAAAGCTCAATGATTGTTGTTACAACTAAAGTGCTATCGCTGTTGTTCATTACCGATGCTTTGATAGTGGCCTTGTCGCCGTTGCGAAGGAATCGAGGCAAGTTGGGTTGCACCATAATCGGCTTGTTGGCAATCACATTGCGAGCAAAGTGTGCCACATCTAAGTCATTGTTGTAGGCTATGGCGTTAAACAACCATGTTGTGTTGGCATTGGGGACAGTAAATGAGTATGTGAGGTTGCCAAGCGTGTCGGTGGTGAGCATAGGGCGGAAGAATGCCAAAGGCGTTTCATCCTCTCGCAATGGTATGTTGGGCGCAATGGTCTCATCGATTGTTTCAACTGCAAGGTTTAACTTTTTTGTTTCCACAACTTCATACATCACATTCTCGTCGCTCAACGCAGCTTCCTCTTCAACAATTGCGTATCCTGCAACTTTCCCCGACAACCTATTGGCCGCTTTTAGAGGTGAATAGCCCATTGCAATTACATTCTCATAACGAGAATGGATATTGATTAAAGAATAGCTATAGGTGTTGAATTGCGGAATTTCCATGTCAATACAATTGCCGGTGCTACCTAATATGCTTTGTAGATATTGGCTATTGTTGTTGAAATAAGGTGTACTAATGTTTCCATAATATGTTGGCTTGTAAAATTGTAAATTGAAATTGTGTGGATTGAGTTTTTCGATAGCAATCGAATACATATCCATGATTATTGCCGATTCTTTGCCGTTTCCTTTAGTGTCGGTAACGCTGAATGTCCATTGTTCATCACTCCCGGGGGTGATTTTGTCGCGAAATGATTGTGCATTTATTTTGATGCCGTTGTTGGCATTCGCTCGGCTTATTTTTGCCAATATGTTGTAACATTTATAGTCCTTTACGGCGATTAAATCCACTATAGCTTCGTTGACATCTTTAGGCAATAAAATGCGCGATTTGTGAATGCCGGCTTTAGTCTTAATCCAGCGTTGGTCATATATTTTTTTGTTATCGTGTAGAACATATAATATCTCACCATCGCTCAATGTTGAACCATAGTAAAACTCAACCGAATTATCTTTTGTGATGGAGTATTTATTGTGCTGTATCCATATTCCTTCATTAATAGGGGGTAACGCATCCGATAGTCGATATAATCTTATGTCGGAGGTTATGGTGTCGGTTGCCGTAGGGGCAATAGAATGCATTTTTATCTCGTATTCACCGCTTGCAATATCGCTCCAATCAACAACGGGATTTGCGGCTGCGAAAGAACCGCTTTTTACAATATCTTCATTATTGTTGATAATTGAATAGTATATTGTGCCATCGGTCGATGTGCCTGATATAGAACTTAATTTTATGTCAAGTTTGGTGCTTTTCTTGACTTCTATGGGGGCTCTTTCTAATCCATATGTGCTGATAAAAAACGAGTTGCCATTGGTAAATGTTTTGTTCGTATCATGTGATTCGCCATTGGGTGCAGTTGCTACTATTTCGGCCTTGTATATTGCTTTTTCCCCTGCATTGATATTGGGCAGCGCAATAGAAAACGAAAATTTTCCATTGGCATCGGTTGTAGTCGAGTCATTGAGAACAGTTGAGAAAGGAGTGTGATTAAAGAATTGATATTCGCGCGATTTTAAATCGAGGGCTATAGAGGCATCACTCAATGCAAATCCCGAAAAAGCGCGCACTTCGCCACTGATGAGGTATTTGCCATTCTCTTGTTTTGTGATATCCGATATTTTTACATCAAAGGTGGGTAATTTATAGTCGCTAACCATAAAAGAAGTGCCAGTCACTCTGCGATTAAATTGCCCTATAATAGTTATTGAATATTTCCCAGTAAGGCGATCGGTAGGTATAGTAAATTTCCCTTCAACTCGCCCCCAATCGTCGGTAGTGACAACGGCAGTGTCAATTTGCATATAGTTGGCATCGCGAAATGAGATGGTATAAGTCTTGTTAGTCGCAAGTTTTTGTGATTCGCCTTTGGTGCTATAAATAACTGCACTCCAGTCCACTATATCGCCTTGGTGGTATAGTGGCAGAGAGGTGAAGCATGTTGCTCGGTCGGTCCAGGTAGTGTCCGAGTTTATGTCTGAAATATAAAAATAGTCATGAGGTGCATATTTGTCCTCGCCTTTGCTCAATGTATAATAATATTGGTCTATTTTATTGGTCTTTATATTTATGATGCCGTTTCTCTGCGATTTTGTGGTGAGCAAAGGTTTCTTTTTTGTCATATTGCCCCATTGCTCAAAAATATTTATATCGGCATTGTTGATTACTTTTCCCGTTTTAGCATTTATTACCCATATGCGATAATCATCTTTGAAACGATTGGCCGAAATGCTGGTTAACTCCGAGCAATAAAGCACCTCAAGATTGCTTAAATCTTTTTTGATGTGATCATTATAAACAATAATGCTATAATATCCCGGTTGAGTGATAGTGGTTTTTAATGTGTCATCTAAAAAGAATGGTATTTCGTTTCGGTATGAGAGGTCAAACGATTTATAAACTTGTGGAGTTTCACCTTTATTATACGAATAGTGACTTCTTCCCCCTATATCATCGGGCAAACGCAATATCTCAACCTTTAGCGATGAGCAATTGGTGTTAGATATATAAATCGATAATGTATCATTTGGCGCAATGAGTTGATTGTGACGAAAATTTAATTTTTGTTGCTCAATATGGTTGAGAATGTTTTGTATATCACAATTCCCACTATATGCAGGAAATTGTGATAATCGTTTTTTTAATAGGTTGTAAAACTTGAGTTTGGTAGGAGCATTG
This sequence comes from Muribaculaceae bacterium, assembly GCA_045637505.1. Lineage (GTDB taxonomy): Bacteria > Bacteroidota > Bacteroidia > Bacteroidales > Muribaculaceae > RGIG4079. The sequence continues at coordinate 3,311 of JAZTZO010000030.1, read as the reverse complement.
GCATTTCGATATGACTCCTCCCACTGATAAATTAATACAAGCGAAGCATATTCCGAATGGCTATAGGTATCATATAGATATTGGATAGCCTTGTCTCTCTGTTCAAGGTGGGAATAATCATCGCGTAATATGGCATTCGAATCGTAACTATTATTGATGCGCATCAAATCCCAGTAGATGAGTGGCGCAATGTCGTTCTCGTGAAATGACTCTATATCTTTATAAATCGAATAAATGCGTTGAGTATATTGGTCGGTATTGTTTATGGGGGTTGTTAAAAACTCATTGAGGGGCAGTATATTGTCGCAAATTCTGGTTAGAGATAATTCATAGATGCTTTCAATAATACAATGTGCAATAAAGTCATATAGAGTGGGGTAGTAGATAGGTGTGAGCGAGTTTTGTTTAATGATTTCTCTATAATCACTCAATTTGGCCTTTTTCAGTGTATCGGCATCTTTTAAAGCCTCATCACACAATGCGAAGATTCTCTCCTCAAAATCTTTTTTGCTCCATTCGGCAATGTCGAGAGGAGTGTTTGAGGTTATATTTGCTCGGCGCTCAATAGTTAGCGCATCCGACGAGTAAAGACCCGAATATATTTGGCACAATAGCGTGTTGAGCAACGCTTTGGTGCAAGGATTCTTCTCTTTAACTGCCACCTGCTCAATTTTGTTGATAATTGACTGAATGCTATCGGTATTGATGAGCGATTGGGCTATTGAATAATCAATGAGTGACCTCACAACAGCATTGCCGTCATTCTCTTTTAATGCCTGTTTTAGGTTCTCTTCGGCTCTTTGCGACACCTTTTGAGGAAATGCAAAGTCGGGCTCAATGGCATTTTTAGCCACCGCGTTGAGGTGGATAGCTATTGATAACAATAAGAGAATCGATATTTTGAGGTATTTTCCCATAATTGAGCAGTTTAAAATGTGGAAAAAATAATGACCTTAAGGCTCAATGGGAGGGGAGAGTCCTTAAGGTCGAGGATAGAGATAAATATATAAGAAGGGATTTGAACTTCAATAAAAAAGGACTTCCATTATTTCTTTTTGGAACATTTTTTATTGTGCTCTTTCATTATATTTTTAGTGAATTTGCGTTCAGCCTTTTTTAGAAGGAATAGTTGCTTGCTTGAAATAGTAGCTTTGAGTTTGTCAAAATATTTCAATTCAATGGCAGCTTCTTTCTTTTTTAGCTCTATAATAGCCTTTGATGCAGCATCATATTCCACATCGGTAGCAGCCTTATTGTCGGCTACTTGTTTTTCGAGCTTGCGTGTATCGCGATTCACCTTGTGCAATTCATCTTCCATTGCATCATAAACGGCAAAAAACTTCGCTTCTTGCTCTTTTGTGAGTTTAAGCTCTTTTGTCAAGAAATCGTGCTTGTGTTGGCGCATGTGGGCAAACCATTCTTTGCGGTCGATTTTCTTCTTCCCTTGAGCCACAGCCACATTGATAGGAGCAAATATGGCTATTATTAATATGATAATAATACTTCTTTTCATAATCAAGAATTATTTAGATGATTCAAATGCAATATTGTCTATTTCATATCCGTCTTCATACATACTTTCAAGAAGACTATATTCATCAACATCTTCGTAGCAGTAGTCTTCGATAAACATTTCGTCTTCAATGGCTTGAGCGAGAATTTGCTCTGATTGCGCTGCTTGCGATGGGGTGCCTATCGTATTCGACCCCATGAGGTCAACCATTTTAACCATGCACCATATGCCGGCAAACATTGCAGCTAAATATACATAAGGACGAATTTTTTGCCAAGTCGTTAGAGGCTTGGTGATGATGGGTTGCTCTTCTTTTTCAGGAAGGCTTTGCATCATCTTTTCGGCAAAATCGGCAAAGTAATTTTCGGGAACAGTCATGCCCGTATTGCGATTCACCTTGTCTAATATCTTTTTATCTTCGTTCATAGAGGTAGAGTCTTTTCGTTATTTATGACTATAATGAGTGAAAAAGGTTTAATCGTTATCTTCAAAAAATTGTTCAATTTTTTTCACAGCAAGATGGTATGATGCTTTCAGCGCACCCACCGATGTGCCAAGAATCTCCGACATCTGTTCATATTTCATCTCATCATAGTATTTCATGTTAAATACCAATCGTTGTTTTTCGGGAAGCGAGGCTATAGCCTTACGCAATTTCAGTGCAAGCTCATCACCATCAATATTGCTATCGGCTTCAATGGTATTGATGAGATACGACTCCTCATCGTCGAGCGATATGTTGAGGCGTTTGCGTTCCTTTTCAAGAAATGTGATACTCTCATTTATCGCGATTTTGTGGAGCCATGTTGATAATTTGGCCTCACCACGAAAATTCTCTATAGCACCCCACGCCTTCATAAATGTATTTTGCAATAGGTCGTTGGCATCATCGTGGTTGTTCACCATACGACGAATTTGCCAGTAAAGAGGTTCGCTATAGATACGCATCACATCTCCAAAAGCCTCACGACAAGTAGCAGGCTCACGCAAGCGAGCCACCAACTGTTCATCATCTTTTGGCTTGTTATTATCCATTCTCAAAAGTTAAATTCTAAATTAAGCCGTAAAATTACAGAAAGTTTTTCAATATTCCACACCCATTGACACCCATTAACGCATATTTTAATAATTTATGCGTAACACTCCACAGTCAACACCTTTTTTATAAGCCCACAAGGGCCACAACTCTCCTCCTATTCCTTGAAAAGGAGAACCTCGCAGAGCTCACGAGTGAGCGAGCAGTGTATGTCGGCTTGCCGGTACACGATTGCGAGCCTCACCGTAACTGTCACGAAGTGCCGAGGTGGTTAAAATATGTCTTTCCTGCCCAAATAAAATTCTGCGCCTTTCAGCGCCTTTCCGCGTGAAAATAACCTGTCCATTCTGTCCTTCTGTCTAAAAAACACGAAGCCGGGAGGAGGTTAAAAAAAGCTCGCAGGGGCCGTAACTCTCCTCCTATTCCTTGAAAAGGAGGAGTACCACGAAGTGGGGAGGTGGTAAAAAACTATCCACAAATATCTGCGGATTTCCGCGTTTTCGGCGTGAAAACAACTTTCAACTCTCAATTTTCAATTTTCAACTATCTTGCTCCTTTCCGCGTAAAAATAACCTGTCTTTTCTGTCCTTCAATCTAAAAAAAACACGCCTATGAAGATATGAACAGAATGAACTGTGTTCAAAAACAAATATTTTTAGAGAAATTTTCATCATAAAAGCAATTATTTTTTACAATAGCGAAAATTTGTTTTAGAAGTTTATTTACTACTGCAATCATCGCAACTTTAACAGGTTTTCCTTT
>JAZTZO010000029.1:0-5144 GCA_045637505.1 Muribaculaceae bacterium | reverse complement strand
AAGTTTAGAAGAAGTTACTACTTGACCATCGTCGATGTCGTGCATACCCACAACAGTGAGGTCGTTCAACCATTTTGCAGCACGAATGTTACCTACGAAAACAGGGTTAGAACCGTCGATGTCGGCAACATAGCAACCACCTGCTACATAGTAGTAGCACACTTTAGTACCATTAGGCGAGATAGAAGCCCAAAGGTAGCTTGCGCCATCTTGTCCGTTAGGAGAAATCAGTTTACCATCGATGCAAAGTTGACCATGGCGAATAGATGCCACCGGCATTTGCACAGCAACACCACCATTGAGGCTTTTAGCTTCAACCTTGTTGTTGTCAACAGTCATCACATTAGTACCATTCACAGCAAAACCGTTTAGGTCGCGAGTAGGAGCCACGAGAGTAGTTTCTACGCCACGAGGTGAAACAGCTTTCAATGATGTGTAACGAAGTTTGTTTTCAGCAGTGCGGCTTTCGCGGAACACTACTGTACCATCAGCTGCGATTTTGAGGTCGAAGCTGTTACCATCTTGAGAAATCATTGAGATTTCACGAGTAGCAAGGTCCATTTTGTGAAGTCCTGCAACAGTGTTTTGCGAGAACACTACAAATGAACCATCGGGGCTAAGTGTTGCTTTGTCGGCTAATACGCCTTCGGGAAGATCAATCTTGTTGATTGATTCGATTTCAACTAATTGTGCGAAACCGAGCATACTTGAACATAACAACATTGCCGAAATGAAAAATTTTTTCATAATGGGTAATTTGTGTTGTTTAATGGTTAGTAAATAAAGTTATTAAAAAAATTTTTTGCTAAGATAGAAATTTATTTTTATAAAGTAATATTTATTAATAAAATTATTTTTAATTCATTCATTTTTTATCTTTTAGCATATAACAAAAAAAGCGAGCAACCCATGTGGATTGCTCGCTCTATGGAGATTAATTGAAAGCTAAAAAATCAATTCTCAACTCTCAATTTTCAATTCTCAATTTACTTGATGTAAACTTTAGTTGCTTTCTTACCTTGTACTTTGATGAATACACCATTTGAAGGATTAGCAACTTTCACACCTTGGAGGTTGTAGTATTCAACTGGAGCGTTTTCGTTATCAACAGCAACTTTGTTGATACCAACATTTTCAGTATTGAATGCATATTTAGCAGCAGCAGGAGTTACAGCAGCTTCAGTGCGAGGAACAGCGTAACCTTGAACCACTTCGTTAGAAGCGTTACCCAAGAAGAAGTTACCAGCAGCGTCCCAAGCAGCACTGTAAAGGCTACCACCCATGTTGTGAGTCAAGCGATAGTCTTCGTTCAAAGTGATATCACCGTTTTCAGCGCGTACAATAGTATATACTGTAGCTACACCACTTGCGCTTGAAGCAACAAGGCGTTTTCCGTCGGGAGAAACAGCGATAGCACCTTGGTAACGAGCTTTACCACCAGCACCTTCAAAGTATTTGATTTCACCATTAGCATCAATATAAACAAGAGCAGGTTGTTCAGCTGAAGGAGCACCACGATATTGGATATACCATACACCACCTTCGTTGTCGTATTGAATGTTTGTTTTACGGTCGTATGAGATAGTGTATTTTTTGTCAAGTGGTTCGTAAGTAGTAGGAGCAGGAAGAGCTGTTGCAGTACCGAGTGCATATTCTACAGCAAGGTTTTTGTTGTAAACAGCATCGATAGAGTTATCAAGACGAGAAATCGCAAGAAGTTTGAGATCTTCACCAGCGCCATAAACATCGAATGTTTGAGCAGGACCAGCGAAGTAGTTATCACCGTCCATGTAGATACCGTTAGTCATAGTTTTACCAGCGAGGAGTGAAGTAAATTCACCTGTAGAAACAAGAGTTTCGAGGTTTTCAGCTACCAAGTAGTAGTCACCAGAGAAGTTGTAACGGTTCACGAAGATGCGACCATCTTGAGCAACTGATACTTCATTAAAGTCGGCACCAACTGTAGCAGCAGTAGCCGAACCGAGGTTGCGGTCTTGGTTAGTTAACCATGAAGGATAGAAGCGAGCAGTACCTTCTTTATTGAGGATTTGGTTACCAGCAGCGTCGAAGATGTAAAGACCTCCACCAAATGCACCATTAGGTTGAGCACTTACATAAGTACCAGTAGAGTTAGAAGTTTTACCTTGGTTGTAACCTTCTGTTACAAAGAGAGCACCAAATGAAGCATTTTCAGGGTTGTTGTCGATATCAAGACCTGATGGGTGATAGAAACGATGAGAAATGTAGCGTTCGAGGTTAGCTTTTGCAGCACCATCAACTACAACTTCCCAAGTGTAATCACCTTTTTCAAGTTCGCTAACTTCGATTTCAGCAGTGTAGTTTCCTGCATTTTGAGCGCCCATATCTTTAGAAACAACAACTTCGCCTTCTGCATCAAGAATGTTGACAGTAACAGCAGTAGCAGCAGCGTTCAAAGAGTAGTTAGCAACGAGTTTGCTATCAGAGAGTTCACCCTTAAGAGCGAAAGCATATGGGTTAGCAGTACCAGTGATTTCGTTTTTAGCGAGGTTAGCTGTTTGATAGAAGTCGCCACAAGTGAATTTAGTAGCTTTACCATCAACAACAAGGAACAATTCGATAGTAGCACCTGTAGTTACTTCAGTTGCGCTGAGAGTCAATGCGAGTTCACCGTGAGCCGATGCATATTTAAAGTCAACAGGATCGATATCGGCACCTTGAAGAGCGATTTCTTTAGCAGTAGCAATGCCTTCAGTGATGTCGAAGAGTTGAATACCTGCAACTTTACCTTCTTCATTTACTTTAGGAGCAACCATGAGAGATTTACCTGCATATTTGAAGAATGAAGCACCATTTACAGCAGCGTTAACATAAGATTCGTTAGTTTCAATTGTTGCTGGTTTAGCAGCACCTGTAGCAGCGAAGTAGAACTCCATAGGAGTAATTTTGTTACCATCGATGAAGTAGTGAAGCACTTCGTCAGTGCTACGAGGAGAAAGTGTCAATTCATAACGACCATCGTTTGACAAATTATCGGTATAGAAATATTTGTTGATAGTTTCGTTATAATTACTTGCCCAAGTGTCAAGACGTTCGTCGCCAATATATTTTTCGTCAGCGATCAAAAGGCGTTCCATACGCAATGCGATAGAAGAAGTTTTTGTACCATGTTGAGAAGTAAGAGTGAGCTTACCATCAGCAAGTGTACCAGAGTATGCCATAGTACCACCAACGATAGCGTATGTCATGTTAGAAGAAGTTGTAGTTTCAAACCAAGCATTACATGTTTCAGGAAGTTTGGTTTCTTCATTCTTGCTCCAGTAATATACATTAACTGCACCACGTTCTTCACCACGACCTGAAGCTGTAGAGGCATCATAATGGTTGCCCGACATACCACAAGCAACAAGATAGTGGTCGGCAGTAAGAGCGATATCAGAGATTTTGAGTTTGCCGTTTTTGCCCATAGCAACAGCTGTCATGTCAAGTGCATTAACAGTGTTTTTAGCAAGGTTAGCAACATAGATAGATGGTTCGTTAGCTTCGTCAAGAGCGAGAACATAAACATTGTCATCACGAACTAATTGACGGCGAACTGTTTTGCCTGCTAATTGTTCTGCAAGAAGATCATATGCAGCTGCTTTAGTTTCGTAAGAAGGAAGCAAGTTGAAACCAGCTTTGTTTGCAGTTGAGTCGGGATAGTCAACATAAACAACTGTAGGAGGAGTCCAAGCAGTGTCAGCGAGGAATACATATGGATATTCAGTAACCGCTGGTTTAACTGTTACATTGAGAGTGATAGGCTCTGAAGATGGTTTGTTATCAGCAAAAACTTCAGGTTTGTATGCTGGGTGAGCAAATTCTACTGTGTAGTCACCAGGTTGAACTTTTGTGAATACGAATGCACCATTGTAGTTAACATCGGTAGTATCTACAGCAACTACTTCTTCACCTTTCTTGAGGGTAACAACTGCACCGTTAATAGGTTTGTAAACATCAGGAGTACCTGCTTTAGGTGTGAAAACAGCATCAGAGAATTTTATGTTTTTATCACGAACGATACCATAGATAGCACCGTAAGATTCTTTTTCCCAACCAAAGTAGTCAGCAACACCACGAGCGTAGTCAACACCTTCAAGACGGCACACATCGAAGTTCATCGCACGGTGACGAGCTGGTTGATAAGTGTGGAAGTAACCTTCTACCAAGTAACCGGGAACAGCATGGTTCAATACACCAAGTGCTTGATAACCGATTTTACCTTTACCAGCGGCAACATCTTCTTTAGTCATTGTATAATCGTAGTGTGACCATTGAGTGTGACGGTCGAGGATACGGTGGTTCCAACCACAACGGCTCATTTCGATAGCAGCAGCTTTCAATTCAGCACCTTCTACTTCATATCCATCTTTTGGAGTACCATCTGATTTCAATAATTTGCTGTCGTAAGCAAAATAGAGGTAGTTGGTAGTGTTACCATCAGTAGCAGCATTTGAGTGAATTGAAATAAACATATCGAAGTTGTTAGCATCAACTTCGGCTGCGATTGTACTCAAATTGCGGTTAAAGTCGTTTTTTTGGTCATCGGGAATGTAACCGAGTGACTCGTCTTTAACATTGCTATAAGGGAATGGACCACACTTAACATGACTCATAACGATATTTTGGCTCAAGTCGAGAGCAGCACCAATACGGTTAGGATTTTCGTTAGTTTGGTTTTTAGTGCGATCGAAAGGAACACCATATTCTACAAGTTTATCGAGCAACGCAAGACCTTTACGAAGGTTTGTGTTTGATTCAAAGAAATCAGTAGTATCAGGGTTTTCAGAACTGATAGGGTTGTGACCAACAGTTGCCATGTGGCGGTTGTTAGGACCCCAAGAGCCGTGACCAGGGTTGATGTAGATACGTACATCTTCTTTTGCAGTTTGTGCAGAAGCTCCAAATGCGAGAACAGCTGCTACTGCCGAGAATAAAATCTTTTTCATAGAGCGTTCAATTATTTGAGGTTAATAATAAATAATTCACCAGCAGGAGTAGAGTAAGCGATGCGACCACCATTAGTTGATGGGAACATAGCCATTGACTCGTCGGCAGTGAGTTCTTGGTGAGTTTTACCGTCGATAGAAGCAGCAACAAGTTTAGAAGAAGTTACTACTTGACCA
>JAZTZO010000028.1:0-75933 GCA_045637505.1 Muribaculaceae bacterium | reverse complement strand
AGTCTTGGTGTCCTTACGCTTCTTTGCCATTTGGTATGTTTCAAGAATCATTTCATTGTAACGCCAACGATGAAAATCCCTGCTTGCAGTGGCAAGTGTAGGGAGCAGAGTCTTGACAATGGCGAGGTCGGAATAAGCCACGACCTTTGAAATGTCGTATCGGCTTAGTTCCTGTTCCACAAATTGCCTATCCTTAGCATCAGGATTGGCAATACACCAGTTATACATATCACGCACACGAAGCACCTTATCCACAAGTAATTGCGGATGTGCTTGACGCAACTCGTCCTCTTTGGTAAAGAGGTCGGAGCGACAAAGTTCAAGTGCGTTAGGGTAAGCCATAGTATTGCAGTGTTAGTAGTTTGTTACTCGTCATCTTCCATGTCGAGTAGGTTCTTGTGAGTGTTTTCAATCGCAAGAGGAGAACCAACTTGGGCAAGTAGCATTTCTTGGTGTAGCAACTTCACTTTAGAAGCTGCTTTACCACGATAATAGCGTCGGGAAACTTCGGTATCTTTCTGCGATATGTCCCAGCGAAGCTGTTCAGGGGCAATATCAAGAATGACTGCCATATCCGATATTTTGAGGTATATGGAAGCGAATTTCTCTATTTGGTCAAGTTGTTCGGGAGTATAGTTCATATCAATCAGAGTTTATGCGTTGCGAGAAAAGGTCGTTCAGTGGCACGGAGTGATTGGAAATAAGGTCATCGACCTGGCTGTGAAGCGTAGCAAATATTTCCTTATCCGTAGTGATGAAAGCAGATTCAGAGCGATTTCCTCGTGTCAGGTTTTGCGAAGTGACGACGCAAACCGTATCGCCGGCTGTAGATTTTACCAATAAAATCTTGCTGTGATTGTCAGCGAGGTATGTCCGCTCGATAACTTGCGAAATGAACACCCACAGCTTCAGCGTCTTGTTTGTAGCCTTATGGTCAAGAACAAGGTGGAACGCCTTTACTCGCCCTGACTTTTCAATGAAGAAAAGGCGACGTAAAAACTCTTCCGAAATGGAGAAAGAAGTTTGCCACACTTCGGCTTCTCCCACCTGTTCAAGAATCCATTCCAACACATCAGCCACTTGCACAGCGTTAGAGAGATAAGCCTGATACGGCTTATCACTCAACGGCTTTAATACAGAGTCTATCGATGTGTTGCGTTTCATTTCTTAGCAGTTTTCTTCTTTGTTTTGGTGGCTTTCTTTTCCTCTTTAGGGAACTCCGATTGCGTACCTACATAGTGGTCATATTGCTCCCAATTTGAGTGCAGACGCTTGTCGAGTTCGATAAGCTCTTTAAGGAATGGATAACGCTCACTGTCCGGGCAAGTGCTATCTTCAGTCGAAAGAGAGCGTAGTTTTAGATGCACTTCACGCATACGCTGCACGATAGAAAGGTTCTCCACATAGAGAGCCTGAATATCGTCGGGAAGGTCATCGTGGTCATCACGCTTACCTTTCTTGAAATCCTTTGCAGGATTGTTCTCTTCAAGCGAGAAATGCTCTTGGGCGATAACATCGACTTGCTTCTGCATTTCCTCGACTTGTGCGTGAGTGAGTGCTTGAACACGGAAGTTGTAATACTTCCGAATGTTGTATTCAATAAACTCAGCCTTTCGGCTTGGGTTAGCCATTATGTTACGATACATAATCTGATTGCCCGAAAGTTTGAGCAGATACAACGCACCGACAGTGTAGTCACGCTCGTCGGCAGGAGTATCGAGCCATTGCTTAATAAGTTCGGTAAATTTATTGTCTGTTGCCATAGTATTAAAGTTTGTTGTTTATTCCGGTAAAGAACACAAGGTTTTTGTTGTGTTCTTCAAGGAGTCTTCTCATCGAGGCAAGTGTTTGCCCTGTGGTAACGAAATCGTCGAACACGATTAAGTTAGCCTCTTTCGGCAGAACATTCAGTGTAAACACAGCATTCATTCGCTGTTTGGAGCGACACGAAGCCACATCTTCGTAGAATGGAATGCCGAGCTGTTTGGCGATCACTTCCGAGATACGAGTTGCAAAGTTCTTCGTCAGATGTCGGCGTTTAGGCGTGGTCACCACAGCCCAATCGCCATTAGGCAGATTGTAGCCGAGCATTTCCTTGATAACAGGAACAATGCTATCAGCGAAGAACTGCACCATATCGTCATCAGCCTTGATTTCAGTAAGCGTGCGACCATAAAGCGACTTTTGCCAAATGGAAACAAAGTTCACATTTGAGCGTCTTGTTAGACGCAAGCGATAAGTAAAGTCGCACCTTGCTTCAACCGATTTGTCCCATGCTTTGCGTTTCTCCTCGGCAAAGATGTCCTTACTTTGAGGAGTGCGAGAATTAGGCGAAACGCCAAGAGCGTCCATATCGATGTTAGGAATAGAGATTTCCGAAAGAATTTCTCCCACATCAATCAAGTCGCTCTCAGCGTGAGATTCAGAAGAGTTCATCTTCGGAAGCAGTAACTATGTCGCCAATTTCAGTTTCGATAACACCCTCGTAGAAAGGAGCAGGACACACATCGGTAGCCTCTACCGTGATAGTTGTGGCAGTCGTACCTGTTGGCCCTTGACCGAGGTCTTGGCTGACAGTAGATTTTGTTTGCCACCTAACACTACCCACCACACGATATTTGCCTTTCATATCCTTTACGAGATATACCACATCGTAGTTGTTGATATAGAGCGAAAGGTTTGAAGCCTCTTCGCCGACACCGGGGTGAATGGCAGTGAGTTTATTGAGCTGGGTTTGGCTTGGTAGTTCGCCCTGAGGTTCAGAAGTCAACTGCGATTTGTCGGGCAAAATATCGATGTATTTCCACTTGACATCAGCATTCAGCACGAAGTCGCCGTTATATTTTGCTTCCGATATGCGACCATTCTCTGCTTTTAGGGCAGGCCATTGAGCGATTTCGCTCTTCGCGAGATAGTAAATGCGTCGCATAATGCCCGGTAGTTCGGGTGTCCCTTGACACCACGCTACCGATTTTTGAAGATTAAGACATTCAGCCATAGTAGTTAGAATTTAGAGATTAGACAGTGATTTCGACAGCTTTGAAGCGACGCTTGTCAATCGATTCAAACTGCACACCGAAGAACATAGTGGCGATGTAGGTAAGGATAAACGGTTCGTATTCCTTGACCATAATGCTTTCGATGTCGCCCATTTGGTCATAGCCTACAAGCATGTTGCTCTTCGGACAGATGTGGATAAACTTGCTGTCAGCCTTGTTATACAAAGGCACAAGTTTGAGACGACCGTTAGAGCCTTCAACAGTGGTGTGATTGTATTGCGTATTGTACGGAATACCACCATGGCTCATTAGGTAGGCTTCATTATACTTGTCAGCAAAGTCTTGTGAACAGAACATAAGGAGTTCCTGAGAGCGAAGACGAGGGTCGAGCGAGAAAAGGATCTCCTTAGCCACATCGACAGCATTAGCCGAAGTGATTTCCTCAGAAATCTTCATATAGTTGCCATTCTCGGCAGAGATAGCTCCCGAAGTGATTTCCTTTTGTGTAATAGTATCAAAGCCGTCGAAGAGGTCTTTGGTAGTATCGCCGTTAGCGTTACGCACACCATTCCACATAGCGTCATTAAGGTGTTCCGACAAGCCCTTTGCAATTTGAGCAAGCACATGGAGAGCAGTCGGAGTGGTCATCTGACCGTCACCTTTGGTAGCACCAGTGCCGAGCAAAGTAGAGATAGCCGAGTTAGGTTCAAACTTGGCGACCACATTGCCGAAATGCGTTTCGAGCGTACGGAAATCAAGTTTAAGGTTTACATCGCCTGAGCGAGTAGCCTTATAGGGAGCGAACTGAGCGTCAGCGTAGATAGTGCCGACATTCTCTTTGTATCGTATTCCGGGGCGACCAGTCATATACTGAAGCGTGTCGGAAATACCGATGATAGGCAACATCAAAAGGTCTTTACGCCACTTAATGGCCGCCTTTTGATAGTCGTCGAGTGTAAATTGTAGTTTACCAGCCATAGTATTAGAGTGTTTAATGTTTAGAGTTTAATGTTTACACAAGATTGTAGAGTTTGCGAGCAGAGTTTACGGTGTCGTAAAACTCTTCGACATCAGATTTTTCAGTCATAGAGGGCTTGTTGTCCTCGATGACAGCAGTAGAGCTATCGGCAGGAGCAGAAGCGAGAGCCGAAATGCGTTCATTTAATGAAGCAATCTCCTTGGCTTGTTTGTCAAGGGCATTTTCGATTGCTTGAAGATTTTCGACAGTAAGCGTAACCTTATTGTCGTCGGCACAAAGTTCCTCTACATTGAGGATCTTGCCGATGTTGTTTACAGTAACTTTCATAGTATTTGATTGATTAGAAGATTTTTCCGATTTGAAAAGCGACGATAGCGAAGCGATAAACTTGGCGAAAGGCGAATTTCTGTCTTGCACAGGAATGTTCGGTATCGGCATGCCGGCATTAGCCATTGCCGAAGCGATAGCATCAGTAAGCACAGGTGCTTGCTCGTTAGAGTTGGTAACTTCGTCCACGAAGCCCCAATCAAGAGCCTCTTGTGCCGATAGCCAACCACCGATTTTCATAAGGTCGAGCAAATCTTTGACATCTTTCTTGCACTTGGCAGAATACATCGAAGCGATGTTGATGTCAAGTTTGTCAAGGTCATTCTTCTGTGCTTGCAGCTCTTGGATAAGAGCCTCAGTATTGTCGGCATTGAGGTCGCACCAACGGAAGAACTCAGTGGAGCATTTATGTACGAGGTACATAGCGTTAGCGTCGATAGAGATATGTTTTGCACCGAGCGAAGCGATAGTAGCCGCTGACGCATTCATGCCCACGAAATGCACCGACACATCGCCATGATTACGGAACGCCGAGGCGATAGAAAGAGCCGTAGCCAACGAGCCACCCAGCGAGTCAATCAGTACCGATACAGACTGCTCGCTATTTTGGGCAAGCACGAAGTCCACATAGTTGCGGTCGAAGTCAGCACCACCGACGAAGCCTTTGAGATGAAGATTATAAGTTGCGTTTGACATAGTATTAAAATTTATTTCTATGTCAAAGTTAGAGTGTAATGATAAATCAGTAAAAGACAGAAAAAATGTATAAATAGCGTATATGTTAAATAAAATTGTTAACTTTGTGTCATGGGAAACAAAGCAATAACATTAGATGAACAAATCAATCTTTTGCGACGCAGAGGAATGATTATCTCAGACGAAGAGAAAGCCAAAGAAGTTCTCTTTGATGTAGGATATTATAGATTGGGGTTCTATTGGTTCCCATTTGAGGAAACTTATCCAAATAAGAAGCATAGGACACATAAATTCAAAAGTGGGACAGATTTTGATGATGCTGTGAATTTATATTATTTTGATTTCAAATTGCGAAATATCTTATTGAAATATTTAAGTCGCATAGAAATCAATTTCAAAACTTGTTTGACTTATATAGTATCAAATGCTTATCCGAAGTCTCCAACATGGTTTGTAGATCCATCAGTTGTAAATAAGAAACAAATTTCTACATTTGACGAAAAAGTTTACACTACCAAATTTAAGCAAAATGGGGTTATAACATATCATCATAAAACACACATTAATGATAAATATGCTCCAGCTTGGAAAACTTTGGAATTTATGACATTTGGCAGTGCTATTTCGTTATATTGTGCATTGAATGATGACGCTTTAAAGGAAAAGATTTCACTACATTATAAAATCAATAAAGTAGCCGTTTTTGAGAACTATATAAAATTAATACTTGACATTCGGAATACTTGTGCTCATGGGAACATTTTATATGATTTCGCTCCAATAAAATCAATAAGAAAAGGTCCTGCATTAATGAAAGGAGTTGGAGAAAGTCAAAATTTGTTTGGGGCAATAAAAATAATCTTGTATATGATAAAGCAAGTTTCTATAAATCGTTATAATGATTTAAAAAGAGAGATTTTGAAATTAATACAAGAATATAATGTACGAACAGAGGTTAAGAATATAATCCAAACAATCAGTGGATTAGATGAAAAAGATTTTGTATAAAAACTAAATTAAAAAATAATTTGAAAAACTTTTTTGAAAATTCTTTGTTGTTTCAAATAAAAGAAGTACCTTTGCAAAGAAAAATAGTGCCGGTATTGACAAAGCTCCTTACCAACACTTAAAAAGGGAAAAACGAGGTTATGCCTTTTCGGTATAACCTCAAATTTTTATATGTGTTAATATCTTTGGAAAACATAGCCATTATCGAAGTAGTAATCGCACATAAATAAATCGCGAGCGAAAGCCTCGTAATTGAAGTAATACGAGAGATTGCCCATTGTTTGTTCAATATCATAACATTCTTCAATGATATGGTAAGCGAAATCTACTTCGCTATCAAATTTGCCGACATAGTATTCTTCAAATTTATCTAATTCAGAATCGCTGAAGCAAGAGAGGAAAGCATCGACAGCATCACGGTCAGAGTGATTGGCGTACTTGATGATTGTGTCGAATGTATCTTCATCGAAGCAGCTTTCCGAATACAACTCGCGAGGAAAATTCTCGTAATCTTGGAACATAAGTTCGGGATCTTCTTCATCGGCATGCAAATCGTAGCAGAACTCGATGAAGTCATCGTAATCAAAGAAGGTGGTCAAATCTATCCACATACCTTCAAGTGAGCCACTATTGTATTTGCCGTAAGTGCCACAATAGACAGCAGGATTATCACTATCAAGCGAATGCTTGTGTTCGAGGATTTCGTCCTTTGTAGGAAACGAGCGACCAGTGATTTCATTCACGAAAGCGACCTTGTTGTCGCTGTGGGCTGAAAGAGAAGAAATTGTATTCATGCGAAAATGAATTAAATGATTAAACACTATGCTCCGTAAAGGAGCGACTTTTACACTGCCCTCAAAGTGCCGACACGCCAACATTATGCAAGGTTCGAGGAATAAATACTACCCAACGGTGTGGAGATTTCTGCCCCGACACCTGTTGCTATGACCTTGCAGTTGAAAGTGAGGTAATAACTTTGCGGGGTAAAAGTGCTCGACGGACTATTGTTTATTTAATTCTCGTATGAGAAGATTTCATTCAGCCTACGCAGAAACGAAAATGGTCAAGCAATGAAAACACTGCTCGACCACAAAGAGAAGAAATAATTATCAAGAAAGAGATTGTGATACTGTGTTATATGGCACAACGAATCGGCTTACAAATAGAAGTCCACTTGATTTCATAGGTAGTGGCATTAGATTCACCTTGAGGCGTGCCATTGGTAGCCGACGATTTGATGACTGGGTACTGCCTTTCACGCGAGCCGATGATAAAAGAAGTTCCGGATGCGTCCGTGATTACGAAAGCGAGGTGCTTATAAGTCGGAATGTTGTCATTCGTCACAAATTTGAGAGAGGTGACCACCTTACGCCCATTGCTGTCGTATTCCTCTACGGCTTCACAAGTAGGCTGACCGAAGAAGCCGATGTCAGTAATCTCAGCGAAGATACCGACAGGAGTGCCTGAAGAATGTTTGAGAACAATGTTGGGCTGAAGTTTTTCGCACTCGACATAGCCGATTTGTGCGATACCTGGTAATGAGTGATTAAAGTTTTCCATAGCAAATAAAGTTAGATTATATAAAATCGTATATTTCGTATATTTTACGAATTTTCGGTCTTGGAATCTTTTATTTTTTTCTTGTATTTTTTAATGCGTTCATAAGTATAATAAAGGTCTCTTTTCCGTCGATAACGTTTGGCTATGGCATTCCAATTGGTTTCGTTAATTTCAATATCGTGTTTTTCCATAAAAGCGTAAATGAGTTCATCTTGACGTTTGAATAAAGTTGTGAATTTGTGAAGAGAGTTCCATAATTCCAAATCAAACCGATTTCTGATACAATTTATTAGCATTTGCATTGCTTTTGGAGGTAGGTAGTTGTATGTCGCTGGAGGCTTATGACGAAATTCAGGTATTATTATTGAAAGTTTTTGTTCTTTATCTAAATCGGGAAGACTATTCGCAGGAGTCTTTTTAAGGAATTGTTCTAAGATATTACTTTCCATACACCCTCTTTTAAGTTGCACTGGATTGTTGCCCCCTTGCTCATTGATGAACCACTGAGCCAAATAAGGGTCGATGTCAAGATATACGTAGAATCTATTGTTTGTTTTTTCTGTATGAGCCATCTTCAAATATAATTACATGTAACATTTCATTAAAACGGTCTGCTATTCTGTCTCCATACTTTGTGCGTATTTCTTTAGCAGTGAGATTTGTTGTGATAAAAGTGAATGATTGATTTATATACCTATATTCAATAAGTCGTATAATAGGGTGAATGGGATTGCCATAATCAAGAATTTCGACAGGCTCGTTGCCAAGATCGTCAATTCCTAATAAGGGCTTATTTTTGATTAAGGTAAATTCTTTGATGTCTCGTGCTAATTGAGACAGCTCATAAGAATCATATATTGTCATTTTGGGCTTGAACTGATTTCCCATAAAATCAAAATGATTTTTGTCTGCAAGGTAGTTTAATGCTTGTTGAAAAGCATACATAAGAGTTGATTTTCCATTTCCACATGTGCCACACAGCATAACACCAAACTTGGGAGTAATAGCAGTAATATAATCAGCTAATCGTGTAAGATTACTTTGGGTATTCTCGTCAAGTTCAAATTTTCGTAAACGCCGTTCCACTTCAAGTTTATAAGAGGCAGTTAATAACGCCACTGCGTTTTCGGTAGGCAAGTTAAATCTAAAACGATTCTCCGTACTCCTCCGATTTCTTAGCAATGATTCTATTTCCTTTACGAGCTGCATATTTATCATTTTTGATTGTTCCATTATGGTGTTGTTTGTTGTTTTCTTCATTTTGGATTCTTTTGCGAGACCAATTAAGGAAATGCTTTTTGAAATCTACTATATCGACATGGGATTTACCTATCAATTTGATTTCGGAAACAAATTCCGAGAAAAGTTCTCGAACTTGAATAATATCACAATTTAAAATTTGTGCAACGCTATCAAGAAAATCAGAAGATGATTCAATCTCTTGAATAAATTGATTTTTATCTTCATGCGTGCTTATAGATGAAGAATTATTTTTAATTTCTTTTTTATTATCTTCTTTAATCTGTTGCATTTTTTGTTGCACTTTGCGTTCTTTTCGATTCTTTTTATTGATTTCATTTAACTGGTATTTATCATAATTTGTAATGGTTATTATAGTCATTTGAGAGTTCGATATGCGATGAATCATGTCTGCTTCTTCCAAGCAGTTTAAAAATGTTATGGTGGTATGACTGCAAGCGTCCATTTGTCGTGCAAGAAATCTTATTGTGGTGCATATTTGCCCTCGTTGCAATTGAACTGATGTTTTGCCAAAAACAACCTTTCGAGGCTCCCATTGAGCCATAAGCAATAAAAGCACCCACCAACGAAAATGGCGTGGATTATGCCAAATCCAATGATTTGTAATATCCCTATGAAGATTAATCCAGCCTTTCATAAATCTATATTTGTGCTTTCCAAAAACGCAGAATTTCGCTACCAAGATAGAATTTGCGAGCTGTGTTTCTACGAAAGCCACACTTGATATGTCCTGCGTAAGTATATCTTCTTAAAGTTTCTCTTGATATAGATAAAACCTTACAGGTATCTTTAATTGAATATCTGCCGTTTATTGCAACTTGTGGTTCGGTGCTTGTTATCATAATATGGCTTTTTTATCCGGGAAAAGTGATTCTTCTTCTACATTAAGTTCTTTTGCAATAGCTTTTATTGCAGTATCATTTGGAAATTGCGTTCCATTAAGCCACATTCGTATTGTAGCGGGTTGTCTGCATGTGATTTCAGCTATTCTTTCGATGAAGATTTGCCCAGCTGTGGGTTTCTTCTTTTCTAATTGATAAAGTTCCTTAAAACTATATGACATAATAAAAATTAATTATATCAATAAATATTTTGTTATATCAGCAAAAAACATTATATTTGCATAAATAAAAATACTTATTGACTTGGTTAAAATTGATAATATCAAGAGCAAAGTTAGATTATTTTATTGAATCTTACAACAAATATAACTAATATATTTATTGAATATAACTAAAGTGCAACGAATAGATTTAGCAAAAATACGCTCTGACCATAGTGTCAGCCAAAAAGATTTGGCGGAGAAACTTGGGGTAAAGCAGAGCTTTTTATCTAATATAGAAAGGGGTAGAAGTCCGTTGCCTCCTGAAAAATTGGATAAAATAATTGAGATATTCGATATAGAGAATATAGACATATATTATATCGAAGATATTGGTAGTAGTAATATGTCGAAATCACAGTCCGACAACACAAATAGCATAATTAATGACAGTGCTATTTTTGAAAAGTTCGTTGGAGTAATGGAGAAGATGACAGAAGCAAAATACGCAAATGAAACCGAGGCATTATCTCGCATAGAACGCTTACAAGATAGGAATGATTTTCTAAACTCACAAGTTGATGAATTGCGAAAGGATTTAACGCGTTTATTGCACGAGAATTTTGCATTAAAAGAGATTCTAATTAAAAATGGAATCGATTATGAAACTAGGCAAAATTACGATAATGTGTGAAGTTTGTGTGAAGAAGTAAAATAGAGAGAAACTAAAATATTATTAACCAATTGGTTGTGGTTGATTGGAAGATGCCTTACAAGCAGAGGGTCGGCGGTTCGAATCCGTCAACGCCCACAACAACAAAGGCTATCTTCACAATGAAGATAGCCGTTTTAGTTTTTTTACGCATGATGAATGATGTGAAATGGGTGTGGGTTGACCTCGACGATACGATATGGGACTTTCGTGGCAACTCGTGGGAGACTCTTGGCGAATTATACTACCAAGAGGGTCTTGATGCCTATTTTGAGTCGGTTGATGACTGGCGTGAAAAATATTTTGAATATAATCACACTTTGTGGCCTCTTTATAATGCAGGAAAGATAACCAAGGAGTATTTGCAAGTGGAGCGTTTTCGCAAGGTGCTCGCCGATGCAGGTTATCCACAAGATGATGTGATGAAGAAGGCACAAGCGCTCGATCCATTATATCTATCAATTCTTGGCACTAAATCGCGATTGGTCGAAGGGGCTCGTGAAATGTTGCAGTATCTCAACGATAAAGGGTATAGGTTATGTCTCATAAGTAACGGATTTTATGAGGTGCAATATCGCAAGATGAAATCGGCTCAAATAGAGCATTTCTTTGAAGTAGTGGTGTTGAGCGATGATATAGGGGTGAATAAGCCCGACCGTCGCATTTTTGATTATGCACTCCATAAGGCGGACGCTACTGCCGAGGAATCGATAATCATTGGCGATAATCCCGATACTGATATCAAGGGAGCTGTAGATGCCGGGTGGAAGGCCATATATTTTAATCGCGATGAAAACAATATTGCATCGCAATTGCCCAAGGGGGTGATGGTTTTAGAAAGATTGTGTGAAATTGAACATATTTTGTGATATATTTGTCTTAAATGTAGCATTAAATATTGAAAAATAATAAATTTGTTTGTGACAGTGAAAATATTCATATATCTTTGCGTAAGATATTATAATTTGCCCTTGTAGGGTGGATTTTAGAACTGGGAAAAAACAAAACATAACCTTATATATTTATAAAACTAAACAACGCTAATTAACGCCGCGAGGCTGTATTATTTTAATTAAAAAATATGGATAATATTGAGAAAAAACCTAAAAGGCCACGCATAGGAGAAAATCGTGGGCTGTCATTTAACAATGGCGCAGAGGAACCAAATCGTTATGAAAACGGAAACTATTCATCGCAAAGTTTCTCAACTGCCGATTCTGAGTATCAAGGAGAACGCCAGTATTCACAACAACGCTTTTATAATCGCCAAGGTGGTTACAATCGCTACAATAATCAAGGTGGCTATAACAATAATTATCGCCAAGGTGGATATAACAACAATCGATATAATAACAATTACCAACAAAATCAATATAATGCTCCAGTAGATGGAGAAGGTGGCGAAGGTTATAACCAAGGTGGTTATCGCCAAAACAATTATCGCCAAGGTGGATATAATAATAATCGCCAAGGAGGTTATCGCCAAAATAACAACCGTCAAGGTGGCTATAACAATAATCGCCAAGGTGGTTATGGTAATCAAGGCGGTTACAACAATCAAGGTGGGTATAATAACCAAGGAGGTTATCGCCAACAAGGTCAAGGCCGTCCTAACCCCAACCAGCGTCGCAATAAAAAACAAAATTATAATCAAGGCATTATGCCAAACAAGGGCAAGAGCTTTACTCCACGCCCTAAACGCATCGAGTATGAAATGCCTATTCCCGATCCAAACGAACAAATTCGTCTAAACAAGTTTATGGCCAACGCAGGTATCTGCTCACGCCGTGAAGCTGACGAATTGATTCAACAAGGTCTTGTGAAAATCAACGGCGTTGTAGTGACCGAATTGGGGACAAAAATCTCTCACAGCGATGTGGTTGAATATGATGAAAAGGTAGTGGCTCTTGAAAGCAAATGCTATATCCTTCTCAATAAACCAAAAGATGTAGTTACAACAAGCGATGACCCCAATGGTCGTAAAACTGTGATGGACCTTGTGAAAGGTGCTTGCAATGAACGCATCTATCCTGTGGGCCGTCTTGACCGTAACACCACAGGTGTGCTTCTATTGACCAATGATGGTGACCTTGCTTCAAAATTGACACATCCTAAATATGTGAAGAAAAAAATCTACCATGTGTGGTGCGACAAAGATATCGCTGAAGAAGATATGCAACGCATTGCCGATGGTATTGAACTTGAAGATGGTCCAATCCATGCCGACGCTATCAGTTACGCTACCGAAAAAGATCGCAACCAAGCTGGTATCGAAATCCACTCGGGTCGCAACCGCATTGTGCGTCGCATCTTTGAATCACTCGGTTATCATGTGACAAAACTCGATCGTGTATATTTCGCAGGACTCACAAAGAAAAATCTTGCTCGTGGCCGTTGGCGTTACCTCACTCAAGAAGAGGTTAACTACTTGAAAATGGGCTCATTTGAATGATTTGAAAATATAAATAACAGATATATACTTGTAATGAAAAGAACTAAAATAGTAGATATATTTAACCCTGAACTCATTGGACAACAAGTGAGTGTGAAAGGGTGGGTGCGTAGCCGTCGTGGTAACAAGCATGTGCAATTTGTGGCACTCAACGATGGTTCAACTATCAAAAACATTCAAATCGTTTTTGATATGGCCAAATTTGATGAAGAACAGTTGAAACCTATCACTACTGGTGCGAGCCTTCATGTGATTGGTCAACTTGTAGAATCAATGGGAAAAGGCCAAACAGCCGAAATCCAAGCTGAAACTCTAGAGATTTATGGCACTGCCGACCCTGAAACATATCCAATGCAAAAGAAGGGTCACACAATGGAATTCCTTCGTGAAAAAGCTCACTTGCGTCCACGCACCAATACTTTCGGTGCAGTGTTCCGCATTCGCCACCACATGGCTATCGCTATTCACAAATATTTCCACGACCATGGATTCTTCTATTTCCACACTCCTATCATCACAGCTTCGGACTGTGAAGGTGCTGGTCAAATGTTCCAAGTGACAACAAAGAACCTCTACGACTTGAAGAAAGATGATAATGGGTCTATCATTTATGATGATGACTTCTTTGGCAAACAAGCAAGTCTCACTGTATCGGGTCAGCTCGAAGGTGAATTGGCTGCTACTGCACTCGGTTCGATTTACACTTTTGGTCCTACATTCCGTGCCGAAAATTCAAACACTCCTCGCCACTTGGCCGAGTTCTGGATGATTGAGCCCGAAGTAGCTTTTGCCGATCTTGGCGACCTTATGGACCTCGAAGAAGACTTTATTAAATATTGTATCAACTGGGCTCTTGAAAACTGTAAAGATGACCTTGAGTTCCTCAATAATATGATTGATAAAGGCTTGATTGAACGTCTTAAAGAAGTAGTTTCTACCGAGTTTATTCGTTTGCCTTATACCGAAGGTATCAAGATTCTTGAAGAAGCAATCGCTGCTGGTAAGAAATTTGAATTCCCAGTATATTGGGGTTGCGACCTCGCGAGCGAACATGAACGCTACCTCGTTGAGGAACACTTCAAGAAACCTGTTATTATGACCGACTATCCAAAGGATATCAAGGCATTCTACATGAAACTCAACGAAGATGGTAAAACAGTTCAAGGTACCGATGTGTTGTTCCCACAAATCGGTGAAATCATTGGCGGTAGTGTGCGTGAAGAAAACTACGACAAACTCATGGGTCGCATCGAAGAGATGAATATCCCAATGAAAGATATGTGGTGGTATCTCGACACTCGTCGTTTCGGTACAGTGCCTCACGCAGGTTTCGGTCTTGGTTTTGAGCGCCTCTTGTTGTTCGTAACTGGTATGACCAACATTCGCGATGTGATTCCATTCCCACGCACTCCAAACAATTGTGAATTCTAATTATTAAAACGACAACACGAAAATGGCTGAAGAAATTACAAAATGCCCAAAGTGCGGCGGTGAATATGTTTACTTCGATGGGTCACTATATGTTTGTCCCGACTGTGCTCACGAATTTAATCCCGATGATGCCGAAGAAGCGAATGATGTAGCAAAAGATAGTAATGGTGCAGAGCTTTTTGACGGCGATGCAGTAACTGTTATCAAAGACCTCAAAGTGAAAGGCTCATCAATGGTAATTAAGCGTGGCACAAAAGTGAAAAGCATTCGCCTCACTGAAAATCCCGAAGAGGTTGACTGCAAAATCGACGGCAGTAGCATTGTCCTCAAAACATGCTTCCTTAAAAAGTAGAAACCTATTTAATGCGGGGTGAGGAATACGAAATTTTCGTTGACATTCCTACTTGCATCTCGCATATCACAAATATAACAACGGCTATCGGACACCCGATAGCCGTTGTTGTGTTATAACTTAGTTGACCAATATATCTGAATAGATATTTGATGTTTACAATATTTTGGGCAGAGGGAGGTTGAGTGCTTTGGCTACGCCTATGCCGTAGGCGGGGTCGGCACGGTAGCAGTTTGTGATGTGGCGTTCTTTGATGAAACGTTCGGCATCGCCCATGGCACGAGCTGTGTTTTCGAAAAGCAGTTGTTGCTCTTCTTTGGGCATGAGACGGAATAGATTGCCCGGTTGGGTATAGTAATCGTCGTCATACTCTCGCTCGTTGTAGTTGAACGCATCGCCATGAATCGCCAATGGCGGTTCTTTGAGGTGTGGCGAGTCGTGCCATTCACCATAACTATTGGGCTCATAACTGATAGCGTCGCCATAGTTGCCATCTACTCTCATTGCGCCGTCGCGATGATAGGCGTGGAATGGGCATCGAGGTCGGTTGACCGGTATTTGATGTGCATTAACCCCAAGACGGTAGCGTTGGGCATCGCCGTAGGAGAATAAACGTCCTTGCAACATCTTGTCGGGAGAGAGCCCTATACCCTCTACAATGTTCATGGGGTTGAAGGCCGATTGCTCTACTTCGGCAAAATAGTTCTCGGGGTTGCGATTGAGTTCGAGAATTCCCACATCGTGCAACGGGAAATCGCCGTGAGGCCACACTTTAGTGAGGTCAAAGGGGTTGATATGGTAGTTTGCGGCTTGCGCCTCACTCATGAGTTGCACTTGGAAAAGCCAACGTGGATAGTCGCCATTTTCGATGCTGTTATAAAGGTCGCGGAGATGCGAATCGCGATCCTTGGCAATAATGGCTTCGGCCTCTTGGTCGGTGAGGCATTTAATGTCTTGCAGTGTGCGAAGATGAAACTTCACCCATGTGCGTTTGTTGTCGGCATTGTAGAAACTATAGGTGTGGCTGCCAAAACCGTGCATGTGGCGATAGGATAACGGAATACCTCGCGGACTCATGGTAATGGTGATTTGGTGCAACGCTTCGGGCAACAATGTCCAGAAATCCCAATTATTGTTGGCACTACGCATTCCGGTTTTGGGGTCGCGTTTTATGGCATGGTTGAGGTCAGGGAATTTCAGTGGGTCGCGTAAGAAAAATACAGGGGTATTGTTCCCCACGAGATCCCAATTTCCCTCGTCGGTATAAAACTTCATGGCAAATCCACGAATGTCGCGCTCGGCATCGGCGGCACCTCGTTCGCCTGCCACGGTAGAGAAACGCACGAAACACTCCGTCTGTTTACCCACTTGACTGAATATTGAGGCACGAGTGTATTGTGTAATGTCGTGAGTCACGGTAAATGTGCCGTATGCCCCTGCGCCTTTAGCGTGCATGCGTCGTTCGGGAATCACTTCGCGATCGAAATGACCGAGTTTTTCGAGAAACCAAGGGTCTTGCATCAACACCGGTCCGCGCACTCCGGCAGTCTGAATGTTTTGATTGTCGGCAATAGGTCGCCCATTGGCCGACGTAAGATGTTTTTTATCCATAAACAACTATAATTAGAATCACAAACCAGTTTTAGCAATGATAGAGCAGTCCGACAGAGCGGAAATGATTTTTGAGGTTTTGGGCGGCTTGGTTGTAGAAGTCGGTGCTTTGTTGACGCTCGAGGTGTTTTTGTGTGTCATCGTAGTTGCTAGAGTTGATTTCGTTGTGGCATCGGCTTATGATATAGCCTATAGCCGAATCTATGGTTGACTCGCATATAGGACACTTGTGTCCCAACGCATTTATAATGAGGATGTCAAACATCTCGGCACACTCATCGTTTTTTACTATCTCATCAATTTCGGTGGCAATGAAACGATTGCTCATGTCATTGCTTTGTGTGAGAAATTCGAGGAAAATGCTCCCCATTGTCGCATTTCTTGCCATAATAAATTCCTATTAGATGTTTTCAAATGATTTTAGCTGAATCTATGAAAACAAAACAAAAAATGCTCAAAAATGTTCAAAAAAAGGAGTCCTTAATATGCCACTTTGTCTATGATGCCGGTGAGGGTGGCGATGGCGATGCCGTAGTTGGTGATGGGGATGTTTTGTGTTTTAGATTGAGCCACACGACTCATAACGAGTTGACGATTAAACATACACGCACCGCAGTGTATCACAAGGTCATATTGCGATAGGTCGGTGGGGAAATCGTTGCCTCCCACAATGTCGATTTTCAGGCTTTCTCCAATGCGATTGCGAAGCATTCGAGGGAGTTTTACGCGCCCGATATCTTCGTTTTGTGGTATGTGGCTGCATGCTTCGGCTATCAATATGCGTGATGATGGCGTGAGCGAGAGCAGTTTTTTGCCTCCTTCTATAAATGTGTCGATGTCGCCTTTATAACGAGCAAAAAGGATTGAGAAAGAGGTGAGAAGTGGGAATTTACCCTCTCCCTGCGTTGCCGTACACCCTCTGTTTTCGCTTTTGCTTGAGGTAGGGGAGGCGGTTGTATTATATCGATATTCCTCAATAATGGCATTAACCGAGGCAAATACTTGTGAGTCGGTGATGATGAGTTGGGGTGGAGTTTTTAATGCATTGAGTGACGCCTGAAGTCCCTCGGGTGTAGTGCAAAGTGTGTTGCACCCACGGTCGAGGAGTTCGCGAATCACTTCTACTTGTGGTTTTATCAATCTTCCTTTAGGCGCTTGTGCATCTTGGGGCATCACGAGCACCACCATGTCACCAGACGAGCATACTCCTTCGGTGATGAGGCGTGTTTCGTGTTGCGACAATGCCACTAATCGAGATAATAATAGGTCGATACCCTCTTTTGTTGTGACACTTAAAGCGATAGGCTCTGACCCGATAATATTATTGACTTTTGAAATGAGCGATGCACGATTTTGTATAGTGTCGCACTTTGAAATGACACCGATAATAGGTGTTTTTCGTGCTGAGAGTTGTGCGATTAATGCTTCTTCGATAGAGGTATCATTGTCGTGGAAAAGTATCACAGCAATATCGGTTTTGTTGATAGCTTTAAGTGATTGGGCCTTGCGTTGATTGCCGAGGGGAGTGTTGTCATCGAGTCCCGGGGTATCAATCAATATTGTAGCACCTACTCCGAGCAGTTCGATAGGCTTCAATACCGAATCGGTAGTAGTCCCCGCTATCTCCGATACAATAGCCACCTCTTGCCCCGTCAAGGCATTAATCAACGATGATTTTCCACTGTTGCATCGCCCAAAGAAAGCGATGTGAACACGATGAGATGAGGGAGTATGATTCATTTATGTTATAGTAATTTTTAATAACTAATTCGCTATCTACTATTGGTGTTTTTAATTGTCAGCCGATGGTGGCGATTTATCACAGGCGACCACTCTTCATAGAATGAACGCATATTTGCCAATGCCATAATAAAGTGATAATTGCTCTTTGTTTGCAAGCGACGTAGCACGATATTGACTTTGCAATATAGATTCATTAATAATCCTTGCGGCCTCGGTATGAGTCTGTAACTTACTCACATTATTTAGATATTAGATAATATATCAGAATAATGATTGCATCGATTATCATAAACCACAAACAGAACATTCCACAACCATCTCCATTTTCTACTTTATATACCTTTCCAGATACATGCTGTGGAGTAATACTTGCAATGTATTTTGCCGATTTCCCTATGTTATTTTTGATATTGTCTTTTACCCTTTCTACTGGAGTTTGTGACAAAAGTCGCTCCAATTCTTTTCTTCTAGCGATTTTTTTTCGATAATCATCTTCCAAAAGTTGTCTAAATAAACTAATCTTTTGCTGAATATCAAATCTATATGAAAGTTGAAACTCTGATGGGTGTATTCGTTTATACAACTCTAATATTTTTGCATCTGTTTGGCTAGAATCATTAAATAAATTATCAAGGACCTTTATTGTATTAGTAGTCTCCTTCAGTTCTTTTGCGTATTTGATCTGTTCTTCTTCGTATGTCATCTTATTTTACTCCAAAAATAGCCATTAAAATTAGAAAAATAACTATTACAATTGCAATTTTGATTGCCAATGTTACTATGCAACCTGCAGTTTCCTTTGCAACCTCACCTGTTACATTTCCGACTGCTTTTAGTTGATCAATGTTTTTTTGAATAGTAGTCCTTGTTTCAATCCCTTTTTCGTGACATTTATTTTCTACGTTAGCTTTTACCTTATTAAAAATTTTTATGCGATATGCGTAATCCATATTCATATTTTCAAGTTTTCTACAAATACGAAGTGCTTCTACTAGAATTTCTCTTTGATTTACATAAAATTTTACAGTTTCTGAGGTTGACAATTTGTCAAGGATGTTATCCTCAGATGACAAGTTTATGTAGGCAAAAACTCTATTACATATCACATTTACTATTTTTGTAGAAAGATTAATGTATTCTATAGAGTTTTTTCCAATCTTTTGTTCAATAGATGCCAAATGATGATTAACGCATTCTAAGAAATCAGAAACATTGAGATTGGTGGTATAATGAGCTTGGTTGAATAGTTCAATCTCCTCATTGATGATTTTCATTTCCCCCTTAACTATATCGCAATATTTTTCGTCCGAATCGCTATATTTTGGTAAGATAAGCATAATACTTTTTTTACTTATATATTGTGAAGTCTCTACAACCAACAACAAAATTAGTAAAAATCGTACAAATTAAGTACTTTATGAATGAATTATTACGACTTTGGTATATTTTATTGCACGCTCCTTCAACGTAGGTCTCTATTTCTTGGTAATCCAAACACAACATAAAACACAATTATAATAATTTAGGTGCTACAGGTGTTTGATTAAAACCTGAAATCGCGTTTGCCGTTGACGATGTCGGCAAGGCGTGAAGTGGTGATTTGTCTTATCTTGTCCGACTCGATATTAAGTAATTCGCGGGCAATCATATCGAGCCCGAGTTGTCGGGTTGTGGGAGAGGCATAGTCTTCGATATATTCGCGAAGTGTCATCAGGGCGTTGGGTGCGCAGCAGTTGCCTATCATGCCCCTTTTTGCCAATGACATAAAACGATCGCCTGTGCGCCCTTCGCGATAGCAAGCTGTGCAGAAACTTGGAATATATCCCAAGCGCAACAACCACTCAACAATCTCGTCAAGAGTGCGATTATCATCGATGTCAAATTGTGCCGATTTATCGGTTTCAATACTCTTGTCGGCATAACCTCCTACGCTTGTGCGTGAGCCACCGCTGAGTTGCGACACTCCCACATCGAGCACCAATTCGCGACATTGTTGCGATTCGCGAGTAGATACAATCATGCCAGTATAGGGCACGGCAATGCGAAGGATTGCCACGATGCGACGGAATACCTCGTCGGTAACGGCATCGGGAAAATCGGCAGGATTTATGTCGTCGGCAGGGCGAATGCGTGGCACACTGATGGTGTGAGGTCCCACTCCGTAGGTTGCCTCGAGGTGCTCGGCATGCATCAACAGTCCCACAAAGTCGTAACGATAGTTGTATAGTCCAAACAAAACTCCTATTCCCACATCATCAATACCACCTTGCATTGCTCGGTCCATCGCTTCGGTGTGATAGTTCCAATCGCTTTTGGGACCAGTGGGGTGTAGTCGTTCATATTCCTCTCGATTATATGTCTCTTGGAAGAGGATATATGTACCTATCCCTGCATCGCGAAGTTGTCGGTAGTTTTCAACTGTTGTGGCAGCAATATTCACATTCACGCGACGAATTGCGCCATTGCGATGATGAATGGAGTATATGGTATCAATCGATTCGAGAATATATTCAATGGGGTTGATTGTGGGGTGTTCGCCAGCTTCGAGAGCGAGTCGTTTGTGTCCCATATCTTGCAAAGCAATCACTTCACGACGAATTTCCTCTTGCGTCAACTTGCGACGAGGAATTGTCTTGTTTTTAGCGTGGTAGGGGCAATATACACAGCCATTCACGCAGTAGTTTGACAAATATAGAGGGGCAAACATCACAATGCGGTTGCCATATATGCGTTGCTTTATGTCGCGAGCAAGCGAATAGATGCGATTTAAGATTTCGGGGTCGGTACATTCGAGCAGCACCATCGCCTCACGATGCGACAGCCCTTTCCTTTGAGCCGCCTTATTGAGAATCTCCTCAATAAGAACCATATCCTCACGATGCTCCGAGGCATACTCAAGAGTAGCCCTAATCTCGCCATCGTGAATAAACTCACTCGCAGTATGTGATGTCGCATTATAATTCGCCATATAGATATACTTGTGTATTAATGTGATTTTTTCTTAAATCGGATTCTATTTGTTTTAGTTGAGGGAGAGATTTATTGAAGATAGAGTCATTTAGCGGTTTAATGTAAATAACTTTGTCTGTTGTTTGTATATTCTCGGAAAAATCGTCACCATATAAAACAATTGCACCTAAATTATTATAAATTAAAGCAGAATCAACACTTAAGATATCGTATCTTCGTATGTATTTTTCAATAAATCCATCTTTTAGATATAATGCACAATTAGGGAAATCTAAAAAGCCATGATATCCGGTTCTAATAATATAATCGGTGGTTTCACAGTGTTTTTTCAATGGGAAAAACATCACATTAGATCCTGGTAGTATACCTAAGCAAGGTATGATACAAAAAGAAAGAAGAAGCCACCATATAAACGAATATAATTTTATTAAAACGGATTTCCAATATTTTTTTACTTTCCAAAAGATTAAAGGCAATGCCGATAGAATAGTTAGCCATAAAAAGAAGTAACCCAAATTCCATCTAATATGGTCGTAAAAAGGAAGACATAATAATATAATAGCACAAATTGCAAGTCCAATAAGATGTGTAATAGCAGATGCTTTAATTATTTTAAACGTCATAATATTAATTATAATATTAATAGAAAATACAATTGTGGCATTTTAATATTACCATATGCAAATTTACTATTTATTATGAGAATTGAGCACTATTTAAATAAATTTGACAACGCGTAAAGCGGAATTATGTCAATATTATTGATTTTTCCGAAATTTTCTAAAGATGAGCGAATCCCGTATGATAATTTTTTATCAGATAGGAATTGATACATACTCTTCATTGATCCAGAGGTTCCTGCTTTAATTTCCAATGGCACTACTTTCATGTCTTTTACTAAGATATAGTCAACTTCGGCTTGGGCTCCTCGAGATAAATTTTGCCAATAATATAAATCATGGCGTTGAGTGGGTTGATTATATTTTAGAAGTTCTAAGCCTGCTACCATTTCGGTAATATTCCCTTTATTGACCAAATCGGTTGCAGTGCCAATCAGAATCTCTTTTGTGTATTCAGAACCACTAGAGAGATTCTCCAACCCTAAAAGACGCAATAAGAGACCGCTGTCCAAGAATATATATTTAATGAATTTTTCATTTATTTCAGCGCCTAATGGTACTCCATTTGCAGCAGTATGAATTACAGGTTTTATTAGTCCTGCGTCTTTTAATAGTTCTAATGCTCCCTTAATTTTTTCACTGCGATACTCACCACTTACGTTGCTATACACAAATTTATTGCCAATTTGTAATGCTACACTATTAAGAGTTTGCTTTAATAATATAGGATCAACGTTTTCCTTATATTTAGAGAAATCATCTTGATATGTTAATATGATATCATCGTGCACTTGTTGACAACTTAAAAAGTCACCGGTTTCCACCCATTTAGCAACAGCTTCGGGCATACCTCCAATCATAAGGTAGTTTCGGAAACTCTCAACTAATTTTTTGTGTAATGCGTCAAAGATAGGAGTTTCGGGCGAGGCATTTTGCTTTGACTCAATCCAAATGTTTTTATCGGAGGCCATTAAGAATTCATCAAACGACATGGGGTGCATAAATAATGAATGGATTCGTCCGACTCCAAATGAGTTTACTTTTTTAAGGGCAAATTCAAGTAAAGAGCCTGCTGCTATTACATGAAGTTCCGGGTAATCTTCATAGAAAAACCATAAACTATGTAAAGCCTCTTTACATGCTTGAATTTCGTCTAAAAATAACAATGTTTCTCCTGGTATAATGGGCGTACCATAAAGAGCTGATAGTCGAGATGAAATTTCTTTCGGATTTAAATTTCCTGTAAAAATAGAAATAGCATCTTTGTCTCTCTCAAAATTAACTTCTACAAAGTATTTAAACGATTGCCCTAAATGGCGAATAGCTGATGATTTTCCCACTTGCCTCGCACCTCGAAGCAATAATGGCTTATGTGTCACACTATTTTTCCAATTAGATAGGTGATTATCGATGAAACGAGAATAGTATTTTTTGCCCATATTATATCCTTTCGTTTAAGTGTTTATGACGGAAGATTGTAAATGGCTTAATCCAAAGTCTCTTATGGATGCAAAGATAATACATTTTGTAAAAAGTCAGATATAAAAATGCGGAAAATTTGTAAAAAGTCAGACATAAAATAGGTTGATTTTTGTAAAAAGTCAGAGATGGGGTTGAGTTAATGCATAATTCATAATGCACAATTCATGATGCATAATTCATGCGCCAGCCTTTATGTTCTTCTGTCTAATTATTTTCTGATACGGCGTCCGTGTCGGTATATAAGATTAGGGCTACAAATTAAAAGTCCAATCGACGAGGTCGCGTGGGAGGGTGATAGTTTTTGGTTCGCCTCGTTGGCCGGTGACGAAATAATGTTTTGCTACTTCGTCGTGAAATTGCGACACAAAGGCTTCTTTAATGCGTGCACATTTCTCGTTTATAGAGTTCTTTGTGGGGTCGGTTACATCTTTGATGCTTTGTTTTATTTCCTTATCGCTCTTGCGACCTGTGAGTTGGGTGTAAATGTCGAGCAACTCGTCATAATAGTCGGGCAAGTTCTTGAATAAAACGCCTTCGGGGTGGCGAAGGAATAGGAAATACACAGCTTTAGGCAACGGGGTGAGGTGTATTTCCATGTTGTTATAATCGGGAAGGATTATTTTGAAGTCGGCAGTGATGAGCATTCGGCTCAACGATATTTCTTGCTTGAAGAGCGATGCGATAATAGATTCGGTAACACCTCGTTGTCGTAAAGCTTTTACTCGATCCACGATTTCGCTCATCATTTTTTCGGTGTCGTAATTGAAATAAGCATCGGCACTGAACTTCTCAAGAGAGTAGTAGGGGTGAGTATCCTTGATATAACAGCACATGCCAGGGAGAATGTGTTCCACAGGTCGAGTGTCGCGTGAAGGAATGGGCATGTATGCAAATCGACTTTCCCCATCGTTGTAGCTATCGCTTGGGAAAAATATAAAACCACGAGTAACGATATCGGAGTTGAGGAAGCATTTGCTAATCAATTCCCAAGCATATGATTGCTCAAGGGGCGAACTCTCAAAGTTGTCTTCGTTGCATTGAGGATTGAGGTAATGGAATGTGTCGAAGTTGTTTAATTGTTTTATAGCATTAGATAAATGGATGAAACGGCAGCCAGTTTCAGATGCCACATAATGGGTGAAATCATCGATATGTTGCACTATAAATTGGCTTATCTCGGAGTTTGGGTCGGTGTCAATATAAATGAGTTCATTACGATTGGGATTAAACGAAATGCTATCATCATTAAAATATAGGTATTGCATGGGATAGCGAGGATATTCCCTATTGGCAACGAAGTCGCGAATTATGTTGGGCTTTCTTGCAGGTTCGTTGGGTGATGTGGAGGTGTCGGTGGTATGATTATTTTTCATAAAAAATGAAGCTAAAAAGTTGTAAGAGATGTATAGTATTAAAAATGGAGAAATGATGTAAACGATTGCGATACTAATTATTGCCGAGCCAATCTCTTTGAAACTATATTTGTCAATCTCAACTTCAAACAGATTGCGCAGATAGTTTAAAAACGAACTATGCGGTCGATATGCGATAGATGCAAATATCACAAAAATGAGGAAGCTGATAGATTGAATTAAAAATATAGTTCCTATAGTTGACATGTGGTTGTAAATGGAATAAAATATCAACAAATGTACAAATAAATTGAGATATAACGAATTTTTTTGCAAGCCTTGCAGAAAATAAATGTTCCCGATTTAATTGTGATATATTTGCAAGGCAAAAAAAGATGAAATTATGTTATCAATACTTTTATTAGCAGGAATTTTTTATTTAATAATTAAATTAATCACAGCTGGTTATGGAAGAAAAAAATGACAAACAAGAAAAGAAAGAAAAAGCACCATGGATAGTGCGCAATGCATGGTGGATTGCAATGTTCTTAGCAGTTTGGTTTATTAGAATGTGCAGCGAAATTTCAACAAGAGGATATTAAAGAAAATCTCACAAAAACACACCTCGCACCCATCAGCACAAAATGTTGATACCCTCTTTTGGTTATGTCGTGAAATATTCATAATTTTACGACATAATCGAAATAAGGTTGCAAATGAAGTAAAAACAAGAACAAATTAACATATTATTAATAGCGTTCGCTCTACTTGTAGATTCTGAAAATTACCACAACACAGACATTATACAAAATACTTACCAAGTGAACTAATGGCGAATGCTCGTGCCAATGGGTGCGGGTGTCATTGTGTAAGTATAGGTGTGTGGTAATACCTAAGAATCAGCAATGGGGCTCGCACCTAAATCGTTTTTATCATGAAAGCATTTTTAGCGGTATTACTAATTGGAAGTGGATTGGTTGCATTTTTTAAGATTTTAGCTACAAGTCCATCAATAGAAGAAGTAGGAGGAGCATTTATTGGAATAATCCTTTTTTGTGGTATTCCATCTTATTTCCTTTTGCGAAATAAAAATAAGAGTGGAGGAAAAGAATGGTTTGATGGTGATAGAAATTAATTAAAATGGATGATATTAATTTTATAGATCAAACGATTGACGACATAAGAAGAGGGATTAGTGAAAACACTAAATTAAAACAATGTATAGAATTTGAGGGATCACTATATGAAGAATTAAAATATAGATGTTCTCCTGAAAGATATATGGAACCATATAATCCCGAAAAGATAGATCTTGCCGCGGATTTATATGCTGAAGTACTCAAATGTAATGAATACGGCGATAAAAAAACTCAAGAGGAATTGCGTAAAAAGGCATCAACGACTCTCGGTGTGAAATTTTCAACAAGAAGATTATATGACAAATTAAGCAATAAATGTCACCCTCAAAACTTTACGAATTCTATAAATTATGATGCAGAAAAAGTAAAACTTGCGAATAAATATTATCAAAAGATAAATGAATATTGTGATGATATTGATGCATTAGAAACTCTTGAAGTGGAAATTAATAACTTGTTCCAAACACAAAGCACCTCATCAGAAAGTTCTAATTCAGAGCTTTCTGATGAAGAAGCATTTACAATTGTAGGAATTTGTGTATTTTTAATTATTTTAGTTCTTATTTGTATTGTAAGTTATTATTCATAATTATTCCCTAATATTACTTTTATTTATGTTTGAAAATACTTGGAATAGAATTATTGAATGGTTTAGAGATCGTTCGGAACGCACAAAATTAGTGCGAAATTTCAATGAAGCGGCTCGCAATGCATTTGTTTTAGGGTCGGTTCCTACTTTGTTAAAAGCTGACTTTTCAAAGGGAGTAAAAGAATACCGACATGATTTATCTGCATGGATAAATACTGGTTTTAGGGTTCAAGCATTTTCTGGAAGACCATTATCAACAGCAGAAATGCAGTTTATTGGCATCACAATACTCTCAGATGAAACCTTGATTAGGAGATTGATTGCATTAGGCTGGGATACATTGGAGGTGCATGATAATAAAGGAACATATGGGTTGAGATGGAAAATGATGGACCATGTAGTTATCGGTGGTATATTGCCTGAGAATAATTAAATAACGAATTTATGGGAATGATTAATAATATTTGGTTTTATATATCGATATTCGAGTTAGTAATAATTATTGCTTTATTGTTTTTTATATTAAATAGAAGAAAACAAAAACCGAGTAAAAAACTTAATAAAAAGGACTTGTTGAAAGATGTCGGCGAGGTTGATTTCAACGGATTAATTCAAAGCTCGTTTCATGCACAAGGATTGTATGACTCTTTGATTAGAAAATGTCATCCTGATAGATTTATAGATGAACAACAACGCCAAATTGCAACAGAATTATCAGCGCAATTAGTGGAAAATAAGCACAACTATAATAAACTTTGCAGTATAAAAGATAAAGCAATTGAAAAATTAAACATAAGAATTGATTAACGTATGAAAGTCGGTGGTTGGATTTTAATAGTATTGGGTGCATTAAATGTTGTTTTAAGGATAGGTGCAATGTCAGAATGCCCTCCAGAATATAGAGGGGATCAAGTTGGACTAATTTTCTTTGGAATAATAATGCTTGTAGGGGGTGTTATTCTTTTAAATAAAGCCGAGAAGAAAAAGCAAGAGAGCAAAAAACGAGATGAATGGTTAAATGGGAAATAAGGTGCCTATTACCCAATGATAAAAATAGATACAACGTAAGTATTTTAATAATTAATTAATCTTTTTGTGCATTATCGCAGTTTCCACTCTTTTTTGCATTGTAACTTTGCAGTCTCATGTTGAAAGAGTGATTCATTTTGATATAATTATGAAATGAGTATCTTTTTGAGGGAAAGATGATAGAGGGAAGGAGAAAGATGCTCGTTTGATTAATCTGTAAAAAAAAATGACGGAAAGCTTAAATTAACTCGCTTAAGCCTCGTTAAGCCCTTTGGGATTCTCAACTTTCAATTTTCAAATTGATTCGTAGTCGCCGCGGGTGGGGTTGATGTGGTAGCCTATTGTAGCGAGTTGTTGAGAGAGGTCGCTGAGGGTTGTGGTGATGTCGTTTTGCGAGTGCTCTTTGCCAGGATAAATTTCATATTTGGTGCGTTGGGCAAAGGGTGTGATGTTGGGCATCACTACATTGGCGCCAGAGAGAATTCCGTCAATATATCCACTTGGCGAGAGCGAGGCCAACGCTGTAGTGGCTGGTATAAGTGCATAGGGGTGCATAAGTCGTGCAATGGCAATGATGATGTAGGTAAGTCGCAAGTCTCCTGCCGATTGTGTGCCAAAAGGTGTATTGGGGTGGGGTATGAATGTGCCTATTCCTATCATTTGAGGTTGTAACTGTTTCATTAACAGTATATCGTCGATGAGGTGTTCGATAGTTTGTCCAGGTGCGCCTACCATCATTCCCATGCCTGTTTGGTACCCGATTTTGATGAGTGATTTGATGCAGTCGATGCGATTGGAGTGCGACATATCAGTGGGGTGAATGTGATTGTAGAGGTCGCGATTGGCCGCCTCGTGGCGTAGCAGATAGCGCGAGGCCCCGGCACCAAAGAGCCGTTGATATGACTCGGCAGAGCGTTCGCCAAGTGAGAGTGTAATTGCCGCCTCGGGGCAGTGGCGCTTGATGTGGGTGATGAGGTCAATAAGTCGGTCGTCGGTAAATGCTGCATCTTCACCACCTTGGAAGACAAAGGTGCGTAGCCCGGCATTATAACCATCTTTGCAACAAGCGAGTATCTCCTCGTCAGATAGACGATAGCGCGAGGCATTTTTGTTGTCGCGACGCAGTCCACAATAATAGCAATTGTTGCGACAATAACTACTTATCTCAATGAGCCCACGCATATAAATGCCAAACCCAAATTGCTCACGAGCAATTTGGGTGGCTTTATTTCGTAATAGATTGAACGAATTATCGCATTTGAGGCAAGTGGTGATTAGTTGATGAAGCTCTTCGACCTCAAAGCATTGCGTAGCGAATAATTTTTCAATCAAAGTAGTCACAATCTATGATTCAAAATGCACAATTAATTTTCTTCTTTGTGCATTGGTTCGCGACTCTTGAGCGCGTCGTTGAAAAGTTTGCGTCCCGAATCGTAGGCAGTGTGAAGACTTGGTCCTGATATACAACCACCTTCGCAAGCCATAACCTCAAGGAATTGAGCGGGCGATTTGCCCGATTTTCCGTAGGCTTTCAATAGGGCAACGGTTTTTTTGTCGAGGTTTGAGATTTGTTGGTGAGTGAATGTGAAAGCGCCATTAACATGAGCGGCAACTGCTGCTGTTACCCCACCATTTTGAGCAAATCCGTGAGCCTCACGAGCAACTTTGATAGGAAGACGGAATATTTTATCCTCGTCGAGCAATATATCCATTCCTTCAAAAATCGATTGCAGTTCTTCGAAGGTCATCACATAGTCAACCATGTCGTCTTTGCGTGCCTCTTTGCGTTTGGCGATACATGGACCAATGAACACCACTTTTGCATCGGGGTGTTGCTCACGCACAATTTGTGCAGTGTAATACATGGGTGAACGAGTGCTTGAGATATATTGTTTGAGTTCGGGAGCATGTTTTTCGGCCATTTCAATATATGAAGGACAGCACGATGTAGTCATAAATGGTTGACCTTCTTCGAGTTTTTCTTTTAACTCTTCACTCTCTTTTTCGGTAGAAATCACAGCTCCACGAGCCACTTCAATGACATCGGCAAAGCCTATTTCTTTGATAGAGTTGTAGATGAACTCGGCAGGTGCTTTATATTGCGAAAGGATTGCAGGTGCCACCATCGCAATCACTTTTTCGCCGCGTTTGATGCTTTGAAGAATGTCGAACACATGCGAAATTTCAAAGATTGCACCAAATGGGCAACTATTTATGCATTTGCCGCAATAGATACATTTTGACTCGTCGATATGCTCTACGCCAAATTCATCTTTGCTGATAGCTCCTACTGGACACGCTTCTTCGCAAGGAATGGGGATGTGTACGATAGCATGATAGGGGCAACTGTTGAAACATTTACCACAGCTTATACATTTCTTTTGGTTGATGCGCCCTTGGCTTGTTTCAGAGTCAAACTCAATAGCATCTTTGGGGCAGTTGAGCGAACATGCGCGAGCCACGCAACCACGACAAAGGTTGGTGATTTGATAATTGGTACGCACGCATGATGAACAAGCTTCATCGACCACGCACATTATGTTTTCGCGAGTCGTTTCGCGATTGAGCGCTCGACGAGCATATTCCGACAATGGGGTTAATTCGTCATCTTCGTCGCTCATGTCAAATCCCATCAATGGGAGCGACTTATATTTCCACACCGCACGCTCCTTGTGCACGCAGCAGCGGCCAAGAGTGTGCGACTTGCGAGGACTTAATTCGATAGGTAAACGGTCGATTTTCTCAACCAACTCATTTTCATTCCATAATTTGATGAGGCGAGTCAATAATCGTTGACGCACAATCATCACATTGTTACGTATAGCCATAGATTGGTAAATTATTCTGCAAAATTAGTGCTTTTTGCGCTAATATGAGGAATGTTTGCATGACTTTTTGATAATATGCGCTGTTTTTGTATTTTTTGAAGCCAGAGGGGAGAGTTTTAGATATAATTGTAATTTTTTACTAATTTTGTAATTGAGATGCAAATATAATGTGCATATTTTTGTCAAAGTGAAAATATTGTCATGTTATAGAGTTTTAAATTTTGTATATTTAAATAATTATATAAAACTATGTTATATAACAAGAATTTAATTTTACGATATTTATATAACCTCGACAATAGAGATTATCCATTAAGTATTAAAAGATTCTTAATGAATAAAGGAAGCAAAATTAATGACGATAGGGAATCTGCCATTAATGAACTATATGATTTAAAAGGAA
The DNA here is from genome assembly GCA_045637505.1 of Muribaculaceae bacterium. Classification (GTDB taxonomy): domain Bacteria; phylum Bacteroidota; class Bacteroidia; order Bacteroidales; family Muribaculaceae; genus RGIG4079. Next base: position 45,349 of record JAZTZO010000028.1, on the reverse strand, counting down.
ATTGTAAGGATTTGGCTGTGCTCTCAAAACGGTTTGTAGAAGCAATGGATAAATCATACAGAAAATTTACACAATATCATCAAGATGTATTAGAGGAATGCGATGGTGAAAATGGTGTAATTCGGTCTCCATATTTTATAGAAGGGTCTTTTGTTGTTTATTCCATAAAAAATGGTTCACTTACATTATGGGTTTTTCATGATATGCCTAATGATTATAATCGAAAGATGGCAATCCCTTCTTTATATATAGTTGCAATCCCTAAGGATAAATTTAAAGCAGATAAACATGAAGTAGATTGTATGGTTATGTATCTTATCGATAATTGTATGGAGGATAATATTCGCGATTATGTAGATATGGTTATAGACTATCTTTGTTTAAGACAATGGGCTGAAGTTGAGATTGCAGAAACAAAAACTAAAATCAAACAAGAGATAAAGGAGAAGAAGAAAACAAAAGTTGTAAATATTGACGGAATAACTTATTTTGTGTTTGATAGCAAATGGTTTACCGAAATATGTAATAATAATGATTTTTTAGTAAGTGGTCATTTTAGACTTCAACCATATGCAGATGGTTCAAAAAGATTAATATGGATAAATGAATTTGTTAAACATGGTTACCATAGAAAGGCACTTATTGATAGAGCTAAAGAAGGAGAGGAATTTATATAAAATGAGAAATATGTGTTTTTATTAAAATAGGATTTTTAAATTATGGCACTTAATCTATGGATGACGATGAATTGAACGAATATTTGGAATGGGCTTGTGGGCGTTGCGATGACTGCAGATGTAATTGTGATGACTATGAACAATCGCAAGAGTTGCTATCTATTGCTCCCAATGTAAACGATGATTATGTTGAACAGTATAACGATTAGAATTAAAAGATGAAAAGATATGATTTATTTATCAGTTATTCTCGTAAGGATAAAGATATAGCAGAAGAGATTTGCCATATCCTTGACGAATATAAAAAGCACTACAATTTTGAATACTTTTTTGATTGCGAAGAAATATCGAGTAAACATGATTACTTAGAGCGTATCTCATCAGCTATATCACAAAGCAAAGCAATATTATTTTTAGCAAGCAAAAATTCGTTAACATCTGAATTTTGTCTAAAAGAATTATTATTCGCAGATAAAGAACATGTGTATATTCACCAATACCGTCTTGATAGTACAGAATATCCTAAACCAATTCAACTATTACTGGGAAATTATCATTATAGAGAGGCGAAAAATTTTACTAAAAATGAAATGGTTCGAGAGGTTTTAACGGGAGCCTTAAATCAAGATGTCAAGAATTTGCATCTAGACCAAAAGGTAACATTCTTTATGTTATATTGGTCTAGAAATATTAAGTGGATACTAATTGGCTTATGTTTGCCATTGGTATTTATAGCTCTTTTCGGTTTAGGTGGTATAGATTTGCTATTAAATAAATCTACAAATAAACCAAATGTATCTATTACAGACTCAATAAAAAATAATGATACAATAGAAAATCTACCTCACCGCGAAATAGAAGAATCAATTGAGGAAGCGCCACAGCCAGCAGCAGAAAATATTGCTAAAGAAAATAATAATTTAAGGCATATGACATATGCTGGAGTCCCGATGAATATGGATATTAATTCCTTTGCAAATCGTCTTAAAAATTTAAATTATCAACTAACTGATAAATTAGAAAGTCAACATTTTTATAAATTTAAACAAAATGGAGATATAATCCGAGTGCATTGGGACGAACAAAATAATAAAGTCTATTTGGTCGAAGTTATTTGTCATGATTTAACAGGAGAAGATCTTAATGATATAATGTATGCTTTTGCTGATGAATATGGACAAGAACCTCAGCCATTCAATGAATGGGCTGAAGGGATTTGTCTTGAAGAAGGGGCGATTTTATTTGGGTTAGATGACAATAATCATGTTGTAATAATGTATCTAGATAAATATAATTCGGAGGATTATAAACTTTTATGATGATGTTGCGATTCTTGTCGGTCGCAACTGTCTTTGGAAAACTTCATTTAATCCTCATATTTGACCACTTGGGTTTGACTCTCGCAAGGAACGAACCTAGTGGTTTTGTCATCAATACAGAATAATTTGGCAACAATTTGTTGCCAAATTGGATTATGACACTTTCTGTCAAAAAAACACTCAATTGTTTCGGTCAAGCCTCGTTGAGCACTTCGGGGGAAGTTAATTCATAATGCATAGTTCATAATTCATAATTGCCATGCGGCAGTCTTTATGTTCCTTTTGCCCTTCTGTCTAATTCTTTCCGGACACGGCACGCCGTGTCCCTACAAAAAAACAACTTTCAACTTTTGTAGGTATTCTCTATATTGTTTTCGTATCTTTTCATTACCTTTGCTATTGATATGGAATATATGTACGAAAAACGAGTGAAAATTACCGAGCGTTCGGGTCTTGTGCTTGAGGGTGGAGGCATGCGTGGCGTGTTTACTTGTGGTGTGCTCGATAATTTTATGGATCGAGGCATACGTTTTCCTTATGCAATAGGTGTGAGCGCTGGGGCATGCAACGGGCTTTCGTATATGTCGCGTCAAAGAGGTCGTGCTAAATATAGCAATATCGATTTGCTCGAGAAATATCGTTACATTGGTTTTCGCTATCTATTGACAAAGAGAAATATAATGGATTTTGATTTGCTCTTTGAAAAGTTTCCTAATGAGATTATTCCATATGATTATGAGGGGTATGAGCAATGCCCCGAGCGATACGAAATGGTAACAACAAGTTGCGAAACGGGTGAGGCTTGCTACTTTGAAGAGAAGCAGTCGCCCGCTCGAATAATTGATATAGTGAGAGCGTCGAGCAGTTTGCCATTTGTGTGTCCCATTGCCTATGTTGATGGTAGTCCGATGCTCGATGGAGGCATTGCCGATTCCATTCCGTTGCTCCGTGCTCGCGAATTGGGTTATGACAACAATGTGGTAGTGGTGACTCGCAATCGTGGATATCGTAAAGCCGATAAACCAGCGTTTGTACCACCATTTTTCTATCATAAATATCCTGCAATGCGTGAGGCAATACGCAATCGCAGCCGATTATATAATAGTCAACTCGAACTAGTGGAACGACTCGAGGATGCTGGTGAATTGATGGTTATACGCCCCGAACGCCCCATTGTAGTTGACCGTATGGAGCGTGATACATCAAAACTCCTCGACCTATATAACGAGGGGTATGAAATGGCTTCAAAGTTGAAATTTGAAAAGTAGAAACAAAATGAATGTCTATGAAAAAAGTTAAGATTACAGCAATTCGCAAAGTGACATATGATGATTTAATCGCAAAATATGAAAAATCAAAGGACTTTGCTTGTAAAATCAAAGAAGGAGAATATTGGATTTCGGAAAATGGCGAAAAACCAGCCGGGCTATGCGATTGGGCTTGGGAAGTGATGGAATTATATGTAAGAACACTCGCTCGAGGAGGGGGCGAATTTTATGAAGATTGGATGCTCAACCCCTATTCGGCAATGATTTCATGCCCCGATGGATTTCGCCCTGTGAGTTTTTATATCGAAACGATTGAAGAATAATTAAAATTTAAACAATACCATGAGAAAGAATTTTGGAGTAAAGACTTGGCTTTATCCTATGCCCGTGTTTATCGTGGCTGCCTATGATGAGAACGGCGTGCCCAACGCAATGAATGCAGCATGGGGCGGTGTCTATACCGACGACATGATATGTGTGTGCCTATCGGAAGGACACAAAACCACTAAAAACATTCTTGCCACACGAGCATTTACGGTGAGTATGGCCACAGCCGACAAGGTCGCCGAGTGTGACTATGTAGGAATAGTGTCGGGCAACAAAGAGCCCGATAAATTTGCCAAGGCTGGTTTTACTGCGACAAAGTCAGAGTTTGTCAATGCACCTATAATCGACCAACTACCCATGACATTGGAGTGTGAACTCGTGTCGTATGATGAGGAAACTTGCCATATGGTCGGAAAGATTGTCAATGTGTCGGCCGACGAGCGAATACTCACTCCCGACGGCAAAATTGACATCACACTACTACAACCAATCATCTATGACACAATCAACAAAGACTACCTCGCCATTGGCCCCAAAGTAGGCAACGCCTTCGCCGACGGCAAGAAATTGAAATAAAAATTATTAAAAACAAATACTAATGAAGAAAAATTTATTTATTGCGATTTTGCTATGTGTTTTGACATTGTCTATTACAGCATGTCAATCAAAGGAAGACAAGGTGTTGAGCGACCTTGAAAGTGTTTATAATCGTCTTAATGATAGTGATAATTTTACTGATGCTGAATGGACTGAACTGCTGACTGAATATGAAGTAATTCATGAAGAGGCTCAAACTTGTGAATTCTCTTACGAGCAAAAGAAGGAATTAGGACGCATTGAAGGCAAAATCTTATCAAAGATAACTGAGCGCAAAACACAAGAATTGGGCTCTGAAATTGGTAATCTTATTAATAGCGGCGGCGCAATAATAGGAGGGTTCCTTGAAGGATTACAAGAAGAACTCGAAAAGGAAACTGAATAACAACGAAAAATATTATATTCACTCCGCAAGTGTCAAAGTGCATTTGCGGAGTTTTTGTTGTTTACAGTTATTGATAAACGATAAAAAATATTAAAATTCAGGTAAAATTTATCGTTTTTCAATAAATTGATTATATATTTGCATATCGAATTTCGATAAATGGTAATTCTGATTGATGTTGCGCGCGTGGTCATTTGTGAATGTTGCTTTTGTCGAAATGAGATAATGGGGCAGAATGTAAATCTGATAAAAGAAGTGTCTCCCCTCAATAAAATGTATAATTTAAAAACAATCTTATTATGGAATCAAAAAAGTATTATCGTCAAATTTTGCCGTTGGCTATCTTTGCCACGATTGTGTCTTTGTGTTGGATTTATTGGACAGTTGGTCGTTCAGTGTTTACTTTTATGGGTGATGATGTCGTAAGTTGGAATGAGTTTGAATCGTTGAGGTGGGCTATTGTAATAGGATATTCGGTGTTGGCTCTTGTTTTGATAACTATTCAAACGATATTTTTTGTGAAACAGTTGCGCAGCTTAAAGCGAGGTGTAATGTTTAATCGTGGTTGTTGGAAGTTGATAATGTGGTGGGGCATTGTGTGGGTATTTTATGATTTTTGTGCCGCCAATCTTCCTGAAATGATTTATTCGCAACGATTGACAAAAATTGTGATTGATGAAACGATGGTGGGAGTCGCAGTTATTGCGTTTGTGTTTTCGTTTCTCTATCGTATTGCCACAGATGTGGCAGAGGAGAATAATCTTACGATTTAACCAGGGAGGATACGGATTATGGCTATAATAATAAATCTCGATGTGATGATGGCGCGACGCAAAATGTCGCTCAATGAACTGTCGGAACGGGTGGGTATCACAATCGCCAATCTCTCTATATTGAAAACCGGAAAGGCAAAGGCAATACGTTTTTCAACGCTCGACGCTATTTGCAAAGCTCTCGATTGCCAGCCTGCCGATATTATAGAATATCGAGCCGACGAGGAATAAAAGCATAGAATAGAAATGAAACAGTTTTTTCTCGGGGTAGCCGTCATGGTGACGGCTACGCATTCCTCGTACGCCCAAAGAGTTGAGGCAACGGTGGTTGATGCTCAAAGTCGAGAGCCTATAGCATACGCATCGGTGGGGGTGGTGGAACGCACTATCGGCACTCTTGCCGACATCTGTGGGCGTTTCTCGCTCGATGTTCCTATGAAACTCGACAGCGATTCGTTGCGAATCTCTTGCGTGGGGTATGGTGAGTTGACAATGAGTGTGGCTGATGCACGAAAATGCAAAGAGTTTGCTCTCGAAGCGGTTGAATATCCATTGCCCGAGGTGGTGGTGATGCCTATTAAAACAACCGCAAAACATTATGGTCGCAAGTCGGCAAAAGGGTCGATGTTTCTGGTGGTGGAGGGCGATAGTGGTGCCGGGAAAGAGATGGGTATGCAGTTTAAGACCAAGAAACGAGCATGGATAAAGAATGTGAGTTTTGCTATTGTGGAAAATGATAGTATGCTCACGCGAATGCCATTCAGATTGAATCTTTATAAGAAACAAGGCAATGAATACACCAATAATCTTGTGTCGTCGCTCCAATTTCTTTACACCAAGGAAGTGATTGTTGATGGTAGATTTACATTTAATTTACCTACTCCCATCGTGATTGAAAAAGGTGAGTATATAATTGCCGTTGAATTCCTTGAAAACTTTCCCAATCGCAACTTTCAGATGCGCACAGGCATTATGACCGGCCACACCTTCTATCGCTATGCTCCCCAATCATCATGGAAGAAAATCCTCCTCGGCTCAACTCTCGCCATCGAGGTGGCAGAAGAGAAATAGACGAAAGTTTGGCCTCTATCCTTTTGCGGAGCGGCTACGGGTTACGAGTGTTACGCCTCCAAATACCATTGCGGCGGCAAGGACTTTTTGCCAACTGATGGTGTCCATGCCTATGTAGATGCTTATGGCTATGGCGATGATGGGTTGCACATAGGAGTACATGCTCACAAGTGTTGGGCGTATGCGTTGTTGACCTATGGGAATGAGTAGGTAGGTGATGAAGGTGGCAAAGATGATGAGGAACGATAACTCAAAGATAAACGCTTGTGGTAGTGAACCATAGTCGATTGAGATTATCTCACTGCCGGCAATGGGGAGTGATAGTAGTGTAGAGAAGAGGAATATCCACTTCATAAAGGTGATGGGCGAGTAGCGACTGATGGTGGGTTTGAATATGCCAAGGTAGAGCGAGAAACAAAGGCTGTTGAGTATCATCAAGATGATGCCTATAGGTTGCGATTGTGTAATACCACTTGTGCCAGTGGTGCTGTTGATGATAAGATATAGAATTCCGACAAGGCTCAACGCCACTCCTCCGGCTTTTTTGAATGTGATAGGTTCATGCAACACTATGGCGGCAATTATCATGGTGTAGATGGGGGAGAGCGAACTCACTATGGAGCAGTCGAGTGGAGTGATGAGCGGTATGGCCATGAGGAAGGTGAGTTGGGTGAGGAAAAATCCCAACATCGATGCGGCAAAAATCTTCACATAGTCTTTGCGCTCAACCTTCTCCGATGGCATGAACCATGATATGAGCCAAAAGATTGCTCCTGCAAAAATAGAACGAAGGCAAAATAGCGCGATGGGAGAAATGGTATTGCTACTTGTGAGGTCTTTACACACGATGATGTTTACCCCAAAAATGGCGTATGCAATGAAACACGCAATATGTCCTATCGATTTTCGGTGAGTGAACATTCTTTTTAATATTTGATTTTAAAAGAATCAAGAATAGTTTTAAAATCGTCCTGTGCCGAAAGACAAGTGTCGCGAAGAAATTCTTTTATATCAGGCCAATTTTGCAACCCTCTGTAATAGAAATATTTCAGTTCGTCGGTTATAATAAACGGCACAATGCCATTTGCAAGACATTCTTTAAACATTATCAAACGGCCTATTCTGCCATTCCCATCTTGAAAGGGGTGGATCCGTTCGAATTTAAAATGGAAATCAAGTATATCATCAAGACTCTTTGTTTTGATGGAATTATATTGATACAATAATTCTATTATCTCTTTCGCAACGTTTTCGGGTGCAGTGGTATCTTGTCCTCCTACTTCATTAGGCATGCGTTTGTAGTCTCCAACGGCAAACCATTGTTTGGTGCTATGATTGGTATTGGATTTAAGCACTTTATGAAGCTCTTTAATAAAACGTTCCGTCAACTTTTTATTTACATTTGCTATTATTAAATCGATGCAACGAAAGTGATTAGTGGTTTCAATGATGTCATCAATATTAAGACTCTCGTTGCATTGACCTATAGTGTTTGTCTCAAAAATAAATCGGGTTTGGTCGTGCGAAAGTTTGCTCCCTTCAATGTGGTTTGAATTGTATGTAAGGTCAACTTGAATGCGGTGATATATCCCTCCCTTTAGTTTTGTTTCCATCTGATCTCGCAAGGTAGCGAGTAATGTATATCTTTTTCTTTTTTGAGAAGAGTTGGGGACTGGAGCATCTGAAGGAATGTTCCAAGTTTTACCTATCAAAAATGCTCCTTTGATTTTCCCTGAGGCACAATAATTTCTAACTGTACGTTCTGGAATATTATGCTTCAGTGCAAATTCTTTAACTGATATAATATTGGTCATATTTATCGGCAAATAAAATTAATTTGATGTAAAGTTAGTGTATTTTGCCGACATCGGCAAGGATGTGAGTGATTTTGTGGCTAAAATGCGTCTATTTTGCCGATACCGGCAAGTGAATTTTTTAAATCATTGTTTGGTATTATCGTGCACGGAGTTGCCAAAAGGCTACGGCAGCAGCGGCGGCGACGTTGAGCGAATCCACATCGTGACTCATGGGTATTCGTGCCACATAGTCGGCTTGAGCGATGGTGGAGTGGGCGAGTCCGTCGCCTTCAGTTCCCATCACGATAGCAAGGCGAGGCTCGGCACAAAGCGCCTCGTCGTCAATTGATACCGAATCGTCGGTCAGCGCCATTGCTACAGTTTTGAACCCGATATTGTTGAGCGCAGTTATTGGTTCGTTAAGCCATGTCCATGGCACGAGAAACACCGAACCCATCGACACCCTTATAGCCCTGCGGTTGAGAGGGTCGCACGAAGTGGGAGTGAGCAACACCGCATCGATGCCAAGGGCTGCTGCGCTACGAAAGATTGCACCGATGTTGGTAGTATCGACCACGCCATCAATAACCACAATGCGACGAGCATTGCGACACACTTCTTCGATGCTGTGATGAGGTGTGCGACGCATGGCACACAACACGCCACGAGTGAGGGTGTATCCGGTGAGCGAGGCAAGCAATTTGCGGTCGCCAGTGTAGATGGGTATATCGCCACAACGAGCAATGATATTGGCCGCATCGCCCGTGATGTGTTTTCGTTCGCAAAGTATCGAAATGGGCTCATATCCAGCATTAAGAGCCACATTGATAACCTTAGGGCTCTCAGCAATAAATATCCCCTTCGTTGGGTCAATACGATTGCGCAACTGCGCCTCCGTGAGCGAAGTAAACACCTCCACCCCCGGCTCATTCAACGATGTGATTTCTATAATGGGCATAAAATTAATTCCTTTTCCACAAAGATAGTGGATTTTACAATTAATAAGATGGGAAATTAGAGGAAAATTACCCCTAATTATTGATGAAATTTTATAAATTTGCAAAAATAAACGATTAAATCAATACCAATTATGTCATATTCATTAATTGAAGCAGTAATAAAAGTTTTGGGCGACGAGAAACACCCAATGAATGCAAATGAGATATGGGAAGTCATTAAGGATAAAGGATATTATAGGTCTACTGGACTTACACCAGAGCGTACAGTGTCATCATATTTGACTAATTATTATCCTGAAAATTTTATTAGAGTCGAGAATGGAGAATATCAATTAAGCGAATATGGTAATAATGAATATCAAAAAATTAGTTCAAATAAGAACTCGTATAATGAAGAAATTTTGTGTAGATTGATTTCTCACTATAAGCAAGATTTTAAAAAGAATATTCCAAACGAATTATATAAATGGGAAGCTGTAAAGTGTTTTCAAGATAATTGGGATATTGAGGCTGATAATTTTGCAGAAATGTTAGAACGTTCGTTGTCAAAAACGGGAAATTTGTTAAATATAGGATTTGCATATCCACGTGCAATGATTGTTAAGTTTGCAAGACTTTATCCTAATGAGATTCAACCATGTTTTAAAGCATTGTATGCAGAAACGGAGCCTATTGCAGAAAGAATAAATGAGTTTATTCGTTTGATAGATGGAATTCACAAAAAATGGAATTTAGAGTCGGGAGAAACTGGCGAAAATCATTATCAAAATGCTTCGGTAATATCAACATATTTATGGCTGCGATTTCCCAATAAATATTACATCTACAAACCGACTATAGCCGTAAATTTATTTAAAAAATTGGGTGTAGATGTTAAACTTAGAGGCAAAGGTGCATCGGCTGTAGTAAAGGCATATGAATTATATGATGAAATCAACAACGAAATGCTTCAAAATGCCGAATTAAGAGGATTATTAAATGAAGCATTAACTAAAGAGTGTTATCCCGATAATAACTTAAAAACCATGATGGTTGATTTTGCTTATTATGTAGAAAAATACATGGAAGATAGTGTGCTAAATGATGAAGAACTGAAAAAAACAGTAAAAAAAGCCTCTAAAGGGTGGTTGTATTCACCAGGAGAACAAGCACGTTTCTGGAAAGAATGCGTTGAGAATAGTGAGATGTATTTAGGTTGGGATGAATTGGGAGATTTGTTAAAATATCCAACTCGTGACGCAATGGTTTCAAAAATGAAAGCAGAATATGGTGAGAAAAAAGAATATATACATGATTCTTTAGCAACATGGGAATTTGCAAATGAGATGAATATTGGAGATGTTGTTTTTGCGAAAAAAGGTCTCCATACAATAGTCGGCAGAGGCATTGTTGTAGGGGGGTATCGTTATGATGAAAAACGAAAAGAATATAAGAATGTCCGTTCGGTTAAATGGATAAATATTGGAGAATGGACATTTAATTATACGCAGGCATTAAAAACATTAACCGATATAACAAAATTTATAGGTTATATAGACAATCTAAACGCAATGATTGATGGGGTAGCCGAAGAAGACGAAAATCAAGAATTAATTAAATGTGAGCCATATACCAATGAAGACTTTTTGAGAGAGGTGTATATGGATAGCCGTAGATTGAACATGCTTCAACAATTAATTAAAACGAAGAAAAATATAATATTGCAAGGTGCTCCGGGTGTCGGGAAAACTTTTTGTGCAAAACGATTGGCTTATACATTAATGGGTGAAAAAGATGATAGCCGAATTGAATTTGTGCAATTCCATCAAAATTATTCATATGAGGATTTTGTGATGGGATATAAGCCAACAGAAGGTGGGTCTTTTGAATTGAAAAAAGGAGTATTTTATGATTTTTGTCAAAAAGCAAAAGTCGATGCCGATAAGGATTACTTTTTCATAATTGATGAGATAAATAGAGGCAACCTGTCAAAAATATTTGGCGAATTGTTGATGCTTATAGAAAAAGATTATCGAGGAGAAGCTGTGACAATGGCGTATTCCGATGAAAAATTTCATGTGCCAACAAATGTGCATATTATAGGGATGATGAATACTGCCGACAGGTCTCTTGCAATGATTGATTACGCATTGCGTAGAAGATTTAGTTTTGTGGAAATATGTCCGGGATTTGAATCGGAAGGTTTTAAGCAATATCAAGAAAATTTGAATCACGATAGGTTTAATAAATTAATAAAATGTATCGTTGATTTGAACGAAAAAATCAGAAAAGATGATTCGTTAGGGAGTGGGTTTGAAATTGGTCACAGTTATTTCTGTAATCAAGAAAGAGTAGATGATGATTGGTTACATTCGGTGATAAAGTTTGATCTAATTCCAATGTTACAAGAATATTGGTTTGATGACAGGAGCAAAGCTGAAGAATGGCGAAACACATTAGAACTGATTTTTAATGACTAACGACAAAGGGATACTTATTCGCAACGTCTATTATATGCTTTCATATGCATTTAGTAACTTAAGAAAGAATAATTATGAAGATGTTGCTAAAGAGGATTTTGAGCGAATAGAAGATTTGTTTGCCGAAATACTCTATAAAGGTATATCTGCACAATTAAAATTAGGTCTATATCGCGAATATATTCATAAAACGGCAGAATTACCATTGCTAAGAGGAAAATTAGACATTGGTCAAACGATAAAATTGAGAGTCGCTCAAAAGAATTTATTAGGATGTGAATTTGATAAACTATCAGAGAATAATATCTTTAATCAAATTCTTAAGACTGTTGCTGAATTATTAATATATAAAAGCGAGGTTAAAGCAGAGCGAAAACGTCAATTGAAGAATGTTTTGATATTCTTTGAAAATGTAGATTCAATAAATCCGAGTGAGATAAAATGGAATATGTTGAGATTCCAGAATAACAATAAAAGTTATCGAATGCTAATCAATATATGTTATTTCGTTTTAGATGGGATGATTTTGACTACAGAACAAGGACGATATCGAGTGGCAACATTTTCTGATGACCATATGAATAAATTGTTTGAACGATTCGTGTTGGAGTATTATAAATACCATTACAAGAGTCTGAAGGTCTCTTCTCCTACAATTAAATGGGATTTGTCGGATGAAGATGATTGTGCTATTGATTTTTTGCCTGAGATGAAAAGTGATATTGTGATTTCTAATGAAAATCACACGTTGATAATTGATACGAAGTATTATTCTAAAACATTGCAAACAAATTTTGACCACAAAACAATCCATTCAAATAATTTATACCAAATTTTTACTTATGTAAAAAATCGTGATACCTTAAATAGTGGAGACGTGTCGGGGTTATTGTTGTATGCTAAAACACAAGAAGAAACGCACCCATTTTTGGATGCGAAATTTGGTAATAATAGAATTATGGTCAAAACTCTTGATTTAAATCAAGAATTTGAGAATATCAGAGAGCAACTTGACCAAATTAAAATTGACTTTTTTAAGTAATATCTCCCTTATATCAATTCCACGAGACGGTTGATGTCGGCGTAGGATGTTGACCAAGAGGTGACGAAGCGCACGATGGAGTGGGTTTTGCCTGGAGGTCCCCATAGCTCGAAACTTGCGTGTTGCTTTAGTCGGTCGATGAGGTCGTTGGGGAGTCGGAAGAATTGTTGGTTTGTGGGAGAGTCCACAACGATGTCATATCCTCGTGCAAAGAATTCGTCTTTGAGTGTCATGGCAAGTTCCACGGCATATCGGCCTATATTTAGGTATAAATGGTTAGAAAATAGGGCTGAAAACTGTAAACCTAATAGTCGGCCTTTGGCAAGGAGTGCTCCATGTTGTTTTATGAGAGGAGTCATGTTTTTGAGGAGTGAGGGGTTGGTGACCACAACCGCCTCTCCCATTAATGCTCCCATCTTGGTGCCTCCGATGTAGAACACATCGGCCAATCGAGCGATATCTCGAAGCGTTACATTGCCATTTTTAGCGGCAAGTCCATATCCCAATCGTGCTCCGTCGATATAGAGTGGAATCTGTGCATCGCGACACACTTGACTCAATGCCTCAAGTTCGGACAGGGTATATACGGTGCCATATTCGGTAGGGAACGAGATATACAACATGCCTGGGGCGACCATATGGAGGAATGTTTCATCGCGATAAAACTCTTCGATGTATTGTTCGACTTCGTCGGCCCACACTTTGCCCTCGTGTTGGGGTAGGGTGAGCACCTTGTGCCCGGTGGCTTCGATGGCTCCGGCTTCGTGCACATTGATGTGGGCTGTTTCGGGCGCTAACACTCCCTCGTGTCGAGCCAATATACCATCAATGATGGTGGCATTTGTTTGAGTGCCGCCAACCATAAAAAATACTTGTGCTTTGGGTGCTCCACATGCTTCACGAATGAGGTCGATGGCTCGCTCGGTGTAATGGTCGCAACCGTAACCCACTGTGTGCTCGAGATTTGTGTCGATGAGGCGTTGCAACACATCGGGGTGTGCACCAGCCATATAGTCAGAGTCGAAGTATATCATGATGTTGAGTTATTTATAATTACACAAAGATATAAAATTAGGTTAATAAAACGAGTGAAATTTTGCTCTTTTTGTAATCACGAAAATAATTGCTAATTTTGAGGGTGGAAAATAAAAAACAATACTATATGAAAAGAATGATAAAACGATTAGTGTTAGCGATTATGATTGCGATGAGTGTGAATAATATTAGTGCAAAGGTTATTGATGATGCCAAGGTGACCGATGTGGTGGGGCAAATGACTGCCGATGATGCATCGATTGATGGCAAGTTGTTGCAACGAGGAGCGAGACAAGTGGCTGCTCTTTGGCAAGAAACCGATGGATCGTCCGAGGAGTTTGTGCAGTTTGTAAAAGAGAACTATGTTGCTTCGCCCGAGGCGCGTCGTGAGTTATTTGACAAGTTGAGCAAGGCCTATGAAGTGTTGCTCGGCACACAAAATCAAGTGGCAATAGAGTTGAGCCTTCCTACAATTCTTGCTGGTCCTGAGCCTACAAATATCGACTATATAATGAGTGCGTTTAATCCATATTCGCACTTGTGGAACGACCTTTATGAAAACAAAGTGGCATTTATCACTATTCTCAATTTCCCTAACTTTACGCTCGCAGAGAAGAACGAAATGGGTGGCGCATGGAGTCGTGAGGAGTGGGCTTATGCTCGTATGGGAGATATGTTTACCTCGCGAGTGCCTGCTACACTAAACAAGGAGGCTGCGCAAGCCAATGCCGATGCCGAAAACTATATTGCATCATACAATATCATGATGGGACATTTGCTCGACAAGAAAGGTAATAAGTTGTTCCCCAAAGATATGGTGTTGCTCTCACACTGGAATCTTCGCGATGAGATTAAGTCAAATTATGCCAATCTTCCCAACGCTCGCGAAAAACAAGAAATGATTTATGAAGTGATGCAACATATTATTGCCGGAACTATTCCTCAAGAGGTAATCAACAATGCGGCATATGACTGGGCTCCTTATAGCAATCGCACTTGGAAAGATGGGGCAGAGGTGACTTTGGCTGCCGAAGATACTCGCCGTTATGAACGCATATTGGCTCACTACAAAACAATGGTGAAGGTGGATAAATATGAGCCACAATCGCCCACAGGTATTGCACGCAACTTTGATGGAGGTATGGAGATTGCACCCGAAGAGATTGAGGCATTGTTTGTCAATCTCATTTCATCGCCACAAGTGAAAAAAGTGGGCAAATTGATCAAGAAACGCCTTGGACGCGACCTTCGCCCTTACGATATATGGTATGACGGATTTAAGAGCCGTAGCACAATCTCGGAAGATGACCTCACCGCTCAAACTCGTGCTAAATATCCCACTCCCGAAGCATTTGAAAAGGATATGGCACGCATGCTCGTTGACTTGGGCTTTGCTCAAAAAGATGCCGATTTCATTGCAAGTAAAATCAAGGTAGAGGGTGCTCGTGGTTCGGGTCATGCATGGGGTGCAGTTGGTCGTTGGGAACGCTCACTCCTTCGCACTCGCATAGGCGCCGATGGTATGGACTACAAGGGGTATAACATCGCCGTTCACGAGTTTGGTCATAATGTGGAACAAACAATCGACTTATATCTAATTGATAATTTTATGATGGCAGGAGTGCCTAACACCGGATTTACCGAAGCATTGGCATTTGTGTTCCAAAAACGCGACCTCGGATTGCTCGGCTATGACCAAAAGATTGATGATAACACTACGCTCGACATCTTCTGGGGACTTTACGAAATTATGGGTGTTTCGCTCGTTGATATGAAAGTGTGGCAATGGCTATATGCTCACCCCCAAGCAACAGCGGCCGACCTCCGCGATGCTACAATAGCGATTGCCAAAGAGGTGTGGAACAAGTATTATCAACCTGTGCTTGGCGAGAAAGATTCGCCCATCTTGGCAGTATATTCTCATATGGTAAATTCGCCAATGTATCTCCCCAACTACCCATTGGGCCATATCATTGAGTTCCAACTCGAAGAGCATTTCGCAAAATGTGCCGATAAAAAAGCCTTTGCCGATGAACTTATGCGCATCTATAAACTCGGTCGTTTAACTCCTAACCACTGGATGCAACAAGCCGTAGGCGCAACCATCAGCACCGACCCCATTCTAAATGCCGTGGATAGAATAGTGAAGTAAATTGCAAAGTTGGGTTGATTCCTTGCCAATCAACTTTCTTTATAAACAAATCAAAGAGGGTAACCAGTTTACTTTTGGGTCACCCTCATTGATTAATATCTATATATTTGCACCAAAATCACAATATGTTGTGAAAATGAAAGAAATAGGGTTGAAGATAAAGCAACGAAGGCAACAATTAAAAGTTACGCAACAAGAACTTGCTGACTTGTCAATGGTAGGAATTAATACTCTAGTTGCGATAGAACGAGGTCAAGGAAATTCAAGAATTAGTACATTGATGCCAATTCTTGATGTTTTAGGTTTGAAATTAGAGATAAAACTAAAAGATTAATATAGTGCGATACATAAAAATACTAGTTTGTATAACTATTACATTTATATTCTCAAGTTGTGAGAGTGTAGATCCCGACTTGAATGTAAAGTTGGACAAGGTTGAAGCGTTGATTGATGAAATGCCAGACTCGGCAATGATGATATTGAAAACCATTGATGGAAACGCGATTAAAGCGGAGTCACAAAACGCTCGTTATGCGTTACTATATACAACTGTGTTGAAAAGGAATTATATAAAAGAAACAAATGATTCTTTAATAAATATCGCTGTTGATTATTATCGAAATAATAGAGATGCGAGGCAATTATGTCAATCATTAATTCTTAAAAGTGAGATAAATATCAATAATAAAGCTTACGATAAGGCTATGTTGGCATGCTATGAAGTAGAAACAACTTTGTCTGAATTTGAGAATAATGAAAGTGAAAAAGGACTGCTGTATGTGCAATTGGCTTATTTGCATGCTATATATTATGATACTCCAAGATCTTTAGAATATTTCAAAAAGGCTTATTCTCATTTAGAAGGAACAAATAATAGTAAAGATAGAATGCTCGCACTCTTTGGGATGTGTGTTAATTATATGAATCAAGAGTCATTAGCAACAGAAGCTATAGCAGAAATTGAAAAAGGGTTGAAAGAAGCCGAGGCATTGGGCAATGAAAAATATATACTTAGTTTCAAGTGTATATTGTTTTGTGCTTATTATAATGTTGAAAGATATCAAGAGGCGATTAAATTATTTGAAGATATAAGGAATGTGAAATTATCAGGGAATATGTACCTTCCTGTATATAGTCGATATTCTATAATTTGTGCAAAGAATGGAGAAATGGAGAATTGTGGCAAATATATGAATTTGCTACCGAAATATACCCGAACAAAGTCTGATTCTGTCATATTATATGATACTCAAGCTAAAATAGCAATGTTAAATGGAGAGAATGAAAAAGCAATTGACATGCTATTACAAAAGGGTGTATTGCAAAAAGATAATAATAAATTCCGTCTGGAAAAGCCTTTGATGGAATCGCAACGCGACTATTTAAAAAGAAGCTATGAAAACATAAAAAAGATTCAAGAGGTAGAAAAACAACGAGTAGTGATAATAATTGCGGTTATTTTAATCATTGCGTCAATGGTAATTCTGCTTTTGCGTAGAAAGAATAGAAATAAGCAGAGAAAAATAGATGAATATATTGGAGTTGTTGCGGAATTGCAAAGCGAAATGAGAAAGAGTAATTCCGTAACAACCGAATTAATAAACTCGCTACATAAAGATAAATACAAATTTCTTAATGTAATCAGTGATTCAATACTCACTCATACCAATGATGCAAAAGGACAACGATTAGTTTATAATGAAATGAATCGTTTGATTTATCAATTTAGTAAGGATAAAAATGCTATTCAAGAATTGGAGAATACGGTTAACAGATGTTGTAACAATGTTATGGCGAAATTAAGAGAAGAATTGCCAACTCTTGATGAAATTGATTATCTGCAACTTTGTTATCATTATGCAGGCTTTTCGGGTAAACTGATAAGTCTTTTACTGAATAAAAGTCAGGCAAATATTTATATGAGGAAATCTCGCTTGAAAGAGAAAATTTCGCAATCAAATATCAAGAATAAAGAAGAAATATTGGCATTTTTGTTGTGATTAAGCTGAATTAATCTAACAATACCAAAAGGTAAATGTTTGAAAAATAGCATAGTTAAGAAGCCTGTTAGAGGGATAATGTCTAACGGGCTTCTTATTTTGTTGAGAATCACTGGCTTAATGCTGGCGGATGTTAGACGATTGTTGAACTGAAAATTTGATTTTATATAACATCTGAGGATAATTTTGCATCAAATTAATATCAAAAAATGCAAGATTTATGAAAAAGTTAATGTTTGTTTTGTCGATGCTGGTGCCTCAGTTTTTGTGGGCTTACGCAATTACGGGAAAAGTTATTGATTCGGAAAAAGAACTATTGAGTGGAGTAAGTGTGATTTTGTATAAAGACTCAATAACATCAATAGGGAGTGTATTGACAGATGAAAATGGGAAATTCTTATTAGAAACCAATCAAAAGGGAGATATGAGAGTTGAGGTGTCGATAGTGGGCTTCATGACTTCAAACGTGCAATTTGAAAGTGTCGGCCGAAATGTAGATTTAGGTGCGATTACATTGGCTGAGGCTCCTGAATTGCTTGGCGAAATCACAGTAGTGGCACAAAATGTAATTGAAAAGGGATGCAATTATATTTTGTTCCCCACGGCAGATGAAATCAAAAAATCAGGCACTTCGATTGATTTATTGGAGCAGATGCAATATAAACTTCCTGGATTGCAAGTGAACTCGTCGTTAAATCGAGTAACAATTGAAAACGGAGTTGCGATATTTCAAATAAATGGTCGTCAGGTAGATTACTCTCGTATTCAGTCGTTAAACAATGACAATATTTTGCGTATAGAATATTCAAATGTATCGGACATCAGATATGGTACATCGGTGATGGGTGTGATAAATTTTATCACAAAACCGGTCGCAAAAGGTGGAAGTGTAATTGCAAATGGTATGGCGGCAGTCGGTTGGCTGACAAACTTTAATGTAGGAGGCGTTTATAACTATGGCAAATCGGAATGGACTATTGATTATGGAAATCGTTGGCGAGATTTTGATGAAGTGTATAATAAAGGAACGGAGTCGTTCATTGGCAGAGAAACACCTATTATAAGAGAGCAGTTGCCTGAACCATCGATATTAAAGAGTTTGTCAAACAGTTTCTCCGTTGGATATAGCTATATGTATAGTCCGGCAACAATGTTTGCCGTAACATTCAGAGGAAATATCGATAATGGCGAGCGAATTACAAATAATGTGGTGCGTCAAACGATGGGTGATAGCATTACAGAATATAATTCAATGTTGATCGGTAAAGATAAAAGTTTTTCGCCTAATTTGGACTTATATTTTTGTCATCAAATAGATAAAGCTTCAAAAATCGAGCTTAACGCATATGGGAATATGCGTGGAGGGGAAAGCAATAGCAATTTGGGATATAACTCAACTTCAAATATTTATTTACAATCAAGCAATGCCGACAATTCTTCTTGGCGTGCCGGTGCGGAGGCTTTATATACAAAGGCATATCGAGGTTTTGAAACAAGATATGGCGTGAATTATTATCATAATTATGCCAAGAATCAATATGCTTTGAATGGTGGCGAACTTCAGCTATCAAAACAAAATAATGATAATCTTTATTTGTATGGTTCAATATCGGGACGCGTAAAGAATTTTACCTATAGTGCCGGAGTTGGTGGGCGTTATTATCGTGTTTACAATGGAAATATTGAACAAAATACATTCCGGTTTAATAGTAAGGCGACACTAAATTACAAGATTGATTCAAAATGGAGTTTGAACTATCTGTTTATGCTTGACCCGTCAATGCCGGGGTTGTCCACTCAAAGCGAGATTGTGCAACGCATTGATGACATTTCATATCAAATGGGGAATCCTAATCTTAAACCATCAACCTATTTTCGCAATCGTATATATGTAAGATATGCCACTTCAAAGGTAAATGCGAGTTTGTGGTTGGCTCATTCACGAAATTTAGATCCTATATACAGTCGATATACATATATTTCAGATGCTTCAAGTCCATATTTCAATATGTTTATGATGCAGAGTCAAAATGCTAAACATGATGACCTGTTGAATGCCGAATTGCATTTGAGTTATACCGGCATCAAAAACTTTATGATATATGGTGTTGCCGGTTGGGACAGATACATGTTCTCGGGATTTGGGGATATTGAGCCGGTTGATAATCTCTATGCACGTATTCAAGCTTCATATGCGATAAAAAATTGGAGATTTACCAGCCAATTCGATATTAAACCACGATACACATTATCTGGTAATACAATGAAAACACCTGAAATATGTAATGTTATTATGGCGCAATATAAATGGCGTGACTTTTGAGTTTACTGCGGGAATATTTAACCCATTCAGCGATAAAGGAGTAATGTATAAAACAAAGGAATTGTCAACAATACACCCGGTAAATAATGAGTTTTGTCTAAAAGATGGAGCAAATATGGAGGTAATAGGTGCAACATATCGATTAAACTTTGGCAAAACATTCAAGAAAGCAAAACAAGGATTGAAAAATGAAGGGTTAGATTCCGGTGCCGAAACAAAAGATAAATTGGAATTTTGAAAGTTAAATTAATAACAATCAAGGGAACTCCGATGGGGCTCCCTTGGTTTATAGAAGTGAATGAAGTTCTTATTCGCAGTGGAAGTGGTGAGTTAATTGATACTTTCAGTTGAATTATTGCCATTTTAAAATAAATTATTACCTTTGCGAAGTATAAATATTAAAATATAAAATAAAAAACAGACAGGAAGTGTGTAAAAAAAAAGGAATCTCGGTCTCGATATGAGGTTGACTCCGTAGGTTAGAATTAAATTTATTTATCAACAAACGGGAAGGCGTTTCCTTTGTACTTTAAAATATAACTGAGCTTTTGCTCTTGTTCTCACAACTTGAATACCGCCAACATTCACCCACGAGGACAAGCCTGCGAAAAGTTCACGCTCTGATGGCGTGGACTGTTCTGTGCTTGTTGTGGGCAGGGTCACTTGGCGGTAACCTAAGTTGTAATAAGCATCGAACGGTTCCGCCTTTTTATTTAAAAACTAATCAGAATGAAAAATTTAAAGTACTTTTTAATTTCGTTGTTTATGCTTGTGTCGTTTATGGCTTCAGCATACGATTTCTCATCACGAACAAAATATTCTGTTGAAGAAGCATTGGATTCTGTGTGGTTATATTATTCGATTAATCCCGATGGAGCAACCGTATCGGTGACACAAGGGCCAGAAAAATATAAGTTTAACCATATTCGCATTCCTGAGACAGTTTCTCACAATAACAATACTTATACGGTGACTGAAATTGCTTATCAAGCGTTTTCAGAGGGCAATATTAATATTGTTGAAATGCCAAATACGGTAACTATAATTAACGATTATGCATTTTATAAATGTGGTCTTGATTCGATAAAGTTTTCCACAAGCCTTAAAACTATAGGGAACTATGCATGTGCACAGAATGATTTGACATCAGTGTATTTACCAGAAGGATTAGAAACAATAGAGAATCATGCATTTAGTGGTCGTCATAATGAGCTGCCAGAAGGGAAAATACATGCTATCTCATTACCATCAACGCTGAAAGTTATAGGAGAATATGCATTTAGTAGCAATAGATATTTAAATAATGTGGAAATTCCAGTAGGCATTACTGAAATAAGAAATGGAACATTCAACTCATGTTTGGAATTAAGCAATGTAAAGTTACCTAATGGTTTGATTAAAATTGGGGAATCTGCATTTAGATTTTGTGGCTTTACTGAATTAGACGCTGATTTTTTTCCTAAATCATTGATTGAAATAGGAGATTTTGCGTTTAGTAATTATTCTTCTACTACTGGAGTTGCTATACAAGAGTTTACTAGATTGAAAAAAATTGTATTGCCAAATAATATATTGAGCATAGGATGTTATTGTTTTAGCATGAATTATAATCTGGAGTCCATAACATTCTCATCTGGAATGATAGAATTGCCGAAAGAAGTTTGTTCTTATTGTAATAGGTTAGTAGATGTTAAAATTCCGAATAGTATAACTAAAATTGGAGATAAAGCTTTTTCCTATACTGAATTGCTGTCACATATAGAATTGCCTGAAGCTATTAAAGAAATTGGGAGTTCTGCTTTTGTCAACTCTGGATTAGTGGCAATTTCAATACCACAATTTGTCGAAGAAATAAAAGAGGGAACATTCAGAGGCTGTGAATATTTGGTTGATGTTGAAATTCTTGGATCGTTAAAATCAATTAATGGTTTTGCGGATTGTACTAATCTGAAAAAAGTGGATATTTCCGCTTCTGTAGAAACAATTGGAGCTGGTGCTTTCTCTGGTTGTACGTCTTTGAATGAGATAGAATTGCCGGATAGTCTTTTGGAAATAGGAAATAAAGCTTTTTATAATTGCAAAGCAATTGAAATTATGGATTTGCCTAAATCAGTTAAAACTATTGGTTATCAATGTTTTTATGGTTGTGATTCGTTAAGGAGAGTAAACATATACCATAGTATATCTACAATAGTACAAGATGCATTTTTTTGTTGTTCTAATTTAAGAGAAGTTCATCTGAAGAAAGCAATAATACCTAATTTTAGTCGTCAACATCTTGGTAATGATATATATATCGAAAATGGGAATAATTGTACATTATATGTGCCTACCGGCTCTAAGGCAACATATGAAGCGAGTAAATATTGGAATAATTTTGATACAATAGTAGAGGAGGAGATAGGATATGATATTCTGTATAGGGTGAGTGCGAGCAAAACGGGTCAAGGTTCTGTCGCAATCAATGGCGAAACCAAAACAAGTGTTGATATACTCTCAGGCTCAAAAGTTGGGGTTGGGTTTACTCCTGCATCGGGTTGGAAGTTGAAATCGGTTATATTGAACGATAAAGATGTCACAGCCTCGCTTGTGGATAATGAATATGTGATTGAATCGCTTGAGGCAAATATGGTGTTTGTGGCGGTGTTTGAGGAGTTGCCTGCGACATTGAGCTTGCGTTCAGCTGATGGAGGGTCAATTGACGTTCCGGTAGAAAAAGGCAGAACATTTAGTTGTGTGTTCACTCCCGATGAAAATTGGACAATCAACAATGTTCGTTACAACAACTCTGATGTGACATCGTCGGTGAGTGAAACCGGCGAATATACCACACCTGTCATTAAAAATGATGCAACTTTGAGCGTGGCATATGAAACAGGAAACAACTCAGTAGAGGCAATAGGGGTTGATGCCGATATGAAAGCATATGTATTGAGCGAAGGGCTATTGATGGTTGAAGGGATAACACACGGAATGCCTGTTGTGGTGTATGATGTCGATGGAAAAGTGTTGTCATCACTTGTGGCTGTTGATGGTAGGTGCTCATATCAATTGCCTGTTGCCGGAGTTTATTTGGTGAAAGGAATCTCAAAAACCATCAAAGTGGCTTATTGATAAAGTATTTTAGAGTGCGCATCATGTTTGATGCCATGTATGAATGAAAATCAAAAGGGAGCTCCGAGTGGGGCTCCCTTTGTGATTATTGAGATGTTGTGAAACGCGATTATCCGCAGTGGAAGTAGCGTTTTACGATGTTGAGCATTTCTTCGTTGTTGCCTTCGATGTCTTTGCGAAAGGTGAGGTCGTTGTAATATTTGTTATAATGTTGTAGTGTATTTATGAATATGCTATTTTAGCAGATACTCAAATATATTCATCATAATTATCCCATTTTCAGTGGTGTGAGTAGGAATATTATCTGTGGTGAGGATTAATTTAGTAAATGAATCATTGGTAAGAGTAAGCGAGCGTTGTTCTTGCTTAATCTTATTCTCGTCGGGCATTGAATAGGCTGATTGGATGTAGATTCGTTCGCTACCTTTATTACACACAAAGTCTATCTCAAAATTACTCCTTTCAGTTTTTCCAGCAGAGTTTCTATAATAGTATGTTATATTTCCAACATCAATTTTGTAACCTTCGCCTATTAGGTAGTTGTATATGATATTTTCCATGATATGGGTGGGCTCTACTTGACGAAAGTTTAATAATGCATTTCGCAAGCCCATGTCGGCAAAATAATACTTGAATGGCGTATCGATATATTTTTTTCCTTTAATATCGTATCGAATGGCACGATTAATAAGGAATGAATCTATAAAATAATCAATATAAGATTTAATTGTATTATGGCTTATTTTTACATTCTTTTTACTAACGAATGTGTTTGCTAATTTATTTGGATTTGTTAATGCTCCAATATTTGATGCTAATAGACTGAATAGTTCTTCTAATTCGGCATCGTTTTTTATGTTATTTCGATTTTTTATGTCACTTAAATAAGTTTCTTTAATCAGTTCTTGGAGAATTTCTTCCTTATGTGACGCGTCGTCTTCTAAAACTACCATAGGGAGCCCTCCATAGAAAATATAGTCACGCCATAGTGAGGCTATGTCTTTTGATGAATTCTCTGTTATCTCTTTAAAAGAAAGGGGCTGAAGATGTATTTGAACACCTCGTCCTCTAAATTCGGTTACAATATCAGATGAAAGGAATTTTGCATTACTGCCTGTTACATACACATCCAAATTCTCAATGCGTAGAAAACCATTGAGAACATCAACGAAATCCTCCAGCATTTGTACTTCGTCAATCATTACATAATACATATTTGAATCTTGTTTAGATTGAGTCTCTACATATTCAAAAAATGTCTCTGCTTTTCGATATTTTCTATGAGTAAACGAATCTAATTGAATTTCAATAATATGGTCTTCTGCAACTCCAGCCTCAATTAAATGCTGCTTATATAGGTTGAATAATAGAAATGATTTTCCTACACGGCGTAACCCCGTCACTATTTTTATCAAACGGTTATGTTTATAGTTATTTAATTTTGCAATGTATTGAGTTCTTGCGTATTTCATGTCGCGGACAATTTTTGTGTATTTACACATTTTTGGTTTGTAAAGATAGCGTAAATATTTGAAACAATAAAATTTGCGGACTTTTAATTGCTTTTGCTTGGGGCTTATTATCTTTATAAATATCAAAGGGAGCTCCTTGCGGGGCTCCCTTGATTATTGTTGAGTTGTCGTAAACGATTATCCGCAGTGGAAGTAGCGTTTTACGATGTTGAGCATTTCTTCGTTGTTGCCTTCGATGTCTTTGCGTAGAGTGAGGTCGTTGTAAGAACGAAGTTTGTTGATGATGCCGTTAATCATCGCAGGGCTGAATACGTTGTATTTTTCAAATACTTCGCGTTGGCGTTCAAGGCAGTCGGCCGAAGCAGCACAGCTGTCGGGAAGTTGATCCAATGTGCTGAGTTTGTCGGCATTTTCTTCTTTGTGAATATTTACGTTCACATATGTCTTTTCGGCAATCTCCAATGCGTTTTCAAGTTCGAAACCATGGCGACAAGCCACTGCCAAACCGGCAATTAGTTGGTAAATGTCGGCCGAGCCGTCGGGTGAACGCATTTCAACTGTTTGTTTTTGAGATGTATCGTAGTTGCTTGGACCTTCGAGTGGGTTAGCGAGTTGACACATATCGGCTTTAGCAGCCCATCCGAGAGGTACACGCACCAATACCGAACGGTTGCGGTCGCCCCAACATACATTGGTTGGTGCTTCTTGGTGAGGCACAAGACGGAAGTAAGAAGTTGGGTTGGTGTTACCGAATGCAGTGATTGAAGGAGCAAGTTCCATCATACCTGCGATAGCTTTGCGAGCAGTAGCCGAAAGCACTCCACCATCGAGCATTTGGTTTTGACCATCTTTCACGATGCGCATATGAACATGGAGACCCGAGCCGGCTTTTCCCACAGTGATTTTAGGAGCGAAAGTGATGTCGTAGCCCAATTGATATGCGAGGTTGCGAATAATCCATTTTGCCACCATAAGTTGGTCGGCAGCATCTTTAGCATTTACAGGCAAGAACTCGATTTCGTTTTGCTCATAAATCATGCCATCGATAGTGAAGTTGCCTACTTCAGAGTGTCCATATTTGATTTGTCCGCCAGCTTGAGCAATGTATGCCATGCATTGAGTGCGGAACTCGTTGAATTTAGCGTAAGGAGCCGATTCGTGATAACCCTTTTGGTCGGTAGCAGGGAACATTTCATCATCGGGAGCGATAACATAATATTCCAATTCGCCCATTGCTTGGAATTCCATACCAGTAACTTCGTTAAACGCCTTGCACGCTTTGTGAAGAGTGTTTTCGGGAGAACTTTCAAGAGGTTCGCCATCTTTATTGAAGTAAGAGCAGAGCATTGAAAGAGTGGGGATTTCGGCAAATGGGTCGAGGAATGCAGTAGAGAAGCGTGGCAACACATAAAGGTCGCTACTTCCAGCCTCGATAAATGGGAAAAGGCTTGAGCCGTCAACGCGTTCGCCACAAGTGAGGATTGCATCGAGGTAAGCCAAATTGTTGATTACAAAATTCAAAGTTTTCAAACGACCATCACCAGCGGGGTACATAAAGTTGACCATGCGAATTTCGTTTTCGGTGATGAAGCGAATGATGTCGGCTTTAGTAAATTCTTTGGCAGGTTTGCCAAGATAAGCCACAACCCTATTAGGGTTCAAAGCAAGTTCTTTATCCATAATATATTATGTTAGTTGTGAATTATCAAATAGATTTTCAATTTGCAAATATAAATATTTGCGATAAAACTCACAATTGATTAAGTATTTTTCTGCACACGATAGGGTTGTTTTTATGTTTTATTATCGCAAAAAATGCGTTTTGGTTGCAATTTGTGATATTTTTTGCAATTTTATTGTCAAAAAGTTAGTAGAATATTGCGAAAATCAGTATATTTGCAATCTAAATATATATATGATGAAAATAACGATACTACAACGCGATATAGTTTGGGCCGATACAGCGCTCAATGTGGCTCGTGCCGATGAGGCTATTGACCGAAATGCGGGAGCCGACCTTTATGTGTTGCCCGAAATGTTCTCAACAGGTTTTTGTATTCACCCCGAGGGGATTGCCGAGATCGCCGATAGTGATACGCTCAAATGGATGAAGCAAAAGGCTGCTGCAACGGGTGCTGCTATTGCCGGAAGTGTGGCAGTGGAGCAAGATGGTAAATTCTACAATCGATTCTATTTTGTGAAGCCCAATGGGGAGGTCGCTTTTTATGACAAAAAACACCTGTTCACCTATGGGGGTGAGCATAAACGATTCACAGCTGGCGATAGTCGTGTGATAGTGGAGTGGAAAGGTGTACGCATTTTGCTTGAAGTGTGCTACGACCTTCGTTTCCCCATATGGTCGCGCAATCGTGGCGACTACGATATGATACTATATGTGGCAAGTTGGCCCACACCACGCGTGGGTGCATGGAGTGCATTGTTGGTGGCTCGTGCCATCGAAAACCAATGCTATGTGGCAGGAGTAAATCGTGTAGGCACCGACCCCACATGTGAGTATTGTGGTGGCAGTGTTGTTATTGACCCATATGGCAAAACGATTGCTGCGTGTGCGATGGGTGAAGAATGTGAAGCATCGGCCGAGGTTGATATGGCAATGTTGGAGGCTTTCCGTGAAAAATTCCCTGCACTCAACGATGCCGATATTTGATTAGAAAAATAAAAAAACGATATAAATTATGATTGAACGCAAACTTTTATTGGGCGATGAGGCGATAGCATTAGGTGCTATCCATGCCGGCATTAGTGGCGTATATGCCTATCCCGGAACACCATCGACCGAAATTACCGAATATATCCAAGGCAATGCTCCCGAGGTGCGTAGCCGTTGGTGTACAAACGAAAAAACAGCCATGGAGGCTGCATTGGGCATGTCGTATGCTGGCAAGCGTGCGCTTGTGTGTATGAAACATGTGGGTATGAATGTGGCTGCCGATGCATTTGTCAACTCGGGTATCACTGGGGTGAATGGTGGCTTGGTGGTTCTTGCTGCCGATGACCCTTCGATGCACTCTTCTCAAAATGAGCAAGACTCTCGCTTTTATGGCAAATTCACTATGATTCCCATTCTCGAGCCTTCAACCCAACAAGAGGCTTATGAAATGATGAAATATGCCTATGAACTTTCGGAACAATTGCGATTGCCAGTGTTGATGCGTGTAGTTACCCGTTTGGCTCACTCGCGTGCTGGTGTTGAGGTGAAAGCTCCTATGGCACAAAATGCGCTTAACCCCGATAATGAACGCGCTCATTGGGTGTTGTTGCCTGGGAATGCTCGCCGTCAATATGCGGCGTTGGTTGAAAAACAACCACAACTCTTGGCAAGTGCCGAGGCTTCTCCATTTAATAAGAAAGTAGCAGGCGAGGGTAAGGCAAAACTTGGTGTTGTGGCTTGTGGTATCGCCTATAATTATGTAATGGAAAATAATCCTCAACAACTTGGCGTGAAGGTGTTGAAGGTTTCGCAATATCCTATTCCCGAAGCATCAATCAAGGCGTTGGCCGACGAATGCGATGCAATACTTGTGGCCGAAGATGGTCAGCCATTGGTTGAGGAGCAAGTGAAGGGATTGCTTGGCGCTGACTATGTGTTGAAAGGTCGATTGACTGGCGACCTTCCTCGCACAGGCGAATTGACTCCCGACTGCGTGGGTGCTGCTCTTGGAGTGACACTCCCTCAAGCATATGCTTCGGCTCAAAACTTGATGCCTCGTCCACCCGCGTTGTGTCAAGGATGTGGACACCGTGATGTGTATGATGCGCTCAATAAAGTGGCTGCCGAATATGCCGATGCTCGCATCTTTGGCGATATAGGTTGCTACACACTTGGGGCATTGCCTCCATTCCGTGCAATCGATAGTTGTGTTGATATGGGTGCATCAATCACTATGGCTAAAGGGGCTGCCGATGCTGGTGTGTTCCCCGCAATTGCTGTGATTGGCGACTCTACATTTACACACTCGGGTATGACCGGATTGCTCGATGCTGTCAATGATAATGCCAACATCACAGTGGTGCTCTCTGACAACCTCACAACAGCGATGACAGGTGGTCAAGACTCGGCTGGTACCAATAAGTTTGAAGCAATATGCCTCGGACTTGGTGTTGCTCCCGAGCATGTGCGTGTGGTAGTCCCTCTACCCAAAAATATGGAGGAAATCACTCGCATCATTCGTGAAGAAATTGAATATAAAGGGGTGTCGGTAATCATTCCTCGTCGTGAATGTATCCAAACCCTCAGTCGCAAACTTCGTAAACAAAAGGCTCAACAACAATGAAAAAAGATATAATATTAGCTGGCGTAGGAGGTCAAGGAATTCTCACTATCGCCACAATCATAGGTGATGCTGCAGCGGTGGCCGGATTGAGTTTGAAACAAGCCGAAGTGCATGGCATGAGTCAACGCGGAGGTGATGTGCAATCTAATCTTCGCCTATCAACCGATGAAATCTATTCCGATTTGATTAAAGAGGGTGCTGCCGACTTGATTATCTCAATGGAACCAATGGAAGCATTGCGCTATTTGACCTATCTCGACAAAGAAGGGTGGGTGGTGACATCATCGCATCCGTTTAAAAATATTCCCAACTATCCCGAAGAAGAGGCATTGATGAATGAACTTAATAGTTTGCCACATGTGGCAGCATTGCCCATCGAGGATGTTGCTAAAGAAAATAGTATGCCCAAGAGTGCCAATGTGATATTGCTCGGTATGGCTGCTCGTTATATCGAAATTCTCACTCCCGAGCAGTTGCGCGAAAGCATTGCTCGAGTGTTTGCCTCAAAGGGTGAAAAAGTGGTGGAAATGAACCAACAAGCGTTTGACCTTGGATTAAACGCAGTAAAATAAAAATTTCAAAACGATGAAAATTTTCAGCGAAGAGTTGGTTGCAAAGGCAGTGAAAGAACTTCACATTGCCGACCTCTCAAAGGCCACTATTGGCGAGGTGCTTCTTGTGGCTCAATATCTCGAAAAAGAAACGGGAATACCATTTATACGCATGGATCAAGGCTCTCCAGGACTGCCTGTAAACCAACTTGGGGTGGAGGCCGAAAAAGCCGCGCTCGATCGTGGTGTGGGCTCGCAATATCCTGCAGCTGCTGGTGTCCCCGAATTGAAATATGAGGCATCGCGATTTGTCAAGGCATTTATGAATGTTGATATTTCGCCTCGCGCGTGTGTCCCCACGGTGGGGAGTGTAGCCGGGTCGTATGGCTCGTTTATCGCATGCACTCAACGCGCTCCTGGCAAAAACAAGGTGCTTTTTATCGACCCTGGTTTCCCTATACAAAAGTCGCAGTTACGCATCATAGGTGCCGAGTGGGTTGAGTTTGATATTTACAACTATCGTGGCGAGGCTTTGCGTGAAAAATTGGAGAGTATGATGGCTGGTGGCGATATTGCTGCAATCGTTTACTCTAACCCTAATAACCCTGCGTGGATTTGCCTCGAAGATGCCGAACTCAAGATTATTGGCGAACTTGCCACTAAATATGATGTGATTGTGATGGAAGATTTGGCTTACTTCTGTATGGACTTCCGTTCTGATATGGGGCACCCATTTGAACCTCCTTATCCTCCCACAGTGGCACATTATACCGATAATTATATCTTGATGCTTTCTTCGTCGAAGATATTCAGTTATGCTGGTCAGCGCATGGCGTTGACTTGCATTAGCGACAAATTGTTTGATCGTCAATTCCCTGCATTGGCAGAGCGTTATAAAGATGCTGGCGTGTTTGGTCAAACTCTCATCGCATCAATCCTATATATGATAACATCGGGCTGCACTGCCTCAACACAATATGCTTATGCCGAGATGTTGCGTCTATCGACCGAGGGCAAAATCAACTTCGTGGAGGATACTCGCGAATATGCTCGCCGTGCCGAAAAGATGAAAAAAATCTTTACCGACAATGGTTTCCACATCATTTATGACTATGATGTAACGAAGCAAGTGGGCGATGGATTCTTCTTTACCATTGGCTATGGCGACTTGAGTGGGGGTGACTTGTTGAAAGAATTGCTTTATTATGGAGTGAGTAGCATTTCGCTCTCTACTACAGGTAGCGACCAACAAGGAGTGCGTGCTTGTACCTCTCGCATGCGCGATGACCTTTATGATGTGATGGCTGAGCGTATGAAGGCATTCAACGAAGACCATCCATTGAACTAATAATTAGAACGATATAATACCAATATACAATGATTTGGAATCCCAATAAAGAATGTATGAGTCGCGACGAGATGCATGCGTTGCAAGGTCGCCGACTACAAAAATTGGTAACGTATGTGTATCACAACGTGCCTTTCTATCGCAACAAAATGCAAGCGATGGACCTCTCGCCCGAGGACATCAAAAGCATCGACGATATAGTGAAACTCCCTTTCACCACAAAGCAAGACCTTCGCGATAACTATCCCTATGGATTGCAAGCTGCGCCCCCTTCTGAGATTGTGCGTGTGCATGCTTCGTCGGGCACTACAGGTAACCCCACAATCGTGGGATATACTCGAAAGGACTTGGCAGTGTGGTCCGAGGTAATGGCTCGTTGTTTGACTGCCTATGGCGTTACTCGCGAAGATACATTCTCGGTGAGTTATGGCTATGGCTTGTTTACTGGAGGTCTTGGTGCTCACTATGGTGTGGAAAACCTCGGTGCAACAGTGGTGCCTACATCTACAGGTAACACCGAAAAACATATCCGACTCATTCGCGACTTGAAAATTTCGGGTATCGCTTGTACTCCATCTTATGCTCTCTACCTTGCCGAAACTCTCGACAAGATGGGCTTGTCAAAAGATGATATCAATCTTCGCATTGGGGCATTTGGGGCCGAGCCTTGGACCGAAAATATGCGTAAAGAGATTGAAGAACGCCTTGGCTTGAAAGGGTATAATATCTATGGTTTGAGCGAAATTATGGGTCCTGGTGTGTCATATGAATGTCAAGAGCAAAACGGCTCACACATCAACGAAGACCATTTCTATCCCGAAATCATCAACCCTGATACTCTTGAGCAACTTCCCTATGGCACTCAAGGAGAATTGGTATTTACCACTCTCACAAAAGAGGGTATGCCAGTGCTTCGCTATCGCACAAAAGACCTTTGTACACTCATAGACGGCACTTGTGCATGTGGTCGCACATCAGTGCGTATGGGACGCATCATGGGTCGTAGCGACGATATGCTCATCATTCGTGGTATCAATGTGTTCCCATCACAAGTGGAAAGCGTTATTCTCGAAATGCCCGAATTTGAACCTCAATACATGCTTGTTGTTGACCGCGTGAACAATCTCGACACATTGCAAGTTCAAGTAGAGGTGCGTCGCGACTTCTTCAGTGGCGATGTGGGTAGCATGTTGGCTATGAAAAAACGCCTTGCCGACAAACTTAAAAGCGTGCTTTCAATCAGTGCCGATGTGCGCTTGATGGAGCCAAATAGCATCGAACGCAGCCAAGGCAAGAGCAAGCATGTGATAGATAAACGCAATCTCTAACCATTAAAACACAGGATATTATGACAATCAAACAGCTATCAATTTTCCTTGAAAATAAGACAGGTCGCATCAACGACCTCACAAAGATATTAGGCAAATATGGCATCAATATGCACGCGTTCAGTATGGCAGAAACTACCGATTTCGGTATCTTGCGCCTTATCGTGTCCGATGTGGAACGAGCAGTAGAGGTGTTGCGCAACGAGAACTTTGCTGTGATGTTGACCGATGTTGTATGTATCAGTTGTCCTAATGTGGCAGGTTCGCTCTCTGAAATCCTCGACCATTTAGCTAAAAACGACATCTTCATCGAATATATGTACGCCTTTGCCGAAGGCGACAAAGCCAATGTCGTAATCCACCCCAACGACCTCGATAAATGCCTCGCCGAACTCTCTAAATGCGAATGCAATATCAATAAACTCTAAAAGAAAAAATCAAAAAGGAAAGAGGTAAAATAACAAAATAGATAAAAGTATAAGCGGAACTAATTATTGGTTTCGCTTATGTTGTTTTTATGTATTCTATTGTATTTTAAAATAAAGTGGTGTAAATTTGTGGTGTTGATGTAAATATAAATTTATAGTGTAATGAAGACGAGTTTTTATTTTGTGTTGTGGATAATGATTTATCCTATATTGGAACTTACCGGTGTGGCTTTTTTGCAAGAAAATTCATTTATAGTGGCGTTGTTGATTGTGATGTTTGTCGTGCCACATTTGACAAAGAAGATTTTTGAAAAAGATATAATTTATTCGCACAATAAGCGAGTGATTGACTATTTTGAAACAATCTACACCAACAATGTGGCAAAGATTAAAAAGAACCTGATGACAAACATTATATTGAATAGTGTGGTGTTTATATATTTTGTGTCGTATGTGGTGGGGATTCTTGTGTTGGGGGTGCCCGATGCGATGTTGCAATATGTGGTGTTTGGCGTGTTGTCGTTGCTTGCTGGTAGTTGGATTGTGAAGAATGTGAGCCAATATATGAAGATTAAAGATGTCGTAACCTTTGATGATGATAATCTTGAATATGTGTTAACCGAAAACGACTTGCCCATTTATGAGGAATATAAAGCAAAACGAGCAATGGTGAGCTATCAACAGATGTTGGCTTCGTTGGGCAATGGAGGCAAGGCTCTAAAGATTACAAGCATAGTGTTTGCAATAATATGTACATTGTTGGGGATTGCATATGTTTATCTATGGTTGCCATTGATGCTCTTTAATTTCAACGGCGAATTGATTATCATGGCAATGGTTGTCTATGCAAGTATGGCCGTTTATTACGGCATTCATGACCTTATTGAATCGGTGAGAGAATAACCGTATTAAACGAAAAAATCACATTTCTTTGGCCTTTGTTTTTTTGACGAACTGAAAAATATTGGTGGTGAAATTTGGTATAAAGAGGAAAATTTACTATCTTTACGTAAAATAAACACACAAAACTAAGTATTATGAATAACAAAGGTATTATTGGCGCTATAATTGGCGACATTGTTGGGTCTCGATTTGAATTTAATAATTATAGAGACACCGATTTCGAATTTTTTACTATTTCAAATGAACTCACCGACGACACGGTGATGACTATGGCTGTTGCAGAATGGTTGGTTACAGATTGTAATTTGGCTGAATGTATGCGCCGATGGGAAAAAGCATATCCTTATGTTGGCTATGGTGGGATGTTTCGCCGATGGCTTCGAGCCGAAGAGGTGCTTCCAGCATATAACTCGTTTGGAAACGGCTCGGGAATGCGAGTGAGTCCATGTGGATTTTATGCTAAAACGCTTCAAGAAGCGTTAGATTTGGCCGAACAATCAGCCGTTGTAACACACAATCATCCAGAGGGGATTAAAGGGGCTCAAGCAATTGCTTCGGCAATATTCCTTGCACGAGAAGGAAAAAACAAAGAACAAATTGCCGATTATATTGTGCGCGAATTTGATTATAATCTTGACCGAACTTGCGATAGCATAAGATTGACAAATACCTTTGACGAAACTTGTCAAGGGTCATGTCCCGAAGCGATTATTGCGTTTATAGAGAGCGAAGACTTTGAATCGGCAATACGCTTGGCTGTGTCGTTGGGTGGAGATAGCGACACAATAGCATGTATGACAGGTGGCATTGCCGCTGCATATTATGGTGTGCCACAAGAAATCATTAATAAGGCTATAGCATATCTCCCTAAAGAGATGCTAAACATTATTGAAGCATTTGAAACAAAGTGTAACGAATAAAATAAGTTAAGGTAACATGTTATGAAAAAGAGATTGTATTTTGACATGGACAATGTATTGGTCGATTTTAGATCGGCTTTAGCACAAAAAGATGAGGCAACATTGAAAGAGTATGAGGGTCGATTGGATGAAATTCCCGGCCTCTTTGGTTTGATGCTTCCAATGGAAGGTGCGATTGAAGCTGTACACAAATTAAACGAGCATTACGATTGCTATATCCTCTCAACTGCGCCTTGGAATAATCCTTCGGCATGGAGCGATAAAGTGAAGTGGGTTACAAAATACCTTGATGATGTGTTCCACAAACGCATGATCATTACTCACTGCAAAAATCTTTGCAAAGGAGATATCTTAATCGACGACCGCGGCAAAAATGGCGCAAGCGAGTTTGAAGGAGAATGGATTCAGTTTGGCTCGGAACAATATCCCGATTGGAACGCTGTGCTTGAATATCTATTACCCAAAGACTAATCGCTACATCACTTCTTCCCGCGATTAATCACATAGATGCCAGTGGTGGCGAGGAGGGCGGCGATGAGGTATTTCCAGTAGAATGGTTCGCCGAGGCATAGGCATGATGAGAGTGCGCCTACGATGGGTATCAAGGAGTTGAATATCGCGACTTTCCCTACGGGGTTGCAGCTCAATAATTTGTTGTATAGTGAAAATCCTATCGTTGAGATAGCGATGAGTAGCGCCAAGATTACGAGCCCTGCCACGGAAATGTGGGGTAGGGTGCCACCGAGTGCGAGTCCGGGAATGATGAGCAACAGTCCACCTATGGCGAGGCTATAACCTGTGCCAACGACTATGTCAATGCGTCGGCTCACACCGCGTGTCATCAGTCCGGCAAATGCCGAGCAGAGTGCGTTGAGGATAATCATGCCATCGCCCATTATTGTGAATTTTCCGCTTGCACCACCTCCAATATTGAGCGCGAGTATGCCGGTAAAACCTATTACGCATCCTATAATTTTGCTTGAAGTGAGGCGGTCGCTCTTGAATGCCATGCAAGCCAATAACACTAACATAAATGTGCCGAGCGAGTTGAGAATTGCTGCTCGAGCCCCTTCGCTATGCGATAGCCCTATGTAGAAGAAGGTGTAATGCAGAGTGGTGTTGAGTAGGGCAAACGCTATGATGTAGAGCCAATCGCGCGAAGTCGCCATCTTAAAACTTTTGTGCGAACTGCGTCCAATGGCAAGTATTATCAATCCCGAGATGGCAAAACGAATACCGGCAAAGAGCATCTTGCTGCCGGTCATATCTTGAGTGATGTGCCACTCGTTAAACCCGAGTTTGATAAGCGGGTAAGCCCACCCCCAAGCTATTGCAGCTGTGAGGGCAAACACTACCACCCACACTGGGCGTTGAAAGATGCTTTGCCGTGTTTCGCTCACTATTGTTCTTGTTTTATACTGCAAAGTTACGACAAAAAGAGTAAAAAAAGAGGAGGTGCATCAGATTTTTGACATCTGACACACCTCCTTGGAGGCTCTAACCAACATGTGGTTGAAAATAAGCTGGTATAAACATCGCTAATAATAACGAAGATTAGACCAAAATCAAGAACCGAATACGCCTTCAAAAACAAAATCATTCTCAGGGTTCCCCTTAACCCAAGAGAGCACATACTTTAGGCGAAATGCTATTTCGTAAGGGCCTTTGGCGCATCGAAAGTTTTTGGTGAATAGGGTAAAAACCCTACGGCAGGGCAAAAGCCCTACGAGACTAAAGATTTCTATGATCTAATAAATTCTGATAGCGACGCATATAACCACTCAAGTAAGTTTTGTATAAATACTCAGTCTCACTTTCACTTATTGAGCCGATTATTTGCCTAACGAGTTAATGGTGTTATAGATGCCCATCAACTTGTTGGGTATGACGATTTTGAGGTTAGCAATGCGGTTGGCCTCTTTGCGAATGTAGTCTTTGCATTCGTGGTTGAGAGCCACCATCTTGTCGTTGTATGTATGATATTCGGCCGTATATTCGGTGCGTTTTTGAATAGTATCGGCCTCGATGGCTGTTTTCATATCGTGTTTCATGCCATTGAGCTCGGCTTGATATTCGCGATGCTTCGCTTGTAGCTTAAAGAACGCGTTGTCAACATTCTCAACCGATGCAGTAGGTTCGTAGGTGTAGATCATCGTGTCGCGACCTCCCCCTTTCACCCTGCTTGGTTTTTGGATATATTCTTTTAGTGCTTTGCGTTGCTCGGCAAAAGCACCACTGGGGTGAATATACTCACCAAAAACAGAGCATTTAGTATCGAGTTCGTAGAAGCGGTTACGCTCCTTGATTGAAAGAGTGGCAAGGTAGTCATCCTCGCTCATATATTTGGGCATTTCGGGTTCTTTAGGAAGTTCTTGCTCGGTGCGTTTGCAGTATTCCTTTGTTGATAGGCGGTTGATTTCGGAAGAGAGATTCTCTTTAGCTTTGATAGCCTCACGAAGCCATGCAATAAGCGACTTGGCTTCAGCAATTTTGAGGAGCTTTTCTTCGAGGTCTTCAAGATTGTTATTTGTACCCTCTTGAAGAACAGTTTTGACATCGCAACCAATGACAGTTACCGATTCCTTGTAAAGAGAAATGCCGTTTAACTGCGATTCCAAGGTTTGGTAATATTCCTTGGCCATGTTTGCAATGTGATTGGCCGATGTTGAGGTGAGTCCACCTTCGCCGAAGTAAACTAGGTCTTTTTCCATAGATTATTGTTTTGTGTTGTTAGTTATTATAGACTAAAAATTAAATAAAAATTGGGACTACAACCAGGTGTGTTAAAGATGATATAGCCGTACCCCTCTTTCGAGTTCTCTGTAACTTTGCCAACGCACAACTCGCAACACTATATCATTATATTTTTGTGTATGTAGAAGTTTTTTTTGATTATAGTCCCAACCGTTGACTATAGTAAAAGATAAGATAAATTTAATTTCGTATAATGTATGTTTTTTGTTCCTGATGCAAAGGTACATACCTTACTGCGCAGTCTATTTGCGTAGTCGAAAGAAATATAGTTAAAAAGGGTTAAAATGGTGGGTATTTTGAAGAAAATGTGGTGGTTTTTAATAAAAAATCTCCTCAAAAAGCATCTACGCAAATAGGGTGCGTATAGCATACTTACCTTTGTCGTGTAATTAATAACTTAAATATATCGCACTATGGAAACAGCTGATTTTTATCAAGTGAAATCGTCGAAGATAATAATTTTAATAGATCGTGACGATGGAACAAAGAAACAAATTATGGCGACGCCGTCATCAATGGCGTTTATTTAAGGCGAAAATGGTTTTAATGGTAACCAATCAGAGTTTAGTATTAGATGAAGATGGAAGAGTAATTCTGCATCCTCGTTGGATGGATTGTGCAAAGCAATCGTGGAGTTATAAGTATAAATCAATGCGCACTCCATGTAGTTGTGCTTTTTGCAAAGGGGAACGTTATAATCGACGAGATTCTTGGAAAGAAACACAACGCATTATAAATGAATCAATGTTTTAGAATGGAATAGGTGAGGCAATTAGATCTTGTCGCACCTATTGTGTGTTTTGTCAAAATTGTGTAAATTTGTAACATTAAATGATAAAGTAGTGAATAAAATGAATTGTGAAGACTTTCAACCACAAATCACCGACAGAATTATATGTGTTAAGGTGGGAAAAGTGAAAAGAGAAAATTTATATGAAATGACTCGAAAGTATTGGAGGGTTAGTTTAAAAAGAGCGCAAACATCAACTCATGTTTTAGCTATTGTGGGTGGTGTAGTAGAAGCAGTATATATTCCTACTGAATGGAGACTCTCTGAAAAGATGTCTGGAAGATGTGAGTTTGAAGGATATGAGGATTGTATGTCTAAATATATAGGGAAACGTGTGGAGAAATATTATGGTAAAAGCCGAAATCCTATTAAATACATAAATATGTAGATGTAACTTGTATTCGTTACGATTGAGTTGTTACATTCATTAGCGGTAGCATTATTGGTGCAAAATAGAGCGTATTTATAGAGAACTATGACCACCTCCCCCCTTTGGGGTACTCCTCCTTTTCAGTGAATAGGAGGAGAGCTAGGCTAACGCATAGTATTGTTGCAGACTATCAAAAATCAATAGCAAAAAACTCTCCTCTTGAAATTTTGTGAAATTTTAGGAGGAGTACGGCGAAGCCGGGAGGTGGTTTATGACTAGAACGATTGTTCTAGCCCCATTAGGTGTATAATTTGCTATGTTTTATACCTTTTCCTCATACATGAGGTAGTGTGTTTCGCTCATGCCCAGGTGCTGATAGGCTTGTTGGGCTGGGGTATTGGTTTTGTCAACATAGAGGCGTATTTGCGACACATTTTGTTCGCTGGCCAATTGTTTCACCCACTCATACATTGCTTTATACACCCCTTTTTGGCGATGTTGAGGCTCAACATACACACTCTGAATCCACCAGTACCATTGGCAGTTCCAGTCGCTCCATTCGCGAGTGAGCATAAGGCTACCCACGGCGCGTCCATCATATCGAGCTACGATGTATTCACCTTTTGAAATATCGTTCATCGCCATCGTTACGCCACGAGTTACGCGTTCAAGGCTCAATGAAGTTCCTTCCGATTCCATTGCCATCTCAACTTGAAAATGTGCGATTGCTTCAATGTCGGCAGTAGTGCCTTTTGATATATTGTAGTGTGAGGTATGTGTCATTGCCTTTTGGTGGAGTGGGGTAAAAAAATAGGGAACATTGGCCGTTCCCTATATTGTTATTTTAAGAGATTATTGAGCAGGAGCCCATTTGCAACGCACGGGCGAAACGATTGCACCCTCTTCTTTGAGTTGCTTCATGGCTTTGTCAACCTCTTTGCGATCAATACCGCTGATTTCGGCAATTTTGCCAGCATTTAAAGGTTCGCCGGCAGCTTTCATTGTCTCTAAAACTTTTTCTTTGATTTCCATAATTGTCAAAATTTTGTTGGTTAAAAATATCACCACAAAAATAGTAATTTCTTTAATAAAAAACGCCTGTGGTGTATCAAAGTTTTATCTTTTTAGAGGTTAAAATGTATTTTTTTTGATTTTTTATCTCAAAAAAATAATATTGTGTGATTTCGCTCTAATTATTGGCTTTTTCAAGGGCGCGGCGGCCAGCATCGGTCATCAGTCCACGCTTTTCAAGGTCGCGGCAACGCTCTTTGTTTAGTTCGGTCCAGTGGCTATTTTTGCGACGAGGCGATAGGCGTTGCGCAAGCCGTCCATCGGGCAATCGCTTCACAGTAGAGTCAATCCACCCAAAACACAGCGCCTCTTCAACTACCTCGACATATGGAATCACATTGCAAGGCGGTTTCTTGCTACGCGATGTGGCAACCCAACACTCTCGACAAGAGTCGTGATTGGCCTCAAACCATTCTCTTAATTGGGCGCGCGAGGTAAAATCTAATAGAAGAGTAATCACCATTTTTTCAATTACTACCTATGATAATATTTTGCTCGCCATTTCTTTGCCAGCATTGTGGGCTTTTTCGAGGTCCAATGCCCAATTTTGGTCGCGCCATGCGTGTTTTGCTTCTTCCGAGAAGCCTCCAAGTTCGTAGCGATTATAATGAGCCACTTGGCAAGTGTTATAGGCAACGATGTGTTGTGGTTCTCCAAGAGCAGAGGTGATGCAGTATTCCATTGAGCCAAATCCATTGCTATTGTTGCGCTCGGGTGTGCCATTCAACGTTTCGACCATTACCACCGGCATGCGTTTAGGAGCTGTGAGGCTGTAATCGTTATATGAAAGCCAAGGGAATGCCAATCGCTCCAAGAACGCACGCATCAACCCTGTGACTTCGCCGAAATATATAGGCGAACCAAGCACAAGTCCGTCGGCTTGTGCAATCTCTTTTAAAATGGGGGTGAGTGCATCGTTAAATCGACAAACGTTTGACGCTTTGTCCTTTATTTTACAAGCCAAGCACGACATGCAGCCTTTGAAATCAAGGTCATATAGTCGCACAATTTTTACATCAATATCCTCGCTCACACTCTTTGCTCCATCGGCAAAGGATGTTAAGAGCGCTGCGGTGTTCATGTTTTTGCGTGGACCGCCATCTATTATTACAATATGTTTCATCGTTGCAATGATTGAATAAAAAGTCGGGGAGTCGTTGTCAACTCCCCGACGATAAAACGATATGAGTTATTAATATTTGTCAGAGTCGTTGAGCTCCTCGGTAGTGAGCGATTTCTTGTCCATCTTGCGCCAGAAGTAGGCGATATATGCCACTACAAACGGAATGGCAAGCGACACAATAGCCATGGTGTATAGCGTGAATTCGCTCGAACAACTATTGCTCAAAGTGAGCGACGATTGTAGGTCGGCAGTTGAAGGGTAGAAGGCTGTGCCATTATACCCAGCAATCATAAAGAGTGCCATCACGGCCAACACGGTGCCAGGTGCAGCAAACCATATGCCACGCTTGAATGCTTTCTTATAGAGAGTCATCACTACTCCCACCACAAGCAACACAGCGCCTATGAGGAACATGGCGAGCACAATGGGCATTTGCAAGAAGTTGTGGAGATATTTGCCACTTTCCATAGTCACCACGCCATTGGCATCAACGGCAAAACCATCCATTGTGAGCAATTGCGCCACAACTAATACCAACATCACTACAAAGCACGCGAAACTTATGAGCAAACTGCGACGGAGTTGCGATGCGAGTTTGTCGTTGTCAATATTGTTAATTGCATACAACGCACCGAGGCATATGGCGAGGAACATCACCATGAGCCCAAATTCGACATTAAACGGATTGGCCACGGCTTCAAGTCCATGCCAATTGCTTGCCCAACTGCTAATGGTGGGGGCTGCAATGTCGGCCACGGCATTTTTGTTTACTATAAATTGCGAGCCAGTGAAGAATGTGCCCACAGCAGTGCCTATGAGTAGGGGAGCAAGACAACCGTTGAGCGTGAGAAATACACGGAACGAGTTTCGGCCTATGAGGTTGCCCGCTTTGCTTTGAAACTCATATGATACGGCTTGAAACACAAAGGTGATGAGAATGAGAATCCACACCCAGTAGGCCCCACCAAAACTGGTGCTATAGAACAATGGGAATGAGGCGAAAAATGCTCCGCCAAATGTTACCAATGTGGTAAATGTCAACTCCCATTTGCGACCGGTAGAGTTTACAAGAAGTTCGCGTTCGTTTTCATTCTTCCCAGCAAGAAAAATGAGCGCATTGCCACCTTGCACAAAGAGAAGAAACACAAGTAGTCCACCCAAGAGGGCTATTAAAAACCACCAATATTGTTGTAAAAATTCATATGTAATCATAGTGCAATCCTATTTGGTTGATTCAATTTCGGGCCCTTTTTTGATGGCCTTTATCATAATACGCAATTCAATAGCAAGGAAAAGAGTGAACACAGCCACGAAGATGAAGAATGTGGTCATGACGGCTTGCACACTCACGCTCGACACGGCGGCTTTAACCGGGAGCAATCCCTCGATAGTCCATGGTTGGCGACCTACCTCGGCCACAATCCAGCCGGCTTGACCTGCAAAATATACCAAGGGAATCGATAGCAATGCTACCCATAGCAACCATTTCATGTTGGCAATGCGTTTGCGGCGCTCGGCCCACAATACCACAAACATGAGCAACAGCAAGAAACTACCCAAGCCCACCATCACACGGAATGCCCAATAAACGAGCGTCACAGGTGGCACAAGTTCGTCGCGCGAATCGATATATCCATAGCCAAAGTAGTCCATATTCTCTTCAAGCACCATGCGAGCCTCAAGGGCAGCAACCGAGTCGGTGGCTTTTAGTGTGCGATATTCGCGGAAAGCGTTTATTGCTGTTTTGCCTCGAGCAATCTTTTCTTCGGCCGAAGGTATAGTGTCGCCCTCGGGGGTGATGTAGCCATCAAGAATATTATTGATGCCTGGCACATATCCGTTGACATCGTGAGTGGCGAGTATTGAAAGCATATTAGGAATTTCTACGCCTGGCACTATTGAGAACGGAGCGCCTTCGCCACCATCTTCAAGCCCCTCGGCTGCAGCAAGTTTCATGGGTTGGTATTCGGCAACATGAATGCCCGAACTGTCACCACTACCCATCACGGCAATAGTGCCAATGATACCCACCACGGCAGCCACACGAATGCTTGCAAGCGCAAAGCGTGTTTCGCGTTTCTTGAGCAGATACCAACTGCTGATGCCTATCACAAAAATAGCGCCTGTCATCCAGCCACTAAACACCGAGTGGAAGAATTTAGATATAGCAACGGGATTGAGAACCAAAGCCCAAAAATCGACCATCTCGTGGCGTACGGTGTCGGGGTTGAACTCCATCCCCACAGGGTGTTGCATCCAAGAGTTGGCCACAAGAATCCACAATGCCGATAGAGCAGCGCCAATGCCTGTGAGCCATGTGGCTGTGAGGTGCACGCGTCGGCTCACCTTGTTCCACCCAAAGAACATCACAGCAAAGAATGTGGCTTCCATGAAAAATGCAAAAATACCCTCAATGGCAAGCGGTGCGCCAAAAATGTCGCCCACAAACCACGAATAATTGCTCCAGTTGGTGCCAAACTCAAATTCCAAAATGATGCCTGTGGCGATTCCCACGGCAAAATTGATGGCAAAGAGTTTCATCCAAAATTTGGCTGCTTTTTTCCAAAACTCATCGCCTTTTACTACATAGATAGTTTCCATCGAAGCCATAATGATGGCAAGCCCCAGTGTGAGGGGAACGAAAATCCAATGGTAACCGGCCGTCAGCGCAAATTGCAGTCTCGACCAATCGACTAATGCTGTATCAACCATAGTTTTTACAATTTAAGGTTAGTTATATAAGTTATTACTTTGTCAATTCATTGCCCACATGCTCGATTTTCTCGTTTTCGCTCTTTCCCGATAGCACAGGCTCAAAGAAAAACAATCGCAACACGGCAAATAATATGATGACTTTGAGCAAAATAAGCCACCACAACTGCCGCCCCCAGGTCATATTCTTAAACCCATCGGCATAAAAACGATATATCGAAACAAAAACATTCTTCATGTCTTCACGGCATTATTACAGTGTAAAAATACACAATTTCTCCCCAAAATCAAAGACTGAACTATAAAAATATTGCAATATAA
The DNA here is from genome assembly GCA_045637505.1 of Muribaculaceae bacterium. Classification (GTDB taxonomy): domain Bacteria; phylum Bacteroidota; class Bacteroidia; order Bacteroidales; family Muribaculaceae; genus RGIG4079. The sequence goes on along the minus strand of JAZTZO010000028.1, from coordinate 1,666 downwards.
TTAGTGCTTTCTTTTGATTTAATAATCAAAAGAAAATAATATAGTCATTAGATGCGCTTAAAGATTTTTATTTATACAGTTCCAAGTGAAATGTTTTACACAATATTATCCTAATCAACATTATTAGATTTACCCCATTCTAGATGAGCACCGCAACAAGCACTAACTAAATTGTTGAAAGGATTAGGCCCATTTGATGATAGAAGAAATGATTGTGCATTAATAGAAAGTGTATCTATTTTATGCGAATCTAAACATTCTTGAAAGTAAGAATGATATATTTCTATAGCGTTGTTATTGTTGTCTAATGAAAATTGGAATGTAACTGATTCAACTATTGGAGATTCGTATTGATTGTAATATGTTAGGGGCTCAAAGATAGGAGAACTGGAAATATAAATTAGATCTGTTATCGAATTATAAAATCCAAAAGATAACTGTTTGCCATTTAGTTTGAGATTTTGATATTTTGAATTAGAATAACTCCATCCCATTTTAATTGCATATTTAAGCCTATCATCAATCTCTCTAGCGATTCTCTTTGCTTGCTCTTTTGCGAATTCTTCATCGCAACAAGTGACTGAAATCTCAAGGGTTGTAATGGGATAATTAAACTCGCTCATAATACTGGGAAGTTCAGTTGGGATTGCTATTGGAGAGGTATGTTTATTTAAACTCATGGTAAAGAAATATGTTAATTAAGATAAGTTAAACTATTTGATGTATCTTATTGCTCCACCGGGAGGGAATGGATAATCAATAACACATTTATGTAGATATAAATCATTCCCACAAATGTCGTTTGTAATCCCTTCTATTTGATATCTAGAAGTTTTGAATTGCATTCCATGTTCATCATGTGTTACTAACTCCCATTTTGAGGTGGGTTTAATTACTAATCGAACGACACCTTTATATACACCTAATACATAATCTACTTTATCTGCAATTTTTTTATCTACCCGCCAATATTTTCGGGTAGATTCATATAAATCTGGTCTAATATATACGCCATTGGCTTTATTCTGATTATATGTTTTATTTAAACTTACGATTAATAAAGTATGCCCGGGTTTTAATACAAGTTTTTCGCATCGATATAATTGAATAATTTCGTTTGGTGTTTTTATGCCTTCATCCCATTGATGATGGCCGGCTACGATATTGGTTAAAAGTGTAGAGGTGTTAAATCTTGAATATGTAAATAAATCTATGATTGTAGATTCTAAATTATATGCTTCACGTTCTGATTCAATCCCGTGCCGAATGATATAATATTCTACATTTAATCCAAGCGACAAAATTTCTCTTATTTTGTCTAATTTTAAAGTTTTGTCATTATAAGATAGAGCATCTTTTGCATGGTCAAAAACTCTATTCCCATTCCCTTTCCCTACATAAAATATGCATTTATCTCGAGGATCAACTAAACAATAAATATAGTATTTTAATGCCTCAATTTCAGGTTGCTCAAAGTGTGTACTCATGTTTTTTGAGAGATTTATTTTGCATTTTCCTACAAAGATTGTATCGTCCTGAAAAAGGTTTACTTTTAAATTGTTAATAAATATATAATTAAAATAAGAGTGTAATACGGAGCTAGCTCCGTATTACAGTTCAACTATTCAAAATTAGATATATTTTGCGAAAAGAAATAATTTTTCCA
>JAZTZO010000027.1:0-7570 GCA_045637505.1 Muribaculaceae bacterium | reverse complement strand
GGTGGTTGCTATGTTGCCGACATCGACGGTTCTAACCCTGTTTTCGTAGGTAACATTCGTGCTGCAAAATGGTTGAACGACCTCACTGTTGTGGGTATGCACGACATCGACGATGGTCAAGTAGTAACTTCTTCTAAACTTGTTGCTGCATCTATCGATGGTAAAACTCACCAAGAACTCACTGCCGACGAGTCAATGGCTATGTTCCCATCAACTAATGGTGGTCGCATCGCTTACTCTACTCCTGCTGGTGAGTTGTTTATCATTAACCTCAAATAAGAAGCGACATGAAAAAGATATTACTAACAGCTGTGACTGCGATGCTCGCTTTAGGTGCATCGGCAGCTCTACCCAAAGATGTGCGCATCTACATCAACCCCGGACACGGTTCATGGGGTGGTGAAGACCGTCACATGGGTACTGTTACTCACGGCGGTCCTACATATACCGACACTGCCGGTTTCTATGAGTCAAATACCAACCTCGAAAAAGGGTTCGGTATGTTGGAAAAACTCATCGAATATGGTATGCCTTTTGACCGCTCTAAAAACCAAAACAACTCAAATCCTGCACGCCTAGGTGCTGCTCTTGATTTGAGCCAAAACGTGGTAATGAGCCGTGTTAAGAATGGTCCATACCCTCACGATGGAACTACTTATAACGCTTATAGCCGTAACTTGAGTGAAATTGCTGCCGAAGCCGAACTCAACAACTTCGACATGTTTATCGCAATTCACTCTAACGCTGCAACCGAAGGTAGCACAACAAACTACCCTATTTACCTCTACCGAGGTACTGACGCTGCCGAAGGTAACGCTGGAAGTGTTGCAATGGCAAAAGCATCTTGGCCTCATTGGATTAAGAACAAACACATGATGTGGACTCACTACACCAACTCTACCAACATTCGTGGTGACGTGACATTTATGGGTAGTTCTTACACAACTACACACTCTAATGGCAAATCTTATTCGGGCTACTATGGCGTGTTGCGTCAAGGTGTGCCAGGATTCTTGGTTGAAGGTTATTTCCACACCTACCAAGCAGCTCGCCACAAAGCGATGAACTGGGATGCTTGCCGTTGGGAAGGTGAAGCATATGCTAAAGGTGTAAACGACTACTTCGGCTTTGGTAAAAAAGATAGCTACGGCACAATCTATGGTGTGCTTCGTGATGGCGAACAAACTTTCTCTCACACTTATTACACCCCCAACAACTCTACTCTCGACAAATACAAACCCATCAACTTTGCTACTGTAACACTCAAAAACAGCAGTGGCCAAGTGGTGCAAACCTACAAAACCGACGACGAGTATAATGGTGTATTCGTGTTTAACAAAGTTCCTGCAGGTACTTACACTTTGACATATTCACACCCCGATTATCGTGAATTCTCTCAAGCTGTAACTGTTACTGCCAACGAAACAGTATTCCCAACACCTCTATTTGAAACAGAGAAAATTGCTGCTCGTGGACACTATGCTTATGGATTATCATCAACAAATAGTGGTAGCAACTACACTTTGAAATTCAAATCAACAGGTGATGTTGCAAATGGTACAATCATCTTCACCAACAACTCTACCGGTGCTAAACAATCAATCAAAACTGGTACTATCAAAAAAGGTGAAAACACTGTAACTGTTGACTCTAAAACACTTGGTGAAAACGCTCAATTCTCTTGGTCGGTAGCTATCGATAACCCCGTTAGCACAGGTTCAGAACTCCTTTATTCTGATAACTCTATCATTTACAACAATGGCACTAAAAACGCTCGTATTGGTGTTGCTATTGATAACGACCCTGCAAGTGCTTACTTCGGTACTGCCTACACCCTCACTGCTATGGGACAAGGTATGCAAAAGTACAACCCCGACTTTAGCAAAAACGGTGGAAAGGTTGCTACTGGAATGTTTGGTAAAGACACCGATGCTTCTACAAGTACAAACAAGTTTGTGCGTTCTAACCGTATAGAGGTAGAGAATGGTAAAGTTTATATTGCTAACTATGCTAATATGAATAGCGGTATGTGGGAATATGACCCTGCGACAAACGCATCACCTCGAAGCATCACCAACGCGTTCTATGAACGTGCTATTGCTTTCTATGGCGAAGGTTCAAGCCGCAAAGTGTTCTCTTCTCACGAAAACAACCTCCAACGCTTTGATATTGGCACTGGCACATCATGGACATCGGGCAGCCCTGCCAAAAGCTACACTGCAGCTGGCGTTATGGATAATGGTGATGGCGATATTCTTGTTACCGACAATGCTGTTATCGTTTCACAAAATCGTTTTGCGGGTAACAACCTTGCACAAAACCCTGCATTTGCAGTATTTGACCATAACTTGAATCTCGTGTATAAATCCGACGCTATTAATGCAACTCTCAATGGTTCTGACAATGGTGGTATGGCAATCACTGCTAATAAAAAGACATTTGCTATTGCCGACTCTTACCAAGGTTCGGGACGTTCGGGAGTTACTGTTCAAGTTTATGATGTAACATGGAGTGGAAGCACACCTACATTTGTTCACAAACAATCAATTCTATTAGATGGAACTTACCAAGTTGACCAAATGGAATTTGACTATGCCGATAACCTCTATATCGCATCACAACAAAAAGGTCTTCTTGTTTATGCTATCAAGAACCCTGCTCGTCAAACAGTAACTAAAGCCACAACTACAATCCAAGGTCAAGCAATGCCAGCCGTGCGTGGTCACTATGCTTATGGCCTCAAGATGTCGCAAAATGGAAACAAATACACTTTGACATTCAAGTCAACTGGTGCAGTAGAATCGGCCAACATAGTTCTCACTCCTACTCAAGGCGACGCTGTAAAAGTGAAAGTTGAAGGCGTTAAAGCAGGCGACAACACTGTTGAAATCGATGCTACTACACTCAACACAGGTGTGAAATACACTTGGGCAGTAGCTCTCGACAACCCTGCAAGTCCTTCTATCGAACAATACTTCAGCGACAACTCTATCATTTACAACAACGGTTCTAACGATGCTCGCATTGGTGTTGCTATCGACAACGACCCTGCAAGTGCTAACTTTGGTAATATCTACACTATCACAGCTATGGGACAAGGTATGCAAAGATATAACCCCGACTATAGCAAAAATGGTGGAAAGGTAGTTACCGGAATGTTTGGTAAAGACACCGACGCTTCTACAAGTACCAACAAATTTGTGCGTTCTAACCGTCTTGAAGTAGAAAATGGTAAAGTTTATATTGCTAACTACGCTAATATGAACAGTGGTATGTGGGAATATGACCCTGCTACAAACGCATCGCCTCGAAACATTACCAACGCGTTCTATGAACGAGCTCTTGCATTCTATGGTGAAGGCTCAAGCCGCAAGGTATTCTCTTCTCACGAAAACAACCTCCAACGCTTCGACATTGGCACAGGTATATCATGGACTTCAGGTAGCCCTGCTAAGAACTACACTGTTGCAGGCGTTTTGGATAACGGTGATGGCGATATTCTCGTTACCGACAAAGCTGTTATCGTATCACAAAATCGTTTCGCAGGAAACAACCTCACTCAAAACCCTGCATTCGCAGTATTTGACCACGACTTGAATCTCAAATTCAAATCGGATGCTATCAATGCAACACTCAATGGTTCTGACAATGGTGGTATGGCTATCTCGGCCGACTATAAGACATTTGCTATTGCCGACTCTTATCAAGGTTCAGGTCGTTCGGGCGTTAGCGTTCAAATTTATAGCGTGACATGGAATGGTGCAACACCTACATTCACTCACAAATATGCAATTCCTCTCGACGGAACTAAAGTAGTTGACCAAATGGAATTTGACTACGCTGGCAACCTCGTGATTGCATCACAACAAAAAGGTCTTTTGGCTTATGCAATCAAAACCGATGCTCGCACCACTACAACCAATGCGGCTGCTTCAATGGTAATCGAAGGTGTTCAAGCTCCTCTCTACATCACTGGTGCTAATGTAGGTGGCAATTGGGATCCTGCTAATGCTACTGAATTTGATTTTGATGGCACTAACTACACTACTACAGTTACCGAAGCCACTACCGAATTCAAGATTTCATCAACAAAAGGTAGTTGGGACGAATTCAATGCAGGCAACCTCACTCCCGATGCTGCTATCACAAATGGTGGCATGGTGAACCTCTCTGTCAACAAAGATGGTGGCAACATCGTCCTTCCATGGGCTGGTGTGTGGACTATCACTGTAGCAAGCGACCTTTCTACATTGACTGCCTCTACCGAAACTCCCGAACCAAAACCTGTTTACCCCGAAGTTATCTATGCATTAGGTAATATTAACGGATTGAATTGGTCAACAAGCGAAGGTGTTGCCTTTGCCCACAAGGCCGATGGTGTTTATGAAGGTGAAATCAACATCGACAATGCCGACAATGGATTTGGTTACTTTACATTTGTGACAACCCTTGGCGACAGTTGGGATGCTGTAAACGCTGGCACTCGCTATGGTGCTACCGAAAAAGACCAATTGGTTGAAGCTGGAGTTATCTACTCTATGACTAATAACTGGGGTGGTGGTTCTCAATCTTGGAAATGCGCCGAAGGTAAATGCGACATCCAAGTTGACATCGTAAACTGCACAATGCAAATTATGGAATTTACTGGTGTAGAAGGTATCACTATCGACAACAACGGCTCTAATGTTTATTACAACCTCCAAGGCGTGAAAGTCGATAAACCTCAAGGTGGTGTATTCATCAAAGTACAAGGCAACAAAGCAACTAAAGTTTACATCAAGTAAAAGGAAAAAGGAAAGATGAAAAAGGAGAGAGATTTTCTCCTATTTGAGAGATTCCAATTCAATTAAGATTTTTCCTCAATTAATCTCCATAGAGCGAGCAATCCACATGGGTTGCTCGCTTTTTTTGCGACTAACTTCATGTGTATTTTTTGACTGAATGAGCAAGTTGTTCTCACGCGGAAACCGCTGAAACTCGCAGATTTTTTTGGGGACAGAAGAACATAAGGACAGGTTTTTTCTTTATTCCTGCGGGCGTCTTTATTTAGACAGAAGGACAGAATGAACATAAAGCTAACGCGGTGAAAATCAATAAAAAATAAAATTTTGTCATTCTGGAAATTTGTGTCATTATGTTCTTGAAAAAAGACAAAAAATACAATGGGCATTGCCTTTTTGACAATGCCCATTGTGGTGTGAGTTAATTTCTAAAAATTGTTATTTGATATACATTTTAGTTGCTTTATCGCCTTGTACTTTGATGAATACACCTCCTTGAGGTTTATCGACTTTCACTCCTTGGAGGTTGTAATATTGGATAGGTGCATTGAGGTCGGTTATGATGTTTTCAACGCTATTGAACACATTTGCGGCGTCGCCCGATTGATAGATTGTTTGTTTTGATGCATTTTTATGGGCTTTGAATACAGGAAGATTGTCGGTTCCGGCAGCAAATATAGGGAACTGACACATTAAATCGCCTGAGTTTTGTTCATAACCCTTACCATCATAGCCAATACCCTCTACAATATGCCCATATATTCCGTTTTGACCAATGGCATAACAATTCCTCTCTACACCATCGATAGTTATTTTTTCGGCGGTGATAGTGTGTGGACCTTGAGGGTAATATGATTTTTGCCATATTTGATTGGGGTTGTCTATGTAGGCAAAGTCATAGAGCAAGAACTCTCCAGTTGATTCCTTGAAATTGATAAATTGACTATATACAGCATGCTGTTGAGTGTCGCTACTTCGAGCATAAACTTTGCGATTTTCAACATCTTCGCGAATAAAAGCGAGAGTGAGGGTGCCGGCCGGCACAACATATCCACTCCATTCGCAAACACCACCTTCAAATGTGTAAACACAACATTTGTATGTAATATTATCGATAATTGTGTCGCCTTTGATTTCTATTGTATAAGGTATGTCGCATGGCTCACTATGCCAAGGGTTGATGTGATAATCACATTCCCATCTCACACCTTCTTTTACCAATGGCACGTAATTAGAGTTGTCAATTGTGGGATTGGTAGCAGGTGAAGTGTAAACTACATTACCTTTCGCATCCATTAGCTTGTAGAATTGAATATATGAATATTCTTCGCTGGGAAGAATTGGAGTTGGGGCATTAAATAAATCGCATCTTTGGGTGCCGTCAAATCCAATACCTTCAATGTAATATAAATTATATTCTTTGGCCGATAATTTAAGGCGATAGTCATATAGGGTTCCTGAAGGGTATTCTTCAATCTTCGCTTCATCGGTTGGAGTACCAGTATGTCCAAAATTTTTCAACATTTCGGTGTTGTGAGGATTATAAAAGTCATATAAAATTGTTTCTTCGGTTGCGTCGGGATATAAAACGTATGTTTTATGTTCTTGATTATCATCGCGAAGCAATGCATACAACTTTGACTCATCAATAACATCATCGTCACCAATGAGTTTGTAGCAACATTTATATGTTTTGCCATTGACCTCTTTATCCCCTTTGATGACATAACAATATGGAGTGTGAGTAGTGCCTTGTGTTGTTACATCAACTTTGCCACACATCCATTTGTTGCCCTCAATAGCGAGAGGAATATAATTCGATTCATAGAGCTCATTATATATTTCATTGCCATTTGCATCACTCATAGCATATATCACAGGATATGATTGCAAAGGCATATCATCATTGGTGATACTAAACACATTTATCAAATCATGACCTTCTTCTCCATAAAACCCCACTCCTTCAATAATCATTCCGTCAATTAAAGTGTGATAAGGGCGACTTACACCATCGTTGAGCTCGATTGGCCGACCGGCAGAGAGGATATTTCCACATTCGTTGCCAGCTTTTGCCAACCAATATTGTTCGGGATTTTTAATGTCGGCAAAATCATAGAGCAATATATCTTCATTTAACTTAAATGAAGGGTTCTCGTAATCATTAAACTTATTTTTGGGATAATAATCCTTGTTGGCAAGGAAAAACACTTGTCTCTTAACTAAATCTTCACGCAAAAAACCACGCAATGTAGAATTGTCATAAATTTTTAAATTATAGAAATGATAATAACATTTCTTGTAGGTCAAATCGTTGATAACAGTATCACCTTTTAACTCAATAGTGTAGGCATACGATTCTTGATTTTCGGACGTGTTGTTGTGACGGATTTTCATATCGCCTTTCCATGTCACGCCTTCATTAACAAGAGGGAGATAATCATCGCTTTGTGCCACTATTGGCATTGCCGATACCATCAGCATAATTAAACTAAGAAGTAGAGATTTTTTCATAACGGTACGGTTTTAGATGGTTAAGATTAAATAATTATTAATAAGGATTATTGCAAAGTAAAGCATTAATTTTCAATATTCAAAATATAAATAGCCGAAGTTGTGTAAAAATTTCTAAAATATGCGATATGCGATGCCCATTTCCACACACGGCGAGGGCGTAACCCAAATTTTTGGCGATAATGGGGGTTGATAAACCATAGAGAGCGATTTTTGATAGCATAACCACAACGATGAGCCAATTGTTCAAATTTTTCCACTGGCATCTTTGAGCG
>JAZTZO010000026.1:0-9325 GCA_045637505.1 Muribaculaceae bacterium | reverse complement strand
TCAAAAATACGGAAAAGAGTGCTTAATTGAATATCAGCTTTGCCATTTTCAAGTCGGGAAATGTAAGTTTTTTTAGTTCCAATCTTTTCAGCAAGTTCTTGCTGTGTAAGACCTGCACGCTTGCGTTCTTCTTTAAGAGTTTGAGCAAGACAGAATGCCTCAGTCTCCTTGTCAAACACTTCACGAGAAGGAGTACCAACTTCACCAAACTCAATATTAAGAAGTTCATCAAGACTGTTGCAATTCATAAGGGCTTCTTTTTTTGCTTCTTCCATAATACTCTTTATTTTGCGTCTTTAGATTCAAAATATTCTTTCATTAATCTTTCTGCCTTATCGATTTCACTCGAAGGAGTTTTTTGAGTTTTCTTTTGAAATCCATTGAAAAGGATAACTAAAGAACCTTCATCGAAGCAGCAGAATACACGGAATATATCGCCACCAAATTCAACTCTAATTTCAAAAAGTCCTTTTTTACCCTCGATACTCTTAAGTATGGTAACAGGCAATCTATCTAAAGTTTGCAGCCAAACCAATGTTTGTGCAATCTTTTTTCTAACCTTATCGGTCTGAGCCGCATAGAACTCGTTAAAATAATGCTTGTAGAATTTTATTTCTCGTTTAGCCATATATTCATTTTCACAACGGCAAAGTTAACTAAAAAGTTTACTCGCGCCAAATTTTTGAATCATTTTTTTAATACCTATCAAAAGCGTCCGAGATTATCCCTTGGAACTCGCGACCGAGGTTGTTGGCAAAGAAATCACGAATGTTTATCACCGAGAAATGTTAATGTCAATCTTAATAATACAAAAAAGACTTGCTCCTCGAGAAAGCAAGTCTTTTTTATTCGTTGCAAGAAAGTTTTCTTACTTTGAAACGCGACGCTCTTTGATGCGTGCTTTTTTACCTGTTAGACCACGGAGGTAATAAAGTTTAGAACGACGAACTTTACCGTATTTATTAACTGTGATTGAGTCAATAAATGGTGATTCGATAGGGAAGATGCGTTCTACACCGATGTTGTCGCTCATTTTGCGAACTGTGAAGCGTTTCTTTTCGCCTTCGCCTGAAATTTTGATAACTACACCACGATATTGTTGGATACGCTCCTTGTTACCTTCTTTGATGCGGTAAGCGATTGTGATAGTGTCACCAGGACCGAACTCTGGGTGTTGTTTGCCAGTAGCAAATGCTTCGTTGGCGATTTTAATTAAATCCATTTTGTTGATATTTAAAATGTTAACATTACTCGCAATATTCACGGTTCACATAACTCGCCAGAGATTGCGAAATCGGTCGCAAAGTTACAAATAATTATTTGATTATGCAAGAGATTCGCACGGGAAAGTGTTTTGTTTCCTTTGCTATTTGTGTGAAATGCACTACCTTTGTGCTCATAATTTTTTGCATTGTAATTTAATGAATAATTCTAATATTTCGCCATTGCATAATCGCATATCGCATCGTCGAGGGTTATTGGCTATCTCGCCGATTGTGGTGTTTTTGGCATTTTACCTCGTGGTGTCGCTTGTGATAGGTGATTTTTATAAGATGCCTATTGCGGTAGCACTTGTAATCGCCTCAATGTGGGCTATAATGATATTTCGTGGCAAGTCGCTGGCGCAACGCATTGAAATATTCTCTAAAGAAGCAGGCAGTTCAAATGTGCTATATATGGTGTGGATATTTGTTCTTGCCGGTGCTTTTGCTACACTTGCAAAGGAAATAGGTGCAGTTGAAGCAACAGTTAATCTCACATTGAAATACTTACCGCCCCAATTTGTTGTGTCGGGAATATTTATTGCAGCATGTTTTATCTCGATATCTATAGGAACCTCGGTGGGGACTGTCGTGGCATTGACTCCGTTGGCAGTTCAACTTGCTGAAACCAGTGGGGGAGATGTGCCTTTCTTTGTGGCAGTAGTGCTTGGCGGAGCCTTTTTTGGCGATAATCTTTCGTTTATATCCGACACCACGATAGCTGCTACTCGCACTCAAGGATGTCAAATGAATGAGAAATTTAAGGCCAACCTATTTATTGCGCTCCCAGCAGCAATTGCTACATTGATAATATACTTGCTCATGGGCACTCGTGTAGAAATGGTTGCAGTTGCTCATGATATTAACCCCATGCTCATTTTGCCATATCTTGTCATAATCATCACAGCTGTGATAGGGGTGAATGTGACAGTAGTGTTGGCACTTGGCTTGATGTCGGCATTGGTTATTGCTATAATTAACGACTATGCTATTCTCGACCTCTTTGGTTTCATGGGGCAAGGAATCGACTCAATGGGCAATCTCATTATTATCACATTGTTGGCTGCCGGAATGTTGGGCGTAATTAAGGCTGCTGGAGGTATTAACTACCTATTACAGTTGCTGTCGGGACGCATCTCGGGCTCTCGTGGTGGACAATTGTGCATAGCACTCCTTGTTTCGATAGTGAATATGTGCACTGCTAATAACACAGTCGCCATTATTACTGTAGGTTCGTTGTCAAAACAGATAGCCTCACGATTTGGTATCTCACCTCGCAAAACGGCAAGTTTGCTCGATACATGCTCATGTATAACACAATGTTTAATCCCTTATGGCGCACAAACGTTGTTGGCAACACAATTGGCAGGTATTGCTCCTGCTCAACCATTTCAATACCTATATTATCCGTGGTTGTTGGGATTAATGGTTGCTTTGTCGATAATTTTCACTCGTAGAAATGTGAAAAAAGTTGAAAAATAACGGCCGAAGTGTAACTTTTTACATAAAAATGAGTCTAAAAGAATGTAAAATATTGTAATAGGTGCATATCTATTACATATTTTATGTAGTTTTGTAATTTCAAACGTTAATTAATACATTAATTAAATATAAGTAAAGATGAAAAAATTAGCAAAATCAATGTTGATGCTATTGGTAGGTGTGCTCATGTTCCCTGCTATGGCAATAGCTCAACAAATGCCTATTCCTGTTGATACAACAGTGCGTATAGGTAAACTTCCCAATGGGTTGACCTATTACATTCGTCACAACGAATATCCAAAAGGCCAAGCCGAGTTCTTTATTGCTCAAAAAGTGGGTTCAATTCTTGAAGAAGACAACCAACGCGGTCTTGCTCACTTCCTTGAACACATGTGTTTTAACGGAACAAAAAATTTCCCTGGCAACCAAGTGGTAAGCTGGTTGGAAACTAAAGGTGTGAAATTTGGTCAAAACCTCAATGCTTACACCTCTATCGACGAAACAGTTTATAACATTTCAAATGTGCCTACTGCCGATGTTGCAGTGCAAGACTCTTGTCTTTTGATTCTTCACGACTGGGCTTGTGACTTGCTTCTCGAAGATGAAGAAATCGATAAAGAACGTGGCGTAATTCATCAAGAATGGCGTCGTTCAATGGTGGGACAAATGCGTATTCTTGAAAAACTTCTCCCTGTAATGTATCCAGGCAATCGTTATGGCGAGCGTCTTCCTATCGGTACAATCGATGTTATCGATAACTTCCCCTATAAAGCCCTTCGCGACTACTACCACACATGGTATCGTCCCGACCAACAAGGTATTATCGTAGTAGGTGATATCGATGTTGATCGCATTGAGGCTAAAATTAAAGAGATGTTCTCTCACATCGAAATGCCAGCCGATGCTAAAGAACGCATCTATTATCCTGTTGAAGACACTCCAGGCACAATCTACGCTATCGGTCAAGATAAAGAACAATCAAGCACACAAGTGCAATTGATGTTTAAGCGTGATGCAATGCCTAAAGAAATGAAGGGCGATGTTTCTTACATGTTGATGGATTATGTGAGCCACATGATTACAAGCATGCTCAACACTCGTCTTGAAGACATATCAAGCAAACCTGATGCTCCTTTTGCAGCTGCAGGTGTAAGCGATGGCGAATTCTTTATAGCAAGCACAAAAGATGCGTTTAGCGTGAGTGCAGTGGCAAAAGATACTGATATCAAACCTGTAGTAGAAGCTCTTTATCGCGAAGTGCTTCGTGCTCAACGTGGTGGTTTCACTGCAACAGAATATGCTCGCGCACGCGCCGAATATATCTCTCGTCTTGAAAAGGCTTACAAAAACCGCGCAAGCCGTGAATCGGGTGCTTATGCTCGTGAATATGCCGCTCACTTTACTGAAAACGAGCCTATCCCTGGCATCGAATGGGAATATCAAACAATGAATATGGTTGTTAATCAAATTCCTGTTGAAGGTATCAACCAAATTTTTACTCAATATATCACTCCCGATAACCGCGTGCTTCTTGCTTTATTCCCCGAAAAAGAGGGTGTGGCATTGCCTACCAAAGCCGAACTTGCGCAAGTAATTGCAGCGGTTGATGCCGAAACTATCGAAGCATATGTTGATAATGTAAAGAGTGAACCTCTTATCACTAATCTCCCTGCTGCTGGTAAAGTGGTGAAAGAATCTCAAAATGCAACTTGGGGAACTACCGAATGGACTCTTTCTAATGGTGCTAAAGTCATCATCAAACCTACAAAATTCAAAGAAGATGAAATCTTGATGACTGCTGTAGCAAAAGGTGGTACAAGTGTGATTGGCGACGAACTCGCAAACGAGTTGATTGTTGCTTCAATCGCATTCAACCAATATGGTCTTGGTAACTATACTAATACTGACCTTCAAAAATATCTTGCTGGTAAACAAGTTTCACTTCGCTTGTCGTACTCTGATTATACTCGTCAAATTACTGGTAACACAACTCCTAAAGATTTGAATTCGTTGATGGAATTGACATATATGATGTTTACTGCCTTCAATATCACTGAAGATGAGTATGTTGCAATGCAAAATATGTATGCAGGTGTGCTACAAAATCAAGAAGCAGCTCCTGAATTCCAATTTAATAAAAACTTAACAAAGGCGTTGTATTCAAACCCTCGCAACCAAATGCTTTCGGTTGATATTATTAAGAACGCTAATCGTGAAAAAATGCTTGGCATTGCAAAACAAATGACTGAAAATGCGGCTGATTATACATTCGTATTCGTGGGAAATGTTGACGTAGAAGCATTGAAACCTCTTGTTGAGCAATATATCGCTTCACTCCCAGGTGATGCTAAAAAAGTGACTAAAAAAGTTGAAATCAATAAGTCGCTCAATATTGGTAGAGGTACTAAAACCGATGAGTTTACCTACAAGATGGAAACTCCTCAAACAACTGCCGCTATCATCTCATTTGCCGATATGGAATATACCGACAAGAACCAAGCATTGGCTTCTATCGCTGGTCAAATCCTCAGCGCACGTTTCATCTCTACTATTCGTGAAAAAGAGGGAGCAGTTTACTCAATCGGAGCACGTGGAGCAATGAGCCGTATTTCAAACGAGCCAGTTATTATTCAAACAAGTTTCCCAATGAAACCTGAATTGAAAGAAAAAGTTCTTGGCATGATTAAAAATGAATTTGTTGATATGGAATCTAATATCAACGAAGAAGAATTCAATAAAGTAAAAGAATTCATGATAAAGAGTGCTATCGAAGCAAAAGAAAAGAACGGTAGCTGGTTGAGCGGTCTTGTAGGAGCACAACTCAATGGAGTTGATACATTCAATGGCTCAGTTGAAACAATCAAATCAATCACAGTAGCTGATGTTGAAAAATTCATGAAAGATTTCAACAAACAAGGCAACTACCGCGTAGTAATCCTCGACCCTGCTGAATAATAATTTGAAATAACATATTGATAAAAAGCCCCGCAGAAATTTCTGCGGGGCTTTTTTGTATATTATAATATCATAATATCATAATTGTCGGACTTAAAAAAGGATACTCATGACTTGTATAGGCAATTCAATAATTGATTAGTTTGTGGCGATTGGACGAAAGACGGCCAAATACAGCACTGGAATAACTGCATACTCTTGAGATATGATTTCTACAAGGGTGTGCGTAGAATGAAACTACTAACAAGTCGCCAAATACGACAAGTGCGTGATGTCTGCATTTTCCGTATCAACGATATGGAAGTTTTTTTGTAACTTTGCTAAAAATAACTTTTTATGCCGAATATTACATTTAGAAGATTATACGAATCCGATTTTGAGAATTTTTGCAACGATGTGAAAAGGATTTTTTTCAATCGCTGTGATTGAAGAGTTTAAGGAGATAAATAATTCTGATTAATAGTTTTTATGTTTGAAAGGAAGATGGAAAAATCAATGAAATGTGCAATTAAAATGATAGCTATCTTAGCTCTAATCATAACATCTAGCTGTAGCGATGATGTGCCACACTTTGATCCGGAGCCGCCATTACCGCCAACTTACAGCGAGTATAGGTTAGCTGATGGTGTGGTAGAATTAGGTGATGCCCAAATCTCGCAGATCGAAAATGTAGTTGGAAATAAATTGGTTTTTAGTAGTAGAATATCTGTCAATGATTTGCCCCAAAAAGGAGAGATTATTCTAATCTCAGGTGAGAATGCTAATTGTCCAAATGGTTTTCTTGGAAGAGTATTTGATGTGAAGTGCGAAGATAAAATATCAATAATTACGGAGCCGGTCGCATTGGATGAAGTTTTTGACTATTTAGATGCAAGAGGCGCTTGTTATTTGGAACCGGATGAGGCTGTGATTAATTCTCGTGCGGTATTTGATTATAAATATACATTAGAATATGAATCTTCATCAGGAAGTGTATCGGGTAATCTGGATATGAAAAATCGTATTCGAGTTGACTATGATTTTAAAATTAATGAACAGGATAATCTAAACAATGCGTACATTCAAACTAGTTTTGACAGCGATTATAATGCA
Organism: Muribaculaceae bacterium; assembly: GCA_045637505.1. Lineage (GTDB taxonomy): Bacteria > Bacteroidota > Bacteroidia > Bacteroidales > Muribaculaceae > RGIG4079. Next base: position 2,534 of record JAZTZO010000026.1, on the reverse strand, counting down.
TGGTTAGAAGCTAAATTTAAAACAGGTGTAGATACAACCATATATTTAGGTAAAGGAATCTCTTTGGGGAGGATTGTTGCCGGCCCGATTATTTTAGTGCCTATTCTGCAACCGTATTGGAAACCTGAATGTAATGGGGATATTGATGTTAAATTTGATTTAGACGGTTCTAGTAGCTGTGTAAATAGAGCAGAGTATAATCATGGCCTTTGGTCTTTTTCACGGTCTGTAAACAATCAATTTAGTGATATAAATCCGTTCCCCGAGATATGTGTAAATGGAGCTGTTGGAGTTGGGATTGGATTAGCTTTAGAATTTCGATTGTATGGTAATAAAAACTTAAAAATCTATTCAAAAGCAACTGTTGGGGCGAGTCTTTCTGGTGTGGTTTCTGTTGATCCGTCTAGACTTCAGGATGATGAAAGTGTATTTTATAGTCAATTAAAGGATGCAAAATTGAGTCGTAATACTAAATTCGATGTTGTTCTAGGTGCTAGTGCTAAATTATTCAAAAAACTTGATTCAAAGGCGGAGGTCCCATTTGAATTTCCTATTAAGAGCACGGATCTGTATGTGTTACCTGCATTTAAAAAAGGAGAAGTTGATATTAATAATAAAACTATTTCTGCATATACGGAAGTAGAGCGCAATTTATTGTGGAAGCAGAATATAGGATTTGCTCATTACGAAGGGAAGAAGAGGCTTGAAATATCCGAGCCAATTGAGTACAAAAATGAAAAGAAGGATGGCATGACGGCCATCCAGTATGACTTTAAGAATGGGTCTAAAAAAAGTTCAATTTGGACATATGTTAAATGGGGAAATCTGTTTATAAAATGTGAAATGGTTTCTAAATCCATAGTTGGGAGTTGGAGGACATATGATTACGAAGATGAAATATGGGTGTTTGATGCAGATGGCACAGGATATATAATTGAATTAGATGAAACTCATGTTGATGGAACTTTTTCATGGACAATCATTGGGGATGAACTCATTTTTACGACAACAGATTGGGGCGATGTTGAGAACTTCACAATACGAGAATTGACGGGTACAACATTAGTCTTATATGATAACACATCGTCTTTATTATTGACGTTTGATCGTGTTGAGTAGTCGATTATAAAAGGCAAAAGTAAAGTGGGGGGATGCTATTTGGCCCCCCCACTAATGATGTTTTTATCTGGCGATAATGTCTAGTCCTAATATAGGTTTACTGGAAATTAAACAAAATTTAGGATTATGAATAAAACAGTAAACCGTTACACGGACGAAGAAAAAATTGCAATAGTCAATGAATATTATTCGTCTGGCAAAAGTAAAGAAGCAATCAGTAGAAAATATTATTTAAAAGGACATTGCACTTTATCAAAATGGATTGCTAAATTTGCAGGCACATCAAATTTATCGCAAATGAAAAAACAACAACCACCGACTCCCAAAACGATAGAAGCACATCGTATTGCAGAATTGGAAAAAGAGATAGCACGTCTGAAACTTAAAATAGAAGCTCAAGATATTATGCTTGACATCATACAAGAACAGACAGGGCTTGATCCAAGAAAAAAATCTGGAGCCAAACAGTAGAACGCCTCCATGACAATTATCCAACAATAAAAATAGAGGAATTGTGTGGTCTGTTTGGCTATACAAAGCAGGCGTATTATAAGCGTATCAAACGCGCTGATTGTAAATCAATAGAGGTTTATACCATATTATCGGCAGTAAAACAAGTTCGAAAGAAAATGCCGGCATGCGGTGTTCGTAAACTAAAGGAATACTTGGCAACAGAATTTCGTCTAAAGGTAGGGCGAGATGAATTGTTTAATATTTTACGAGATGAAGGAATGTTGATACGAAAACGTAGATACAAGAAACGGACAACATACTCTAATCATAATATGAGAGTATATAAAAATGCGATCAAAGATGTTGTGCCTATGCGACCGAATGAGGTATGGGTTAGTGACATAACTTATATCCAATATTTGGATACTGATTATTATCTATTTTTGATAACCGATCTATATTCCCGCAAAATCGTCGGCTGGTGTTTGTCTGACAATCTGGGTACGGACAATGCAATTGCCGCATTAAGAATGGCTCTGAAGCAACGAAAAGATGATAAGTTTTTAATACATCATTCAGACAGAGGCTGCCAATATGCGTCATATAAGTATATAGCTCTCTTAAAAAAACATGATATTTTGCCGAGTATGACTGAAAACTCTGACCCTAAAGATAATGCTGTTGCCGAAAGGATTAATGGAATTATCAAAAATGAGTTCCTTAAATATAGGAATTTGACTATACAGAATATTAAATCCCAGGTAGCGAATGTTATTGATATTTATAACAATTACCGCATACATTTGAGCATTGGAAACTTCACTCCTGAGCAGGTTCATTCTGACGCAGCACAAGGAAAAAAATTATGGAAAAATTATTTCTTTTCGCAAAATATATCTAATTTTGAATAGTTGAACTGTAATACGGAGCTAGCTCCGTATTACACTCTTATTTTAATTATA
>JAZTZO010000025.1:0-18647 GCA_045637505.1 Muribaculaceae bacterium | reverse complement strand
TTGATGATTGTATCGATTTTTCTGTTCTGCTAACTATATCAGTGGCAACACAACCATAAGTAGTAAATAATTCACCATAGATTATACACTCGTTCCCAGTTTCTGATAAGTCCTCTTTTGACATATTCATAACCGAATATGATTTGCCTAAATCTTTAATTTTAACCTTGGTCTTGTGGGTTTTATTATAATGTTCTACCACAATCCCTTTAATTAAGGATTTATTATCCCATTCGGTCGCAATTATAGAAAATGCTTTTTGTGGGGAGCATTATAACTATAAAATTGGCGATATAATTACCCAAATTTCAAATCGTAATAAATCAAACAAAGAGACTAATGTTCTTTCTGTTAGTAACAAATTGGGATTCGTTGAACAATCAGAACAATTTGAAGATAGAACAGTTGCAAGTGAAGATGTAACAAACTATAAGATTGTTCGAACTAATGATTTTGCTTATAATCCAGCTCGTATAAATGTCGGTTCAATAGCACGACTAAAACAATATGAATCGGGGATTGTAAGCCCAATGTACATTTGCTTTCATGCGAAGAAAAATGTATTGCCTGAATATTTAGAAATGTTCTTTCTTACACAATATTTTAAGCACGAAATGTATAAAAGATTAGAGGGAAGTGTTCGTTTGTGTCTATCATTTGAGGGATTAACAAATATTCCAATCTCTATTCCCGAAATACCTTTGCAAAAAGAAATATCAGAAAAGATATTAGCATTTGAAACAAAGATTGGAATTGAAGAACATTACCTAAATGCGTTGGAAAAACAAAAGCAATACCTACTTCAGCAAATGTTTATATAAACATATTACTGAGTAGATAGGCTTTCTGAGATAATAGAGATTGGAGATATTTATTTTCAATCTCTATTTTTTTATCGTATATCTCCATTAAAATACAGAATGAATTAACGATATCATTGTCGTCAGGATATGCAATAAGCATTGGTTCTATTTCTGAAATATAATGTCGTTTATGCTCGGCTGTCTCTAATCCAATGTAATTTATGTATTCGTATATGTATCTTAATGATATCCCATTTTTAGATGTAAGTATTTTGATTGCAGATGATTTAACCTTAAAAGCAAAACTAACCAATTTGCAATCAAGAGTAAAGTCATCAAGGATAATACATTGACCTTTATCATATATACCAAATGTCTCGTCTGTATATCCAAGTATGAATGCTTTGTTGGCAGTTAATACAGGTATGAGATTGTTATCATTCAAGTATTCTGTGTTAGAAACTATATATTTTGAAGGCTGTTCATAATCAAGCAATTCAGATATTTGCGAATTTAATCCATATTGTTTACGAATTATATTTAATTGGTTATCTCGAATTGCGACCTTTAGTTTTTTCAAATCCTCAATTATCTTGTTTTGGGTTGCAATACGAGAATCAAGTAAAGACAAGAAGTCCGCAATTTTCTTTTGCTCAGAATATGTAGGATATGCTATCTTTACTTGTTTAAGATGTCCTCCATATAAATGCACAACCGAGACTCCTTGAGCAACCTTTGCAATGTCAACTTTCCTTTTGCCATTTAATTGATAGGCGAAAAAACCTCCATTCTGATTTTTAAGCCTAATTATATTTAGGTCTCCACCTAATAAAATGCCATTAAATGGTACACATCGAGCTGTAGAAATATCAATAGCAGTTTCACCTGAGCATGGAATTATTACATCGTTTTCTTTACTTTTAACCAAATTAGCTGCATCTAATTCTGTTTTACTATAAACCTCTGAAATAATTTCCGAATTATATTTCGTATATAATTCACCATACAAAATACAATAAGTGCCATTTTCTGAAAGTTGGTCTTTTGATATACCCGAACCTTTAGAAATAGTTGCTACTTTTTGCAATTCTGTCAAATTCCATTCATCAGAATACTCACCAAATCTCAAATTGGGTACATTAAGGTTTTTCAAACCTTGAATTTTCTCACGCTCGGCAAAATCGGAATGAATTTCATTTTGTCCTCGCTTACTCGAAAAATTAAGGACTCCCAATCCGTAAATTATAAATGTACTATAAACATTTATAATATGACGGAAATAGAATCATTTAGAGAAATTTCCTCTCTTTGGAAAGAGGAAAAAAGGAAGTATGTAAAACTTTCAACCATTTCAGCCTATGCAATTATCCTTGAAAATCATCTTTTACCAGCTTTTGGAGATAAGACAAAAGTTATAGAAGAAAATGATGTGCAAGAGTTTGTTTTTGACAAACTGAATGCAGGACTAAGTCAAAAAACAGTAAAAGATTTTATGATTGTGTTGAAAATGGTCTATCGTTTTGGAGTAAAAATTGGAGCAATGGAACATCGTGAATGGGATATAAAATATCCAATCACACAAGAACGGACAGGTATTGAGGTGTTGAGCATTGCTAATCACCGTAAATTAGTAAACTTTGTTGCCGAAAATTTCACATTTCGCAATCTCGGAATTTTACTTTGCCTACATACAGGAATGCGTATCGGCGAAGTTTGTGCTTTGAAATGGGAAGATATTGATATAGCACAAGGCATAATCAATGTAAAACGAACCATTGAACGCATTTACATTATTGAAAATGGAGAACGACGAACAGAACTAATCATTTCAACACCTAAAACGCAAAATTCAATTAGAGAAATACCACTTTCAAAGGAACTCATAAAAGTGATAAAGCCGTTGAAGAAAGTTGTTAATGACACCTTCTTTGTGCTTACTAACGAAAGCAAGCCTACCGAACCAAGAACATATCGCAATTATTATAAATCGGTTTTACAAAACCTCAAAATTCCTCTCTTGAAATTTCATGGTTTGCGACATAGTTTTGCCACTCGCTGCATTGAAAGCCAATGCGACTATAAAACGGTGAGCGTAATTTTAGGACACGCTAATATAAGCACAACCCTAAATTTATATGTTCACCCAAACCTTGAACAAAAGAAGCGTTGCATTGACAAGATGACCAAATTATTGAAATAACTATCTTTTACGATAGACATACGATGATGTGCCGTTGAGTCTTGGCTTTGGCTGTTCTATCGGCCGCACCCCATTTCGGTAAACATATTTAACCCTCATATTTAACCACTCGGCCATTAAAGTCGAGTGGTTTTGTTTTTGTCCATAAAAATCTGTACTTATGTTCCTATGTCTCAAACCTTAAAGCGATAAATCTAATTATGCTCCATTCAGCTCATCCTGTCCAAAAAAGAACATAATGACACAAGTTTTCAGAATGACAAAATTTTATTTTTATTGATTTTCACCGCGTTAGCCTTATGTCCTTCTGTTCTTATGTCCCCAAAAAAATTGCGGTTTCAGCGAGAGAAGTCAAAAGAAAAATTAAAAACAACGCTAGGGTAGTGCAAAAAACTGCACATATCTGCGTGATTTTCGCTTGAGATTTATTAACTTTGCAAGAAATTTTGCAAAAATATGATCGACGGAATTAAAAAAGTATTACTACTCGGCTCTGGCGCATTGAAAATTGGCCAAGCCGGCGAATTCGACTACTCTGGTTCTCAAGCATTAAAAGCTCTTCGTGAAGAAGGCATCGCTACCGTTCTCATCAACCCCAACATTGCTACGATTCAAACATCGGAAGGTGTGGCCGATCAAGTTTATTTCCTCCCAATTACCCCTTACTTCGTTGAAGAGGTGATTAAAAAGGAAAAACCCGACGGTATTCTCTTAGCATTTGGTGGTCAAACAGCGTTGAACTGCGGTACCGAACTTTATCTCAATGGCACACTCGAACGCCACGGAGTGAAAGTGCTCGGCACATCGGTTGAGGCTATTATGATTACTGAAGACCGCGACCTCTTCGTGAAGAAACTCGACGAAATCGAAGCTAAAACTCCTGTTTCGCAAGCAGTAGAATCAATGGAAGATGCTGTTGAGGTAGCTCACCGCATCGGATTCCCAGTGATGGTGCGCTCGGCTTACGCTCTCGGTGGCCTCGGTTCAGGTATCTGTACCAACGATGAAGAGTTCCACACCCTTTGCGAAAGCGCCCTCGCACACTCTAAACAAATTCTTGTTGAAGAGTCATTGAAAGGCTGGAAAGAAATCGAGTTTGAAGTAATTCGCGATAAAAACGACCACTGCTTCACCGTAGTGCCTATGGAAAACTTCGACCCACTTGGCATTCACACAGGCGAATCAATCGTAGTGGCACCTATCGTGTCGTTGACACAAGAGCAAATCAGCATGTTGCAAGAAATCGCCATCAAAGTGGTGCGCCACATTGGTATCGTAGGCGAATGTAACATCCAATATGCTTTCAACGCCGAAACAAACGACTATCGTATCATCGAAATCAACGCTCGTTTGAGCCGTAGCTCGGCATTGGCATCAAAAGCATCGGGTTATCCATTGGCATTCGTTGCAGCTAAACTCGCTCTTGGTTATACACTCGACCAAATCGGCGAAATGGGTACACCCAACTCGGCTTATGTAGCTCCGTCGGTAGATTATATGATTGTGAAAATCCCTCGTTGGGACTTGACCAAATTTGCAAATGTTGACCGCGAAATCGGCTCATCAATGAAGTCGGTAGGCGAAATCATGTCAATAGGTAAATCATTTGAAGAAATCATTCAAAAAGGTCTTCGCATGATAGGTCAAGGCATGCACGGTTTCGTTGGTAACCGCGATGTGAAATTTGACGACCTCGATCACGCACTTTCACACCCCACCGACCTTCGCGTGTTTGCAATCGCTCAAGCTCTCGAACAAGGCTACACAGTAGAACGCATCGAAGAGTTGACAAAAATCGACCCATGGTTCTTGTCACGCCTCAAAAATATCGTTGATTACACTAAAGTACTTGGTGAATACAACAAAATTGAAGATCTTCCTGCCGAAGTACTTGCCGAAGCTAAACGCCTTGGATTTAGCGACTTCCAAATTGCTCGTTATGTAGAAAACCCAACTTCTACCTACGAAGCCGATATGTTGCGTGTGCGCGAACATCGTAAAGCCAACAATGTGACACCTAAAGTGTGCCGCATTAACACCGTCGCTTCGGAATATCCCGAATTGACCAATTACTTATATGTAACATATGGTGCCGATGCTCACCAAATTCCTTACGATTACAACTCAGGCAAAAATATCGTAGTGCTCGGCTCGGGTGCTTATCGCATCGGTAGCTCGGTAGAGTTTGACTGGTGTTCGGTTAACGCTGTAAACACTTGTCGCAAACTCGGTTATAAATCAATCATGATTAACTATAACCCCGAAACAGTATCGACTGACTACGACATGTGTGACCGTCTCTACTTCGACGAATTGAGCTTCGAACGAGTGCTCGATGTTATCGATCTCGAAACTCCACGCGGCGTTATCGTATCGGTAGGTGGTCAAATTCCTAACAACCTTGCGATGAAACTCTATCGTCGCCATGTGCCAGTGCTCGGTACATCGCCAATCTGCATCGACCGTGCCGAAAATCGTCACAAATTCTCGGCTATGCTCGATAGCCTCGGCATTGACCAACCACGATGGAAAGAGTTGACAAGCTTTGACGATATCGACAAATTCGTAGCCGAAGTAGGCTTCCCAGTATTGATTCGTCCAAGTTATGTGCTTTCGGGTGCAGCAATGAATGTGTGCTACGACCACGAATCAATGTATGAATTCCTCGGTGCAGCTGCAAAGGTGTCAAAAGAATTCCCTGTAGTGGTTTCAGAGTTCTTGCAAAACGCTAAAGAAATCGAATTTGACGCAGTTGCACGCAACGGCGAAGTCATCGAATACGCAATTTCTGAGCATGTTGAGTTTGCGGGTGTTCACTCGGGAGACGCAACACTCGTGTTCCCTGCTCAAAAGATATATATGGAAACTGCTCGTCGCATCAAACGCATCAGTAAGACTATTGCGAAAGAACTCAACATCTCGGGTCCTTTCAACATCCAATATCTTGCTAAAAACAATGATGTGAAAGTAATCGAATGTAACTTGCGTGCATCTCGTAGTTTCCCATTCGTTTCAAAAATCCTCAAACGCAACTTCATCGACACAGCTACTCGCATCATGCTCAATGAGCCTGTAGAAAAAGCCGATACATCAACATTCGACATCGACTACATCGGTATCAAAGCATCGCAATTCTCATTTGCGCGTCTCCACAAGGCCGACCCAGTGCTTGGTGTAGATATGGCTTCAACAGGTGAGGTAGGTTGCTTGGGTGCTGACTTTGATGAAGCGTTGTTGAACGCAATGATCTCGGTAGGTCACCATGTGCCCGACAAGAGCAAAGGTGTACTCGTGTCATCGGGAGATGTGCGTGGTAAAGTTGATATGCTCGACTGCTGTCAAATGCTCGACGAAGCCGGTTACAAACTTTATGCAACTGAAGGTACTGCTAAGTTCCTCGAATCAAACGGTGTGAAAGCAGTCACAGTAGGTTGGCCCGATGAAGAAGGCGAAAACATCCTCGACCTCATCGCTAACCACGGCATCGACTTGGTAATCAACATACCAAAGAACCACAGCAAGCGTGAGTTGACCAACGGTTATCGCATTCGTCGCTCAGCAATCGACCACAACATTCCATTGTTGACCAACGCACGCCTCGCAGCAGCATATATCCGCGCGTTTATCAACAAACCAGTTGACGACATCAACATCGCCGCCTGGAGTGAATATTAATTGAATAAAACATAACATCATAAACACCCCCATCCTTGCCACAAGGGTGGGGGTGTTGTTTTGTCGATATGCCACCTCTATATTATTAATTATGTTTAACAACACTTCATTATCATTTTGTCGTTTAATTTATTAACTTTGTGGTTGCATATCGCTTGCAGAAGCCCGATATGGGTTATGTGGGTGGGTGCAGACATATTATAGAAAGCGTTTACTTACGCTCTTTCTTGACGGTTCGGAACTTCGCAACTTCTATTACCAATGTCAAGAATGAAGCAACGGTAGATGCCTTGTGGATATGTATATCTTTCACTTTGTGACACAATGAGTGTCGCCAAGTGTTATATATTCATATTTATGCGTGAGGCTTCTGCGTTGCTCGTTCTACATTGGTGGGCAATGCGAAGGCCTCGAACCGTGGGACGAGTAACAAGCACGGCTCTCACGCTTTTTTTGTTTAACTCCACATCAAGGGAGCCAATGTGGGATATGCATGCTCGCCGCTGAGAATATGGAGTTAATCGATAATCTGAATAAAACGCTGAAAGATGACCTTATTGCCGAGATTAAATCAGGCAGTAAAATATCTATTGCTGCTTCGTGTTTTTCAATTTATGCTTTTCAAGAATTGAAAGAGCAACTGAAAGACATCGAAGAGTTGCGTTTTATTTTCACTTCTCCTACATTCGTTACCGAAAAAGCGAGCAAACAAAAGCGTGAGTTTTACATTCCTCGCCTCAATCGTGAACGAAATCTTTACGGTTCGGAATTTGAAGTAAAACTCCGTAACGAACTCTCGCAAAGGGCTATTGCTAAAGAGTGTGCCGAATGGATTAAACAAAAGGTTTGTTTCAAATCCAACTGTACCAACGAAAATATGATGGGCTTCATCAATGTTGATGACACCAACTATATGCCTATTAACGGCTTTACTACCGTTGATTTAGGTTGTGAACGTGGCAATAATGCTTATAGCATTGTGCAAAAGACCGAAGCCCCACTATCACAACATTTTCTCAATCTCTTTGAACAATTATGGAACGACAACGCACGAATGCAAGTCGTTACCGAAGAAGTGCTTGACAATATCACTAACGCATACAAGGAAAACGCTCCCGATTTCCTTTATTTCGTTACGCTATACAACATCTTCAACGAGTTTCTTGAAGATATTTCGGAAGATGTTCTCCCTAATGAGGCAACAGGCTTCAAGAATAGCATCATTTGGAACAAACTATACAATTTCCAAAAGGACGCTTGCCTTGCTATCATCAACAAGTTGGAAAAATACAACGGCTGTATTCTTGCCGATAGCGTCGGCTTGGGTAAGACTTTTACAGCCCTTTCAGTTATCAAATATTACGAAAACCGTAATAAAACAGTTCTTGTGCTTTGCCCCAAGAAACTCAATGATAACTGGATTACCTACAAGAGCAATTATCTGAACAATCCTATCGCCGGCGACCGCTTGCGTTATGATGTGTTCTTCCATACCGACCTTTCACGAACCAGTGGTTTCTCAAATGGGCTTGACCTTTCGCACATAAATTGGAGCAATTACGACCTTGTGGTTATCGATGAAAGCCACAACTTTCGTAATGGTGGTAAGGTCAGCACCGACGAAAACGATGAAAATCCTCGTGAAAATCGCTACTTGCAGTTGATGAATAAGGTCATTCGCAAAGGAGTAAAAACCAAAGTGCTTATGCTCTCAGCCACTCCTGTAAACAACCGTTTCAATGACCTTAAAAATCAAATTGCTCTTGCATACGAGGGCGAAAGCGACAGGATAGACGAATTGCTTAACACCAAAAGCAGTATCGACGACATCTTTCGTCAAGCTCAGCGTGAATACAATACATGGTCAAAACTTCGACCCGAAGAACGTACGACCAAGCGATTGCTTGAACGCCTCAGTTTCGACTTCTTCGAGGTGCTTGATAGCGTAACTATTGCACGAAGCCGTAAGCATATCGAGCAATATTACGACACTGCCGACATCGGTAAGTTCCCAACACGCTTAACGCCTATCTCTCGTCGCCCACATCTAACAGACTTGAATACGGCTATCAACTATAACGATATTTATGTTCAACTTTGTGAACTTAATCTCGCTATCTATACTCCGTCGGACTTCATTCTGCCAAGCCGACTTGAAAAGTATGTAAATATCACAAGCGAAGAAGATTACTCCAACCTTACAATGAAAGGTCGTGAGCGTGGTATTCGCAAATTGATGAGTATCAATCTACTCAAACGACTTGAAAGTTCGGTTAACTCTTTCCGTTTGTCGCTTAATCGCATTCTCGGCTTCATTTCGGCTACTGTCGCTAAAATCGACTCTATGAACCGTAATGGTGGCAATATATATGTTGATGAACACGACTTCGAGGGGCTTGATCTTGACGAGCAAGAAGACATTTTCATCGGTGGCAAGAAAACACAAATTGCCCTCGAAGATATGGACTATATCGCTTGGAAGAAATATCTTGACAAGGATATCGAAACTCTCCGTTTGTTGTTGCACATGCTTACTGATATAACTCCCGAACATGACAGCAAACTTTTGCAACTTATTGACGACTTGCGTCATAAGTTTGCAAATCCTATAAACGGCGATAACAAAAAGGTGATCATATTCACAGCGTTCTCCGACACAGCCGAATATCTTTATGAAAACCTTGCAGACCGCATTAAGGAGAAATGCAATCTCCACACGGCTCTTATTACAGGTAGTTCCGATGCGAAAAGTACGGTGCGACTTCGCAATCGTCAAAAACTCGACTTCAATACTCTGCTCACTCTCTTCTCTCCAGTATCAAAAGAGAAAGATGCTTTATTGCCTAATGTGAGCGAAGAGATTGATGTGCTTATCGCTACCGATTGTATCAGTGAGGGACAAAACTTGCAAGACTGCGACTTCCTTATCAACTACGATATTCATTGGAATCCGGTGCGTATTATCCAACGCTTCGGGCGTATCGACCGTATCGGCTCAAGCAACGAGGTTATCCAGCTCGTAAACTATTGGCCGGATATGGACCTCGACGAATATATCGACCTCAAAGGGCGTGTCGAGGCTCGAATGAAAGTGTCGGTTATGACATCGACAGGCGATGACAACCCTATATCTCCCGAAGAGAAAGGCGACCTTGAATATCGTCGCTCGCAACTCAAACGCTTGCAAGAGGAAGTGGTGGATATTGAGGAAATGAACACAGGTATCTCGATTATGGATTTGGGATTGAATGAATTTCGTCTTGACCTGCTCGCGTATATGCAGGATAACCCAAATATCGAGCATACTCCTTTCGGTTTGCATGCTGTTGTTCCAGCTTCGCCTGACTGCCCTCCGGGAGTAGTCTATGTGCTGAAGAACCGAAACAATAATGTGAACATCGACCGAAAGAACCGACTTCACCCATTCTATATGGTCTATATCTCCGATGAAAGCGAAGTGGCGGTTAATCACCTTTCGCCAAAGGAACTGCTTGATCGTTTGCGTTTCCTTTGTAAAGGAAAATCATCGCACGATAAAGAACTCTGCAAGGAGTTCAATTGCATAACTCGCGACGGAAAGAATATGCGACATTATTCCGACCTGCTTGGCGAAGCTATTGCTTCTATCATCACTACAAAAGAAGAAAGCGACATCGATTCTTTCCTTAGTGGTGCGACTGGCTCGCTCTTCACAGAAGAAATCAAAGGGCTTGACGATTTTGAATTGATTTGTTTCTTGGTAATAAAATAACTATGTACGGTCTTCCCATATCCACAGAACGCAAGAAGCAGCTTCCAAAGAAAGCAATCTTTGCGAAGTTTGACTTGAAACCCTCGCAGCGTGAGAGTTTCGATGCTGATATTGCACGCATAGATATCGTGGTAGTCGTTTCTGCGGCAACCGTTCCGGCTTTGAGTGAGGGTACGGAGATTAAGGAGTTCTATGTGCTTGCCGTGCAGATGAAACGCAAGGAGTATGACAGTAAAAATATCGCTTTACTCACTAAACTTATTTCACAAAAAATGGTGTTTGCCCTGCAATTTGAGGAGCAGACACAATTCGCTATATACCACACCAAACTAATTTCATCAGCCTGGCAGCCCACCGAAGATGCCATACTTTCATTATCGGGATTGAATCTCGATACCGTTTGGGAGAATATTGTAAAAAGCATCGGACACATTGAGGTTGAAAGTGGAAACACACTTGCCGAACAGATTACAGCCAACGACCAACGGGCAAAGTTGCTTGCTCATATTGCCACGCTTGAGCGCAAAATGGCAAACGAAAAGCAACCACGCCGTAAGCGAGAATACTTTGAACAGATTAAGAAATTAAAAAGCCTAATATAGCTATGAATAATAATTGTGATACAGCAAATATTGAGCGAATAGGTGTTAGTCGTATATGTGCCTTTTTTGAGGAAAATGGGTGGACATTTAGAGAGCGACACGTTTGTGATTTCGGAATTGATGCAGATGTTGAACAAAAGATAGATAATGTTCGAACAAATCAACATATTGCTTTACAAATTAAATCAGGAGAATCTTATGTTAAAGTTAAAAAGAATGGGAAAATTACTTTTTCCATAGACCCTTGGCATTATTCATACTGGTTACAATCCGATAGACCTGTTTTAATTCTTTTGTATGATACAGAAACAAAAAATATTTATTGGGAACAGGTTCGTTTGTCGATAATTAAACAAGCAAAAAAGTTTAAGAAAATAGAGATTGATGCGACAAAAGTACTTAATGAAAATTGCTTTGACGAGTTGAATGACATCATCAAAACTTATGTCAAACATGAAGAGTATAAAGTTGAAGAAGAACAAGTCTCTTTTGATCTTTCAATAGCTTGTGTTGAAGAATATTCAAGTTCTATTAAAGATTTAGTAGATAATTTCGAATCCTTTAAAAATAAACTTAACTCTCAATATTGTTGCCCCCAGCCTGATAGATTAGTCCTGCAAATTGATATATTTGCAATTGATGTAAGAAAACATATTGAATCTGATTATGCTCTTTTACATAAAGCATGTTGGTATCTTGCAACCTTAGCGAATCATATCGACAACGAATTAAGGCCTCAATTGGTTGATTTATTAAATAAATATATCAATAGCTTGATTATTCAAAAAGCGTCATGGTTGACTGCAATTGATAATTTCAAAAAATTATATCACGATAATATACCCAAAAAGGTTCAAAGAAGTAACGATAAATTAATACGATATTTAGAGAATTACACAGCACTTATTGACCTTTCATTGGAAGACTTTTTAGCATGTAAAATAATAAACGAAAACAATATAAACAATGGATAAACTAAAAATGCAGAGCTTTGATGTTATCGGCTCTAATATTCAAAAAATAGCACAACTGTTTCCTAATTGCGTAACAGAACATTTGGGCAAAGACGGTAAGACCGAGTTAGGTATTGACTTTGAGAAGTTGCAAGCAGAGTTATCCAACGAAATCATTGCTGAGGGAGAAGAACGCTATCAGTTCACCTGGCCCGATAAGCGTGCAGCCGTTCGCTTGGCAAATACGTCTACGACAATGACACTTCGCCCTTGTCGCGAGGAGAGTGTGGATTTTGACAATACGCAAAACCTTTACATCGAGGGCGACAACCTCGATGTACTCAAAGTATTGCGTGAAACCTATCTTGGAAAGGTGAAGATGATTTACATCGACCCGCCTTACAACACTGGCAATGACTTCGTGTATAATGATGACTTCGCACAAGGTAAAGGCGAATTTGAGGAAACAAGTGGTTTATTTGATGAGGAAGGTAATCAAACAATTGACCCAATGCAACGAAACACCGAAAGCAATGGCCGTTTCCATACCGATTGGCTGAATATGATTTATCCTCGTTTGAAAGTGGCAAGAGACCTGCTTTCTGATGATGGAGTTATCTTTATCTCTATTGATGACAATGAGGTGGAGAACTTGAAGAAGGTGTGTGATGAGGTATTTGGTGAACAAAATTTCATTGTAAATCTTATATGGAAGAGTAAAAGCGGTGGCGCAAATGATAGTAAATATATTGCGATAGACCACGAATACATCCTTTGCTACGCAAGGCACTCTGCTAATGTTAAACAATTCTTGGACCGCAATGCTACGATAACCACTTCATACAACCTATCTGATGAAAAAGGCGAATACTCGTTAGATAGACTTGACAAACAAAGCCTTGGCTATATCGAGAGTTTGGATTTCCCTATAATTGGACCTGACGGGAAAGAGTATGTTGTGGAACATAAGAATCCGAATGTGAAGGTTGCTCGTTGGAGATGGAGCAAAGAGACTGTAGCTGCAAGATATGATGAACTTGTATTCAAAAATGGATATGTCTATACCAAGAATTATAAGAAAGAAAGCAATATAGCTCGCAGTTTATTGATGGAGGATAGATTCGGTCGTACCCGAACAGGAAAGACAGACTTTACTGCGATGTTTGATGCCGCATATTTTTCAGCACCAAAACCAGAGAAACTAGTGTACTATTTAGCTGATATAATACAAGATAAACAGGCTCTCATCCTCGATTTCTTCTCTGGCTCCGCTACCACCGCTCACGCAGTGATGAAACTCAATGCTGAAGATGGCGGTAATCGTAAGTTTATTATGGTGCAGCTACCAGAAAAGACTGATGAGAAGAGCGAAGCTTACAAGGCAGGGTATAAGAATATCTGCGAGATAGGAAAAGAACGCATCCGCCGAGTCGGAAAGAAAATCGCGAGTGAACGAGAGCAGAGAACAAGTAAACTTGATTCTATGCCGAGTGGAAGCGATTTATCTAAAGTCAAGGAAGAGGCAGGATTATCGGCACAAAATCTCGACACTGGTTTCCGAGTATTAAAACTCGATTCCTCAAATATGGAAGATGTATATTACACTCCACAAGAGTTTGAGCTGCAATCGCTCTTCAATGAAAATGTAAAGGCAGACCGTACCAATGAGGATTTGCTCTTCCAAGTTATGCTTGACCTCGGCATTGAACTTTCTGCTAAGATTGAGAGTAAGCAAATAGCCGGAAAGAATATCCACTTGGTAGATGATAACTACCTTGTGGCTTGCTTCGACCGCGATGTAAATGAAACGACTATCACAGAAATAGCCAAGTTACAACCTGTCTATTTCGTTATGCGTGATGCTTCGGCAGCAAACGACAATGTGATAGACAACTTCGAGCAAATCTTCCGTCATTATTCACCCGACACAGTCTGCAAAATCATCTAACTATGAAATACATTATATATATAGTTTCAATTTTATTGCTGTTTGCTAATATTTCTTGTGGTAATAATTCGTCTAATAACCAAGTGCATAATCATAAAGAGGAAATTGAAGAGATATGCAATGACTGTAATGGAAATGGATATGTAATTACATATTGCTCGGAATGCAATGGATATGGCAATGTATATATTTCGTGCTATGACTGTGGTGGCATGGGACATAAAAAGCATTTTGTTTCAGGAACTCGTCCAAAAGATTGTTCATCGTGCTACGGAACAGGCATAGCACGGTGTAATACTTGTAATGGGAATAATAGATGTAATTATTGCAATGGGCGAGGCTCTTATCAATGTTCTGTTTGCCATGGTTATGGAGTTATCATATTTGACATAAATGATAAAAATACTTGGATAAAATGCAATAATTGTAAAGGTTCTGGATATGCACAATGCACTATGTGTAGAGGAAGTGGGGATTGCCATGCTTGCGATAATGGTTTATCCGATTGTCCTACATGTTGGGGGAGTGGAAAGTATGGACAAGAGGCTTATTCAGATTCATGGGAGGAAGAATGCTTATCTTGCAACGGGTCTGGGAATCAACAGACTTATTGCTCGGAATGCAATGGCACAGGAAAATATCAAAAGGATTGTGATAATTGCAATGGGAAAGGTACTATTGTTAAAGAGAAATAGTAAAAGCAAGTAAATAGTTAAAATGAAATTCAAATTTAAGATTCAACAGTATCAAACTGATGCAGTTGAAAACACTGTCGAGGTGTTCTCAGGTCAGCCTTCGCACGCTCCGTCAAAGTATCGTCTTGACCTCGGTAAACGAGTAGGTCAAATGAAATTTGAGGGCGATGATGACGCTTATAGAAATGCAGATGTAGAACTTACTTCGGCTCAAATTCTTGAAAATATACGCTCTATTCAAGGTCGTAATCTTATCGCTCCAAGCAAGTCGCTTGCAAAGGGCGTGGGTGCGATAAATCTTGATATAGAAATGGAAACAGGTACAGGTAAGACATACGTCTATATAAAGACTATGTTTGAACTGAACAAGCAATATGGTTGGAACAAGTTCATCATCGTAGTGCCAAGTATTGCTATTCGTGAGGGTGTGGCAAAGAGTTTCTCAATGCTCGAAGACCACTTTATGGAGCATTATAATAAAAAGGCTCGTTGGTTTATCTATAACAGCTCAAACCTTAACGCACTCGACACCTATTCACAAAACAGCGATATATCGGTGATGATAATAAATACTCAAGCCTTTGCAGCCTCTATGAAAGAGGGTGGCAAAAGCAAAGAGAGCCGTATTATCTATTCGGTACGTGATGAGTTCCAAAGTCGCAAACCGATTGATGTGATTGCAGCCAACCGCCCTATTATCATAATGGACGAACCACAGAAAATGGAGGGCGACGCAACCCAAGCCGGTATCAAGCGTTTCAATCCGTTGTTTGTCCTTAACTACTCTGCAACTCACAAGACCAAACATGATACAATCTATGCACTTGACGCATACGATGCTTTCAAGGAAAAACTTGTTAAGCGTATTCAAGTGCGTGGTTTTGAAGTGAAGAATTTGCGTGGTACAAGTGGATATCTTTATGTAGATAGCATCATACTATCGCCTAAACACCCTCCAATGGCTCGCATTGAACTTGAATGTAAAAATGCTTCGGGAGCTATTCGTCGTGAGGTTAAGAAATTCGGAGTTACAGATGACTTGCAAGCCGAATCAGGTCTTGCTGAATATGACGGCTTTACTATCTCGGAAATAAATCCTCATGGCAAAGGATATGTTACTTTCTTAAACGGAATAACCGTTTATTGTGGTCAAGTAATTGGCGATAGCAACGAGGACGCGATGCAACGAGTGCAAATTCGTGAAACTATCATTGCTCACTTTGAGAAAGAAAAGGAACTTTTCAATCGTGGCATAAAATGCTTGTCGCTATTCTTTATTGACGAAGTGGCAAATTATCGTCGATATGACGAAGATGGTAACGAAATTAAGGGTAAGTTCCAACAAATATTTGAGGAAGAATATAGCCGTATTATTAACGACTACATTACAATTTTCGATACCCCATACGATATGTATCTTCGTCGTTTTGCTCCACACGAAACGCACAAAGGATATTTTTCTATCGACAAGAAAGGTCGCATAAGCAATGGCGAGAAAATAAATAAAAAGTCGGGACTGTCTGAAGATATTTCGGCATACGACCTTATCCTGAAAAATAAGGAACGACTTTTGAGTTTTGATGAACCGACTCGCTTCATCTTCTCGCACTCTGCTTTACGTGAGGGTTGGGATAATCCAAATGTGTTCCAAATTTGTACGCTTCGCCACTCTAATTCTACCACAGCAAAACGCCAAGAGGTAGGTCGTGGTCTTCGTATATGCGTCAATAATGAGGGTATTCGCCAAGATAAGGAAACACTCGGCGATGATGTTCACAACATCAATGTGCTTACCGTTATAGCTAACGAGAGTTATGCCGATTTTACTACTGCATTGCAGCGTGAAACTCGTGAAGCATTGCGTGAACGTGCAATTATGGCTACGCCTGAATACTTCTCAGGCAAAAAAGTCAAAGACATCGACGGAGCATTGCACGAAATCACTCCGACAGAAGCAAGTCGTATTATCGTATATCTTGAAGATAACGAATATATCGACGATAAAGGTTTCCTTACTGAGAAGTATCATAGCGATAATGCCGCTAAAACACTCGCACCTATGAGTGCTAAATTAGCACCTATCGCTGATAGTGTAAACACTCTTATCCAATCTATCTTCGACCCGAAAGTGCTTGATGATATGGTGGAAGAAGCTCCAAATACTACCGACGGCAACGAACTTAATGAAAACTTCAAAGACGACCGTTTCCAAAAGATTTGGAACGAAATCAATCATAAGTATGTATATACAGTACATTATGATAGCGAAGAACTTATTGAAAAAGTAATTAACAAGACACTAACTGATTTAACAGTTACAAAATTGCAATATGTAAAGGTTGTTGGCGACCAGCAAGACGCTGTGACTTTTGGTAATACAAAATCTACTACTCGTGAACTTACAGATGTTTGTACTTCGACTGTCGCATACGACCTCGTTGGAGATGTGGCTCGCGGTGCAAAACTCACTCGTAGGTCGGTTGTGAAAATTCTTCAAGGTATGGGTATGAAAGCGTTGCTATTCAAGAATAATCCTGAAGAATTTATTCGCAATATGGTTAAAATCATTCGTGAGCAAAAGGCTACTATGATTGTAGATCATATTACCTATAACCGTACTAAATCGCAATATGATAGTAATATTTTTGTGCCAGAACGCAAATTGAATATCAACAAGGTTGTGGAAGCACAAAAACATATTACTCCGTATGTTGCTTACGATAGCGACGGTGAGCGTGATTTTGCCAAGGCTCTTGAAAGCGCGACCGAAGTACATATCTATGCGAAGTTGCCTCGAAAGTTGAAAATTCCTACTCCTGTTGGCGACTATGCACCCGACTGGGCGATTGTTTTCAACGAGGGCGTAGTGCGACATATTTTCTTCGTCGCTGAAACTAAAGGTTCTCTCGACGGCATGGAACTTCGTGGAGTGGAAAAGGCTAAAACTGAATGTGCCAAGAAACTATTCAACAAACTCTCAACTTCGACCGTAAAATACGGAGTCGTTGATAAGTTTGAAAATTTGTATAACATTATCAATGGCATTGACTAAAGGATGAGTTGATGCCTATTGAGAGTTGTTGTGGGGAGAGTTTAGAAGTCGATTGAGCGGAGGTGGGTGCGCATGTATTTTTTTGAGTAGTGCTGGAAGTGCCACCATTCGCAGCGGTAGGTGTGGAAGCCAGCTTTGCGCATTACTTTGCGTAGCACTTGACGGTTGTTGTAGGCTTCTTGGCTTAGTTTCCCATTTTTGAGATTGGATTTCTCGTTGTCGATGTGCGACATTTCTGAAAATTCGTCAAATTCTGCTCCCATGTCGAGTGGTGTGCCGTTGTGTAGTATGGTGACATCGACGGCGCATCCGTAGTTGTGATAGCCTCCACCATTAACAGGTTTTGCAACATATTTGCTGAATTTTGTGCCTTGCACCTTTTCATACATCATGCGTTGGGCACTCAATGGGCGTGCTGCATCGTAGATGACGAGGGTGTATTGGGGGTTAATCTCTTTGAGATATTTTTGTGCATTAACGACCATCTTGGCAATCTCGGGGCGAAGGTAGGCTTTGTATAGGTCGCCATACATGTTTACGCCCATAAAGTTGTCGGTTGATGAGTATTTGAGGTCAACTTGTATGGTGGGGTCGAGCGATTGCACATCGACAAATCCCATTTTGGCAAATTCTTTGTCGTAGTCAACTGCCCAAGTTGTTGAGACGCCTAAAAAGGTTAAAAATATAGAAAGAAGTCGTTTCATGATGTTATGAGTTTTATGCAAAGGTAGGTTTAAAAACTGAATATGCAAAAAATAGCTGTGCCAAAATTGAGAGTTGAAAGTTGTTCTCACGCTGAAAGGCGCAGAAACTCGCAGAGGATTTTAGACAGAATGAACTGTGTTCAAAAACAAATATTTTTAGAAAAATTTTCATCATAAAAGCAATTATTTTTCACAATCGCGAAAATTTGTTTTAAAAGTTTATTTACTACTGCAATCATCGCAACTTTAACAGGTTTTCCTTTT
>JAZTZO010000024.1:0-65573 GCA_045637505.1 Muribaculaceae bacterium | reverse complement strand
TAGACGAAAATCCACCGCCTCAACTGACTCTTTTCGATTAGGGGGGCTTGTAAATCGAAAAAAAGAATCTCAACCGCATTAAATCTGCGATTGAGACCCTTTTTATATACTTTATCGATTTTTATCGGACAGCAATAATAAAAAATAAAGGAGCCACAAAAGGCTCCAGTGAGGTTCCGGCAACGATTATACATCACCAGTACCGCTACAAATATACAAACATTCCCCCAATAAAAAAAGTTTTCATCATAAAATTTTATACTTTTTTCTTATGACTCAACTTTATCCTATATATTATGGCAATCTTGCCTCTCAAAACGGCACTCTTTATCGCATCGAGATTCTTTCTCCCGATTCATCAAATATACCCACCGAGGTGCGTTTCCCTGCCGATACACCCATAGAAATTGAATGGCAAGGTACCGACAAAATAGAACCCGTACAAGGTTCTTCCTTAACACTCAAACTGCTTTCCGAATCCGACCGACATTTACAATAATTGCAATATTTTACGAATTTAGTTTACGATTTGGATTAATATTACCTTTGTGCGAGGTGTATTTCTCAAATAATCGGCATTTTATGAGGATTTTTGAATAATTTTCACTATCTTTGCGTGATTTTTAAAGAAGATAAAATTTTAGATATTTATGGTAAACCCAATTAAGAAAACCATCGAGCTTAGCGACGGACGTGTTATCACGCTCGAAACAGGCAAACTTGCAAAGCAAGCCGATGGAGCGGTAGAATTGCGCATGGGCAACACAATGCTCTTGGCAACTGTATGTTCGGCTAAAGAAGCCGGCGAGGGTGTTGACTTCATGCCCCTCCAAGTAGAGTACAAAGAAAAATTTTCGGCAGCCGGCCGTTTCCCCGGTGGCTTCCTCAAGCGTGAAGGTCGCGCATCTGACTACGAAATTTTGACAGCACGCCTCGTTGACCGTGTGCTCCGTCCACTTTTCCCCGACAATTATCACGCCGACACTTTTGTAAACATCACAATGTATTCATCTGACGGCGTTGAAATGCCCGATGCTCTTGCTGGTCTTGCTGCGTCGGCTGCAATCGCTGTTTCTGATATCCCATTCAATGGTCCTATCTCGGAAGTGCGTGTAGCTCGCGTTGATGGCGAATTTGTTATCAACCCTAACTTCGAGCAACTCGAAAAAGCCGATATGGAATTGATGGTAGGTGCTACCTACGACAACATCATGATGGTGGAAGGTGAAATGGATGAAGTTTCAGAAGCTGAACTCCTTGAAGCTCTCAAAACTGCTCACGAAGCCATCAAAAAACAATGTATCGCTCAACAAGAACTTGCCGAAGCTGTAGGTTCAACTGTTAAACGCGAATATTGTCACGAAGTAAACGATGAAGATCTTCGCAAAGATGTTCACGAAAAATGTTATGACAAAGCTTATGCAATAGCTAAAGCTGGTTGCGCCGACAAACACTGGCGTAACGATAGTTTTGCTGCTATCTGCGACGAATATATCGAATCTCTTCCCGAAGAAGAACGCGACGAAAAAACTGCTCTCGTTAAACGCTACTATCACGATGTAGAAAAAGAAGCAGTGCGCCGTTGCATTCTCGATGAAGGTATCCGTTTGGACGGTCGTAAAACTACCGACATTCGTCCTATCTGGTGCGAAGTTGACTACATCCCAGGTCCTCACGGATCGGCAGTGTTCACTCGTGGTGAAACTCAATCACTTTCAACAGTCACACTCGGCACAAAACTTGACGAAAAGATTCTTGACGAAGTATTGTGTCAAGGTAAAGAACGCTTCCTCCTCCACTACAACTTCCCTCCATTCTCAACAGGTGAAGCTCGTCCAGTGCGTGGTGTAGGTCGTCGCGAAATCGGTCACGGTAACCTCGCTCATCGTGCATTGAAACGCATGTTCCCCGAAGGATTCCCTTACACTTGTCGCATCGTTTCTGATATTCTTGAGTCAAACGGCTCTTCATCAATGGCTACTGTATGTGCTGGCACACTTGCATTGCTCGATGCTGGTGTGCAAATGAAAAAGCCTGTGAGTGGTATCGCTATGGGTCTTATCACCGACACCGATAGCCCTAAATATGCAGTCCTTTCTGACATCCTCGGCGACGAAGACCACCTTGGCGATATGGACTTCAAAGTAACAGGTACTGTTGACGGTATCACAGCAACTCAAATGGACATCAAGTGTGACGGTCTTTCATATGAAATTCTCGAAAAAGCATTGATGCAAGCTCGTGACGGCCGTCTTCACATCCTCAACAAAATCAATGAAACAATCCCTGCTCCACGCGAAGACTACAAACCTCATGTACCTCGCATCGTGACATTGACAATTCCAAAAGATCTCATTGGCGCAGTTATTGGTCCTGGTGGTAAAATTATCCAAGGCATCCAAGAACAAAGTGGTGCTATTGTTTCTATCGAGGAAATCGACAACCATGGCTATATTGAAGTTGCCGCTTCTAACAAAGAGTCAATCGACAAAGCTATGGCAATGATTAACGCTATCGTTGAACTTCCCGAAGAAGGCAAAACTTATACTGGTACAGTGCGTTCAATCCTTGAATTTGGTGCATTTGTAGAGTTCATGCCTGGTCGCGATGGCCTTCTCCACATCTCTGAAATTTCATGGGATCGCATCGACAACATGGAAGCTTCAGGCATCAAAGAAGGCGATACTCTTGAAGTAAAACTCATTGAAATCGACAAAAAGACTGGTAAATTCCGTCTTTCAATGCGTGCACTTCAACCAAAGCCCGAAGGCTATGTAGAACGCGAACGCGCTCCACGCGCACCTCGTCGTGATGGCGATCGTGGCCCTCGTCGCGATAACAATCGTGGCCCTCGTCGTGACAACAACCGCGGCCCTCGTCGTGAGAACAATAACAACGAAGAATAATAGACCATAAATATCTTCACATAGAGACACCGAGATGAGCTAATGCTCATCTCGGTGTTGTTTTTATAAATGCAAAGAGACATTGCAATCACAATAGAAACTATTATTGCTACCGATAAAAATTGAAAAGGAGATTCCTTTTTATCAATTTACAAACCTCATGAGAATCTTTTGCGACGGCATTGCCGAAGGTAATGTTTCTGGGTAGCCGTGCATTGGCTCGAAGAGGCTATGCACGGAAATGAGGTTTACATTAAATAGAATCTAAAAGATTCTTTATTAGAAGCAATTAATGATACTATCAGAATCTTCCTCTATTTTAATACATTACCGGGCTTATCCCCCAAGGGGCTAAACCCGGCTACGACTAAACAATCCCTTTGGGATTGCTGTTGCTTTTGAAAAAACTTATATCAGACACCAATATAAAACCTTTATCCGACACGATTAAAAAACCACCTTAAATACCAATTTTTCAAATTTAATTATTATCTTCGCACATTATAAAATAGAGTCATATGAAGTATTGTATGAAAAATAACCACTTTGTGTTATGTGGCGAAACAACCTCGCCTCCATACATACATACATACATACATACATACATACATACATACATACATACAACGCGTAGATTTTTCTTCTCGTATAATTAAAACATTATTTCAAAAACTATACACAAGCGTGCATCGCAATAACGATGTGCGCTTGCTTGCGTTTATACTCCCTCTTTTTTCAATTTTAATTCATAGTATATGAGAAAACTAATTACTCCATTTTTGTTCGCCTTGGTGGCTTTTATGCCATTATATGCCGAGGAGGTTTACAATCACGACAATAAATTGTATATCTCCGTAGGTAGAAGCAACGACCATTCGCAAGTGCCTATCACGCTGCACTTGGAAAATCCCTCCATTGCCATCACAGCCGTGGAGATGTATATAACACTACCCCAAGGAGCTACCATCTCCTCAAGCATTCTTGAAGCACGAAGTGCCGATACTCACATCATTACCGACGGAGACACACCGAGAGGTTATTTCGTATCGGTAGCAAGTGAATCTGTATCAAATTTTGCCGACACATCGGGTAGCATTTGCACCCTCATGTGTGACATGTCGATGCTTACCGATGGCGATTACACTATCTCAGCATCGGAAATATTTGCCGTTGGAGTTGCCAACGATGTAATAACATGTTATACCACTGCCGACCAAAACGAAACCCTCACAAAGAGCGACGATTTGGTTACAGGCATTGAGGACATCTCTACCGACAATAGTCCCGGCACTCTTGAAATCTACAACCTACAAGGTATTCGTCTCAACGAGCCTCAAAAGGGAACAATTAACATTATCAACGGCAAAAAAGTAATAGTAAAATAGTAAATTCAGCATATTATGAAAAAGAGAATAGCGATATTTTTGAGTGCAGTAGCATTGATGAATGTAATGGCTATTGCCGACAACAGAATACCGGCCGATGTGAACGGCGATGGTAAAGTGAATACTGCCGATGCAGTAGAAGTGTATAACTTTATCCTCAATATGCGTGAGGCAACCACGGTGGAAGTGGGAGCATTCCCTACCGAGGGCTGGAACGACGACGCTACTATTGGCACTCCCGATGCCGGCAAAACGGCATGGGCTATGGGAGATGTAGTAACCCTCTCGCTTGAATCACCTACACTTGGCATAAAAACTTACGCCCTTACCTACGACGGCGAAAATTGGAATGCTGATGCTGAAGTAAACTTCACTTATATGCAAAACGAAACGATTACTGCCACTGCCACCTACGCACCACAAGGCACAGCTGGAACTGTGGAATATCTCGTGGGCGAATGTGGGGTAAATGAGGGTAAAATCGACGTTAACTTCACTGTTCGCAACTATTCACGTTTGCGTGTTGCCGCAATTGCAGGTCAAACGCTCACTGTTACCACTACCGGATTCACTCCTATTGGAGCAACCGAAGAAGCGACCGAAGCATTTACACTCACAGCCGACGAAAAAGGGAATGCTTACCTTTATGGCATATTTGCAGAAGATGCGACAACAATAGTAAAGTTTAATGATGCTACCTTGGCTGAACATACATTTGAAACTGCAATCAAGCCGGCCAAGAGTTATGCACTGGATGCAAGACCTATCATAGACGGTACATTGGGCGGCAAAACCGAAGCGACAGAAGAAGATGTCAATGCATTGGTGGAACAACTCAAAGGGTATGTAGATAATGGAATAAGCACAATTATCGTAACAGGCAGCGAAATGGCTATGATAGATATATCCAACTCTTCCACTTCTGCTATTGGCGAAGCGATTTATCGCTTATCCGATGACTTTGATAAAAATAATCCTTATAATGGCAAGATTGATTTGATTCTTCCTGATGTTACGGAAATCGTAGAATGGGAATATTATGGTGCATACGCCCTTAACAGCATCACTATGTCCAAAGTAACCACCATTGTGGGGATGGCTTTTCAAGGATGCGCTTATTTAAAAAAGATGACATTCAGCTCGGTTGTTACATCAATTACACATACTGATGGATTAACTTTTGTTGTTGGAGGAAATGTTGGTGGATGTGACCTCGTTCTTAACTGCGGGCAAATGCAGACCGAAAATAAATACAAACCCAATCTCGAAACAAATGAGTGGTACATTGATCCATATGGCCATGTCACCGAATGGAAGAGCATCACTCTGACTCACAATGGCGAGAATAACGAGTGCGACGCTTGTAAAGCAAAACAATAATATTTAGGGTATGTAGGCTAAAAAACGTCAGTCAAATGTCACAATAAAAGCTCACTCATTCGAGTGGGCTTTTATTGTCTTTTGGTGAGCGAAGTTTCGACCATACTTTTGCATTGAATTTAACGCCTCCTTTTATTGGCGATTCAACTACACCTTTGTCCGTGACAAAAAACACGAGCCGCCGATGCGATGCACCGACGGCTCGATTTATGAGATTGTGAAATGTGATTATTTCACATGTTTCAAAGTTACAACTTCGTCGGCAGCAATTACTTTTATTACATAAGCGCCCGACACAAGATTATTGATATCAAGTGTTGATTTACCCTCTACATTAACAGCTTCTATGAGCTTACCATCTACATTGTAGATTTCAATAGTTTCGGCTTCACCAAACACTACAACATTTTCATTGTTTACATACACCTTTGCTCCATCGTTAGTAACTCCTTCTACACCGGCACCTTCACCACGATAGTAGGCTGTGATTGTTGTCCAATCGGTTGTTTTTGAACCTTCCAATGTGTTATATTTACCTTGCACTCGAATATAATATAGTTTATCTTTCTCAAGTGATTTGCTTGAAATTTTGATATCACCTGCTTTTGTAGTTGTTACCCATGTACCAGGTGCACAGTCCTCAATGTAGCGATTGCGACCAAATGTTGAAGAGTTTGACATCTCAACTTTAACACTTCCTACGCCTTGATTATAGTCGATATAAATGAGGTCTTCAGAATAGAAGTCACCACCATTTACAGGATAAGTAAACTTCATTGCTTCGGGGATAATCTCAACTGTAGTAAAGGCTATAGGCTCGGTATATAATTTTTCACCTGCATATTCATAGCCCAATCTCACATAGTAAACAGTGCAACCACCCAACACCTTGTTAGGCACTACATAAGGAGCCACCACACCATTTGCTTCGTGCACCATGCTTGCTTCGGTAAAATCGGCATTTGTAGCAATTTCCACATTCACTTTGCGAGAAGGTATGCTCCAAGAGATGCTTGGTGTGAGCGACACTTCAGTAGCGCCATTTTGAGGAGTTGTAATTTCAAATGTAGCAGGAGTAAATGCCCACACTGCCGATACACCATCATTATAACCATTACCACAAGCGCGCACTCTCCAATAGAATTTCTTATTGGGGAACTTATCAAATTTATTTGAAGAGCAAGAAGTAGCAGTGCAATCTACTGTATAAAGCATATTGCTGAATGCTGCATCTTCGGCAATTTCAAGAATGTAGTTAGTAGCACCGGCAACCGAGTTCCAAGAGAATTCAAATGGGGTTTCTACATTAGCATTATTAGCAGGAGCAACCAATGTAGGAGCTGGCATATCTTTAGCAGCCACACCTGCAAACATTGGAGAGTATTCATTACCATAGCGGTCGAGCACACACACTGCATAGTTGTAACCAGTGCGTTTATCGGTAGGAATAGCATATGTTGTAGCATAAGATGTACCTAATAAATATTCAGCATCTTTGGCAAAGTTTTCCATTGCAACCGATGAAGGCACTGCATAAACTGTGTAACGCACATTATCATATCCAGTCCAGTTCAAGTTGTTACCACTACGGCTCAAGTTTTTCACATTACCTGGGTTATAACCAGGTTTCCAAGTCATTGCAGGAACAAGAGCAGGAGTGTTGAACACTGTATTTTTAAGATAGTGAGCAAACTTTGGCGCAGTCTTGTAGAGATATTTACAAGAATAGAAAATTGCACCAGGAGCACCATCTTGCGAGCAAGAACGATTGAGGCGCACCTCATTGGCATACTCTCCAAATGTATTTACATTAGGACCCGATGCTTTCACTTCGTTGATAGCATTACTGATTGAATTTTCACGCAAAGACATTGCTGTTGCTTTACTTGACGCTGTCAATGAAGATATATCGTGACTTGTATAGAAATGACGATTATATTTAGCGGCTATATTAGCCCACCATGGGGTGATGATAGAGAAGTCGGCAATTGAATAACCTATTGACCAATATACTTGTGGAGATATATAGTCGAGAGAGTGATTAGCAATCCACGCGATAGGGTCGGAATAGATTCCGCTATATTGCCAGTCGCTACCCGATTTACATGGTTCGATACCATATTTTGCAGCATGAGCAGCAGTTGTACATGACACACCTGCAGGAGAGATACCAAAACGCACCCATGGTTTTTCTTCTTGAATCATATCATATACCGATTGCACCATGCGATTCACATTATCACGACGCCAATCGCCATGCGACATTGTGCCACCAGCTTCAACATATGCGTTATATAAATCGCCATCACCACTTGAGTCGGTAGGTGTTCCTTGCAGGTAGAAATAGTCATCAAACAATACACCATCGATATCATAGTTCTTAACGATTTCACGAATCACTTTCACGATTTGTTCGGTTACCTCGGGTAACCCTGGGTTGAGGATACTTGCTCCATTAACATCGAGCAACCATTCGGGGTGAGTTTTACGATAATCGGTGGGAAGAGTCCATTGACCTACTTGTGATTCATAACGATAAGGATTTACCCATGCATGGCATTCCATTCCACGCTTGTGACATTCTTCAACAATCCATTCTAATGGATCCCAACCTGGATCCATACCACGGCTTGACACCAAGTCGCTCGACCATGGTTCGTAGCTTGATTTATACATAGCATCACAACGGCTACGCACCTGGAAGTTGATAGCATTCATGTTGTTCACTTGCAATGAATCGAGCAGACGAGTCATTGATGCTTTTTGTTTGTCGATTTGAGAGGTACTTCCTGTAGAAGAAATCACATTGTCGGGCCAGTCAAGGCGCCACACAGTTGCCACCCATGCGCTACGCATTTCGCGCTTCACAGGCGCATCGGCTGCTTTTAAAGCAGGTACTGCAAAGAGAAGAGCCAACAGAGTTAAAACTGTTGATTGATAGAATTTTGAGAACATAGAATTTTATATAAAATTATTTTTATTAATAATCTTGTTTTTTTCAAACTGCAAATATACACATTATTATAAATAAAAATCATAAATTAATATATTATAACGCGAGATGTCACAAAATTAGGCAAATAACTTTACTTTTCACTGCAATCTAAAAACTTTTCACTAACTTTGCAGTATAAATAATTCAAATCCTAAATTCTCAACAATAAAAGATATGTCAATCGTTCAAGAAGGAAAGAAAGTGGCAATGTGTAGCGACCATGCCGGCTACGAACTCAAATGCATCATTCAAGGTTATCTTGAATCACAAGGTGTTGAATATACCGATTTCGGCACAAACAGCACAGATAGTTGCGACTACCCCGACTTTGCACACCCATGTGCCGAAGCTATTGAAAAAGACGAATGTTTTCCAGGCATCGCAATGTGTGGTAGTGGCAATGGCATTCAAATGACTCTCAACAAGCATCAAGGCATTCGTGCTGCACTTTGTTGGACTGTCGAATTGGCTCAACTTGCTCGTCAACACAACGATGCTAATGTACTTGTTCTCCCTGCTCGTTTCATCGAACCCACTCTTGCACTTGACATCGTTGACGCATTCCTCAACACCGAGTTTGAAGGTGGACGTCATGTAAATCGCGTAAACAAAATCGCCGTTAAATAATATTCTTCAATAATATAATGAGTGTGTCAATCATCATTTTTTATTGACACACTCATATTTTTTTACTAAACACACTTTACTATGAAACAATTAAAAATAAAACTCAAACCTATCACTCTTGACGACTATATTAAAGCATCAAGAATTGGCAATCGCGAAGCCCAAAAAGAGATAAAAGGTCCTGGCTTCCATGCAACAAGTCGCATTCACAAGTCAAAAAAGACTTATACTCGCAAAATCAAGCACAAACGACTTGACTCATAGACAGCCCATTATAGGGGGCTCTAATTATTTTTGTTCAATATCACCAATGCAGCAATTACCCCAGGCACCCAACCGATACATGTCAATATAAACACTATCAAAATTGAGCCACAACCACGGTCAAAAACTGCAAGTGGAGGAAAAATTATTGATAATAATACTCTAAGACACGACATAATTCATTAATTTTGCGTTTAGATTACAAATATAATGCAAACTTTTTAAATTTAGCAATATCATATGGTTGATTATGAACTTTTAGACCGGTTTGAGTCACAATTAGTCGATGAAATGCTACGCATCACCACTTCACGCATGCTACTCGAAGGTACACTCCTTGCAAGTGAAGATATTGATTACCGTTGGCACGAATTAGCACCCGAATATATGGTTGATGCTACCAAAGAAATAGCACAATATCCCACCGTTGCTGTAGCATGGGCTGGATATCTCGGCATGGCTGTAGCAAATGGTTGGGATAAAGACTGGGCCAGCACTCAAAAGGCTACATATCAATCATTTTATGGAGCCGATGACTTTGACGACATGGACGAGCACATCACTCGCGACATCCTTGGACTTGCACTTGAAAGCGACGCAGCCCAATGGATTGAAAAAACGATAAGAGTGTGTGCGCAGACAGCCGTTTCACGCATACGCCACGAGGGAATAGAACCACAAAGTCCCATGGCGTTTCATGTATTCTCTCGTGCCGTAAAAACGATGTATCGCATAGGTGCCGCAATGGAGCTAAAACGCCTCGGATATAAATTTGAAAAAGTTGGGACCACCTTTGAGAGTTAGCACAATGAGGGCATCGCGCAAATAATGCAGTCAAGCCAATCGCTAATCCTCTATTTCCTCTAATAAATATCGTTAAACTAAAGGTTGTCAACTCTTAATTCTCAATTCTTTTACTTATCTTTGTAGTTTAAAACAAGAATTATATGGAAATTAAGCCAAAATCAGTATTTCGACGTGGTGCCGAAGATGGCATATGGTTTGGTTTATACCTAAGCGTATTATTTATTTTCACCGCTGCATCAATCGGCATGCCCTTGCTTGGACACTTTGCCACATTAATGGCATTGGGTGTTCCTGTTTATGTTTACTTTACACTTCGCAAAGGGTTTATTGAGAACGGATGTTTCTATACATTTTCCGAAATGTGGACCTATGGCATAATACTTTTCCTTTGTGGTTCATTAATAATGGCAATGACGGTTGTCGTATATATGAGTTGGGTTGATCCCTCATTTATTTATGACCAATGCCAATTAGCCATCTCCATCTATCGACAAATGGGAGGTGCTACGGGCAACGAGATAGCATCAACTCTTGAAAAAGCAATCGAACAAGGAATGCTCCCCTCTCCTGTTTCTCTCGCAGGAAATTTAATCTCTTTTAGCGTATTTAGTGGGTCAATACTCACCATGATACTCTCTCCCATAATTCGTCATTTCAACCGCAAAAAATGACAACAATTAAATTAGCAATATAAAAAACTCAACATATATGGATATTTCGGTAATCGTACCTCTTTACAATGAAGCAGAATCACTTCCCGAGCTTGAAGCATGGATTCGCCGAGTGATGAATGAAAACAATTTTAGTTATGAAATTTTGTTTATCAACGATGGTAGCACCGATGAATCGTGGGAAGTTATCAGAAAGTTACAAAAAGATAATCCCGCAGTCAAAGGCGTATGTTTCCGTCGCAACTATGGCAAATCGCCAGCTCTCAACACCGGTTTTGCTCGCGCCAAAGGTGATGTGGTGATAACTATGGACGCCGACCTACAAGATAGTCCCGATGAAATACCCGAACTATATCGCATGATTACCGAGGACGGATATGATTTGGTATCGGGGTGGAAACAAAAGCGTTATGACCCACTTTCAAAAACCATTCCCACAAAACTCTTCAATGCTACTGCGCGCAAAGTGAGTGGAATCAAAAACCTCCACGACTTCAACTGTGGATTGAAAGCATATCGCAAAAAAGTCGTGAAACATATCGAGGTATATGGCGACATGCACCGATATATCCCATATTTGGCTAAACTTGCTGGATTTAACAAAATTGGCGAAAAAGTTGTTCAACATCAAGCTCGCAAATATGGATCAACTAAATTTGGTCTTGATCGTTTTGTGAATGGTTATCTCGACCTCGCTACTTTGTGGTTTACTGGCAAATTTGGGGTTAAGCCTATGCACTTCTTCGGCCTACTTGGCAGTTTGATGTTTATCCTTGGCCTCATTGCAGTGATGGTAGTAGGTGGCATGAAACTCTATAACATGTATAGCGGAAACGCATATAACCTTGTTACCGACTCTCCCTATTTCTATCTCTCACTTGTGATGATGATACTCGGCACGCAACTCTTCCTCACTGGATTTATTGGAGAACTTGTGGTGCGCAACTCTCATCGTCGCAACGATTATGAAATTGAGGAGGAACTAAACATTACCGACAAAGAATAATCTCCCCTCGATATGAGTTTTTCAGATATTGCCAATGCTCGTTATTCTTGTCGCAACTACGACCGCAACCGAGTTGTAGAGCGCAGCATTTTGACTTCGGTAATCGAAGCCGCTCGCATAGCACCTTCGGCTTGCAACCGTCAGCCATGGGCTTTTGTTGTCATTGATGATGAGTGCGACGCTTCATATCGCGAAGCAATCATAAAAAGTTACAACCGTCCATGGGTTGAAAGTGCACCGGCATTTATCGTTGCTTGCGGAGACCACTCTCAAGCATGGCATCGCCCTGCCGATGGCAAAGACCACACCGATGTTGATTTGTCTATCGCTATTGAACATATATGCCTTGCCGCAACCGATGCTGGATTGGGCACTTGTTGGATATGCAATTTCGACCGAGAAACTCTCATTAAAGCATTAAATATTCCCGAAAGTTTTGAGCCTATTGCTATAATCCCTATCGGATATCCAATGGACTCGGCTCCAGCAAAAAATCGCAAAGAAATAGACCAAATTATCAAATGGGGAAGATTTTAATTCATATAATCGCGATTATATCTATTTCGATAGGCGCTCTTTGTTCTTGCGCTACCGATGGCTGCTCTGAAAATCAAAGTAGCATTCCATTGGCAGGGTTCTACTCATCTGAAACAGGCGAATCCATTGCTCTTTCCGAACTTGAAGTTTATGGATTGGGGGCTACTGGCGACTCACTATTGACCCAAGCAAGCGAGACCAACAAACAAGTGTATCTTCCATTTCGTTCATCAAGCAACAATGTAGCGTTTTGCTTTCACTATGCCGAGTATGGCGACAATACACTCTACACCGACACAATATGGTTCGATTACGAATCCATGCCCTACTTTGCATCGGAAGAATGTGGAGCAATGTATCGTTATAAAATCACATCAACACGACACACCGATTTATTGATTGATTCGGTAGTTGTTGTTGAGCCCGAAATCACAAACATTGATGTGGAACGCATTAAAATATATTTCACAACCAACTAATCATCAACACTATGCGACACTCCACATTAATCACCA
Organism: Muribaculaceae bacterium; assembly: GCA_045637505.1. Taxonomy (GTDB): domain Bacteria; phylum Bacteroidota; class Bacteroidia; order Bacteroidales; family Muribaculaceae; genus RGIG4079. The sequence goes on along the minus strand of JAZTZO010000024.1, from coordinate 52,480 downwards.
CATTATTTATCATCGCATTGGCATTCAATAGCGTAGCACAACGACGCATCAACCCCGTTGAGACTCCTGCTTCACAAACTAAAGCAGTAAACCTCAATCCCAAAGACACTACTATCGCCCCCGACCCCTCTAAGATGCCCAATCTCATACATTATCACGACGAGAAGGGGAATGTGGTATATGTTGACACTATTACAGGGAAAGAGTTTATCGACTCTACAACCATAAAAAAGAAAGCGACTATGACCTATCCTCTATGGGACGACATCACTATTGGGGTAAACATTTGGGATCCCGTGATGCGTTGCGTAGGTCAAGATTATGGTCTTCTTGATATGTCGATTGAATTGAGTTTTCACAACCGCATCAAGCCCATAATAGAGGTAGGTATAGGCAATGCCTCTCATGCGCCCGATGGTGGCAACTATAATTATAAAAGTGCCATTGCCCCTTATTTTAAAATTGGAGCAAACTACAATTTCTTATTTAACAAAGCCAAAGAATATCAATTTTTTGGAGGCATAAGATATGGCATCACTCCTTTCTCATATGAGGTGAGCGATATCGCCATTAACAACTCCTATTGGGGCGAACAAGGGGTAACTAATATTCCTCCTCAAAGCATACTCGCCGGCTATGGCGAACTCGTATTAGGCCTGAAAGTGCAGATATACAAAAATCTCTCAATGGGTTGGAATTTTAAATATCACATGCTTCTACATGAAAGCAAAAGCAATTATGGCGACCCATGGTATATTCCTGGATTTGGTAATCGCAACTCGGCGCTCACCGGTGCATTCAACATAATGTACACCATCCCATTAAGCAAGAAGCCGTCAACAATTTCTCACAACGATGAGAAAACGGCAACCAAATAACGCACCTTTTAAGAAACATCAATCATGAATCGTCGCATCATTATCATTGGAGCATCTTCGGGACTCGGAAAGGCTATTACCACACAATTTGCCCAAAGAGGTTGGACTATAGGCATCGCTGCTCGCCGCATAGACACTCTCAATGAGATGCAAAAACAATACCCTCAAGCAATAGTTGCGACGCAACAAATTGATGTAACACAACCCGAAGCTGGTGAGAAATTATCTCAATTGATTAATAAAATTGGGGGAATGGACACACTGCTCCTTGCATCGGGCATTGGAGCGCAAAATCCATCGCTCGACACCGAAGTAGAACTCAACACCGTAAAGACCAACACTCTTGGATTTACACATATTATTGACACGGCATTTAATTATTTTCGCAATCGTCCTCACAACGAAAAGCCTGGACAAATAGCAGTCATTTCATCGATTGCCGGAACAATGGGTCTTGGTATTGCTCCATCATATAGCGCGACCAAACGCTTTCAACGACACTACATCGATGCCCTTGAGCAACTCGCTCACTTTGAGAAAGTAAATGTCTCATTTACCGACATTCGCCCAGGATTTGTTGACACTCCACTCCTCAACAACTCTCGCAAATTTCCTATGTTGATGAGCGTTGAATATGCTACTCCACGCATCGTGAAAGCCATACTACGACGCAAGCGCGTGTCAATCATTGACTGGCGATGGCGATTGGTAGTTGCTTTTTGGCACATGATTCCTCGTCGTATTTGGCGTTTTATCCCAGCCAAATAGTTAAATCCACCTCTTCGGGGTTATTTTATCTACAAATAGGCCTTTTATATCGCTTTAGCAATTTTATTTGCATTTATTATTATGTTTTGTTGAAAAATTTGTAACTTGCAGAAATTTCCAACGAAGCATATAGTATCATGAAGAAAATTAGCATTTTAATCCTATCATTATGTAGTATTTTCATTTCAAATGCTACCGATTATTTAGTATCAACCAACTACACTCCTGATCAAGAAACAAATTACCAACAACGAATATTTAAAGCAGGTACAACACATTTCCAAACCCTTCAAGAAGTGCTCAACATCGCAACAGAAGGGGATAATATATTTTTGGCGCCAGGCACTTATTCGGGCAATTTCACTCTCGATGTTGACAATGTATCGATTTTCGGGAGCAACAGTTGGAAAGATGTTCGTTCAGGAAAACGAAACACTTCAAGCGAATCAACCTTTACTGGCACTATCACTATTAATGCCGACGGCGTTACGCTCAACGGACTAAAGTTTACCGGCGCAGGGCGAGTAGTTAACACCACTGCAGTCAATGGAACGCCCCTCAAAAATATCACATTGAAATACAACCTCGTTGAAGCATCAACACTCGGTGCATCAACAGCGGTATTCTACTTTGGCAAATCATATTCCGATGCCAATGCGCTACAAGATGTCTCTCAATTAAGATATGAAAATATAAACATCTCTCACAACGATTTTAATGGAAGCAAAGCCACAAACTTCTGCCCATTTATTTCAATAGGTGGAGGATATGGCAATATCACCATCCACGACAATCAATTTACCGATGGTGGCAACAGCATCGAAGTGGCCAACTCTCGTGGAAATATAACTATCACCAACAATAAATTTCAAGAGGTGGGTAAATCATTATATAACGCAAGCGCTGCTGCTAATGCGCGTGGTGGAGCATTTTGCGTTTACTTAAATCGCAACTCACTAGCAGGCAAAACAAACATCAATGTATCGCACAATGGATTTAATAAATGTACAGGGCGTCAAACTCTATATGCCCTCATAAGATATTTCCAAGGCGATAAAAATAGCACCGAGACATATGTGAAGCCTGTGGGCACAACTGCAAAAATTAATCACAACGTATTTTTGAGCAAAACTACCTATACCGACGATAACTACAACTATGTATTGTATTGCAACAAAGATTATATGGGCGATGTAACCGTTGATGCTCGATATAACTACTTTGACAATAGCGATATGTGTTTGGCTCACATCAAAATGCCAGGCAAAACTGCCCAAGAACGATTCTACTCAAGCAGTTTTGGTTTCTATGATTTTCGCGAAAGCCAAAATGTATCGTATGAGCAAGTATTAAAAGGGTGGGAAAATGCCCGTAGCGCTCGCGTTGCACAAAGTTTCGACATCAGCGAATATGACTTTGACGACAATGGCAACCCCTACTATTATTTCAACCACATTCAAAACCAAAGTGTAGCAAACAACTTATCTACCTATGGTTGCGTTGAGGCTCAACTCATCACTCGTGTTTACAACGCCAACACCTCTACCGAAAAACGTGCACATATCGATGCAATCCATGCCGGCCATGGATCTAACATGGTAATCTTCCGTCATGACGACAAGAACTGGGTGTGTTGCGGTGGATATGGAGCACTCAACTCAACAGGCGAGAGCTGCCTGTCAAATGGCATCACAATATTCCCCTATCATAGTGCAAACTTAAAAGCCACTTACCCATCATTGGTCGATTGCAGTGGTAGCAAAACATCTTTTGTTGATATAAACCAAAAAACACGCCCAATATACAACTTTAAAACCGATAACGAGAAGAAAAGTTCATCATGGTATGGGCATTGCCCTGCTATTGATGAAACCTCTCGATACTTGGCAGTGTTATCGCGCAAAAAAGGGGGCCCAATGTGTGTTGAGGTATATCACTTTGATGAAATACTCGACCACCTCATGAACGGAGCTGCTCGCCCTGCTCTAATCAACACATTCCAAATCGACAAAGGCGCCGATGCTTATAGCGGAATTACAGGCGACGAAGGATTCTGGACTTGGGATCATCAAGGATTCACTATCTCGGGCGATTACATATACTTTATGGAGGGTTGTGGCATTGAGCATGAGGCTTCTATCGACAAAAAACCTACTGTCATTTTCCACGCCTACAACTGGCGCACAGGAAAATCGCACCTTCGCCGCCAAGTAAAGGCCTCGGTAATCATGTCGATGTCGCATGGAGAGCCCGAAGGAATTAAAATTCGCCGCGCCTCAAATGGTCGTCCTTATATGTATCTCAATATCGCAAATGGCCCTGGTGGCGACCGCAATGTAAACCTCATCAGATACAACAACCTTTATAAAGAAGCCGGATTACCTTGGGGTGTAAAATTACCTCTTTCAAAAGGCAAAACCACTCCAGCCTCAACCACTTTATCGTTTAGCACAGCGACCACAGCATCACAATCGCTCAACCTCTCAAACGATTATCTAAAAGGTGACTTATCGGTTACACTTGCTGGAGATAATGCCGAGTTTTTCAGCGTTACAACAAAAAACATTAATGCTCTTTCTAAATCATCGACATTAACTGTCACCTACAATCCAGTCAACCCCACAACAGAATCTCACAATGCCGTGCTTCGCATATCATCGACCTATGCCGACGATGTAATCATACCTCTATCGGGCACATTTACTGGCGAGGTATTTACCGGCATTGAATCGATTAGAACCGAGAAAGAAGATGTTGATACCAAGTATTACAACATTTATGGTGTGGAAGTGAAAAATCCTTCAAATGGCATTTTCATCAAAACCGAAGGCAAAAAAGCCACTAAAGTGATTATCAAGTAACATCCTTGATTTAATAAAACGATGGAGGTGTGTCAACTTATTTTTAGTTTCGACACACCTCCATGTTATTTAATTATTAAGTATTCTCTACTCCACATAAATCATTTTGCGAGTCATACCTCCGTCAATTACGATATTTTCGCCGTTGATAAAATCATTTTCGGGCATTGCAAGGAACACACACATGCGCGCTATGTCTTCTACTTTACCCACTCGACGCGAAGGATGTTGCAAATGATCTTCCTCGGTCATTGCAGGATATTGAGCATTTTCAATCCATCCCGGTGAGATACAGTTGACAGTAATACCAAGTGGTGCCAACGACATCATAAGGGCATGTGTCAACGATGCAATTCCTCCCTTTGACGCAGCATAACCTTCGGTCCCCATTTCGCTTTGTTTATATCGAGTAGAACATAAATTTATGATGCGTCCATAGGCAGGTTCTCCCCCATTATTAGTGCGATGAATAGCCAATCGGCGAGAAGTAACAAATACTGGGCGAAGGTTGGTTTTCAATACCTCTTCAAAGTCATCAATCGTTGACTCTATGAGAGGAACAAAATTGCCTACCCCCACATTATTGACAATCACATCTATATCTCCCCACGCATCTAGCAATCGTGCCATACACGCTTCTAACGCATCAACATCACGCACATCAACAGGGTGAAATTGAGCTCCTGTGGCTTGAGCTGTTGCAGCCCCCGCTTTGCTATCGATATCACAAAATGCCACACGACAATCGGCTTTACGAAAAGCCTCAACAATAGCTCGCCCTATCCCCGATGCCCCGCCTGTTACAAACACTCGTCGAGGAGGAAATTTTACACTAATTTCACCAGGTTTTGCGCCCAATGACACCCGTTTCACTTTAGCGGTTGCGCCCTTTCCCGAGCGATAATCCTCCATTTTTCGTTCCAAATAATTATCGGCCATAATGTCACAAAGATAGCACAATTAATTCACAATGCATAATGCATTATTCACAATTTACAACCCTAAAAAAACAATTAGTCTTAAAATCACATTATCATTTATAAAAATCATGAATTAATGATGAAAAAATCATATATTTTTGTTATTTTCGCATAATATTATCAACACAAATTTTAACGAAATAATTATGGATAAAGTAACAGTAAAAATCATAAATAAGTCATCAAATCCGCTACCTTCATATAGCACCCCCTCATCGGCTGGAATGGACCTTCGTGCTAACCTCGCTGAACCCATAACACTCAAGCCTCTTGAAAGAGCATTAGTGCCAACAGGCATCTTCATTGAGTTGCCTCAAGGATATGAATGTCAAATACGCCCTCGCAGTGGATTGGCTCTAAAACATGGCATTTCGCTTGTAAACACTCCTGGAACTATCGATGCCGATTATCGTGGCGAAATAGGTGTGATATTGATTAATCTATCAAACGAACCATTTGTGGTTAACCATGGCGAACGCATATGCCAAATGGTAGTTACCAATTATTCATCGGTAAACTGGTGCGAGGTGGAAACGCTCGACGACTCGGAACGCGGAGCCGGAGGCTTTGGTCACACCGGAGTAAATTAATGCATAGCAAAGTGAGAAACATAATCACGAAAGCAATTATATCATTGTCGGTTGTCATTGTTGCATTAACAATGGCAACATCGCTTTTTGCATCATCCAACGATTGGGACAAAGAGGCCAACAAGCGTAAAGCAGCATATATCTTCCTTGAAAGCACCAATCAATATGAACATGACAAGGTGGGGCAATATTATTCGCTCCTCAATCGTGCATATGAACTTGACTCAATCGACACAAGCATTAGCTATGAAAAAGGCATGATTGACATGATTCTATTTCAAGAAGATTCAGCTGCTTTTTTCAAAGCTCATGCCCTTGCACGAAGACACTTTAATGCTCACCCCGAAGATTATTATTCGAGTTATAAATATGGTGTCATTACCGATAAGATAGGATGGCGCGAAGAATCGCTTCGTGTGTGGAAAACTCTCGACTCTATATTTCCCGAAAAAATAGAAATCACATTACGCTATGCCGATGTTCTTTCGGCATCGGCCGACACCACCCAGATAGCAAAAGCCGTAGCAACCTACAATCGCATAGAGGTTGCCGAGGGGAAAGATATAGGCATCACATCGCGCAAAATTCGCGCTTATTCGGCCATAAAAGATTCAGCCAATATCATTGGTGAACTAAATGCGTTATTAGAATCTTCACCCAACAACTCGGAATACAATGTATTTGCCGGACAGATTTATGATTACCTTGATGATAAAGATAAAGCATTGCGATATCTCAACAAAGCATGCGAGTTGGATCCTACCAATGGTAATGCATTCTTCCAAAGAGCCAACTATTACCTTGTTATTGGCGATAGTGTTGCCTACGACAACGAGGTATTTAATGTTTTAAAGCACGATGACCTCGACCTTGAGGCTAAACTGCAATTACTCACTGGCTACATTCGTCAACTATATAACGACCCTGCACAACAAGGGCGCATAGAGGAATTGCTTTCGGTGCTTCTTGAGCAACACCCTCACCAATATCACATTCACGAACTTTATAGCGCATATTTAGCAACAATTAAAGATTTCCTTCGTGCTGCAGAACAGTTGTCATATGCCCTCGATATTGACCCTTCAAACGAAGAGGCGTGGATACAATACATTTCATTATGCTCTCAAACCTCCGATGCTCAAATAGTTAATGACGCAGTAAATCGAGGCATTCATTATTTCCCTGAAAATCCCGTCATACTATATCAAGCAGGTCTATCACAGCAGTTGCTTAAGAACGATGATGAAGCGCTAAAATATTTTCATCGCACTATTTCGTTAACCGACAATAATGTTCTATTATCATCGGCTTATTGCTCAATAGGCGATATTCTCCAAAAGAATAGTGATATTCCTTGTGATAGTGTATCGCAATATTACGAATTATCGCTCAATGCCAACCCCGACAATCTCCTCACTCTCAACAATTATGCTTATTACCTCGCAACACAAGAGACCGAACTCGACAAGGCCGAGCGAATGAGTGCGCGATCGGTAACCGAAGAGCCCGAGAATGTCAATTCACTCGATACTTATGCTTGGATTTTCTTTAAAAAGAAAAACTATGAGACGGCTCGTCAACATATTGAAACAGCACTAAAATACGAGGACGAACCTTCGGCCGAGCTGCATCATCACGCAGGAGATATATATTTCATGTGTGGAGAGCCTGAGAAAGCTGTTGAGCAATGGGAACAAGCATTAGACCTTGAACCCAACAACGAATTACTACAAAAAAAAGTAAAACATAAAACTTTTTTCTACGAATAGCGTGCAATGAAATATTTATACAACATATTGTGCATTGTATTGGTTATTGCGATGACCGCTTGTGGTTCTTCAAAGAACACCACATCAGCGCCATCCTCATCGCTTTACTCCGACAACGATACTACATATCTATTACTAAAACATCTCGGCGACGCTACTTCAAAATATAAAAACTGGGAAGATGTAGTAATACCACTCGAAATATCTCTTTCTCAACCCAAGAATTTAGCAATATCGGGGCGAGCAACGATGATTAAAGACAAGAGCCTCTATATTTCAATAAGAGCATTAGGATTTGAGGTGGCTACATTATATGCCAATACCGACTCTATTTATGCCTCATATAAGTTAAACAAAATTTATATTGCCGAGGACATTAAGAAATTTCTCACAAGTTATCCTATAACGATAGGCAATTTGCAAGACCTATTGTTGGGACGCGCCTTTATGTTGGGGAAAGGCACAATGGCCTATGAGATGAACAAAGAGATTAAATTGTCATTAGGTAAAGACTTGTGGACCGCAGCTCCTCATTGCGACTTACAAGGTGTGCAGTATGCATTCCTTTTTGGCAACAACTCTGATGAATTATCAATGTTAATGATTGATTTCAACAAAAGCAGAGCAACATGTTGCTACAATCCCGCAACGATGACCATGGCAGGCAATGTCTCTAATAGAGTTGACCTATCGACATCATTAAAAAATATCCCCCTAAAAGCCAGCATTTCGTGGGACATAGAAAATGCTAAATGGAACACCGGTGCATCTATCAAATGGAAGGCGCCTAAAGGTTATCGACGCATTGATGCCAATTCTTTATTAAAAGCATTTTAAATCTACTATCAATGAAACGACTTTTCTTCATATTATTAGCACTCTTTTCGGTAACAGCAATTCTTGCCGACAAGTCTCAAAGTAGCATAAAACAAGAGAAGCAACAAGCCAATAAAGAGATTAAAGAAACTAAACGCAAAATTGAATCAAATAAAAAAGCAACCAAAGAGAAAATTAATCAATTAAATCTCATTGCTGCCGAAATATCAGAAAATACCATAACTCTCAATCGCATAAAAAACGACATTGATTCCATTGACACTTCAATGGTTCGACTCAATGATTCAATAATTGCCCTTGAGCAACATTTAGTTGTTCTTCGCAACAACTATAAGAATGTGCTACGCTCCATTAGAGCCACTCGCCATTCAACAAGCAATATAGCATTTATTTTTTCGTCTAAATCGTTCTCTAACGCATTTCGTCGCATAAGATACATACGCCAATTTGCATCGTGGCAAAATGGCAAATCGCAAGAGATTAAAAACGCTTTAGCATCGATTGATGATACCAAAAAGTCGTTGGTAACATTACACTCAACCAAAGCTACATCATTAAAGCAAGTGGCACAAGTGCAACAAACGCTCAAGAACAATAAAAAAGAGCAATCGCAAATTGTTGCCAACCTCAAAAAAGAGCGCAAGGAGTTGGAGGCTTATGTGAAACAAAAACAAAATGAAATAAAGCAACTCGATAAGCGTCTAAATCAAATTATTGCCGAGCAACAAGCTGCCGAAAAGAAGCGTCGTACCGAAGCCGAGAAAAAACGAAAAGAGGCCGAAAAGAAACGCAAAGAACAAGAACGACTTCTTGCCGAAAAACGCAAAAAAGAGGAGCAACAACAAAAAGAAAAGCAAAAAGATCAACCTCAAAAGAAGGAACCAATATCCAAGGACAATGCTCAAAGTATTGAAAAAGAAGAGCCTCAAGTCCCCATCATTGATCCCGAAACCGAGGCTATAAACAAGTTATCAAGCACATTTGAAAATAACAAAGGTCGCCTCCCCTACCCACTCTCGGGTAAATGCAGAGTAGTGAGCACATTTGGTCGCCAACGCCACAAAGACCTTCCTAATATTGAAACTAACAACATAGGTATTGAGATTGAACTTCTATCAGACGGTGTGGTGCGTTCGGTATTTGACGGAGTTGTCTCGGCTGTTGTAACCATTCCAGGATACAACACCGTGGTGATGGTGCGACATGGCAGCTACCTCACTGTATATGGCAACCTATCCTCATCATCGGTGAGAATGGGTGATAAGGTAACTGCGACACAACCTCTTGGTGGACTATATGCCGACCCCGACAACAATAATCGCAAAATATTACACTTTGAGGTGAGAAAAGAGACCGAAAAACTCAACCCTCAACATTGGCTAAAATAATACCACGATGCCACGACTTTCAAAAAGCAATCTCACACAAGGGGCACTGAAAGCTCTTGGAATATTTGGCGGAGTGCAAGTCGTCAATATTCTTTGTTCAATTGTGCGCACAAAACTCATTGCTGTGTGGATAGGAGCCGTGGGAGTGGGACTTTTTGGAATTTACAATTCAGCCATTGAACTTTTAAACATTATATTCAATCTTGGCATTAGAGATAGTGCCGTACGCGACATTGCGGCATCTCCTAAATCAAGCACCAACAATATTATCATAATCGTGCGCCGATGGGCATTGGCATTGGGTGCTATAGGATTGGTCGCCACGATTGCGCTGTCTCCTCTTTTGAGCCATTTCACGTTTAACGACGACAAGCACATATATGCTTTTATCGCCATAGGGATAATCATATTTATGTCAACTTATCAAAATGGAGAGTTGGCAATACTTCAAGGCACGCAACAACTCAAGCGCTTGGCTCGAGCCTCTATGTGGGGAGTTGTTGCTGGCGTAGTTATCTCTATCCCGATGTTTTATTTTTGGGGAGTAGATAGTGTGATACCAGCCCTTATCGTGTTCTCTTTAGCCTCTACCATAGCGATATTTACTCAACGAGCATCAATACCCAAACCTCACCCACAAGTATCGTTTGACGAAACATTAAGCAAGGGCAAAAGTTTCATTTCGCTTGGCATTTTCCTCACAGCATCATTGATTATGAATAACTTGGTATCATATTTATTCATGACCTATCTCAACACTGTGGGCGACACCTCCATTGCCGGACATTATCAAGCCGGGATAACGATTGTAAATAAGTATATGGGCATCATATTCACTGCTATCATCATGGAATATTACCCTCGACTATCGCAAGCAATCACATCGGCTAAACGCACATCTATCTTTGTGTCGCACGAGATAGTGATTATGCTGTGGATTATATTGCCTGTGATTGCCATATTTATTGCTTCGAGCCAACTTATCATACAGATACTTTATTCTTCGGAATTCATGGTCATTCTGCCATTTATAGTGTGGGCTGTAATAGGTACTATATTCCGAGCCATTTCGTGGTGCATGGCATATGTTATACTCGCCCGAGGCGATGGCAAGATTTTTTTATTGACCGAGACCACAAGTGCTATCACTTACATCACGCTCAACATTATTGCATATACCCATTGGGGAATAGATGGCCTCGGCGTTGCATACATGGTGTGGTACATAATATATGCCCTCATTGTAGGCATAATCTATCGATATCGCTATCACCTACATTTAGGCAAAGGTGTGGCGAAACTTGCAACATTCTCTTTTGTCGTTGCCATGACATGTATATTAGGATATTTCTATATAGGATGGTATATCCCAGCCGCAATAGGAGTGTTATTACTTCCTTATGCAGTCAAAAAGATTCTTCGCAAAAACTCTTAATTATCCTTCGGCGCAAAAGCTATACCGCTGGCAAACTCATTCCATTAAGTTTGCGATAAAGGTCGAGTGCATACACATCTGTCATACCCGACATGTGATCGATTACACCTTGAATGCGACCATATAATGTGGGGGCATTGATGTCATATTGTTGGGGCACTTGCGACAACAATAGTTTAGAGTAATTGAGATGCGGATGTGTTATTGCATGAACAAATTTGCCCAACAAGTAAGTAATAATTTGATTACCGGCAAGTTCAATATCCACCACATCGCGCGCTTTATATATTTTAGCCCACGACATTTCATTACAACGGCTATAGCCATCGCGCTCTAATTGAGGCATATGGCTTATTAATGAACCCTTGAAACGCCCCTCTAATATCTCATCTTCGTGTGTAACAAACACCTCGGCACAACGACGCACCAACTGACCTATTACGCACGAACGCATATATGAAACCTTCTCATTGGGATCCTCTACATTTTTCATCACATCAAACATGTGTTGCTTGCGGTCATCATCAAAAAATCCCATCAAAAGATCGGTTACCTCATCGGTAGTAAGAATTTTTAATTTATGAGCGTCCTCAATATCCATCACTTCGTAACAAATATCATCGGCAGCCTCAACTATATATACCAATGGGTGTCGCACAAATGCAATTTCGCCATTTGCCCCATAGCGAGGCAATATTCCCAACTCGGTGGCTATGCGCTCAATGTCTTTTTTCTCTGAAATAAAGAACCCAAACTTGTTGGCATCACCAGCCAATGTCGATTCATAAGGATATTTTACGATTGAAGCAAGTGTAGAATAGGTCATGGCAAAACCTCCTGGGCGACGACCTTTAAACTGATTGATGAGCAATCGCAATGAGTTGGCATTACCTTCAAAGTGTATCAAATCGCTCCACTCTTCGTCAGACAATTCGCTGCGCAACGACACACCCTCTCCTTCAGAGAAGAATGTGGCTATAGCAGTTTCACCCGAATGTCCAAACGGAGGATTTCCCAAGTCATGTGCAAGACACGCCGCCGCGACAATATCGCCAATATCATCGAGTTTTTCACACCATGGCTCTGATGCATATCGTTTACGCAGTTCATTGCTCACCTCATTAGCCAAAGAGCGTCCCACACACGACACCTCCATGCTATGAGTAAGTCGGTTGTGAACAAAGATGCTCCCTGGCAAGGGGAACACTTGAGTTTTATTTTGCAATCGGCGAAATGGAGATGAAAAGACCAATCGGTCATAGTCGCGCTGAAAATCGCTACGCGCCCCTGCTGTGGGATTATGGTACTGTTCTAATCCAAATCGCTTGTCACTAATGAGCTTTGCCCATTGCATCTTTTCTGCCATATTATTCTGCGTCTTTCCGTTTATTTATTCTACGAATTTACTAAATATTTGCTTTATACCCAATGAATATCTAAAATATTTAACAATTTAATAACAAATTAGTTAAACAAATCTTATTTCTCGATAATTTTACTCTTAAAATTGTTTTATTGAATATTTATGACTACCTTTGTAGCACAAAACGACATTATATAGATAACAAAGGGGTCTCACCACTCAAAGTGAGATTCTTTATTTTTTTACTTTAATAAAAAACTATACCACTATGGCAATCACTTATATGACCAAAGAAGGTTATAAACGCAAAATGGAAGAAATCGCATACCTTGAATCGGTAAAACGCCCCGAAGTATCACGCGCCATTGCCGAAGCAAGAGACAAAGGCGACTTATCGGAAAATGCTGAATATGATGCAGCAAAAGAAGCTCAAGGTTTGTTGGAAATGAAAATTGCTCAACTCAAAGACCTCGTAGCCAATGCTCGTATCATTGACGAAAGCAAACTCAACACCGACGAAGTTCAAATTATGAACAAGGTAAAAATCAAGAACCTTGTAAACAATATGGAAATGGAATATACCATTGTTGCCGATAGCGAAGCTAATCTCAAAGAGAAGAAAATCGCATCAAGCACTCCTATTGCACAAGGTCTTCTCGGCCACAAACTTGGCGATGTTGTAGAAATCAAAGTTCCTTCGGGCTTGATGAAGTTTGAAATCGTTGAAATTTCATTCTAATAAATACTTATTTTAACCTCAAAAACTATTACCACAATGGCAACAATTTTTAGTCGCATTGTAGCTGGTGAAATACCATGTTACAAAATCGCCGAAGATGACAAATATTTTGCGTTCCTCGACATTAATCCCGTTGCTCCTGGGCACACACTTGTTATTCCTAAAAACGAAGTTGACTATATCTTTGACCTAAACGACGAAGAATATCTCGGACTTCAATTATTTGCCAAGCGAGTAGCAGAAGCAATCAAACAAGCAATTCCTTGCACTCGTGTAGGTGTTGCGGTGATGGGCTTGGAAGTTCCTCACACTCACATCCACCTCATCCCCATCAACAAAGAAGCCGATATGAACTTCTTTAAAGAAAAAGCATCGTTGAGCAAGGAAGAGATGATTGAAATCGCAACAAAAATAAGCCAAAATTTCGGCAACACTCAATCAGAGTTATACTAAACTCCACAATCATACATCAAAAAACAAGGTCGCATAAAATGCGACCTTGTTTGCTTATTAGGGTATTTAGACAATATCCTTTTTATATTATGGTGTGATAGTATTATCTTCCATTTTTTGAGGCACGAGACCTTCATCGGGGAGAGGAATCTCAATCTCTACGGGTTTGCTATATCGAGAATTCAACCCTCGAAGAATCTCATTGGTAATATCAAGTGTGGGATTGAAGAATATACCTGCCGACTTATATAATATCGCATCATAACGATGTGCGAGGTTATATTCAGTAATATATGACTCGATTGAGTCTTGTAGCATTTGCATGCGTTTAGCGCTTTCAAATTGCAATTCTTCGGTCAATTTCTTTTCAAGCACTTGTATATCGGTAACCATATCTTGATATTTCTTCACATCTTTCTCATAAGCCGGACGCGATGCATATTTATTGTTATTCAACTTTGATTGAATTGACGCTTCCAACTTTTGAGCCGCTTTATATTTATCTTCAACCACGGTCTTCATACTATCGGATGTAGTTTTAGCCCATTGTTGAAACTCAACAGCCAAAACAAATCCCTCGGTTATCACATCCATATCGACATAGCGTATATTGGTTGATGGGGTTGCTGGAGCATTTACCTCCGATATATTAGAAATTGTAGCAACCTGTGCATTAGACAGATTTGATGCACCTACAAGGAATGCGATTGCCAATAGGCTCGCCTTTGAAAATGCTTTCATTTATCTTATAATTTTAATGTTTTTAATTATGATATATTTTATAGACTCACTATATAGTGATACGTTTAGTCACCGTTCCCACTTTTAGTATATAAATACCTCTTGAGGGGAGTCTAAAACGAGATATTCCCGGCTGAATAGTTTCTTGTGAAATAAGTTGCCCCAATATTGAAAATACTTTTACGGTAGTGGTGCGAGATGTTGTAACATATACATATCCCTCGCTCACTCTCACTTCGGGACCCTCGGCTTCGATGCGCTCGGTTTGTATCTTTCCGCCCGTGCGTTCCCATGCCGATGCAGCGTTTGCTCCACAGCAAATGCTCAATAACACAACACATGAGATAATAAGACGACGCATCTTCTTTAAGGATTATATTTAAATTCGTGGTCAAAATTAATCATTTTTTCCCGTATATCAAAATATTATATCAACCCTTAATCATTTCTTATATAAAAAGCGTCGGAGAATTCTCTTCAAGAATCCTCCGACGGCCAATCTATCTATTGTTGAAATATTTACTTTTTAACTTCGGCTTTCTTTGTTGAATCGGCTGGAGCTGCTTTTTCTTCGGCTTTAGTATCTTTTGAAGGAGCAACATTGTTATAACGAGCGTTCAATCCCTCAATAACATCTTTTGTTATTTCAAGAGAAGGATTGAAATAGATACCTGCTGCTTTCATCAAAATTGCATCAAATTTCTTATCTTTATTGTAATCAATCACAAATGAGTTGATTGAATCTTGAAGTTGTTTTTGCCATTGTGCATCTTCTTGTGCTGCTTGACGGCGAAGTTCTTGTTCTTTCTTTTGTGCATTAACTGCCATATTTTGAAGTTTTTGCACATCAGCTTTGTAAGCAGCTTCGGTAAGATATCCGTTTGCTTGCATTTTCTTTTGGCATTCAGCTTCAAATTTTTGAGCCGATGCATATAATCCACGGATTTGTTTTTCGAGGCTCTCATTCTTTTTCATCAACCATTCTTTATAATCCTTTGCAAGATTATAGTGCTCGGTGATTGAATCCATATCGATATAACGAATGTTGGTTTGAGCTTCAAATGGATCGGCTTTTTTTGTTACTTGAGTTGAGTCTTGTGCACCTTTTTCAGTCGAAGCACCTTCCGATGAACAAGCAGTTGACATTAAAAGCAAGCATGCGCCTGCAATAAGTGATATTTTTTTCATGTTAGCTTTTTATATTATTAATTTTATTAGTTTCTAATTCTTAAAAAACACAATTTTATAGCCCAAAATAAGCCATTTTGTGTTTTCGTGGTGCAAATATATGAAAGGAATCCTAATTTTTTGCTATATATAAATTTTATTTTGTAACTTAGTGAGCGAATAACGATGATTTTAACATTATTTTCCATCGTTACAAACATTTTAAGTAAGTAAATATCATTAATTAAACACAAAACTAATATGACACTAAAAGATTTAAAGCCTTCTTTGATTTGGTCAATCTTCGACGAAATCACTCAAGTACCTCGTCCTTCTAAAAAGGAAGAAAAAATACGCCAATGGCTATTGGACTTTGCTGCTAAAAATAATATAGCAGTAAAAACCGACGAAATAGGTAATGTAGTGATGAGCAAACCTGCTACTGCTGGCCACGAAAATGCTCCCGGTATCATTCTTCAAGCTCACATGGATATGGTGTGCGAGTCAAACGATCCATTCGACTTCGAAAACACTCCTATCACTACTCGCGTCGATGGCGAATGGGTGTGGGCCAATGGTACTACTCTCGGTGCTGACAATGGTATCGGTATGGCTGGTGCTCTTGCTGCTTTAGTTGACGACACTCTTGTGCATGGCCCTATTGAAGCGTTATTTACTGTTGATGAAGAAACTGGTTTGACTGGTGCAAATAACCTTGGCGAAAATATGATTTCAGGCTCAATCCTTCTCAACCTCGACTCGGAAGATGATGCTGAAATCTTCGTAGGTTGTGCTGGTGGTGTTGACACTACTTGTACCTTCAGTTACACTCCTCAAGCAGCTCCTCAAGATAAACAATATCTTAAAATCTCTGTTGCCGATGGTCAAGGTGGTCACTCGGGTTGCGACATTCATTTAGGCCGAGCTAATGCCAACAAACTTCTTGCTCGCTTCATTTGGCAAGTGGCTCAAAAGCAAGAATTGACTTTGGCTGAAATCGAAGGTGGTAATTTGCGTAATGCTATACCTCGTGCTGCATCGGCGGTGATTGGTGTTGACAAAGCTACCAAAGAAGATGTGCGCATTGCTTTCAACAACTATATTGCCGATGTTGAATTTGAATATGCTGGCGTTGAACCCGACCTCAAACTCACTCTCGAAAGCGTTGACGCTCCTCAAAACTGCATCGACAATGAAACTGCAGTAAAACTCATCAATGCTCTCTATTGCGCACCTCATGGTGTTATCTCAATGAGCCGCGACCTCGAAGGTCTTGTTGAAACATCAACCAACCTCGCTTCAGTAAAAATGCTCCCTGGCAACGAAATCCTCGTTACTACAAGCCAACGCAGTTCGGTTGACTCTCGCAAATGGGATATTGCTCACCAAGTAGAAGCAGTGTTTGCTCTTGCAGGTGCAAAAGTTACTCACGGTGATGGTTATCCAGGTTGGGCTCCCAACATGAAATCTCCTATCATGGAAATTGCTCGCGATGCATATAAAGAACTTTATGGCATCACTCCTGCCATCAAAGCCATCCATGCTGGTCTTGAATGTGGTCTTTTCTTGCAAAAATATCCACACCTCGACATGGTTTCATTTGGCCCAACATTGAGAGATGTTCACTCTCCAAAAGAACGCATGCACATTCCTGCTGTAGAGCGTTTCTGGGGACAACTCACTCTCGTATTGAAGAAAGTTGCCGACTTGAAAAAGTAACTCTATCTCACAAAATAGTTCTAAACATACACCCTCTATTAAATACCAATAGAGGGTGTTGTTTAAATCATAATGAGTGTAAGATTTACACCTCAATTATCAACCAAAACAATTATCAATGAAGAAACTATTAATTTTCTCTCCACTCGCAATTATCGCAACATTAACATTTACGGGATTTGCGTGTAACGAAACTAATCAGCAGTCGCTATGCGACTCAACCATGTGCGATTCAATTGTGTGCGACACTACTGCAATCGACTCGGCAATCATTGAAGACACCGTTACATATTGTGACCAAAGACTCTCTCAAAAAGACTACGATGAAGTTGCCGCTCGACTCGGGGTTGAGCCAGCTGCCATTAGAGCCGTCGTAGAGATTGAAGCCGGACGAGCCAATAAAGGCTTTTGGGCACCCGGAAAGCCCATTATCAACTTCGATATGTCGATAGTAAATAAATTTGCACCTAAATTAGGGGTAAAACTCTCTAAATATCGTGGTTCTCACCCCGAAATATGGGGCGCAAGCAAAAAGAAATATGGCTCACAACAAGGTGCCGAATGGGCTCGATTCGAAGCGCTTCGTTCAGTCGATAACACTCTTGGTATTTATAGCAGTTTTTGGGGTATGTTCCAAATAGGAGGTTTCAACTGGAAACTATGCAAAACAAAAGATGCCGACGAATTTTTCCGACTTATGAGCCGTTCTGAACGCGACCAACTCGAATTGTTTGCCAATTTCATTGAGTCGTCGGGCATGGTAAAGTATCTAAAGGCAAAAAACTGGGCGGGCTTTGCCTCTCGCTACAACGGCCCCAGCTACGCCTCACGCGGCTATCACACCCGCATGGCACGAGCATACGCGAAGTATAAAAAATAAAGAATCCCCCCCTAAAAAGTTTAATGGGTCTAAAATGTCGTAATCGACATATTAGGCCCATTTTTTTATTTAGAACAATTAAAAGCTTATTGATTTTAATTGTTTTTCATTTTACTTGTTCCTCTATCCCTTGCGTTCGATATCTTGGAGGTTTGCGAGGCGTTTGTTTTCGAGGAATTCGTTGATGCCACATAGGTGTTCACGCACACGACCATCGCCAAATTCATACACTTTTGTTACCAATCCATCGAGGAAGTCACGGTCGTGACTCACGAGGATTAGTGTGCCATCATAGTCTTGCAATGCTTGTTTGAGAATATCCTTTGTTTTGAGGTCGAGGTGGTTGGTAGGTTCGTCGAGAATGAGCAGATTCACTGGCTCGAGCAATAGTTTAAGAATCGCCAAGCGTGTACGCTCTCCACCCGACAACACTTTCACTTTCTTTGTACTCTCTTCAGGTCCGCCAAACATAAATGCGCCCAACATATCGCGAATTTTCAATCTCACATCACCCTTGGCAATGTCGTCGATAGTTTGGAATACAGTGAGATTTTCATCGAGCAACGAAGCCTGATTTTGCGCAAAATAAGCCACTTGCACATTATGCCCGAGAGTAAGCGTTCCCTCATGCTCTATCTCGTTCATGATACATTTCACAAGAGTAGATTTACCCTCACCATTTCGGCCTACAAACGCCACTTTATCGCCTCGTTCAATCATAAACGAAGCATTGGCAAACACTCGTTTGTCGCCATATGCCTTACCCACACCATCGGCTTGTACTGGATATGTACCACTTCGTGGTGATGGTGGGAATTTCAATCGCAATGCCGATGTATCTTCTTCGTCAACCTCAATGATTTCAAGTTTTTCGAGCATCTTCACACGGCTTTGCACTTGCAATGTTTTTGAATAAGTGCCTTTAAATCGCTCGATGAAGTCTTTAGTTTCTTGAATCATTTTTTGTTGCTCCTCATATTGCTTCATTTGTTGCTCGCGACGTTCTTTGCGCAATTCAAGATAATGGCTATATGAGGCTTTATAGTCATAGATGCGTCCCATTGTCACCTCAATGGTGCGAGTAGTGATGGCATCTACAAATCGGCGGTCGTGACTGATTACTACAACAGCCTTTGATGATGTTTTTATGAAATCTTCAAGCCAAAGGATACTTTCGATGTCAAGGTGGTTGGTAGGCTCGTCGAGCAACAACACATCGGGATTTTTCAATAGCAATTTAGCCAACTCGATGCGCATGCGCCAACCTCCACTAAATTCCGATGTAGGACTGTCGAGATCGGTGCGTTTGAAACCCAAGCCGAGCAATGTTTTCTCCACATCTTCATCGAAGTGAGTCATATCGATGGCATAAAATTTCTCGCTCAACTCGCTCACACGTTCAATGAGTGCCATATACTCGTCGCTCTCATAGTCGGTGCGTGTTGAAAGTTGCTCGTTTAGGCAATTTATCTCAGCTTCGGTTTCCATCAAGTGGGCAAACGCCTGCGAAGCCTCTTCGCGCACGGTGCGACCATCTTCGGTCATCAAGTGCTGTGGGAGATATGCTACCACACATTCTTTGGGTACCGACACCGAGCCTCGAGTGGCATTTCGCACTCCTGCAAGAATTTTTAATAGTGTACTTTTTCCTGCTCCATTCTTACCCATAAGGGCAATGCGGTCACCCTCATTGATTTGGAACGAGATATCTTTGAACAATGTTGTACCGCCAAACTCAACGGTCAATCCTTCTACTGTTATCATAATTAATAGTCGTATTTGCGCTTGGGATTACGAGGGAACCACCCTTTTATCACTCGTTTCTTTTGGTCAAATATCTCTTTGATAGTCCAAAATGATGAGAATGAGAACACGCCCAATAGTGTTGACCACAATACATTTTCAACCCATATCGACAAGCCCACGCCTATGAGTCCAAGGATTAAAAACCACCACCAACACTTTGTGCCAAAATAATATTCACACTTTATCACCAACGGGTGAAACAAGCCTATAATAAGAAATGTGCTTATACCTATAAGCAAACCAAGCAAATGATTATCTTGTAAAAATTGCATTATTGATTCCATACTGCAAAATTAGTGATTTAAATTGAGGTTATGCCAAAATTTATCGCACAAAATATGAGATTATTAAGGCATAACCATTATATTTGCATCATAAATGAAAATTATTCGATACACATCAAATCATAAGAGTCAATGGGACCAATTTGTGAATGCGTCAAAAAACGGCACATTCTTGTTTCATCGCGACTACATGGATTATCATAGCGACCGCTTTGATGATTTTTCATTGATGTGCTTTGATGACAAGGATAATCTCATTGCCCTACTTCCTGCTAATATTAATGCAAATACCTTATATTCGCATCAAGGGCTAACATATGGCGGATGGATAATTTCCACAAAAGGTGTTACCGCTACTACAATGTTAGAGATATGGGACAAAATGACCTCTTTCCTAAAGGGGAACAACATTACACGCCTCATATACAAGGCTGTGCCTCACATTTATCATCGCTACCCTGCCGAAGAGGACATATATGCAATATTTCGCAATAGAGGTCAAATTTTATCAACTCAAATATCAACCACTCTCCCTCTCAATGACTCGCGATTGCGTTTCAATGAAAATGCGCGTCGTGGCATGAAAAATGCATTAGCCAATGATGTAAAAATTGAGCAATCGCACGACTTTGGCCCATTTTGGTCCATTTTGACTCAAATGCTCAAGGAACAACACAACACCACTCCAGTGCATTCCCTCGAGGAGATTAAATTACTTCATAGTCGCTTCCCTCACAATATCAAATTATATGTTGCCACTCACAATGGCGAGGTAGTTGCTGGGACTGTGATGTTTTTCACTCACACAGTAGCCCACGCTCAATATATTGCAGCGTCGCCATTAGGCAAAGAATTGAAGGCCCTTCCATTAGTTTTTGACCACATAATCAACCATGAATGTGGCGAATGCGATTACTTCGACTTTGGCACATCAAATGAAGATGGCGGAATATATCTCAACGAGGGTCTCATCACCCAAAAGTGTGGCATGGGTGGTCGAGGCATTGCCTACAATATTTTTGAATTGAGAATTGAGGATTGAGAGTTGAGAACCTTTAGTTCGCCGAGGCAATCAAGATGCTTTTACTCAACTATATAATGCATTATGCACTATGCATTATGAATTATGCATTAACCTAACTCCCCTTTTCCTTCACGAATGATTTCAGGGTTAGCGCTATCGGTGCAGTCAACTACGGTTGATGGAATCAACTCTCCACTTCCAGCATCAATAACGACATCCACTACCCCCTCATATTTCATCGCGATCGCTTGTGGATTGCATCCATCTTCGGGGTCATCATCCCACTCTATCGATGTGGTGAGAATGGGGTTACCCAATCGTGTCGCAATCTCGCACGCAATAGCATTGTCGGGCACACGAACACCTACTGTCTTGCGACCTTTAAACACCTTGGGCAATGTAGAGGCTGCTGGCAAAATAAATGTAAATGCTCCAGGAAGATTTTCTCGCAATAATTGAAAGGCTTTGTTATCAATACGCGCATATTGCGATGCTTGCGATATATCGCTACACACTATTGAAAGATTAGTGCATTGTGGATTGATACCTTTTATCTTGCATATCCGCTCTATTGCATTGTTTTTCAATGCATCACATCCTATCGCATAAAGTGTATCGGTAGGATAAATAACTATACCTCCATTGCGCAATGTTTCAATAACCTCATCCATAAATCGGTCATTGATATTTGATGTGTACATCTTAAGAATTTTCATGGTATAAACTTTTTAAGGGAATTTTTATTGAGCTTGTATTACCTCTATCGTTATATCGGTAGCGTCGGCATATCGAGTGAGTAAATCGGTTGTGAGGTTTATCGTGTCCTCAATCGCAAGTTCTTCGGCATAAACATTGATACACATAAGCAAGCGAGAGGTATCCTCACTCAACTTTGTTCGTTCTTCATCACTGGTGGGTGTTCCTATGCCTCCCACCTCATCGCGATATATAGGTAATGATGTAATGTTGAGCAATCCTCGGCCTATCGCCTCAAACTGCTCTCCTTCACGACCAGCGCCCAATCGCAATGTGTCACCCTGTATTTTATCGGCATCAAAACCGCCTATTGAATACCCCGAACGCACCGATAACAAGTTGATTAAATCAATCAGCGTCAGCGTGCGATAAAGTTCCATTCCTTTCACCAATCGACGACAAAGAGCTTCGCTCGATGGGCGATAACGATTGGGCTCTTTTCCTAATGCTTTATATGTAGCACGAGTGGCAGCGATACCAGGACGCTTGTTTATCATAGGCATATCGTAGGTGTTTCTTATGCGCTCACCCTCGGCAAGCAATTCTTGCCACAAACCTTCGGAGGTGGGATTATTGCTCACTTTAGCCTCAACTTTTATTACTCTAAATTGAGGCGCAACAGTCAATATTTCGGGGTCAAATTGAATTTTCATTTCATTGAAATTACTTACACAAATTTTGCGTTCACAAATATAATAAGAACGCATTTATAAAGCAAAAAAAAGAGACGTCATCACGACGTCTCTTTTCCTTTAAACCTTTATCTTAATCTAATACTATGAAAAACACACGCACAAATGTAGGTATTATTTTTAATATAGCAACAATAATCACTCAAAAAGCCACTAAATTTAGTCTTTTTTAACACTTCAAGTGATTTATTTGATAATTTTCCTCAAAAAGGGTGTTTTTCTGACAACTTTTTTTTCGTCTAAAAGCATTACCCTATTTTAGTCTTTAATCAACTTTTTTCATCACTAAAAAAAACACCATGCACATAAACTCACAACGAAATTAAAAAAAAGCCATTAATACCAACAAAGCAATATTCCTTGCTCTCCACACGCGCTTGTTCAACCAGTAATATCAAGTTCCATCGCATATTTTTGGCAATTAATCAATAAATTCGTAACTTTGCAAGTCTAAAAATTAATAATGTATATACAACATTGATATTTCAATACAATTCCTATAAATATAGATTAAATTATGAGTAAAGAAAAGAAATTCTTGACCTGTGATGGTAACCAAGCTGCAGCACATATCTCGTATATGTTCTCTGAAGTAGCAGCAATCTACCCCATCACTCCATCGTCAACAATGGCTGAATATGTTGATGAATGGGCAGCCGCAGGACGTAAAAACATCTTTGGTGAAACCGTCCTAGTTCAGGAAATGCAATCAGAAGGTGGTGCTGCTGGTGCAGTACACGGATCTCTTCAAGCAGGTGCGTTGACTTCAACTTACACTGCTTCACAAGGTCTTCTCCTTATGATTCCTAATATGTATAAAATTGCAGGTGAATTGCTCCCTTGCGTATTCCACGTATCGGCTCGTACACTTGCTTCTCACGCATTGAGTATCTTTGGTGACCACCAAGATGTAATGTCGGTGCGTCAAACTGGTTTCGCTATGCTCGCTGAAGGTTCAGTACAAGAAGTTATGGACCTCTCGGGTGTTGCTCACTTGGCTACTATCAAATCACGCGTTCCTTTTGTGAACTTCTTTGATGGTTTCCGCACATCACACGAAATCCAAAAAATCGAAATGCTCGAAAACGAAGACCTTGCTCCACTTTTGGATCAAGAAGCACTTGCCGACTTCCGTGCTCGCGCATTGAACCCCGAAGCTCCTGTAGCTCGTGGTATGGCTGAAAACGGCGATGTATTCTTCCAACACCGCGAAGCTTGCAACAAATACTACGAAGCAGTTCCTGAAATCGTAGAAGAATACATGAACAAGATTTCAGAAATCACTGGTCGCAAATATGGCTTGTTTAACTACTATGGTGCTGAAGATGCTGAACGCGTTATCATCGCTATGGGTTCAGTTACTGAAGCTGCTAAAGAAGCTATCGACCACATGGTTGCAAATGGCGAAAAAGTGGGTCTTGTTTCAGTTCACTTGTATCGTCCATTCTCTGCTAAACATTTCCTTGCAGCAGTTCCTAAAACTGCTAAACGCATTGCTGTTCTCGACCGCACTAAAGAACCAGGTGCTGTGGGCGAACCATTGTTCCTTGATGTTAAACAATGCTTCTATGGCAAAGAAAATGCTCCTGTTATCGTGGGTGGTCGCTATGGTCTTGCTTCTAAAGACACTACTCCTGCTCAAATTATCTCAGTATTTGAAAACCTCGCATTGCCCGAGCCTAAAGATCAATTTACTGTAGGTATCATCGATGATGTTACATTCACTTCTCTTCCTCCAAAAGAAGAAATCGCTCTTGGCGGTGAAGGTACTTTCGAAGCTAAATTCTTCGGTCTCGGTGCTGACGGTACTGTAGGTGCTAACAAAAACTCTGTAAAAATCATTGGTGACAACACCAACAAATATTGTCAAGCATACTTCGCTTACGACTCAAAGAAATCGGGTGGTTTCACATGTTCACACCTTCGTTTCGGTGACGATCCTATCCGTTCAACTTACTTGGTTACTACTCCTAACTTCGTAGCATGCCATGTTCAAGCTTACCTCAACATGTATGATGTAACTCGTGGTCTTCGCAAAGGTGGTACATTCTTGTTGAACACTATCTGGGAAGGTGAAGAACTTGCTAAAAATCTTCCTAACAAAGTAAAACGCTACTTTGCACAAAACGACATCACTGTTTACTACATCAACGCTACCAAGATTGCTCGCGAAATTGGTCTTGGCAACCGCACAAACACTATCCTTCAAAGTGCATTCTTCCGCATCACTGAAGTGATTCCTGTTGACCTCGCTGTAGAACAAATGAAGAAATTCATCGTTAAGAGCTACGGCAAGAAAGGTCAAGATGTTGTTGACAAAAACTACGCTGCCGTTGACCGTGGTAACGAATACAAAACTCTTGCAGTTGACCCTGCTTGGGCTAACCTTGCTGATGATGAAGTTGCTGCAAACAACGACCCAGCATTCATCAACGAAGTAGTTCGTCCTATCAACGCACAAGATGGTGACCTCTTGAAAGTTTCAGCATTCAAAGGCATCGAAGATGGTACTTGGGCTCAAGGTACAGCTAAATATGAAAAACGTGGTGTAGCTGCATTTGTTCCTGAATGGATTTCTGAAAACTGTATCCAATGTAACAAGTGTGCTTACGTTTGTCCTCACGCTGCTATCCGTCCATTCGTTCTCGACGCTAACGAAATGTCGGCTTGTCCTTCTTCTGATGCAATCCCTGCTATCGGCAAACAATTCACAGGCATGCAATTCATTCAAGCTGTTGACGTTCTCGACTGTCTTGGTTGTGGCAACTGTGTTGATGTGTGTCCAGGCAAGAAGGGCGTAAAAGCTCTCGAAATGAAGCCTCTTGAATCTCAACTCGAAGTTCAAAAAACTTGGGACTACTGCGTAGAAGAAGTTGAATCAAAACAAAACCTCGTTGATGTTAAGGCCAATGTCAAGAATAGCCAATTCGCAACTCCATTGTTTGAGTTCTCGGGTGCTTGCTCGGGTTGTGGTGAAACTCCATATGTGAAACTCATCACTCAACTCTATGGCGACCACGAAATGGTAGCTAACGCTACTGGTTGTTCTTCAATCTACTCTGGTTCAGTTCCTTCAACTCCTTATACTACCAACAAGCGTGGTCATGGTCCTGCTTGGGCTAACTCACTCTTCGAAGACTTCTGCGAATTTGGTCTTGGCATGACTATCGCTAACGAAAAAATGCGTGCTCGTCTTGAAGGTTACATGAATGACGCTCTCAACTGTCCAAAATGTAGTGAAGAAATCAAAGCTCTCGCTGCTGAATGGCTTGAAAACAAAGAAGATGCTGCTAAAACTCGTGAAATCGCCGACAAACTCGTTCCTGCTTGCGAAGCTTGCGGTTGCGACACTTGCAAAAACATCCTCTCTGTAAAACAATACATCGCTAAACGTTCACAATGGATTATCGGTGGTGACGGTGCTTCTTACGATATCGGTTTCGGTGGTCTTGACCACGTTCTCGCTTCAGGTAAGAATGTAAACATCCTCGTTCTCGATACCGAAGTTTACTCTAACACTGGTGGTCAAGCATCTAAAGCTACTCCTATCGGTGCTATCGCTAAATTTGCCGCTGCAGGTAAACGCGTTCGCAAAAAAGACCTCGGTCTCATCGCGTCAACTTATGGTTATGTTTACGCTGCTCAAATCGCTATGGGTGCTGACCAAGCTCAAACACTCAAAGCTATCCGCGAAGCTGAAGCATACGACGGACCATCAATCATCATCGCTTATGCTCCATGTATCAACCACGGTCTCCGTGCTGGTATGGGTAAAGCTCAACAAGAAGAAGCTAACGCAGTTGCTTGCGGTTACTGGCACTTGTGGCGCTACAACCCTGCTCTCGAAGCTGAAGGCAAAAACCCATTCACTCTCGATAGCAAAGAGCCTAACTGGGATGAATTTGAAAACTTCCTCAAAGGTGAAGTTCGTTACGCATCAGTTATGAAGCAATATCCCGAAGAAGCGGCTGAACTCTTCGCTGCTGCTAAGGAAAATGCTCAATGGCGTTACAATAACTACCGCCGCCTTGCTCAACAACAATGGGGCGTAGATCCTGAAAGCAAGTAATAAACTTGTTATATAAGCAAAAATCCCTCGGGTCATAGACTCGAGGGATTTTTTTATTTTCTATAAAGTAGTGATTAAGGTCTCTAACGATTATCAGAGTTACTAATATAAATTAAATGTGCATAAAATCGCGGTAAATATCGAGGGCAGTTTTTATATCATCTTCGGGGGCTATGCAGTCTATATTTATATCGCCCACTTGCTTAAGCATTGTGAAGTTTATCGCATTGGCCGAATCGTTCTTCTTGTCGTGTCGCATGAATTCTATTAGCGCATCATAATCATCGCAAGTGATATTATACGCCCCATAGTTCTCATATATATATGTAGCCAAACGAGTGAGTTCATTAGAGGGGAATTTCAATTGCATGTGCGATAATATAAGTTCCACCACCAATCCCCATGCCACTGCATATCCGTGGGGAATGGGCAACTTGCGTTGAAGGGCGAGCGATTCAAATGCATGTCCGGCAGTGTGTCCAAGATTAAGCGCACGGCGAATGCCTTTCTCGGTAGGGTCTTCTTCAACGACACGCTTTTTCACCATCACACTTTCTTCAAGCAACTGCAACATCTCATCGGCATCAATATTTGCCACATCTTTTGCAAGAAGTCGGTTGTAAATATCTACATTAGAAATCAAACCATGTTTAAGCATCTCGGCATAACCCGAGAGCAGTTCTTCGTTGCTCAATGAGGCAAGGAATCGTGTAGAGATAATCACAGCTTCGGCCTCACAAAACGCGCCTATCTCGTTCTTAAAGCCATGGAAATTTATTCCAGTTTTACCACCTACAGCAGCGTCAACTGCACTCAATAGTGTGGTGGGAATATTCACAAATCGTATGCCACGCTTGAATGTAGCACCAGCAAAACCTCCTATATCGGTAACGACCCCACCACCGAGGTTTATCAACATTGATTTGCGAGTAGCACCACCTTCAACAAGTTGAGCCCAAATGTGCATCAACGACTCAATATTTTTGCTCTCATCGCCAGCACTTATTTCTATTACTGAAGCTCCAGCTATGGCCTTCGATTCAACGAGCAACTGAGGCAACACACATTCACGAGTATTACTATCAACAAGAACAAACAATGTTGAGGGGGTATATTTTTCGACCAAGGCATCAAGATGTGATGCCACATCGTTGCTAAATATCAAATCTTGATGTTTCATCATTATATCTCTTTAATCAACTGCAAGATTGAGCATTTTAAACACTAATTGAGGCAACATTTCGGCACATTGTGGCATAGAGTCAAAAACGATGGCTGCGCCGGCTTTCACAAGTTCTTCGCGAGGGATAGGGCCTGTTGTTACGGCAACCGTAAATACACCTGCGGTGCTTGCCGATTTCACTCCAAGAGGAGCGTTTTCGATAGCGATTGCTTGTGAGGGGCGCACGCGAGCCATTTCCATCGCCTTTATGAATGGCTCGGGGTGAGGCTTGCCACATTTCACATCGCGAGAGGTTACCATCATTGATGGTGTAAATGCGCCAGGGAAATCTCGTTCAAGACGGTCAATCAATGAGCGTTGCCCCGACCCCGTCACAAGCACGCGACGCATATTCACCTCCTTAAAGAAGTCGAGCATCGACATTGCTCCGGGCATTGGTTTTACGGCGGGTATTTGAGTAAAATACAACGCTTTGCGAGCATATAATTCCTCTATCTCTTGCGATGTAGCATCGCGCCCATATGCTCGATTGAAAAGTATGTTAAGTGTAGAAGCGCCTGTGCGACCTTCATACATGAAGAATTCATCGCGCGTTGACTCTATTCCTAATTCGGTGGCCAATCTATGCCACGCATCGGCATGATTACCCATTGAGTCATAAAGAGTACCATCCATGTCGATGAGTGCAGCAAGAGGTTGCAACTGCTTATAGTGGCGACGACGCAAAAACGACAATATTATATCATCATTAATCTCCATCACTTCTTCTTTTTCGACTTTGAGTTTGATTCAGTAGCAGATTCTTGAGGCGTCGTCACAACCTGTGGTTGAGGAGGTGCAGGCAACAATCCTTCTTGAATAAACAATAACGAATCGGCGTGCGATATTGTATCGTTTGTGTCATCGGTAAAGCGTTCTACTTTTTGTCCCGAATCATATAGGCTCAATCGAGATGAACGATCAATACCTCGACGGAATACATCTTTGATTTGGCGCAAAAGATTCACTCGAGTAGTATCAACTATTGCGACTCGCTCTGCAACCATATTTTCTTTAAATTTGGCTCTACCAAGACGCACTTTCAATTTATCGGGATTACCTTTCACATTTATGCCAAACTTGAATGGTATGGGCGACTCCAATACCGACACATGATAGTTAAGATTAAGCGCCAAATCGTTATACCCTAATACGCCCAATTTATAGCGATCCATAGTGAATACAAATGGGAATAACTCGAGTTGTGAGTCTTTCACCAATACTTCGACCGACAACTTGTCAACCATGTTCTTTTTCTTATTCCTAAACAGCAACCACTTCGACACCGTGCGGAATGTTTTAGCATCGAGCAATACAAGGCTGTCTCCTTCTATCTTTATTGCTGCGTTTAATGTAGGAATCTTTAAGTTCATCATTGTATCCACATCGGTTGTTGCTGCAATATCGGCATTTACTATACCTTTCACATCGCTCAATAGAGGCATTATTGAATCTACTGCCGGAACAAGTTCAAGCACTTTATCGATATACAAATCTTTAATCTGCAAGCCAAAGCCAAAACTCATATTTTTCTTTGTGGGAGCCGAATATAACGCCGATAGATTCACACTACCCATGTCGGCCGATGCTCTTAGTTGGTCAAAGTGTAAAGCACCTCTATAAACTTGCACATTGCCCGACATATTATGTAACAACATGTCGCCATATATGATATTTTTGGCCGACACGCGCAACAACGCATCGATATTCATTGGCACCAACAATGCTCCAGTTTGCTTGGTTTCGGCTTGTTGCTCCAATTGTGCTTCAAGCACCTCTTCGTTTTCTTCATCAAGGTTGACCGATGTCTTCGTTGCCGACTCTGAATATGCTGCTCCGGCAAATACCGCCTCGGCTATTTGATTGACATCAATGGTGTCGCTACGCAACATAAATGCCATTTTCAACGGCTGACGCGCTCGGCCACTTAAAGCTTTCTTTATATTGCTTATTGACCCTCTCACCGCAAAATTACTACGCCCCACCTTATAGTCGACCTTATTAAAGGCTATGCTATCGGTCGTAAACGAAACATCTACATTTGACAATCTATTGCGCAATGGGAAATATGGAGTAAATAAGCGAACACGCTTTGATTTTATTGAGCCCTTTGCGTTCCATCTATTCAACAATGCCCTGATGCTTCTATCAACATCAAAATCAATCGTTGATATCTCCGACGCCATGCTATCTCTACGACCGCCTCGAGCATTGGCCTTGCGTTGTGACATCATTTGTCGGCGAACCATGGCATAAGCCGAGTCGTTGGTCAACCCAGGATTGGCCTTCATGATTTTGTCATACTCATTTTTCATTTGTGGCGACATTTTGCGACGAGGTTTGAGGTGTGCTATTAATGTAATTGCACTTTCTCGAAGATTTACTCTCATCTCTTTAGTCACAGCACCCACTCTATTTGCATCAATATTAAGCATCAATTCGGGCACTTTTTCCATCGCCTTAAATCGGCGCAATGCCGACATACATTTCACATCGCGCAAACGCACTTTCATTGAGTCTTCTTGCGACTTAAAGTTCAATCGTCCTATGCTCATCGCCCCACCAATGGGATTAATTTGCGATGCATCGGTAGAGGTTGCCACATTTGAGCAGCCTACACCAGCCTTAAAATCGGACATCTTAACATCATACCCATCATAAAATAATGCACAAGTGTCGAGTTTAACCGATACTGCCAGCAAACTATCACTCTTGCGTGTACTTTTAATAAAACTTTCGTTTGTGCCTAAAGTGAGTTCGGCATTACGCACATACACATCGGTTAATGCATCGGTTGTTTTAAACCTAAAGTTTTGCAATTCAGCACCACCCTTAACCAATATGTTGTGAAATTTATTTTTATCGAGATAACTTTGTCGCAACTTAAATTGAGTATCAGCGTTTAATATGCCCGACACACGTCCAGCTATAGCTTTCGACACTATTGGAGGTAATTTAGCCAAATCAACCTTACCATTAAATTCGCCATCAATCGATGGGTCAGATATAATAGATGTCACTTTGGTTGACAACGAGCATCCTACTCCCATACCATTAAGAGCCACCTTCTTCACATCTAATACAGCCTTATCGAGATTGTTTCCGTTAAGGATAGCGCTTATATTTGCCGAGAAACGATCAAGGTTGAGATTGTCATACTTGAATTTACAATTAGGCACTTTCACATTTACGACTGCCGACGGTATTGAATCCTTGTTGAGATAGAACGGTTTTGTGAGTTGGGCATCAATGTCAATCATCGCATTAGTTGATATCCCCTTAAGCATTGATAAGTATTCCTTGGGAACTCGAGCATAAACATCGGCATATTTAAACGAGTCAAACAAGATACTAAACTCCTTAATTGCCATATTTTGCCCCAAGTCAAACTTGCCATTGATGTGAGTATTCACAATATCAAAACCTAAATCAAAATCATTCAATGCCAACAATGTAGGCTCATCTTGATTCCACTCAACACCTCCGTCGATAACAAACGGCGATTTGCTTTGATTTATCAACGACAATAAGGGTGACTTCAAGTCGCCTTTAAATTCAATTTCATATTGTGGGGCTTCAGTACCCTTTAGCTCTACATTTTTCAACAACACCTTTGCATCAATACTATCTGCGAGAGAGTAGTAACTGATAGGCTTGGCATTCTTGATAATAAAATGGTCTATAATGATTTTGGGCAATTCGGTAGCTGTTGTATCGGGCACGGTATCGGGCTCACTTGGTGGCAACACATCATAATTGGCCATTGTTGAATCTACCTTTACCAAGTTCACCATAGGCTCATGTAACTGAATGTCATATAGGCTCAAATTCCCCACCAACAATTCATGTAATTTTATGCCACCATGAAAATATTTTAGCGATGCAAGGCTATCGGCATTAGCTGGTAGGTGTTGCTTAATTGAGTCGTGCAATCCATCAAGAACCCTACTTCTCACCGATAGCGAATCAATTTCGAGAGTAACATCGGGGAATGTTTCCCACACCGTTAGTTCTACTCGACTCACCTCCACATCGGCATTCAAACTTTTTGTCAAGAATTTTTCGACCAAAGGGGTGAGACGCTCGGGGGTGAGGATGCTTATAGTGGCTTGCAACAATCCACACACGAGTAGCACCAGAGCCACTACCGACCACAACCCCAATTTAAGCAATTTTCTCATCCAACTCCCTTTGCGAGGAGTTTTTTCGTTCATTTTAGAACCCTTTGATTCACCCATAACTTATTACTTTTTTGACGGACGCACTGTTATGTGGAAACAACTTTGTTTTGATTCATATTTCACATAGCAACGACCTTGCTCTTGTAAATCTTGTAATACCTCCGACAACAAGTCGGCCAAGTTGGCAAATGAGCATGGCTTTTCACGTTGATCTTGTATGAATTTAGAATAACTGATATCGAATGTTGTACCATACTGATGAGCCGATGTTGCTATCGCATTGCGATTCTTTTTCATCAAATCTCTAATCGTGGCAGGTGTACGCAACACGCTTGTCACTTTTATGCGATATTTACTCTTTGAGCGCTCCCATAGGCGTTTATTAAATTGCTCACCTATATCATTCAATAACTTATGCGCTTCGGGCACCAAGAATGGGAACGAGTGTGTGAGTTCTTCAAGATAATAATTCTCACACGAAGCAACAAGTTTGAGAGGTTTTGATATATTCCATGCCGATGACATGTCGGTAATAGGAGTAATTCCCACTACTTCGGCAGCCTCGAGGTGCACGCTATTGCTATCGTTAAACACCTCTGAACGGCGACCCTCAAAATAGGTCTTTACTGGTTGAGCCACATCCGAATCATCAATTTCAAGAAACTTATTCCATTTTGCGTCGGGAATGCGTGCTAACACCTCTACAGCCTTTTTTGATTCGACAGTTACTGTATCATATTCAGTCACCTCGGGTGTTTTCTTGGCTATTGTATCCTCTTTAGGAGCGACTTTTTTATTTTCGCCCTCTTTATTTTGTTTCTCTGCCACTACAGCAACTGTATCTTCTTTTTGCTCTTCGTTGTCACTCGATTCGCTACAGCCAGTAACACTACAGCGTCCCAATACGAACGAAACAACAATAGAAGCCAATAATAACAATCGGTATTTTTTTCTCTCTTTATATCTCATAATCAATAGCCTACTGTTTGTACAAGAATTACTCGTTGAGAAGATTTAAGATTTAATGCCTTTGCCAAGCCTTCTTTATCAAATGAACCACGAGTCACGGTGCCTATACCATTGGCTGCACACCACAAATAGATATTTTGCATCGCTGCGCCAGCATCAGTTCCAGCATAAAGGTCATTTTCCATCAATTCTTTATCACTCACGATTGCGATATTGAGAAGTGCTTTCTTGGCAAACTCCTGTGCAGCAGCATAATCGCGCACATCTTTATCGGTCACTTGCACCAATTTATGTTCTTTTGCAGCATATCGCCATGCACCTTCGGGAGTAATTACATAAACCGACACCTCTTGCTTGTTTAAGGCTGTGGGAATAGTCAATTTATCTTCACGGTTATATCCACATGCCGCCCACAACAAGTTGGCAAGTTGTTGGTCGGTCAATCGTTTCTCACCCGAGAATTCGCGTGTTGATTTACGTTTAGCCAATGCTTCCATCAATGGCATTCCTCCCTCCATTTGAGGTTGAGGCAATTTTATATCCGATGCCACACTGTTTGAGAGTGACAATACGATTAGCATAGTTGCAATAATTATTCGTTTCATAGGCATTATATTTGTTCTAAAAGGTAAAATTAGTTTATTTTTGTTTATCACGCAAACTAAACTCGTTAAATAATGCATAATCCATATTTTATAATAAAAATGATAGATAAAATGGCGCAAAAAAAGACGGCATCTCGCCATGAGATGCCGTCGTGTATATGGTTTATAATCGATTGATTACTTACCAGCGAGCTTTTCTTTAAGAGCTGCGAGTTCTTCGATGTCACCAAGAGTTGTTTTTTCAACAGCAGGAACAGCAACAGTTTCTTCAGCAGCTTTTTTAGGAGCACGTTTTGTAGCTTTTTTAGCTTCAGCCTTTTCTGCTTTAGCTTCATCTTCGAAGATGCGGCTGTGAGAAAGGATGATGCGTTTTGAATCCTTGTTAAATTCGATAACTTTGAAGTTGAGTTTTTCATCAACAACAGCGTTAGAGCCATCTTCTTTAACGAGGTGTTTAGGAGTAGCGAAACCTTCAACACCATAAGGAAGAGCGATAACAGCACCCTTTTCAACTGATTCTACGATAGTACCTTCGTGAATGCTACCAAGAGTAAATACTGTTTCAAATACATCCCAAGGATTTTCTTCGAGTTGTTTGTGACCGAGGCTCAAGCGACGGTTTTCTTTGTCGATTTCGAGAACTTGAACTTGGATATCTGCACCGATTTGAGTGTAGTCAGATGGGTGTTTGATTTTCTTAGTCCAAGAGAGGTCGCTGATGTGGATAAGACCATCAACGCCTTCTTCGATTTCAACGAATACACCGAAGTTAGTGAAGTTACGCACTTTTGCAGTGTGTTGGCTACCAACTGGGTATTTGCCTTCGATATTTTCCCAAGGATCGTTTTTGAGTTGTTTGATGCCGAGTGACATTTTACGCTCGTCACGATCGAGAGTAAGCACAGCAGCTTCGATTTCGTCACCAACTTTCATGAAGTCTTGAGCTGAACGGAGGTGTTGTGACCAAGACATTTCAGAAACGTGGATAAGACCTTCTACACCAGGAGCGATTTCGATGAATGCGCCGTAGTCAGTCATAACGACAACTTTACCTTGTACTTTGTCACCCACTTTAAGGTCAGCGTTTAGAGCATCCCATGGATGTGGTTGAAGTTGTTTAAGACCAAGAGCGATGCGTTTCTTTTCGTCATCGAAGTCAAGGATAACAACATTGATTTTTTCATCAAGTTTAACAACTTCTTCTGGGTGATTTACGCGGCCCCAAGAGAGGTCAGTGATGTGGATAAGACCATCTACGCCACCAAGGTCGATGAATACACCATAAGAAGTGATGTTTTTAACTGTACCTTCAAGTACTTGACCTTTTTCGAGTTTAGCGATGATGTCACGTTTTTGTTGTTCAAGTTCAGCTTCGATAAGAGCTTTGTGTGAAACAACAACGTTTTTGAATTCTTGGTTGATTTTAACAACTTTGAATTCCATAGTCTTACCAACGAAGATATCATAATCACGGATAGGTTTAACATCGATTTGTGAACCTGGGAGGAACGCTTCGATGCCAAATACATCAACGATCATACCACCCTTAGTGCGGCATTTGATGTAACCCTTAATGATTTCGTCGTTTTCAAGAGCTTCGTTAACGCGATCCCAAGAGCGAGATGCACGAGCTTTTTTGTGAGAAAGGATAAGTTGACCTTTCTTGTCT
This sequence comes from Muribaculaceae bacterium, assembly GCA_045637505.1. Classification (GTDB taxonomy): domain Bacteria; phylum Bacteroidota; class Bacteroidia; order Bacteroidales; family Muribaculaceae; genus RGIG4079. The sequence continues at coordinate 16,635 of JAZTZO010000024.1, read as the reverse complement.
TCCTGATTTTCGATGAATACTTCTACTACATCACCAATTTTAATTTCAGGATTGTAGCGGAATTCGCTTACAGGAATGATACCGTCGCTTTTGTATCCGATGTTAACCACTGCTTCGCGCTTGTTAAGAGCGATGATGGTACCTTCGATTACATCTTTGTCTTTAACGGTGTTGAGAGATTCGTCGTAAGTTTTTGTAAGTTCTTCGCGAGATTTCTCTCCTACAGTTTCGCCTTTTTCGTAGGCTTCCCAATCGAAATCTTCGATGGGTGAATTTTTCAATTCAGTCATTTAAATAGGTTAATAAATAGGTTAATAAATAAGCATTAGGGCACACAACGCCCCAATTAGCGTGCAAAGTTAAGCATAAATTTCTATATAACAATACTTTTTATTGCATTTTTCGTCCCATTCTTAAGCAAAGCTCCATTTTAACGCTTTTAACAAACTACTTTTATACCTCTACTCGTTTGACCACAATGATACTCAACTCATAAAGCATGTAAATAGGAACCGTCACAAGTAGCAACGTAAAAATATCGGTTGTTGGTGTAATTATTGCAGCAATTATAGCAATTATAATCAATGCGTGCCGACGATAATGTCGCAATAGATGGGTATCAACAATTCCCATTTTGGCTAAAACAAAAGCAATTACAGGCAATTGAAATACAAGCCCCATCATCAATGTTAATGTTGTAAAGGTCGAAATATATGACGACAACGTGATAGTATTATTGATTGTAGGGTCAACTTGATATGTAGCAAGAAATTGAAATGAGATAGGGAAAATCACAAAATAGCTCATCAACAATCCAAGTGCAAATAAAAAGTAAACGATAAATACTACTATGAGAGAATATCGTTTTTCATTTTCATATAAAGCTGGTGAAACAAATCTAAACAGTTCAAAGAGAATATATGGCGAAGCACCTAAAAAAGCCAAATAACACGATGTGGAGATGTGGGTCATAAATTGAGCCGCAAGTTCTGTGCTGATAAGAGGCACATTATAAGCATCAAAAGTAAAATCAATGCCCACCATTGCCATCAACTGTTCCACCCATTTAAAAGTGATGAAATCATTGGTGTGAGGAGCTAATAATATATTAAAAGTTTCATCTTTGAAGCAGAATACAGCAATTCCCATTACCAATATCACACCGGCAATGCGAAACAACATGCGGCGGAGCACTTCTAAGTGTCCGCCCATGGTCATCATGCCCTCTGCCGGTTCTTTGTCGAAGTTTTCTTCGTCTTCGTTTTGATTAGCTTCTTCAATGAAACCCTCGTGATGGATTTCATCATCTACGGCATCGGGATTCGTCGAATTATTTTCGTTCCGAGTCATTCGGAGTAGATTGTTGAGATTGTTGCTCTTGCGCCTGTTGATTGCGCCATTCTTGCTCACGTTGTTGTTCATCGGGCAATGGTTCGTTCATCGCCGTTTTAAAACTTCTCACGCCTTGACCTAATCCTTTCATTAATTCGGGTATTTTTTTCCCTCCGAAAAGTAGCAATACCAACACGCACACAACTATAATCTCAGTCGCGCCAATCATGCATAATGTTCCCATCATATAGGTAATTATAAAGTGTTGTCAACTAAATAAATCTCGCAACTGTCAAAGTTGATTTCCCAGTTGCCGTTGGGAGTGCTTTCCCAATTATATTTGGCGGCCATTGAGTCCCACCATCCTTGAAACTTAGTGCCGGTTTCGCCAAGGTCTTTGACTAATTTTTCATATAATTCGGCATTATCGGCAGTTAATATGCGAGCCAATTCATTTAATCCGTTACGGCGTTCAAATAAGCGTTGAATCTCATCACGCTCCGTCTCTGTTACTTGTCCTACAATTTTTTTCATATTGATAAAATTATTTGCCATAATTTTTACCGGGACTAGTCCCATCACCAATCCAAACCCAGTCTTCTTGGTTCCATACTGTTTGATTGAGAAAACTAAAACTCCACATACGAGAATATTCTGAATAGTCGGGACTTAAATGAATTCGCTCTCTATTATCCATTGTTTTGTGATAAAGGTATACATTATTACCATTATCATCTACATAAGAAAACACATATTTAGTGCCACAACGCAAAATGTAATTATCATATACCTCTATCCAAGTGCCATAAGATGGGATTGTGGTGTATTGCATTCCCATAGAACTCAATTGAAAGGCATTCTTACAGCCATAGCTTTTTACAATTCTTTGAGCCGAAACTCCAATTAATGTTACTAAAACAAAAGTAAATACAAATATAATTTTTTTCATTGGGTTAATTTTTTTATTTTAATATCCTTCTTTTACATCAAAAGGGTCTAAATAATCAATCTCTTTTATCTCTTTGTCGGGGAGGAACGTTCCAATCGTGCGTATTGAAGCGAGTAAGTCGCGAGAGGCGTTACGCTCAATATGAGCCACTACACATTGCTCATGTGAAGGAGTATTGACCTCGAAAGTTGTTTTGCGATTTAACCACACGCATCTACGACATTGATAAGCGTCGCATTTGCGACACAATGGGGCATGGTCGAGGCGATAGAGTTGAGGATTTTTAATGTCAAGACCGCTCTCCAAATCTCCAACTGAAAATTTTGCTTTGCCTATGCCGAAATCCTCGTTGTCATCGGCGAGATAGAACGCTGGGCAAACATAGAAACGACCATCGGGAGCGAGTGTGATTGATTCCCAACCGGCATTGCAGTTGTTCATCTTGTCGAGCATCATGCGGTCGGTCAATAGGTTGAGTTGCACTGCATGATTATTCTCGTAGCAATCCTTAACTTTTGATGCTATTTCACCAAGAATGGTTTTGTATTTAGCGAAATCATCATCGGTAAATGACTCAATATCTTTAACCACTACATTCAAGCGTGAAACCTCATCGAGGATAGGTGCTATCTTCGCATAGTTCTCAAAAAATGATGTTTTGCCTGTGCGCAATACGTATGCGATTTCTTTATCAACTTTTAATGATTCCAAATTATTCCACGAGTCAATAACGACGACATTAGCGTCGGTTGATTGAGATATCGGTTTGATTTTTACATGGTCAATTGTTTCGATTGTCGCTTCGTATTCTTTGGGAAGTTGATAATCGGGATAAACCATTTGAATCATCAAATTCTCTTTCATCGCATAGAGAATGCCGGCTTTGAGATCATCGAGCGAAATGAGATTGTGCTCCTTTTTGTTATTGTCGTAATGGCAATATGACACCGATGTGTCATCGAGATGTATAATCAAGTATTGTAGCATGGCGATTAGCAAATTTCAGGGGTTACACTCTTTTTGTTTTGTTCAAATTCTTCACGTTTGCCTCCTAACTCTAACTTTCGGAACAGTTTGTTCCAATAGTAATTGTTGGCTCTTACGCGAGCTTTGTGCATCTTGCATATCGCAGTCGAACGTTGGTAGATTGTAGGAGTTACTGCAGCATCATAGTTTTCGCCTTGGCACCATGCGCAACCACTTGCCACCTCGCAATCAATACATTCTTGGGTTGATTGTGTACAACGTTCAAGAGTGAGGAATGGACGAAGCTTGTTTTTGTCAATTCCATCATGGATATTCCCAATTATCCACGCCTTTTTATCTCTCAAAGAATATTGAGCGAATCGGGTGCAAGGATAGAAATTTCCAGCAGCATCAATAGATAGCATACGCCCCGAACCACACCAGTTGCCATTTTCAAGCACGCAGTCCATAGGCTTTCCCATTTGCTCGGTAAAGAATGAACAAGCATTCTCTTTATAGAGATCGTTATCAATAATAGCATCAGCAAGTTGCATCAATTGCTCCTCAAAAAATGTTTCATCACCTTCGTTCCAAACATCTTCAAAAACGCAGTTGATATTAACCTCATGAATACCGAGGTCAAAAAGGTGCAACACACTCTCTTTGATATATGGTATATCTGCGCTACTAATGGTTACTTTTGTGCCCCCATAAGGGAACTGTTTCAACCATAGTGGGATATTTTTGATGACATCTTTATATGATCCTTGCTCCGGTCCGTCTCCTTTCCATATGCGGTTAAGATCGTGCTTTTTCTCAGTGCCATCAATGGTAATCCCAATTGATAAATGTTCTCGATTTTTCTTGATAAAATTCTGAACTTTATCGGTGTGATAATTAATGCCATTTGTAGAGAAACTGAAACGATAAGAGTCAAACCAATGATGATTGCGACGATACATTTCTAATTTTATATAGTCGCAAATCATATCGATTAGTTCGATTTCAAGAAATGGTTCGCCTCCGATAAAATCCCATACGACAGATGCTTCTTTGAAGTCCTGTTCATTATCAAGAATATAGTCAATAGCAGCCTTAGCCACCTCCCAACTCATTCGCTCCTTCTCATTTTTTCCAACGAGATAGCAGTATTTACAAGCAAGTTGGCAATCCTTAGTCACAATAAATGTGATATTTTTTGAGACACCAGATTGCCAAATTTCTGTATTGGCTTTTATCATCTATTATAAAATATTATAGCGATTATTCATACACAACACCGCGACCACAAGTTCGTCCGCAACTTCCAGCACAGGTATGCCTACACGTACCTTTACATCCTGATACACACTCATTTGCGCAGCCTCCGCCACAGCCGGTACAAGCGCCATAGCATCCTCCTGAACAGTAGTTGCCACACCCCATAGCGGTTTCAGCTGCTTTAGATACGATTGGCGAATTTGCTAAAACTACAGCACCAATAATTGGGAGTGCTGATTTTGCTGCTTTTTTGAAAAAATCACGGCGTGATTTCAATTCTTCGTTTTCTTTTTTCATAATAAATTTATTAATTGGGTTAAATTATAATTATTTGCTACCTCTATGACAAGTCTCTTGGCATCTTGCTGAACATGATGTTAGGCAACTGTCAGCACATAGCGCCGAACAATTAACACCACATGCGCTCTTGCATCCACCCTTACAAGTTGAACTGCATGTCCCGCTACAATCAGAACAGCCACTACTTCCTCCAAAAGGTTCATCAATTTCGCATGAAGTTAATATCTGAGGAACAACAGCAATAGCAATGGTTGGAATTATTGCGCTTGCTGATTTTTTGAAAAATTTGCGTCTTGAAATAATATCTTTTTCTTTCATTAGTTCGAATTTTTGTTGATTAGAAATGGTAACCTGCTTTAACAAAGAAAGTCGAAGTTCCTTCTCCCGTTCCAATGTTTTGAAGTCCTAAGCTAAGGGCATATTGTTTGAATTTTACACCAGGACCAAATTCGCAGAAGAATGCAGCACCTCCTGAACTTGGATGAATGTTAAAATAAGTCCCTAACCCAAGATCTAAGAAGCAAGAGAAGTTATTATTGAGAGGATATGAGCCTCTCATGTCAAAATAAGTGTTCATGCCCCAACGTAGGTCTTGGCCTTTGTAGTAGTGTGTAAGCATATTTATGTCTACACCAAGGCCTATTGTAGCATATTCGTTGAGTTTAAGCCCTTGAACAGTACCCACTTCTATGCGTCCCATGTATGCTATAGAATTGCTTGAGGGTGACCCATAACCGATATGAACTTCGCCACTGTACTTTGGATCCATCGTCCACTTAAATTCTTTGGCGGAGGTTACTGAAGGGATGAATAAGCACAACAAAATGAAAAAGCTTAAAATTTTTTTCATAAATAATAAGGTTAAATGAGTTAAATAAATTTGGCCAAAGTTACTTATAAAAAAGTACTAAAGTTGAATTTATGTGTAACGGATAGGTTTGCATGTAAACGGATTGGAGACAGCGGGAAGTGAAGAAAGAGAATTAAATTGGGGATAAAATGTTAAGTATGATTTTTTAGCAAAAGGAGTTGTGAAAATAAACAATGAGTAGTCATTGTTAATATGGACTTATCGCTGAAGGCTATTTACAATGAGAGGCTATATCTTCGGAGTATAAAGCAAAGAAATCGGTTTTTAAGATGATGGAGATGCGGCGTAGGGTATTTGTGTCGAGAGAATGCTGGGCATAGATTTTATACACGTTGGTGCGTGAACATGATAATTGACGGGCAAGCCACACGGTGGTGAGCCCTTGTTGTTTTACGGTGAGTCGTATTATTTCGCCTATGTGCATCGTGATGCGAGATTTTTGTCTGAATGAATTCCCCAAAATCAGACTGTTATAAAAAGATGACGTGGGATTCTGTTACTACTTATCCCAAGTCATCAGGCTCTCGCATTGGCCTTATCCACGAGATAAGCAACTCAGCAGCCCACGCCAGATGTGTATATAAAACATCTCAACATATCATCACGATTAGTGACAATGATGTAAATGATGTTAATATATGACATCACGATGGACGCCTACAGTTGCTTTATCTTTTGTGGATTTGAATTTGCGAGATTCGATGACTTAAAAAGATAACGCTTGTAAACGTCGATAATATGTAACCCTCGAAGCCCCTCCGGGCTACCGAGTCAGTGCAAAATTAGAGTTTATTTTTCATTTCTGCAATTTTTATCAAAAAATTAGTCAGCCCCACCTGCTATCGGAAGGGCCGACTTAAAAAGTGACTATAAAATCGCTATTTTATTCTATCTTCAATGTTTGGTTCTCGCCTACGCCTCCTACTTCAATACCCAAGCGGTGGAGCATTTCGTTGCCGAGGGTTGTTTTGTCGTCGATGTGAGCAAGCACCATTTTCACGAATGGGTCGCTTTCAAATTCTCCTCTCACTTGCTCAAAGTCACGCTCTTTGCATTGCGAAGTGCCATCTACGCCAAATCCCACTTTCTTCTCTAACGAGAATTCCTTGCGAGCGTCGTCATAGAGCAATTTATCGAGCGTAACCACACTTTTATGCCATCGTTTTATGATTGCTACGAGATCAGAGATGGTGAGCTCGCTACACTCTTTGCCCCACCATGTTTTGAAGTGCTCCACTACCCAACTCCATTCCATATCATAGTAGCGAAGATGCATTTCGTGCAATCGCGTGTTGATTGATTCCACATCAGCAATCACTCTTGTTTCAATATCGTCACACAATCGTGTAATTTCACTTTTGGGGGCTATTAACCCCGCTACATCAATCCACTCTCCTTCACCTGCCGATGCAATTGCTGACAACAGTCGGGGCAAATTAGCATCATCAATCCCCATTGCATCTTTCAACCTACTAATCACCGAATTACCCATAAATTTATCAATAGCATATTGGTAGTATTTTATACCATTATCCAACGCTCTCGCATCAATGGTCATTCCTTGATAAGAGTAAGTCGAGGCTGTTTCGCCCGAAGTTTCTTTTATGCTTTGAAGCAAATTAATGCCATCTATCATCTTTGCCACTGTGTAGGGGCTCAATAGGTTATAATTGATTTTATCGAGGAGGTCATGACCGGTGCGACGGTCGCGTCGTGGCCATTTTTTACTATCGCGAATAGTGCCTACACTCTTAAGATTTACTCCTGGCACAAGATATGATTTGCCCGAATTTTCAATAAGATATGAAAACGGAAGTCGAGAGGTGTCGGGATGCCCAACATGACGCCCCATAACCAACGAAAATGCACCAATATGTGCCGGCCACAATATATAGGAATCGCTTGTGGTTTTTGACCCTCGTTCCACAATACCCTGATGAATAGGACCAAGTTTATACATATGATTGCTTTGATTTGACCCCGACCCAGCATTTAGAAACGAGAACATTCCTGCAATCAACAGGCTCGACTTATGGGTTGACACAGTGTTTGGCCCAGCAAATACCGATGCAGCCTCGCCATTTTCACATGTGCAGTTGGCAAAAAACAATGAGTCGTGCGCCGAAAACAATCGTGCCACTCGCGCACCTTGCCCCACAAAGACTCGTGTCATCACGGCTCCTTCATCAACCTCGGCGCCCGACATAAAAATGAAATCATCGGCAATCACATTCACACCCACTCTCACGGGAGCCACTTGCGTTGATGCTATCGTGCCATTTTTAAGGCGTGATGCACCATCTATTCGAGCACATTCGCCTATCTTCACATCAACAATGTCACCACTATTTATGATTATAGAGCTCTTGCCTATCTCTCCTCGTTCAGAGCGCTGTCGTTGGGCATATTCAATGATTAAATTTCTCAACGAATTAATCAATCGTGGTTTGTGACGATACATTGCAATGAAATAAGCCACATGCGCCGACAATTGGTCACAGATGGGCACTTCTCGTCCACCCGACTCGTTCAACACCGACACTTGCACTCCATTGCCATAGGTTGATTCTCCAGTAGCATTTATGCGATTTACATTTTCAATAAATACCCCGTCGGCAATGTCATAGTTAGCAATATAATTAGAAACTTTAGCGATATACACATCATCGCCTATAATACAGTTGTGAATAGTAGCATTATAGATACCACTTTGGCACCCTACGCTACTGTCGCGATAAAAAATTTTGTTGGTTGCACCAAGGCGAACAACGCCCGAAAAAGTTACATTACGGTAGTGATGAGGATTGAAATCGCTTGACACCTCAATACAATTCCATGTTTCACTCACACAACCTTGCGACTTGAGCATTTTTATCTCAGTCGCAGTGAGTTTGCGATAATTCATCATTCTGTTACACTATTACAATAAAGGTTATTATTAAACTCGCAACGAGTTTTATATTTGGTTATGAGTTGGAACGATTAGGCTCCGAGGTAGAGAATTTTATGGAACAAAGATAGGGCGCAAGTCGTTTACGACTCGCTATCCCAATCTTCTTGGTCATATGTTTGGAAGAGGAAGTCGTTATATGGGAAACGCGAAAGATGAATTTCCTTTGCCTTTGCATAAACTTTCTCTTTCAACTCATCAATATTTATTTGTTGTTTGGCCGAGATAAACACACAGTTTTCGTGCATTTTACTCATCCAAGTTGCTTTCAATTCGTCGAGTGAAATATTTTCGCGAGTGCGAGGAGTGAGGTCGTCCTCATCTTTTGGAGTATATGTGAATGCATCAACCTTATTAAACACCATAATCATGGGTTTATCGGCACTATCGCATATTTCTTGCAAGGTTTTATTTACCACCTCCACTTGCTCTTCAAATTGAGGGTGGCTTATATCCACCACATGAAGCAACACATCGGCTTCGCGCACCTCATCGAGTGTTGACTTAAACGACTCAACCAAGTGGGTGGGGAGTTTGCGAATAAACCCAACTGTGTCGGTCAACAAGAAAGGCAAGTTCTCAATAATCACCTTGCGAACAGTGGTATCGAGTGTCGCAAAAAGTTTATTTTCGGCAAACACATCACTCTTACTCAAAAGGTTCATCAAAGTAGATTTACCCACATTGGTATAACCTACAAGAGCCACGCGAGTGAGTTTGCCTCGATTTTTGCGTTGGATAGACTTTTGTTTGTCGATATTTTTAAGTTCGGCTTTAAGGCGCGAAATTTTGTCAAGAATAATACGGCGGTCGGTCTCGATTTGAGTTTCACCAGGACCACGCATACCTATACCACCTCGTTGACGCTCCAAGTGAGTCCACATTCGAGTCAATCGTGGCAATAGATATTGATATTGAGCAAGTTCCACCTGCGTTTTAGCATTAGCAGTTTGCGCTCGTTTGGCAAAAATATCAAGGATAAGACTTGTACGGTCGAGAATCTTCACTTGCAATTCTCGTTCGATAATTGACACCTGTTTGGTCGAGAGGTCATCATCAAAAATCACCATCCCTATCTCATTTTCCTCTACAAACTGCTTAATCTCCTCAAGTTTACCCTTTCCCACAAATGTGGCAGTATTGGGGTGGTCGAGGCGTTGAAGGAACTTTTTCACAGTAACTGCACCAGCTGTATCGGCAAGGAATGCCAACTCGTCGAGATACTCATTAGCCTTTGCCTCCCCCTGTTGAGGAGTAATGAGTCCCACGAGCACAGCCTTTTCGCTTGTTTCTTTACTTAATATTAAATCTTTCATCGTGGGCGCAAAGATAGCAATAACAATTCATAAATGCCTAATTCTTTACAAAGAAAAGCAATAAAACTCGCTCTATTAATAGATTATTTAGATTGATTTTCGTTTTTTTGCATAAAATCCTACTCAAACAATTATCATAATCTAAAAAGAATTTAAAGTCGTTTCATATGAGCCTCCATTTTTGATTATTACTCTTTTATACTAAATAACATGCTACAAAACTTGACATTACAAATTTAAGTATCTAAATTTACGCTGATTTTTACATCTCACACATTTATCAAATTAAATATCATGAGAAGAAAATTAGTTATTGCATTAGCGCTACTCCTTTCTATAGGAACTATTGACACAAACGCACAAAGTCTTCTAAAAAGAATAAAGAAAGCTGTTGAATCAGAGGCCGTAAAACAGATAAAGAAAGGTGTCGACAAAGCGTCAAAGGTTATAACCCAAAGTGATGATAACAACAATAATAGTTCTTCAAGCCAAGAAGAGGTATCTTCTGAAAATCAAAACGAAAGACACCTCCAACTATTAGAAGCGAAAGGCGAAATCGTTAGGACAAAGAAAGCAGATGCACCAAAAAGTGAAGGCCCTGCAACAGGCAAAATCAACGGACACGAATGGGTGGATTTAGGTCTTCCTTCGGGCACACTATGGGCTACTTGCAATGTGGGAGCCACAAAGCCCGAACAGCCTGGTGGTCTCTATGCTTGGGGCGAAACTGCAACAAAGACATCTTACATGCCTTCAAACGGCAAAACATACGGCAAAGAAATGGACGACATTTCGGGCAATGCAACCTACGACGTAGCAACCGCCAAATGGGGCAAAGCGTGGCGAATGCCTACAAAAGCTGAGTTTGACGAGTTATTACAATATTGCGACTACGACTACGTCAAAAAAGGCAATCTCTATGGGCATTTATTTACCAATAGCAAAAATGGTCGTTCAATTTTCCTACCTTCAACCGGTTATAAAGAGCGTTCATCAAAGATAGAGAATGCCAACGTGTGTGGCAACTATTGGGCTTCAACTCCTTACAAGGATTCATACAACAATGGCGCTTGGAACTATCACTTCGGTGCAGCACTCGGCGAGATGGGCACAGGCGAACGTTCATCAGGATTTGGCGTGCGCCCAGTTTCAACAAACAGCACCATGATAACCGTGTCGTCACAAGGTCAAACTAATGGTCACAAGTGGGTTGACCTCGGTTTGCCATCGGGTGTAAAATGGGCTACATGCCATATCGGCGCACCATCTTCAGAGGAATACGGCACCGAATATGAATGGGGAGCTCTAAAACCTGCAACAGACAAAGAGAATGGTCGCACCAGCTTAGACAAAAAAGAGATTGCAAGTATTAAAGCCAACTCAAAATACGACGTTGCAAAATCTCTTTGGGGTGGCACTTGGCGACTTCCAACAAAGGCGGAGGTTCAAGAATTGCTCGATAACTGCACCTGGGAGTGGACTCAGTTGGGACGCATTTACGGGTGCAAGGCCATCAGTAAAATCAACGGCAATTACATCTTCTTCCCTGTAAAAAATGGCGAATATAGCAGTTCGTTCTGGACTGCCGACTCAGCCGAAAGCAGATACAACGATTCGGCATACTCTCTGATGATCACCAAAGATTTTGTAAAAATCGGTTATGAAGAGCGCTACGAAGAATGCTTGGTTCACCCTGTAACTAAATAACAAGTTATCAAAATAGTTTAGGTGCTGTTGCGCAATTTCTCAATTCGCCACAGCACTTTTTACTTTTATAAGGGCAATATTGTGCTTCATTTAATTAAGCCCTTTACATTTCAATTCTTTGTTGTATCTTTGTGATAGGATTAATTAACAAGTTGACAATATGAAATATTTTTTGTCGGTTGGTGAGGCTTCGGGCGATATACATGCTGCCGAACTAATTAAAGAATTACAACGAGTTGACGCTAATGCCGAGTTTGTGTATCTCGGTGGCGACCTCATGCGCAAAGTTACTGGCCGCGAGCCTGTAGTTGACTATCGCGATATGGCTTATATGGGATTTAGCGAGGTGTTGCGCAACCTCGATAAAGTATTTGGCAACCTCCGTCGTGCAAAGGAGGCCCTACGCCAATCATGCCCCGACGCTTTAATACTTGTTGACTATCCAAGTTTTAATCTCAAACTTGCCAAAGCAGCCCATCAGTTAGGCATACCTGTATTTTATTACATATCGCCCAAAGTATGGGCTTGGAAGGAGTATCGCGTGAAAGATATTAAGAAATATATCACCCGATTGTTTTCCATTCTTCCCTTTGAGGTAGAGTTCTTCCAAAAACACAACTACGATGTAACATATGTAGGCAACCCATCGGTTGAAGAGATTGAACAACGCATGCAATCGCTACCATCGGTCGATGATTTCATCAATACACACAACCTTGAGGCACGCCCCATTCTTGCCCTTGTACCAGGATCACGACGAGGAGAGATTCGCAACAATCTCCCCATTATGCTTGAAGCGGCAAAACGCTTCCCCCAATATCAAGCAGTTATAGCTGGTGCTCCGGGCATTGATGGCTCAATGTATTCAGCCATGAGCAACCTCCCAGTCGTAACTGGTGCCACTTTTGAATTAATGAGCGTAGCCGAGGCTGCTCTTGTCACATCGGGAACAGCCACACTCGAAGCCGCCCTATTGCGTACTCCACAAGTTGTGTGCTATCGAGCCAATGGCTCAAAAATTTCGTACAACCTTTTCAAACACATCTTAAAAATTCCGTTTGTATCACTCCCAAACCTAATCGCAAATCGCAAGATCGTAAAAGAGATGCTATTGCATTATTGCGAGCCCGAAGGTGTTGCCCTTGAATTGAGCAAAGTGATACCCGGTGGCGCAAATCACCAAACCCAACTCGACGGTTACACCCACATGCGCTCACGCCTCGGCACCAACAAAGCCGCCCAAACAACAGCACGACTCATTGTTGAAGAATTAGTCAATTAGAGAGTCGTTGGCACTTGCTTATGATGCGTAAATACCTGTTGAGGTATATCCTTGAGGAATAATCACATTATGGATATTATCAATATACTTTCCGAGTGGTATCATATATGGAGTGAATAACACCAACTTCTCATCAAATGGAGCCTCATTGACCACAATTTCCTTTGTTATATCCCCATTTTCGCACACATACTGCACAATGGTATTTAAGAAGTCCTCTTGCTCTGAATTTAGAGCATTATCAGATAGAAACTCACTAAACTTATTCAATGCTTCTCCTCTATCGACTCCTATCAATGAACGAATAAATGCCGCTACATTACCACCAAAGAGCATATTTTGAGTATATTTTGCATAATCATCCTTGCTCCCAAGTTCTGACCATAGAATACGCTCCAACTCTTTTATATCCTCAACCGACAACTGCTCAATGTTGTAAATCTTCTTCAATACAGGTAGGTTGCGGTTATTAGCAAGGAAATCAATGATACGCTGCTTGTAAGATACCTTCATTGTAATACCTTCTGTTTCTCCATCATCAGTAATTACATCTTCAATATCTACAACAAACCACTTACCTTTTTCGCCTTTGAGGAATTGCATCAACTCTCTAAGGTCTTTACGCACCTTCTCTAACCATTGCAAAGACACATTCTCCCACGCGACAACCGACAACACCTCTTTCAAGGTTGTCATCTTTGCCTGTACTTGTGGCAGGGTTGCTTTCTTCTCAACGAGTAGAGTTGCAATATTCTGCACCTGTAATATCTTCTTGTCTGCTTTCACCTCTTCATTCACACAAGCAAGTTCAATGTTTAACATCAACGCATCAAACATCTTAGCAGTAGGTTCAGTTGTGTTTTTAGGCAACAATGGAGCAATATCGTTCTTCAAGGTATGCACATCCACCTCTGACAACGATAACCAATTATCTTCCTTTTTGAAATGACTTACTTCCTCCCACTTTGAGCGCACTGAGATATGACTATCTGAGAGGGCCATTACCTGTTCTTTCAAGACATCTTTGAGTTCATTGTGTAATCCACGACAATACTCATCTTCTTGATATTTCTGATGCTGTAAGTGGAATACTACCTCTGCCCTCAGTCCAAATATACGCTCCGTAAGTGATATTGTTGATGGTGCAGCTGTGCCCTCAGGATTCTTTTCAAAATACTCAAAATTACGGCACCAATCAAAGATGTAGAAACACTCCTTATTCTTGCCATTTCCAAAAATGTCAGCAGATAGACGAGTGCCACGACCTATCATCTGCATAAACTTGATTTTGCTCTTCACAATCTTGAAGAAAACAAGGTTAAGCACATCAGGCACATCAATACCTGTATCAAGCATATCTACCGACACAGCAATCTGTGGATTATTATCTCTAACCTCAAACTTATCAATCAAGTCCTGAGAGTAGGTAACATAATTGTCAATCAGAACACAAAATTCCGACCCATATTCAGGGTAGAGTTTATGAAACCTATCCACTATCAACTCTGCGTGTCGATGGTTGTATGCAAATATAATACTCTTACCTATACGCTCACCATACTGTACCTTGAGACCATTCTCCATTAAATCTTGCAGCACTGCATCAATGGTTGCTTCGTTGAATATATAACTGAATATCTCATTATTGTTAATATCTCGCACAAATTGGTTTCCGTATGCCTCTTGTGGTTCGGCAGCAATCTGGCTATAAGCATCAAGTTCTTTCATAGCCATTTCATACTCCCAAACTGCCTCCATCTGCTTCTTCTCTTCGTCAGAGAGATTATTATACTTAATACCCTCCTTCAATATCATTGAACCACGCTTGAATCCTCGATAGTTCACCAAGTAACCCTCTCCAACTGCATCCTCTAACTCATAGGCATAGTTAGGCACACCATGTTCCATCTCAAAGATATCGTAGGTACTCTTCTCCACCTCATTTCTTGGTGTTGCAGTCAATCCCACAAGCATCGCATCAAAGTAGTTGAATATTGCTCCATACTTACCAAAGATTGAACGATGTGCCTCGTCGATGATTATCAAGTCAAATCTACCCACCGAGAAAGGTTTATCCTCTGTGTCGATGTAGTTAATCATTGTTTGATAGGTTGAGAATGTGATGCGAGCGTTGTGGTCTTTCTCTCCACTCTCACTCAACACACTTGTTGTGGTCGAAGGCAATAACTTCACAAAATTCTTGTGTGCTTGGGTTACGAGTGAAATGCGATCGGCAAGGAACAACACATTCTTCACCCAACCGTTGCGCATCAACACATCCACGAGCGATATTGATACACGCGTTTTGCCTGTTCCTGTTGCCATCACAAGCAATCCCTTGCGATGTTTCTTATTGAGGTGTTCACACACTGCCTTGATTGCCATCTTCTGATATGCTCGGTCAGTGATATGGTCTTTCACAGAGAAGTCTGAAATATCCTTTCTACTTCTCTGCTGAATCATCAATTCCAAATCATTTGCAGTGTGGAATCCATATAATCTTCTTGGGGGATAACCCAATCCATCTATGATATAGGTTTCAAATCCATTAGTATAGTATATCACAGGGCGCACACCATACTGTGCCTCCAAGCAATCGGCATACAGTTCGGCTTGATGCTTCCCCTTGATGGGTGAAACAGATGTACGCTTTGCTTCTACCACAGCAAGAGGTTTACCATTACCTCCAAACAACACATAATCCACATAACCCACCTCGTGAGCATTAGGCATACCATTTACCTCAACCTCAATGCACGCTTTGAGTGGTTCCACTGCGCCCTCTGTGGGGTTGATGTTCCATCCTGCCTCCTTCAACATTAGGTCGATATACATCGTGCGTGTCTCTGCTTCCGATATATCACAAGCAATCTCCACAACAGGTTCAGTTGTATTTAGAACCTCTATATCAACCTCCTTCAGAGCCTTGTCGGTTGGTAATGTATCCACCTTTGGAGGCACTATTACTGATTTATGAACAAAGTTGGGAATTAAGGTCTTGTCAAATGGTTTTACATCTTCAACTACACGCAATTTCACAAGAATTGCACCCACTACATTGTAGATATTGAGGAGTGAGAAGAATGCTTCCTTTTTGGACACATGAGCACCATGAGCACCATTATTACCCACTTTGCGCACATAGTGAACAGCCATCATCACTCTCTCATCACCTATGAAATCTCTGAAAGGGTCACCGTCCACCAACTCAAAAAGTGATGTACGCTCCTTTATCTCAATGCCCTTCATCTTGTAAATCTCTTTGACGATATATTCCAATGCTCTACGACCATTGAAAGCAGATATTTCAGGATCACACACCTGATTCTCCTCTGCCGCCGAGCAGAATCGGTGCAAGGTGCTAAGATCCAAATCCTTTATGTAGTCAAAGTTACGCATCGTTTTCTTATTTTAATTGTTAAAGCCTTTAATCTCTTTAGAATCCTTAAAGTCTTTAAGATTATTAGACCCTTTAGGAGGATAGTTATTGCGATTGTTTATTCTTATTCTTGTCATGCGCTCGCTGAACCCTCCTTCTTTTATGAAATCGTCCGACAACCGTTGTCTAGTCCTAATATAGGTTTACTGGAAATTAAACAAAATTTAGGATTATGAATAAAACAGTAAACCGTTACACGGACGAAGAAAAAATTGCAATAGTCAATGAATATTATTCGTCTGGCAAAAGTAAAGAAGCAATCA
>JAZTZO010000023.1:0-27873 GCA_045637505.1 Muribaculaceae bacterium | reverse complement strand
AGACTAATTGAACAGAGTCTGCTTGATGCCATTCAAACTAAAATCAATCGAAGGCCTCGTGAAAAACTTAATTTTTCTTCTCCAAAAATTGAATTCTTCAAACTATTGAAATAATTTTGCACTTGCTTGTTGACTCTACATGCGTATCAATAGCCTCTCAACATTTGCGTATAAGGGATTTTTGTATTAATTTTGCAGTTACATTAACAAATAAAATATGAGCAAAATTTCTCCGTTAAAATTTACGCCAATACTCAAATCGGTCCTTTGGGGTGGTTCGCGCATATCATCGTTTAAAGGTATTGCCCCATCCAACAGCCTTATTGGCGAAACTTGGGAAATCTCTGGGTTAGAGGGAGTTGAAACCAAGATTGCCACTGGAGAATTTAAAGGAATGACCGTTTCAGAGTTATTAAGCACACATGGAGAAAAGATAATGGGTCAACGCCTATTTCAACAATATGGCACACATTTCCCTTTGCTCATAAAATTTATTGACGCCGCTCAAGATTTATCTATCCAAGTGCACCCCAATGATGAAATAGCAGCACCTCGCCACAATTGTAGTGGAAAAACCGAGTTATGGTATATGCTTGAGTCGCAAGATAATTCAATTATATACTCCGGGTTCAAAACACCTACAACCCTCAATGAATTTAAAAACCATGTAGAGAACAACACATTGACCGATGTTCTTGCATGCTTTTCACCAAAACGAGGCGACATATTCTATCTCCCTGCAGGTCGTGTTCATAGCATTAGCGCAGGAAACCTTCTTCTTGAGATTCAACAATCATCAGATATTACATATCGCGTATATGACTATAATCGCACCGACTTTAACGGTCAAAAACGCGAACTACACACCGAACTTGCACTTGAGACAATTGACTACCAAGTTCATGACGAATATTGCATCCACACCGAGCCACAAATAGACTGCGAAATAGAAATAAATCGTTGCAATTATTTTGCAACAACTCTATTAAAGGTTAAAAACACCTGTCGAATTGATGTGGCAAACAAAGATTCTTTC
Source organism: Muribaculaceae bacterium (assembly GCA_045637505.1). Taxonomy (GTDB): domain Bacteria; phylum Bacteroidota; class Bacteroidia; order Bacteroidales; family Muribaculaceae; genus RGIG4079. Next base: position 26,837 of record JAZTZO010000023.1, on the reverse strand, counting down.
CGCATCATCATCGTTACTGAAGGGAAAGGAAATCTAATTGATTGTTATGGCAACAATATCCCTTTAAAACAAGGCAATGTGTTATTAATTCCAGCATCAACCGAATGGGTTGATATTATTGGAACAAATGGTAAAACTATTGAGGTTGTCACCACATATGTACCTATGTGATAACGCAAATCACAATGCCCCTACTTCATCTCTTTAATCCCGAAAATGACATAGCTCTTGCTTATGGCAAAAGCCAATATACCGCTCCACCCAATGCTTTGCGCTTACGCACTGCCGGGGAATTGTTACCACTATGGTTTTGCGAAAAAGGAGATCAAGTAATCTCGCCAAATGCTGATATAGATTGGATAGAAAATATTAAATCTCGATTTGATATTAATGGAAAAGTCGCATCACTATCAACATTATCATCTATTACACAATGTAGTCCATGGGGGTGGTCGTTATACACAAAGAAGCAATTGCTCAACATGAATGTCAATGAGCAAATACTACCTTCGAACGAACAAATAAATAAAATGCGCGAACTTAGCCACCGAAGGCTATGCGTTGACATTTCCAATCAACTATTGAATAATAATATCCCTAACCCTACTCTTCCATTTGAAGCCCATAATGAAGATGAAGTGCTTGAATATGCTCACAAACATCAATCAATATTCCTAAAAGCACCATGGTCGAGCAGTGGACGCGGTGTCATAAACACTTCTCACATCAATGAAGATGAACTTAAGCGCAGAGCTTTGGGCGTAATTCGCAATCAAGGCTCAGTTCTATGTGAAAAAGCGCTTAACAAGGTAATGGATTTTGCTATGCTATTTTTTAGCGACGGAGTGACAGTTGAGTATAAAGGAATTTCTTCATTTTTCAATACAACCAAAGGTGCATATGCCGGAAACATCATTGCGACTCAAGAAACAATTTTGGAATCATTAACTCAATATGTTTCAGAAAATTCACTTCTCAAAATCATCAACTCTATAACTCAAATTCTCACTAAACTCATAGCCCCTCACTATTATGGATATTTGGGAGTTGATATGATGATATATAGCAATGATAACATTTATCATATAGCGCCATGCATAGAGGTCAATTTAAGAATGACAATGGGAGTAATCGCTCTCTTGTGGGCAAAGCGACATCTTGCAATGGGGAGTAAAGGGAAAATGGTAGTCGAATATGCCCCCAATAAAACGATAAAAGAGAATCAAGTAATTGTTAATTCTAAATTAAAATCGGGAACAATCTCACTGATTCCTCCCGATAAATATTTTAAAATTTATATCTCTGTAGAATGAATTAATTCTAAAAATTCTTCAACTCCTCATATAATCGATGAAGAGGCAAACCCATAACATTATAAAAACTACCCTTGATATTTTTTACGCCTATACACCCTATCCATTCTTGGATACCATAAGCACCGGCTTTATCTAATGGGGTAAAATTATCTACATAGTCATCAATTTCTTGCGAAGATAATTGAGCAAATTCAACTTCTGTATTAACGGCAAAGGTAACTTGTTTTTCTAATGTGGTAATTGTAACTCCCGTCATCACACTATGAGAATGCCCCGATAAGGATTCTAACATCACTTTAGCATGCTGCACCGACATAGGCTTACCAAGCACCTCACCATTATTTATCACAACTGTATCAGCTGTAATTATCAGTTGGTTATCAATAATCAATTGCCGATAAGCATCGGCTTTCAGTTTTGACAAATGAGGAGCAACTTCATAAGCATCCAATGACGATGAATAACTCTCCTCAACTTCTATTGATGGTGCGACTTCAAAGGTTATCCCTATCTGCGACAATAATTCTTTGCGACGAGGTGAAGCACTCGCTAAAAGAATATCATATTTCTTTAAAGCCTCTATACTTTTCATTGTGCAGAATTGATTACCAACCAAATGCTTTTTCTGCATTAAGCCATTGCCCATTGTTTCTCATCAATTGTTCCAAGAAATCACGAGCAACCCCTTCTCCACCTTTTGCAGGAGAAATATAGGTAGCTATTTGCAAAATATCAATAGCGGCATCACTTGGAGCAATAGACAATCCAACATAGTTCATGCTTTCATAGTCGGGGATATCATCACCCACAAATGCTACTTCGCTTGGAATTAGGCCGTTTGCTTCAATCCAAGTCTTTAAACAAGTTATTTTTATAGCGGTTTTTAGGAACACATCTTTTATTCCCAAACTATTAAGACGAGTTCTATAAGCCTCACAGTCAGCGCCTGTCATGACTGCAATTTTATAGCCCATTTTGAGTGCTAATTGCATCGCATAACCATCCTTTACGTTAACCATTCGAGATGGTATTCCGTTAGGCGACAAAGGAACTGTTGAAGGAGATAATACACCATCAACATCAAATACTATTCCTTTTATAACTTTTAAATTATAATCTATCTTACTCATTTCTTATCACTATAACTGCTCATTATACTTTCCGACAAAAGCCTATATATATTCAATTTATTCTCTTCGAGAATTTGCTCATGTGCCAACATCGTTTTCTCATCCCCCCTACGCGCTGGTCCAGTTTGCCCATCATATGGCGAAATCTTTTCAGTCTTTGACAAAGTAGCTTTTATCAGTGGGCGCAAAATTTCAAAGTCAAAACCCGACTGTTTCAAAATTTCATCGGCATGCATCCACAAGTGATTAACAAAATTGCAGCCAAAAACAGCCGCCACATGAATTGTCTTGCGTTGATTGCTATCTGCTTCACAGACCTTACTACTCAACAAAGATGCCACACTTTTGATTTCTTCACATACTATAGGGGTACTTCCCTCAATAAAAAATGGGATATTACTTATATTAACCTCAACTCCTTTTGAAAATGTCTGCAATGGATAGAAAACTCCACATTTATCAAATTTTTGTTTTAGAACATCTAACGACACACTGCCTGAAGTGTGAACCCATAGTCCCGTTGAAAACTCAACGCCATTTACAAAATTTGATATAGCATCATCTTTAACTGAGATTATATATAAATCAGCGTTTGACAATAGTTGAGATACATTATCAATAGCTTCAGCATTTTTCAATAATTGGGCAAGAGCCTTAGCATTATCAATATGATAGCTATAAATTTGAACAACATCACACACTCTATCTAAAGCGATAGCCAAGTGAGTCGCAACATTTCCTGCCCCAATTATTACTACGCGCATATCAACCTTAATCTATTCTACATCTTTCCACATGCCTATATGAACCTTCTCCCACAAGAGTTTTGATGTATCAACAGGCTTACGTTCTTCATCTTTGTGCCCTAAAGTTATTATGCACACAACAGGAAGTGTATCAGGCATGCCCAACACACTTTGCACATGTTCCTCTGATGGAGTTCCGTCGGCCGCAAATCGACCTCTTACTTGTATCCAACATGAGCCCAAGCCTAAATCTTCGGCTTGCAATTGCATGAACGCGGCAGCGATTGATGCATCTTCAACCCAAGGGTCTGACAAAGTTGGGTCGGCAGCAACAACAATCGCCAACGAAGCCTTCGCAATAGGTCCAGCTCCAGCAGGTTTGCACTCACTCAATCGTTGCAATGTTTCTTTATCTTCAACTACAACAAACTGCCAAGGACGGCTACTTTTTGATGTAGGCGCAAGTAGTGCAGCTTCTAATATCAATCTCACAGCCTCTGGATCGATAGCTTCAGAGGTATAACGACGAATACTACGTCGATTGACAAGCAATTGATGTAGATTTTCCATATCTAAAAAATTTTAAGTTTAATTTTTAAGAACTCGCAATATTCTATTTTCGGCACACCCAAGCCCCTTTATAGCGCTTCATTAGTCCACTATTACGCGCCATATTATATGTTTCGCTTGAGGTCTCTCCGGTAGCGGCATATACACGATAACGCCCTTCCTGTTCCAATATTCCAAATTGGCCTTTACCAGCTTGTGATATATATTGCTCTGCTAAAGCCCTTGTTGGCAACGATGCTACAATTAAACAATACGCATCGTTGGGATTAAATCGCAAAGTAGCATTTGCAACAGGTTGAATAGGTTGAGATGATTGAGTTTCAACACTTTTAGGAGTTGCTTGTGTAGCAATTGCTTGGCGTTGTTCTTCTATTTGACGCATCATCTCTTCACGACGAGCCTTACGTTGTTCTTCTCGTTGCTTATAATAAGCCATAACAGCCTGATATTGTTTTCTATACACAGTATCAACAACTGCCTTAGCTTGAGTTGAATCTATATTTGAGACATTAAGCACCAAATTTGCTTCGGGAGCAGGCTCAATCAATTTAATCTGAGGTTTGACTGGTGCTGTAATAATAGAAGCTTGATGAGCTTGATCGTTTATAATAGGAGTAGAAAGAGTGAATCCTAATCCTAAAATAACTGCTATGGATGCTGCTATTCGAGTCCAACTGCGACGAATAGGAACATAAATTGTGTCACCATTCTTTTTATCTGACTCATTTTCTTCATTGCACACTTGTGAGCGCAATGAAACCACATTGACAGCAGGAAGTCCATAGAGTGATGAGATTGCCGCAGATTTATCATAAGGTTCAAACAACATTGTACCCTCTGCATTATAGGTAAACATACCAATATGCCCCAAAACAATTTCACGCTGTGCAGTTAATTGATGGCGCAATGCATTAACATCTTCTGCGATAATATTTAAAGCCTTATCATATGAAATCTTGCCCCTTCTCACAATAGAACTTGCCAATAATCCATCATCGTGAACCAATGACGAATTAAACGACAATGTGCGCGATGGAGGCATCAATCGATTGAATTTATCAAAATGCGCAGGTTGGAAATTTGCAATAAATGCACCCCACCCTGGCACAATTACACAATCGTGATTCCTTACCAAAAATTCAATATGTTGGCAAATAGTATTCATCAGTGCAAATATACTCAAGATATTCCAACTATTCAAAAAAAATGCAAACAAATTCTTAATTTGTTGATAAAATGGCTCGCATTTGATTATCTTTGTTGGCCAATCATAATGAATCATTTTTTGTAATAATTTTGTCAATACATATTATGAGATTTTCACTTCATTTTTTTATCATAAGTTTCATTATTAACATATGTAATTTTAGCGTCGTAGCCAATAACCTCAACACCAACAACGATTTTACGGCAGCCGACTCTATTTACCTCAACCTCATAGGCAAAGCCGATACTGCAATTGCTCAACAAGATTGGGTTGGAGCTGAAACATTAATTTTAAGTGCTATTCGAAGCCAACCGAGCAATCCTGCCAACACTTTATTACTATCCAATTTAGCAATGATACGCTTTCAACAAGGTAATGATTCCATTGCTCTTGCCACTATTAACGATGCTTATGTTATTGCTCCTAAATCGATAACAGTCTTAAACAATCGAGCTCGTATAAACAAAGCTATGGGTAACATTGATGATGCATATCTTGATTATGCTAAAATCATTGAACTCGACTCTACTAATATTGACGCATGGTATATGCATGGCATGATTGCGCTCTCTAAAACCGACATAAGCACGGCACTACACGACTTCAACTATCTTGAGCATACAGCGCCTAATGATTTACTAACATTTGATGCACTATCAACCTATTATTTTTACACACAAGAGTTCAATAAAGCAATCCCTTATTTCACAAAACTCATTGCACTAAACAATAGTGCCGATTACTATTACGACAAAATAATTTGTCTGCTTTTTGACGATCAATTATCTGAAGCCTCAGCCGATATAAATGACGCGTTAAAACTTTACCCTACCAATGGTAAATTTTATTTATTAAAGGCCTTTCTTAACCGAATTTATTATCGTAATTCTGATGCCGAAAGCGATATAAAGAAAGCGATAGAGTTAGGTGTACCAAAACAAGAAGCAAAAGTGTGGTTGGAAATGCCTCTTCCCAATCACAAACAATAAACTCAATATAAATAATCTACAATTATAGATTTTATTGTAACTTTGTTAACCAATAACAAACGAGACAAAAAAAAATGAGCGATATAATAAAACTACTACCCGATTCAGTTGCAAACCAAATTGCTGCCGGTGAGGTTATACAACGACCTGCATCGGTTATAAAGGAATTGGTTGAGAATGCTATTGATGCTGGAGCCAACAATATAAAAATAATACTTAAAGATGCTGGTCGCACACTAATACAAGTAATAGATAATGGCAGTGGCATGTCAACCACCGATGCACGATTGGCTTTTGAACGCCATGCAACATCAAAAATAAAAGAAGCTGCCGACCTATTTGCTCTACACACTATGGGGTTTAGAGGAGAGGCTCTCGCTTCTATTGCTGCTATCGCACAAGTTGATCTACGCACGATGCGCAAGGACGACACCATTGGCACAAGAATAATCATAAATGGGTCAAAAGTCGAAAGCCAACAACCCGAAGCTTGTAGTCCAGGAACTAATATGATGGTTAAAAATCTATTCTTTAATGTTCCTGCGCGTCGAAAATTCTTAAAAAAAGATTCGGTTGAATTAAGCAATATCGTACACGAATTTGAGCGACTTGCACTTGTCAATCTCGATACCGAGTTTACTCTTATTCATAACGACAACACGCTCTATCAATTACTTCCCGGGACTCTAAAACAACGGATTGTCGCACTATTCGGAAAGGCTCTTGACCATCAGCTCATTCCTATCGAAACAGAAACTGCTTTAGTTAAAATAAATGGCTTTATTAGTCTTCCCGAAAATGCTCGTCGCAGGGGTGCTCTACAATACTTTTTCGTAAACGGACGAAATATGCGACATCCCTATTTCCATAAAGCTGTAATTCAATGCTATGACCAACTCATAGCATCAGATATGCAGCCCAATTATTTCATCAACTTCATTGTCAGCCCCGACACCATTGATGTTAATATCCATCCCACAAAAAATGAGATAAAATTTGAGAATGAACAACCAATTTGGCAAATTTTATCGGCTGCAATAAAGGAATCACTCGGTAAATACAATGCTGTGCCAGCTATCGATTTTGACACCGACGATATCCCCGAGATACCCGCTTTTAAGCCCAATGTAAACGCAACTCACGACATTGAACTTGATTCATCATACAATCCTTTTGATGACACAACTCCCTCAAGCGCAAGCCAACCTCGAATTGCGTCAAGAGTAAATGGCTCATGGCAACGCGAGTTCTCTACTTCAACACAAGATTGGGAGAAACTATATCGTCAATTCAACGATAAATCAGAACAAGAGCCTATCAATCTTCAAAAAAGTTCCATCAACAACAACGATAAGTTTTTTGATGTATTCTCTTATGATTTAAAGTCTGACTTTGAAGCCAATGTCAGCGCAATACAATTAAAAAACAGATATATTATCACACCTAATCACGACTCAATAACAATTATAGACCAACATCGTGCTCATATAAGGGTTTTGTATGAGCGCTATATAACTCTTGCCTCAAACGGGAACTTAACTACACAACGTTTAATCTTCCCCGATATATTACAACTCACAACTACTCAAACAATTACTCTCGAGAGCATCAACGACCAACTTTCGGGACTCGGGTTTGACATTGCTTATCTTGGGGACAATTCTTGGAGTATTAACGGCATTCCATCGGCTATAAACGACACCAATCCAAGCGAATTAGTGTCAAAAATGATCGACACCATTGAATCTAGTGGTGAAAACCTTGAAACTGAATTATTGAGCAAAATCGCTCTTTCAATGGCTCGCTCATCTGCTATTAAGCCAGGACAATCATTATCTACGGCTGAGATAGAACAACTCATAAGCGATTTATTTAAATTAACCACTCCTAACCACACCCCCGATGGCAAAACGATTATTGCATCAATACCTATCGGTGATATCTCTAAGCTATTTTAATAACTAATCACATATCATGACAAAAAAAATCTTTCTCTACATAACATTTCTTCTCATAATCTCTTCCATGAATGCAACATCGGTGAGCAATCGCGTTGACCAAATAATGAGGTCTCGATATGAAAACAATACTCCTGGAGCAGGCATTATGATTCTCAAAGGAGATTCTATTATTATGGAAGAATATTATGGGCTTGCCGACCTAACAACAAAAGAACCAATAACAGCACAAACTCGTTTCAACATCGCATCGGTTTCAAAGCAGTTTACAGTTGTGGGAGCACTTCGACTTATTGAACAGGGCAAAATATCTCTTGATATGTCCATTGCGCCATATTTCCCCGCCTACAAAGCGACATTTTGGAATGATATTCAGTTATGGCATCTTATGAGCCACACGTCGGGGTTGCCCGATAGTCGCAATCGTAGCAACCGCAATGCTTGTGTTTTTGCCGACGACAATGTCTCTATGAGTTATTTCCCTACAGTAAATCAACTACAATTCACTCCAGGCAGTTTTTATGACTACAAAAATCCCACTTTTTTGCTAATTGCCCAAATAATTGAGCAATGCGAAGGATTAAAATTTATTGACTACCAAAAACAACACATTTTTGAGCCTTTAGGAATGAACTCAACTACATATTTCAATCCCGATGAAACAATTCCTCATACAGCTCATGCATATATTAACATATTATCCAATTCAAAATCTTCAACCGACAAAGACTCCAATGGCCTCCCTACTGGTTTCACCAATACACAGTCAGTAACTTGGCAAGAATATGACTATGGCGAAGAAACATTTTTTGCAACTCGCCCCGATGGTGGAATATATTCAACCTTACATGACTTGGCTAAATGGGAGAAAGGGCTACGCGAAAATAAGATAATATCAGAGTCCATGCTAAAAATCGCATATAAACCTCACATTGAAGTTACTGGAAGCCAATGGAGTAGTTATCAAAATCGCGAAAACACTTTTTATGGTCTCGGTTGGTTTATTGACAAAACACCTGGTTACCCTACAAAAGTATATCACACCGGCGACAATGGAGGCTTCCAAGCCTACCTCGCTAAATATCCCGAGAAAGGGATTACAATTATAATCCTTGAAAATCGCAACGATAACGACCGATGGTCACTCGCTATAGCAATCGATAAAATACTAAAAGAAGAAGGATATCTATAACCTAAAAGGGGAGTTAAACTCCCCTTTTATTATTTACTAATAATATTTGTTTTACTAATTATTTTCTATGATTTCATTGACAAGATTTTGAAATTTTTTAGCTTCAATTTCACCTTTTTCAATTGAATATCGCTGATATAAATATATTACTTCAGTTGAAACTTTTTCTTGATTTTCTTTTGAGCCATTTTTGCGAGCCTCAATCATTTTCTCGGCACACATTTGTGCGTCATACTCTACATTTGTAATCACAGCCGAAACATAATAATAGATGTCATCAATAATTTTTAATGACACACTATCAGTAGCAAACTCTCTTTTAAGCGCCAATAACTGTTCGGCAACGCTATTTATAACAACCTCATCACCAAATGCATTTCGTGCAAGAATTCCTATTTCTAGACTACGCTTTGCTACATCTAAATATTTCTTAAACATCATATATTGATCGGCATCACGCTCCAAATACAACGACTTAACCTTATCAATAATATCTTGAGCATCCTCTATCCCTATTTCATCGAGAGCTATTTTTGCATTGCCTAACGCACGCACATAAGCAATAACATCTTGTTGGGGCGTTGTAATCTCAACATTTGTATTATTAAACGCATTAGTAAGAGCATCAACTTGCTCTTGAGTTTTTAATGTCGCCAATAACTCATCTATTTCAACCAATGCTGCATTTTGTGCTTCAACATCATTTGCCTTCGTAGCATTTCTAAATTGACGCCCTATGCGAGTGCCTTCTTTTGTTAAATATTCAAGCGTATAAGTTTGTGCACCTAGCACTCCTACAACAAACAACGCACATAATAATGACAAAAATCCTCTAATCATGGTATTAATCCGATATATTTGAACTTCTGAATGCCTTTGGCGACACTCCAGTGTGATGCTTAAAATACTTACCAAAAAATGATTGATTAGCAAAATTTAGGCGAGAGCTAATCTCTTGAATTGACATTTCACTATTTTGCAATAACATTTTGGCTTCTAAAATCACATATGAATCAATCCACTCTCCTGCCGTGTGCCCACTTGTTTCTTTCGCTACTGCCGATAAATGTTTTGGTGTTATATTTAATTTTTCGGCATAATAATTTACCGATCTTTCTTTTGAGAAAGACTCTTCTACCAATAACAAAAAGCGATAAAATACCTCTTCTTTACGGCGCAACTTTGCCTCGGCGCTATTATCTTTATCCATATGTGAAGTATAGATACTTAATGTTTCATACAACACCGACTGGTATAAAGCCTCCAATACATTGTCCTTATATGGAGAATGTGGCTGAGCCTGTTTACTTATAATTGCCGCATGCAAATGTTGTTGAATAGCCAATTCGCTTGGAGTGATACTAATAATAGGACGATCTCTAAAATACAAGAAACACGACAACAATCGAGAGAAAGATGGTAACGAATGATTTATTGAGCTCAAAGGAGCCAACACCAAGAACCCATTAAAGTCCTTACTTGCACGATAGCCAGTCAAAGTGTGACCAGGGCGCACTACCATAATACAACTTGCGCTTAATGTGTGCTCAACTAAATCAACCGAAACCGTCAACTCTCCCCCAATACACACTATAGATATCAATGTTTTAAGTTTTAGCGGAAAATTCAAATGCGCAATGGCGTCTAGACTATTTAACACCATTACTTGGCGAGGACTTTCCAAACCCATCGCAATTTTTCGAATTGTAAATGTATTGGGCATATATTAAATGTATTATATACTGGTTCCTTTATATAATTAGCATTGCAAAGATAACACATTAATTCTAAAGAATTAATTTTTTTTGTAAATTTGCACCTATCAATCATAATTAATTTTCAAAATAACCAATATGATTAAAAAGATTATTTTATTGTTTCTTATTGCAGTTAATTTCTCTCAGCTTCAAGCGATACAAATCACTGATGCGAAAGTTGTTGAGACATTGAACACTCTTGACTACGAAATAAAAAATCGAAACACATATAAAAATTCTTTACGAGCAAAAATAGACTCTCTTAAAAATCAACAATACCACACTATTCAAAACAAAAAAAACATTGAACTTTTGCTCGAGATAGGCAACGCTTATGTTGCTTTCAACAACGACTCGGCAATTGCATATTTCCATCAAGGCCTCACTAAATCCATTAACGAGAACCACGACTCTATTGCAACCATAATGGCACTAAAATTATCAACATATTTGCCATTAGCCGGATTTACAACTGAAGCCAACGATATATATACAAGTATTGATACAACAACCATTTCGCCATTTCTAAAAGAATTATATTATGAATCGGGCAAACAACTTTACTCTTACATTGCAGTGTTTTACGATGAATATAATGAACTCACTAAAAAATGGCAAGCTAAAACAGACTCTTCCCATATAGGCCTACTCAGTTCGATTGACAAGAAAAGCAATAAATATAAAGTCAATATGGGAGAATGGTACCTTAAAAAAAAGGAATATTCCAAGGCCAAAGCCATTCTTGAAGACGCATTAACCTCAATCAATAAAAATGACAAACTTTATGCTCGAGCCACACATACACTTGCAACCATTGCTCTAAAAGAGGACAATGAAAATGAATATATCTATTATTTAGCCGAATCGGCAATAGCTGATATTAAAAACTCTACACTTGAAGTGGTCTCCATCCAAGAATTAAGTGCAAAACTCCTAAATACCGGAGACATAAAACGAGCTTATTCCTACTCTACAATTGCTCAAGAAAATGCCGTTGAATGCAAGGCCCGCATGCGTATGGCTCAAGTAGCTAAAGTAATGTCAATCATAGAGGAAGCCCACTCGGCCGAAATCAAAGACAGAAACAAACTCATCAATTTAGTTATTATAAGCATAATAGTTTTAGCTTTGTTCCTATTATTCGCATTGATTTACTTGTATCGCGATACTAAGCGCCTTAATAAGATGCGAAATAATCTCAAAATTGCAAATGACACTAAAGAGATATATATAAGTCAGTTCTTGAGCCTCTGCTCAATTTACATGGACAAATTAAATCAATTTAGCAACATCGTAAACCGAAAAATTAGTGCTGGCAAAATTGATGACTTATACAAAATCACAAAATCAGGAAAATTCATTGAAGAACAAAGTAAAGAATTTTACGAAGTCTTTGATAATGCCTTCCTCAATATCTACCCCACATTTATTGAAAATGTAAATGATTTGTTACTACCCGAGCAACAAATCACTCTCAAAGATGAAGAAAAACTAAATACCGAACTACGCATTCTCGCTCTTATGAGATTAGGGATTGATGATAGCTCGAGAATAGCTCAAATGCTAAACTATTCAATAAACACCATATATACCTATCGTAATAAATTAAAAAACAAAGCTATTGACAGAGAAAATTTTGAAAAAAACATCCTAAAAATAAAATCAATAGGCTAAATTTAGATTTATATTCAACCACAATAGATAATGCGGTAATACATTATATTACTGTATATTAGAAATTATACAAATATATTTTTATTTATATTTTATTCATACTAATACCGCCCTCATTAAAAAAAGCGATAACTTTGCATCGCAATTCAAAAAAACAAAAGTTATAGATTTATTTCTATTTAGGGTTAGTATAGATTGTTAGTATTTTTTTGCGATAAAAAATCGCGTATTAAGTAAATGTGTTTTATGTTAGTTATGTAATGTCTTACAACAAGACTACTAATAAGGTCGCCTCGTGAGGAGTGACCTTATTTGTTTTTTATAGTAATGCACATTCTCACTCAAGAATTAAGCAAATTGCTGCTTTTTTTTGTAAATTTGCACTATGAATCACCTCAATAATATAATAAAACTTTTCATAGCCCTATTTTTTGCTACAACACTACACTCTTGTGATAAAGATGAGCCAACACCCAAGACCGCCTCTTCTAATCGCACGATATTGGTATATATGGTTGCAAGCAATTCATTGGGAGCTGCCAATTATGATGAGATTGACATAAACGAAATGATTCTTGCTTCACAAAGCAACAACTTCAATAATGGACGATTAATCGTATATCACGCACCATTAGGGAAGAATCCAGTATTAAAAGAAATAAACAATGGTAAAATAACAATACTACACGAATATCCCTCATCACTATCATCGGTGGAAAGCCAACGAATGAAACAGGTTATCAATGATACCAAACGAATAGCTCCAGCCGATGATTATGGTTTAATACTTTGGAGTCATGCTAACGGTTGGCTACAAACAGGAATAGCTGAAGGTGCGATTCCTCCCGCAATATATCACGACAATAACAAGTCACCATTAGCTTTTGCAGATGACCAAGGCAAACACATGAATATCACAACTCTCGCACAAATTTTAGAGAATGAGAAGTTTAGTTTTATATATTTTGATTGTTGTTACATGGCCACTATTGAGGTCATGTATGAACTTCGTAACACAACCGACCATATCATAGCTTCTGCTACTGAAATCCCTGCCGAAGGCATGCCATATGAACAAAATCTCCCTTTATTATTCTCTGACACAGCAAATTTAATGCAAACATGCGCAAATACATTTGATTACTATAATAGCCAAAATGGCTCCCTTAGGTCGTGTGCAATATCACTTATCAATACTCATTACATAAAAGAATTAGGCGAAATAACTGCCCAAATCTATCGTTCAAACAACATCTTACCTCTTGACTATAATCCTCAAAAATTCAGTATTGACACCAACTGCTACTTCTATGACTTTGAGCAATACGTCGAAGCACTAGCTATCAATCATAGTTCTCTATTAAACAAGTGGCACGATATTTTTAACAAGGCAATATTATACAAAGCAGCCACCCCTCTTATGTGGAATTTATTAAAGATAGACTATCATTGTGGCCTATCAACATATATCATTAACGAATTTAATCAATCAGAGGTTAAAGGTTATAACCAACTTCAATGGTGGAATGATGTAGCCCACAATCTCTTTTATTAAAAAAAAATTATAATCATGTTATCAACTCAAATCACCCCAACCGATTCAATTACTAACACTGTATTTCCTAGCATAAAAGATTTATCAACCACATCTTTAGACAGCTTAATAGAGAAGACTATAACAAATATCACAGATTTTGCGATAAATCTCGCTATTGCGATTACTGTGTTCTATGTGGGTAAATTTATTATAAAAAAATTATATAAGTTAGTCCAAAAAATATTATTGCGTCGCAATGTAGATCAATCGCTCACTACATTCACATTGAGTTTTATAAAGATTGTTCTATATTTCATACTTTTAATTATCGTTATAGGAATTTTGGGGATTGAAACATCTTCATTTTTAGCACTATTTGCCTCGGCAGGTGTAGCAATTGGTATGGCCCTCAGCGGTACTTTACAAAACTTTGCAGGAGGTGTATTAATCCTCCTATTAAAACCCTATAAAATAGGCGATTACATTGAAACGCAAGGATATGCCGGAACAGTTACAGAAATTCAAATATTCCACACTGTAATTTGCACGCCCGACAATAAATCAATTATAATCCCCAATGGTGGCCTATCAACTGGAAGCATCAACAACTATTCAAAAGAAGAATATCGACGCGTTGATTGGGATATAAGTATTTCATATGGTGACAATGTAGAGACTGCGCGCAAAGTTATCCTTGACATATTAAACAAAGATGAGCGCGTGGTAAAAAAATACATCGAAGACGATATGCAACTTCGCGGCATCCCTGTTGATTCAGTTTCACTTGCTACATTTGGCAAAATGGTTGATAGAGCACCGGTTGTAATATTGAGCAAACTTGCCGATAGTAGCATAGTAATTACCGCTCGAGCATGGACTGCTTCAGCCAATTATTGGGGTTTAATGGGTGACATTAACGAAACTATTTATAACGAATTGCCCAAACACGGGCTATCATTCCCATTCCCTCAAATGGACATACATCTTAAAAAGGAAATTTAATATACATTTTATTGTATAAATAAACCTTAATAACACGCAATTATTCGATTATTTTCGCTATATTTGCGTAATTATACTATTTGAGGGTTTAGTATATATTTTAATATCAAATAAAAATATCATAATATATACATAGACACAGGCACTAACAATTTAGACCTCAACAACATATAAGAGCCACATAAGACATCAACCTCTCCTTTTTCAAACGATTCTTATTGGCATAATTGCAGCACACTGCTGTGATGCTTTTTCGTATAAAAACGTCACATGTGCTTTGAGATAGATAAAAAAATAAAAAAACAACATAAATGACAAGCAAATGGAATTATTTGCCCCTTACTACAGAAGAACAAAAATTAGAGACCGACTTGGCGAAAGTTTTTGCCAATTGTCCTCCTATTAGCGAGCTTTTGGTGCAGCGTGGCATAACTTCGGTAGAGGAAGCTGAAAAATTCTTCCATCCATCACTGAAGGACATGCACGACCCGTTCCTTATGCCCGATATGGATAAAGCTGTAGATAGGCTTAATCAAGCCATGGGGTTAAAGGAGAAAATTATGGTTTTTGGCGACTATGATGTAGATGGTACTACCTCGGTTGCTTTGGTATATAAATACCTCCTTAATTTTTACTCCCACATTGAGTATTATATACCTACTCGCTACGACGATGGGTATGGGATATCTATGCGTAGTATAGATATTGCCGCCGAACAAGGCGTTAAGTTAGTAATTATCCTTGACTGTGGCATTAAAGCTATAGAAGAAGTTAAGTATGCCAAAGAAAAAGGCATTGACTTTATCATATGCGACCACCATGTACCCGACGATGAGTTACCCGATGCAGTTGCCATTCTTAACCCTAAACTTGAGAATAGCACCTACCCTTGCCCTCACCTATCGGGTTGTGGCGTAGGTTACAAATTTATGCAAGCCTTTGCAATAAGCAACGGGTTGCCATTTACAGAGTTAGAATCACTACTCGACCTCGTTGCAGTGAGTATTGCTGCCGACATTGTCCCTATGGTTGACGAAAATCGCATCATGACCTACCACGGCCTGAAAAGGCTCAATAGCAACCCTAATATGGGGCTTCGTGCGATTATGAAGATATGTCAACTTCATAATCGAGAAATTTCAATTAGCGATGTTATTTTCAAAATAGGCCCTCGCATTAATGCTTCGGGACGCATGCAATGTGGTAGTGAAGCTGTTGAACTATTAGTTGCCCGCGACATTAATGAAGCTTATGAAAAGGCCGAAGCGATTGACCAATACAATCAAGATCGCAAAGAACTTGATAAGCAAATCACCGAGGAAGCAAATGCAATCCTTGAGGCTCGTGGCGAAATGAATTCAAACAAAAAGTCAATCGTTATATACAATAAGGACTGGCATAAAGGTATTATTGGAATTGTTGCGTCGCGCCTCACCGAGCTTTATTATAAGCCCGCTGTTGTGCTCACTCTCACTAACGGATTAGCTACTGGGTCTTCGCGCTCAGTTCAAGGTTTTGATGTATATAAAGCGATTGACTCGGCTCGTGATCTTCTTGAAAACTTTGGTGGACACACCTATGCCGTAGGCCTATCACTTAAAGAAGAGAATATTCCCGAATTTGCCAAAAGATTTGAGGAATATGTGGCTAATAATATACAACCCAACCAGTTAAGGCCACAACTTGATATTGATACTTATCTATCATTTGCCGATATTACTCCCGACTTTATTTCTACGCTCAAAAAATTCAATCCTTTTGGACCTGGCAACAATAAGCCTATTTTCTGCACTAAAGGAGTTTTTGACTATGGCACAAGCAAACTTGTGGGGCGTCAACTTGAACACATAAAACTTGAACTCGTTGACAATACATCGGGCAAGGTGCTTAATGGTATAGCATTCAACATGGCTGAACACTTCGAACACATTCACTCGGGGAAACCATTTGACATATGCTATACGATTGAAGAGAATAAGCATCACAATGCGACCTCTACACTGCAATTATTTGTTAAAGAGATAAGATTTTCAAAATAATAATTAGAGGTAAATGAGCTATATCCACGAAATTCTCGGCAACTACTGGGGATATGATTCGTTTCGTCCTTGCCAAGAAGACATTATCAACTCAATCCTTGATGGAAATGACACCTTGGGGCTTCTACCTACAGGTGGTGGAAAGTCAATCACTTTTCAAGTGCCAGCAATAGCTCTTGAAGGGTTAACTATTGTTATAACTCCACTCATTTCATTAATGAAGGACCAAGTGGATAACCTTCGTGAATGTGGTATTAATGCCCAATATCTTCACTCGGGATTAACATTGTCGGAACACCGACTTGCTATCGACAAATGCCGATTGGGCAAAGCTAAATTATTATATCTTTCTCCCGAAAAACTTCAATCAAAAAAACTTATTGACAGTTTGCGATTGATGGACGTTAGACTTATCGTTGTAGATGAGGCTCATTGTATATCACAATGGGGATATGATTTCCGTCCGTCATATCTAAATATCAAAGATATCAGAAAGTTGTTTCCACTAGCACCAGTGCTTGCTCTTACTGCATCGGCAACTCCCGATGTAGTAGAGGATATTATGGACAAACTTGAGTTTCGCACTCGCAACATATATGCACGAAGTTTTTCTCGTGACAACTTATCATACATTGTAAGATATGGTGAACATAAGGAAGGCCAACTACTTAAAATCCTCAAATCAACACATGGTAGTGCTATAGTATATGTTAGATCAAGGCGTCGCACAAGAGAAATTGCTGAGGTTTTACACAAAGAAGGAATTTCGTCCGACTTCTATCATGCTGGGCTCTCTCCCGAAGACAAAAACGAGAAACAAAATAAATGGAAACATGATGAATGTCGAGTTATGGTTGCAACAAATGCTTTTGGCATGGGCATTGATAAACCCGATGTTAGAACTGTTGTCCACTACGACATCCCATCTTCACTTGAAGAATATTACCAAGAAGCGGGGCGCGCCGGACGAGATGGCCGACAGTCATATGCAGTGTTATTATGTGCAAAATACGACAAAGCAACGTTAAGCCGTCGTTTGGCAGAAAAATTCCCCGAAAAAAATTTTATTAAAAAAGTATATGAGCTATTAGGCAATTTTCTTGAAGTAGCAATTGGAGATGGATATAATCAATTATATGAATTTAACTTCAACCTCTTTTGCAAAAGATTTGAACTTCCACCCATCCCTACTCATAGTGCCCTCACTATACTAACTCAAGCTCAATACATAGAATTCACCGAGGAGATTAGCACCTCTTCTCGCGTAATAATTCTCCTAAACAAAGAAGAATTATATTCTCTAAATCTTGAGAATAACGTTGACCGTGTTTTCCAATTACTTTTAAGATCATATACTGGATTGTTTGCCGACTATGTATATATCAACGAGTCTTTGCTTGCAAGCCGATTAAACATCTCTGAGCAAGATATATATACTGCATTGTTGACTTTATCAAAAATGCATGTTCTTCATTATGTGCCTCGAAAAAGCACTCCATATGTATTATACACCTCATCACGCGAGTTGCCCAAATACATTATATTGCCCAAAAGTATATATGAAGATCAATTTGCCAAGCTATCTAAACGCATTGAGACGATGAAGCAATTTGCGTTTTCGCTCGACCATTGTCGCGTGAACATAATGCTTGAATATTTTGGAGAAAAACCCTTGCAACCTTGTGGAAAATGTGATTATTGCCGACAAAACAAACAATCAAGAACATCCAATGTTTCACCTTCACAGCTTCGCGAGTCAATAATATATATGGCTTCACAGCCTGGTGGACATAAATTGTCTCATTTCGTTTCGCATGCAAATGCCAATCAACAGCTAATCATAGAAACCATTCGACAATTGCTTGATGAGGGCATTATAACCATTAACGAGGAAGAAATAATAACATGCACTAATGAATAGTTGTAAAAAAGACTAATAAGTTCAAAATACCTTCTTCCAACATATGGCCAATTCAATCATTATTCATAACTTTGCATTATAATATAACAACGCTTGTTGTAACACTTAATGACTAAATCTACAAATATAAATATATCTATTTCAAAAGCTCAACTTTCAGAGTTACCAGTAGTTTGTTTCTCGGGGCACATTTCGGTTATCGACACTATCGAATCAGCAAAGAGTGCCCTCCATTTTCTTAACAACCAGAAGGTAGTAGGATTTGATACAGAAACTCGTCCTACATTTAGAAAAGGTAAATCAAATAATGTTTCTTTAATTCAAATATCAACATTAACACATAGTTTCCTTTTTAGAATAAACAAACTTGGATTCA
This sequence comes from Muribaculaceae bacterium, assembly GCA_045637505.1. GTDB lineage: Bacteria > Bacteroidota > Bacteroidia > Bacteroidales > Muribaculaceae > RGIG4079. The sequence continues at coordinate 7,423 of JAZTZO010000023.1, read as the reverse complement.
TTAAAGAATTAAAAGATTTCATCGAAAATCAGGCCACTACTAAAATAGGTCTTTCGTTAAAAGACGACTTCAAAGTTCTACATAAAATTGCCGAGTTTGAGCCTCAAGGCTTTATTGACTTGCAATCGTTTGTCAAAAATTATAATATAATAGATAGTAGTCTTCAAAAGATTTATGCAATTATTTTCAATGAACGCATTTCTAAAAGTCAACGACTATCTAATTGGGAGGCTGAAGAACTTACTGCAGGACAACAAACATATGCTTCAATCGATGCATGGGCTTGCCTTCGCATATACAAATATTTATGTAATGGTGATTTCAATCCCACAAAATCACAATATATCGTAATTCCAACTGAAATAGATTAATCATGAAAAATAAATCAATAATTATCCCTTTAGTAATGCTTATATATCTCGGCATAATGAGTTATATAGGTTACAAGGGATATCAAAGTGGTGAATTTTCGGCAACATATTACTATGGTGTCATTACTGGCTCGCTAATAGTTATTATCTTGTTACATTTCTCATTAAAACGTCGCGAGCGTTTACGCAAAGAGCGTGAAGATGATATAAATAAAAATAGTTCAAACAAAGCATAGCATTGAAATTGCGCTTATACATATTAGCTATTATATCGTTAATATTGAATAGCTGTTTTACTGGAGTAGAAAGTACTCCAAAAATCAAATATGACGATTATGACATTGAGAAATCGGCGGTTATTACTCATGAGCAAAAAATTCTCAGCGACATTAAAAATGAATCCTTTAGTAATTGGGAAATAGGAAAAGAATTCATTGTTTGCGACAATAAAATATCTTTAATATTTTCCACTCATGAAGCAACTGATTCACTTGAGGGAACGACAATTAAATACATCGGATATTCAACCTCTCCTTCGGTAACTGGCACTATAAATACCGACATCTATTTCTCTCATAACGATAGTGACACCCTATCCTATCATGTCAACTTCTCCCCTCAAGAAATAAATAACAACAACTCTTTTGACATACCTTTTACCATACAAAAAAGTGTTGTTGAGGCTGTAAGCAATAAGATTTTAAACAAAAAATACTATATTATCACATCTTCTATTTACGATAGCAAAGGAGATAATATTACAGGTCAAAAATTTATACCCGTAACAATTACCGACATAAAACCTGGTAATTTTCAGCATCCAATAAAAGTCATATTCACTAATGACCAAGGCAAATCTAATTGTATATATATGACTATTGGAGATGGACTTCAGTCAACAAGGAATTTTGAAACTATATTCTCATTATCTAACCCTCGAGAGAAATATCCTAAAATATCTGATACTAATTGGGATAATATAACAAAAAATATTGTTACTCAAGGCATGACAAAAGAAGAATGCCGACTTGCGTTAGGAATTCCCATATCCATTGATCGCCGACCTACATATGCAGGGGTAGTAGAAATATGGATATACGACTATGGAGCTCAACTCATATTTGAAGATGGGATTTTAAAAGAATTTAAACGATAAAACTATGAAACTACATTTTTTAGGGACCGGGACATCTACTGGCATACCTCAAATAGGCTGTAACTGCAAAGTTTGTCAATCAGAGAATCCAAAGAATGCTCGTTTCAGAGCATCAGCTATAGTTTCAAGCGAAGACAAAAATCTTTTAATTGATTGCGGGCCCGACTTCCGTTCTCAAATTCTCAATTGCAATAGTCCGCATTTAAATGCTTTACTCATAACACATAGCCATTATGACCATGTGGGTGGCGTCGATGATCTTCGCCCCTATTGCAATAATATTGATTTTCCCATATACTGCAAATCTGATGTTTCTACCGACCTACGCAATCGCATACCATATTGTTTCACAACAAATCCATATCCCGGTGTTCCATCGTTTCAACTTAATGACATTTCTGTTGGCGACATTGTTGATATAGATGGCATTAAGGTTGAGCCATTATCAATTCTTCATTACAAACTTGAAATATTGGGATTTAAAATCAACAATCTTGCATATATTACCGATGCAAAAACAATTTCAGATGAAACAATTTCTAAAATATCACACATTGATACATTGGTAATAAATGCGTTACGCATAGAAGAGCACATATCGCATATGACATTGCAGCAATCGCTTGATGTAATAAAAAAAGTTAATCCACGCATCGCCTACTTAACACATTTAAGTCACGACATGGGTTTACATGAAGAAGTTGAAACCACGCTTCCACAAAATGTGAAAATTGCCTACGATAATCTTATTATTGATATCCCTAATTAACCTAATACAACCGGGATTTCAGTGGGAATGTGTGTTGATAAAATACGCCATTCTTGTGGGTAAAGATTATTGGCCCTATTGCCCAAATTTTTCACAAATCCCAATGGTTTGTTTTTATAAGTAAGCAACACATACCCTTTTGGAGCATCTTCAAGAACAATAGCCTCACGGCGTAAATATGATATAGCAGAGAGATAATCCACCTCGTAATTTACAAATTCTTCTTGGTTAAGATATTGCGACATTGCCAATGATTGCGTGGGAATATAATCTTTACCCTTAACTGTTGCAACATGCACGCCAAAATGAATTACATTTAATTGAGATAATAAAACCGACAACTCGTTACTCCATTTCTTTGGAAACATCACAACTTTATCTTTCTCTAAAGTTGTTTCAAAATCGCTACTATTTATCAATCGCGATTTCAATTGATCGATGTTAAATATCTTTTCTTTTATATTTTTTTTATTTTTTACATTTCTTTGCGAAGGCATATCGCCATCGTCATATTTTCTTAATATAGCAATAAACAACCCTTCTCCTTCTACTTTATGAGGCATGAACCTATAGCAATGGTTATCAGTATTAATTCCCTTTACAATATTCCATGAATTAGGCATTTCAATTTCAATTGTTGACGCACCCAATTCTTTAATATAATCAACCATCTTCTCATTCTCTGAACGGTTAAAAGTACATGTGCTGTAAATAAAATATCCACCAGGGCGCAACGCACTCCATAGATTTTCAACTATTTCTCGCTGACGAGCAACACATTCGGCCACTAATGAAGGCGTCCACTGCGCTACTGCTTCAGCATCTTTACGGAACATACCCTCGCCCGAACATGGCACATCGGCAGCAATAATATCAAAAAAACCTTTTAGTTTTTTAAAACGAGCAGTGTCACCTTGAGAAATCACTGAGGGATATCCCCATTTTATAATATTTTCAGAGAGTGCCTCGGCTCTTGTTGGCACATATTCATTTGCAACAACCAACGATTCATTTGGTAATGAATCAATAGCCGCTGTAGTTTTGCCTCCAGGAGCTGCACAAGCATCCAAATATCTTAAAGGTGAATTTTCGCCATTAGTCAAGCTCTTTATTATGTGCGAAATTATCATTGATGATGCATCTTGTACATAATATAGGCCTTGATGCATTGATGGATCAAATGTAAAAGGGAGTCTTTGAGGTAGATACCATCCTTCGGTACACCATTTCACTCTATTTACCCCATCGGGAGTTGCAACTCCTTTCAATTTGTTTGCCCTCACCGATACCATTGGAGAAGTTGATAGAGAGTCTATTAATCCAGACAAATCATCTGAATTATAACTTCTTATCTCATCAATAAAGAGTTGGTGCAATTTCATAAGGATAAATCAATCTGTCAATAATTGCTCAATAACACGAGGATAATGAAAATATTCCAATTGATGAATACGATTAGCCAACGATTCTGCCGTATCGTTTGGAAAAACTTCGCATTCATATTGCTCAATGATTTTACCTCCATCAACTTCAGCTTCTACATAGTGTATTGTTATACCCGACTTATCATCACCTGCTTCTAAAACTGCTCGGTGAACATTCATACCCCACATTCCCATTCCTCCGTGGCGAGGCAATAATGAAGGATGAATATTTATGATTTTACCTAAATAAACGGTCGTTATCTGTGTAGGAATAATCGCTAAAAAACCTGCAAGGACAATTAAATCAATTGATTTCTTTTGCAATAAATCAATTATTTGCGCACCGTCATTCCATTGCTCTTTATTAAAGGCTGTAGAGGGAATTGACAATGCGTCCATTCTATCATGAACACCGGCCGAAATGCGATTTGATAAAACCATCTCGACCTTGATATCACTATGTCTTGAAAAATATTTTACTATAGCTTCAGCGTTAGTTCCTTCTCCCGAAGCAAAAATTGCAATTCTTTTCATACCTACAAAGGTACTAATAAAATAGTATTTATCATATTTATTATGATAAATCAATTATATTTTTTATTTTTGTCACATTCTCATAATAGGAATAGAATAACAAAAAAACACAAATAATCAATACATTTCAATATGAAGAAAATACGTTTGTTAATTTTCTGTTTATTATTTACGACCTTCGGTATATGGGCATGTGGTACAGAACAAACCAATGCGACCGATACAAATGACTCAATTGCAACCGATAGCATCATTGAGGAAAGACAACTAGCAGCTCAAATTAGCATAATGATGATGGGAGACATAATGCCTGGCACACAGCATCCATTTAACAACCACAATGCTTACCTCACTAAAGATGATGGGAAAAGTCTATTTGATAACGTGACCCCTATACTAAAGAAAGGAGATTTTATCGTTGGAAATCTTGAGGGAACATTTGTTGATCGTTCACCAAGTGCCGATAGAGCAGTCAATCCACGATCTCAATATGTGTTTATGATTCCCACCAGGTATGCGCAATTATTTAAAGATGCTGGTTTTACAGCGCTTGCAGTAATGAATAATCACGCCAATGATGTGACATCGGTAGGTATCGCATCAACTCGCAAAACACTTAACGAAATAGGGATGCCCTACTCTGGATTTAAAGTCGATGGCGGATATACAATTATTGAAAAGAATGGTGTTAAATATGCTCTTTGCGCATTTGGCACAAGTCCAAATGGTAACCATATTGATGATATTGACATCGCGAAGAAGATCGTAGCCGAAGCAAAATCAAAAGCCGACCTCGTAATAGTCTCATTTCATGGAGGTAATGAAGGCACAGGAGCTCGGCATGTTCCTAAAAAACGCGAATTCTTTCGCGGAAATGGATCAAGTCGCGGAGATGTTTACAAATTTTCTCGTGCATGCGTAGATGCCGGAGCCGATATCGTATTTGGCCACAGCCCTCACCTTTGCCGTGCTATGGAAATATATAAAGGACACATCATAGCCTATAGTTTAGGGAATTTCTGCACACCTTATCGCATGAATATTAGTGGCATTTTAGGTTATGCTCCACTCCTTGAAGTTATTGTTGATAACAACGGAAATTTCATAAAAGGCAAAATTCATAGTTTCAAACAATCGCGAGGCAGCGGACCATCAATAGACCCTACTCATAGTGCAGCAAAAGAAATACGCGCTCTTTCTAAAGAAGATTTCCCCGAAAGTTATCCACAAATAAGCGATAACGGAGAAATCACAATTCGTCAATAACCAGACTCATTAAACAAAAAAACGACTTGAGTTTTTCTCAAGTCGTTTTCCTTTTTATATAGATTTATTAGATTACAACGAATAAGTTCCTTCTACAAGTTTACCCATTGCCCACACACCGCGAAGGTTCAAATCTTCATCAAGAATCATCATGTCGGCATCTTTACCTTTTTCAAGAGAACCTTTACGATCATAAACTTTCATAATCTTAGCAGGTGACTCAGAAATCATTCTCAAAGCATCACGCAAAGGGATTTCAGCTTGATGAACCATTGTACGAATCAAACGATCCATGGTTGCTATACTACCAGCTAAAGCAGAACGGTCAGACAATTTACATACACCATCCTCAATTATAACTCGTGGGTCAAATGCTGTTTGACTATCACTTGCAGCAACAGCCAAGGCATCAGTAATAGCACATGTGCGCTCAACACCCTTAATTTTATAAACCATTTTCAACATTGCAGGTGGCACATGAATACCATCAGCAACAAGTTCCACAGTCATATCATCATGCAAGTACACACTTTCGATTGTGCCTTCGTATTTAAATTCACGACGCTTGTGAACACCAGTCATTGCATTATAGAAGTGAGTTGCATGAGTAAAACCAGCTTCCCAACCTGCTTTTACATCTTTATATTCAGCTTGAGTGTGTGCTATTGAAGCCAAAACACCTTTTGATGTAATAAATTTACCAAATTCAACTGCACCAGGTAGCTCAGGAGCAGCATCCCAACGCTTAATACATGGCCATTTATTGATAATTGGTTCATATTCTGCAGGATCAGGATTCTTAATATTTTCAGGCAATTGACCGCCAGCCATTGCCATATTCAAATAATGACCTTCTAAGTGTAAACCCAAAATAGGTGTATTAGGGTCTTCATTCATTATTTTTGTACAAGTTTCAGCAGCAGCCTCTATCATAGGAACTGTTGACGATGACAATGTTGGGAATATTGAAGTTGTACCATGTTTTAAATGAGCATCAACAGCTACTTTAAATGCTTCTTCAGTTCCTTCCATAAAGTCACGGCCACCACCACCATGAACATGGATTTCAATACCTCCGGGAACCAAATACATTCCTTTAGCATCGACCAATTCAGCACCAACTACAGCATGATTAGAATTAGTAACTTCTACAATCTTATTTCCTTCCACCAATACTGAACCTTTTTCAATCCAGCCTTCAGGTGTTAAAACCTTAGCATTAATAAATTGAGTTAGCATAATATTTAAATTTTAATGTTTTACTTATTTCTAATATTAAAAATCTTCTACTTATTTTTAATCTTTATCACAAAGTTAATAAAATAATAAATAACCATACTAAATTATTAATATTAATTTTCTATAACACTATTTTTTAAATCTATAGCACTCTAATTAACTATACACTTCTAAACTTAAAATACATATTGAATCAGTTAACTTAACCGACTCTTAGTCAAAGAAAAATACATTACCCCAATTACCCACAACACATATAAAAACAAAAAGCCTCGACTCATTACTGAATCGAGGCTCTCTTGGATAGGGGGCGGTGACCTACTCTCCCACTTTCGCAGTACCATCGGCGCGGTGAGGTTTAACTTCTCTGTTCGGAATGGGAAGAGGTGGAACCCTCACGCTATCACCACCTTAATATCTTTGGCGTTGTCGTTGCGGTGACAACTCTCCGTATAAGTTGAAAAGGTAGCTAAGGAAGCTAACAAGTTTTCGTTTCGCGTAACGTTAGTCATATTCCGACTGCGACGTCTTTTGCAGTCTTCTTTGGGGGGAATTGCTTCCCGGAAAGGGTTTGGGTAATTAGTATTGCTCGGCTATAGACGTTACCGCCTCTACACCTGCAACCTATCAACGTCATCGTCTTTGACGACCCTTATATGGAGAT
>JAZTZO010000022.1:0-94788 GCA_045637505.1 Muribaculaceae bacterium | reverse complement strand
GGGATTTACATTCTGTACGGTTTTTAACCAATGACATTTAATAATCTTATACCTTTACTGCTTCTGGGTTTACGAAGATAGCGAAATTTCGCTATCTTCGTTCCTTTTGCAAATATAGAATGACAGAAAAGACATATTTTTTTACCACCTCGTCACTTCGTGCCAGTTACGGTGAGGCTCGCAATCGTGTACCGGCAAGCCGACATACACTGCTCGCTCACTCGTGAGCTCTGCGAGGTTCTCCTAAAAATTACAAGTAATTTTCAAGAGGAGAGCTTTTCCTCTATCTCCCAACAAAATTTACCTCCTCATCTTTTCGTGAACTCACGCTGTCTTCAATGAATCCACGCGACAGCTAAACTCTCATTCGCGCTACTCAATGCACGAGAAATTCCATTGCCCACATTTCTAAAATTCACCTATTAACACACATTTTCTTTAATTTAATAAAATTCTTTTATATATTTGCAAATTAACTACTTAAAATCAACTGATTAACAATCAATTCAAAATCATATGAAACCAAGATTTTTACATGTTTTTGTAGCTCTATTGGCAACATTTATTTCAATGAATGTTGCACAAGCCCAAACAACAAAGCCTTCAAGTTACAAATTCAGTAAGGCAACTCAAGTTTGGAAAACCGATTTTGCTGGCACCGATCCCGCCGTCAGACACCAACCTGGTTTTTATCGCCAAGCAGCGGCAAGCGATGGCCGCATTTTCACTGTTCCTGGCGGTACCGACGCCGAAACATATCCTGCATATAGCAGTGCTCATGTTTCATTTGGCCATGTTATTGGTAATGGCACTCAATTTCATTGGTCGGGAGGCTCAAAAAATGATAAAATGCCTTACACCAGCGATGGTAATTATTACTATTTAGGCCCAGCTATCGCAGCCGACGAAGAGGGAACACTATGGTGTACCTCATTAAGGACATCAAGCGCTCCAGGCTCTACTCCATGGGCAATTGGGGCCAAAGCGTTTACCTATTACACTACACGCCCAGTAGAGGGGAATACCGAAGGTGTTAAAGAGGGTCTAAAAATTGCAGGCACTGGACACGAAACTTCGGGCCGTGCCGACCTTATGAGTGTATCGGGTAAAGGGGTTAATGGTGTCGCATATTTTTGGTTTGCAATTGCAGGCACAAACAAGATTGAGTGTATTGTTATGGAAAAAGCCAAAACAATAAAAAAACTCACATTCACAGCACCTGTAACTTTTGCAAATGAATACGCGAGTGGATATGTAAAACAATTTGCTGGAGAGTCTCGACTTTTGCTCAATGTAGGGAGCAGCGGGAACCAAACTACTGAACTATATCTTGGTTCAATTAGTGGCTCGTTGTATGATGGAACAGCCACAGTGACATGGAACAACCCTGGCCCAACAGGGCTCATGGTGAGCCGTTATGGTTCAACAGCATTCCTATTAAACGGCCACGGCATCATTGTATATTCAACATCTCCAACAACCATAAGAATATATGACTGGACAGCTCAAAGGGAACTCGATGTCATCAAGCCATTTGGCGATGCTATTAGCAAAAGTACATATGTGAGTCATAGCATGGATGTCAAAGTAAATGGCAACACTGCCGAATTGTACATCTATTCACCTGGCGTGGGTGGTGCTAAATACACTATCACTTCTTCTGAATTTAATGATCCTGTCCCCAATTTAAAAGCAACAAAAGCCGATGCATCATCTAACGATGTAATCGTATCATGGGACAAACCTACTCAAGGCACTGCCGATAAATATAGTGTAAGTTATTCGTCAGATGGTGGCTCAACATGGTCAACTGCCGTAGAAACCACCAATCTTTCATACACATTTGAAAACCTACCTATAGGGTATTACATTTTCAAAGTCACCCCCTACTACTATTATTCTCCCTCATCTTATAAATGGGGACAAGAAGCAAAGTCGGCCAATGTTGCTATAGGCGACTTCAATCCTGTCACAAATGTAAATGTTGCTTATGCCGGAAACCTTGGCAATAGCATCGCTGTGTCGTGGAATGCTCCCGAATCACAAATCGCTCCCGAGAAATATCAAGTATGCCATTCAAACAATCATGGAACATCTTGGTCGAGTGCAGTAGAGACAACCGATTTGACTTATACATTTACCGACCTCACCGTTGGCACATATATATTTAAGGTTACACCTATCTACAACGGCATTCCTGGCGAAGAGACCACATCTGTAACCATTTCAGTAGCCGAATCTACTGGGTTTACATTTACCACAACAAAAAGATGGCAAGTGTCAACAATGTTAGATTCCGACGGGTCGCCATGTGCAGCTGTATCAAACAATATGATGTATTTTGCAGTACCCAAAACACTTGGAACGATATCATACGCAAGCGAAGGGTTAGGCGAAAAGCCCGCTTCTGTGCCAAGTTTCCCATCGGGTTTTAATGCCAAAAACTTTGGTTATGGAATGGATAATGATGATGCTGGGAATATCGTTGTTACAGCTGGATTCACATGGATAGGAGCTGCAGCTACTAAATTGGCTATATACGCAAAAGGGGACATGAGCGGGACAAAGAAAGAGCTCCCTTTATCGGGAGATTATCTCCCCGGTGGTCGTGCCGACTTTATCGCCGCTCAAGGCAACTTACTATCGGCCGAAGGTGGATATGTGTGGATTGCACCCAATACAACACAAGAAATATTGCGAATAAAGATTGTGAATGGCGCACTTGCTGGCATCGACAAATGGACCCATTCTTTAGGAACAACTTCAAACACAAATCAGATACTACTCCGTCCACTCGCTGATGGTCGCTTATATTTGCATTTCCGTTCTACCGGCTACTACATTATCACGCTTCCTCCTGTCGGAGAAGCGATTACATCGGACATGATGACAAAGATTGAAGCAACAGGCACTTATGCTCCTATCAACCTTGTTAGCTCCGACATGTTTATATTGCAAGGGCACACCTTCCATGTGAGAAGCGATGGAGCCAAAGACAAGAGTATTGGCATTGCAATTAGAAACTTAACCGATGTGGGGAATGGAGATATAACCTATACCCCATTCAATGGTGTAAATGCAAATGAAGTAAACAGTGGTGTTTCAAGTAGTGCTGGTTATGGGTCAATAGTTCGTGCCGTAAAAGTTGATGATTACAACTACGATGTTTATAGTTATTCCGAAGATCATGGTGTAACAGTTTATCGTGTGAGTGCTAAAGAATCATTTATCAAGACCGACAAACTTGCATCGCTCACATATAACTATATTGAAAACACCGACGATAGTGGCAATAAAGTTCAAAATATCGAATTGACATGGGAAGCCCCCAAAGAAGCAACACCATCAAGTTACAAGATTTATCGCAATGGCTCGCTTGTAACAACCGTTGATGCTTCTACACTCACTTATACCGACAAAGGTGTCAGCCAAAACAACACTTATAGAGTTGTGCCCATCTTTACCGGTGTAAATGAAGATGCATTACTTGGCTTGGAAGTTACAACTACCGAAGTAGAAACTATTCTATTTGCGCCAGAGATTACCGAAGTGCGTAACTATGATGGTTATTCAATCGTTGAAATCTTCTACCAAATGCCAAGCTACAACAAGGTTAAGCCTGCGACTTACAATGTATATCGCAATGGAGTATTACTTGGTAGTGGTTTGACTCAATACAACTTTATTGACGACCAATTACCCAAAGTATTAAAAGACATTGATTACACTTATACCGTTGAAGCTGTGTATGGAGCCAATTACAACAACGAAACACGCTCTAGCGAAGACAAGATTATAAAAGTAAAAGCTCGCGACTGGTCGTTATCGGGCTATCAACTCCAAGAGATTTACAACATAGCAATATCTCAAGCTATTGGCAACCTTCCTAACAACTTCACCAACTTTGAATATTATCGCCAAGGTCATTTCTATAATGGAAGTTGGTATATCGCACAAAGAGCCGACAACCTCTCTAAAAAAGATGACACAAGCGTCCCCAGTAGCGACTCAGATAAATACAACGATATTAAATCGAACGTAGCAGGCACTACTGGTGGTGTTGTAACAATTAAAGCAACAGAGAGTATTGATGTATTGACAGGCTTTACCGGCAAACCAATTACATCTGAAGCATTTGCATCGGTAGGTCTTGCAATGGATGATGCTGGTAATATCTTTATGCGTTACAATAATACCAACGAAGGTCTAGCTGCAACAGCACCTGCTCTTGATGCTATTACCGGACTTCCCGTCAGTTGGCTTACATATGTTGCCGATGGTTTCACTCGTCGCATCACTCGTGGCGCTATTTACAAGCACAATGGCAATGGAATTTATGAATCTACGCCTACTGTCATCAATCTCGACCCATTATGGACATCTAACGATTGGATTAACACAATGGCGTTCTCTTATCAAAATGGCAATGCCGGAGATAAAAATGGCCAAGTAACAGGTCGAAGCGACTATTATAGCATGTATGGCGATGTGATGAGTGCCGAAGGTGGTTATTTGATTTTATCTCCATCGTGGACTCGCACAATGTTTAAAGTGAAAATTGCCAATGGTCAATATGTGAACCACGAAACTCATCAAATCGACCAATACCAAAGTGCTAACGGCATAGTTAATGTGAAAACGGGTACCGAAAACTATGGTTTCAAACTTGATGGCCGTAACTCATGGATGGCTCAAATTCGTTCAAATGGATACTTTGGTATTCACGGCGCAGATGAAAACCACGAAGAGGAACATGAGCATGAAACTCACGCAATCTTCGTTGCCGATAGCCGCATCAACAACTCGGGTGGTACTTCAATCGTAGCATTTGACAATGAATCTACTGCCGAAAACGATGGCGAAACATTCTTGATTACTCCTGCAAGTATGTACTCACGCAACCAAGGTGACTTTATCGTTACTCGTGGCACAAAAACAAGTATTACCGACCTTGCTTCGGAAGCTAAATTTATGCCTCCAATGCCAGTTGCTCAAATGAAGCAAAACACCATAAATGAAAACATTGCTACCAATGCCAATGGTAACTGGTTCCATGCCGAAAAAGGCACATACCTAAACACCAACGGCGAAGATGCCGAGTGTGTATATATTTATCAATATGTGCCAGGCATTCGTTTTGCTAAATATCGTTTGATCCCCGACCTCAGTTTGCCTGTCGTATCTCCTACTTTGGAAATTACCACTGCCTACAACGAGGAAAAAACCGAAATTACTCACTTCAATGGCCGTTCTACTTGGCAACGCCCTGAAACATTCGGTATGACCGACGCTGAAAACTCAAGTGTGTGGATTAAATCTTATACATTTGAACTTCTTGACGCAAAAGGCAATGTAGTTTATAGCGACGAAGTCCCCGAAGCTAAAGATGCCGAAGGTAAGCCTGTAATTGACTACTCGTTTGACTATGTTACAAACAAAAACATTGACAATGTAGATAATTGCGACCTCGATTTCCAAACATATACTGCGCGTATAGCTGTGAACTATGAGTTTATTAATGGCGACATTCAACAATCGGCATTCAACTATGCAATCGACGACAACAACTACCCTGCTAAACCGGCAAAAGACACTAGTATTGATGTATTCTTAAACGAAAACTTCCAAATAGACGAATGGGTGAAAAATGAAAATGAAGAATGGGTGGTTGAATCTCGAAAAGTGAATCGTTATCGTGTTGATTTAGACTTCAACAAGCCCGATTTTAGTGAAGAAGCTACTACCGAGCCTGTGTCATACTACACTATCAAGGCTGTCGTAAACCGTTCGGCTAGCAACCTCAAGGGTGACACTATCAATATCGATAACTTCCTATTGCACCAAGGTTCAGAGGTAAAAGATGGTAAGATATGGGCTAAAACTACTGCCACAAACATGATTCCTGGCACTTACAACTTCAACAGCATTGCCGATGGTGGCGACAAAGCACCATATTACACTACTCTCAATGCCGACGGCTCTGGTAAATATCAAGCGGCTACCGATGGTGGTTCGTATAAAGATGTTGTGTTGTCATACTTCTATGATGCTCCTATTGCCGACAATGGTGTTGCTGTGGCAGCAAATGGCGAAGAGATTACGATTACAAATACCCCCGACAAATGGGAATTTATCATCGTGGCTCACTATGCTGCTCGCAACCGTCACATTAACAAAGATGCCAGCGTGGGGCTTTCTACCGAGTTCTTAACTCCAACCGGAGTGGAAGTTATTGGCGATAACAACATTTTTGCAGTGCAAATCTATCCTATCCCTGCCCACTCTACTATCACAGTTAAATCGCCCGAAGCAATCAACTCTATCGTGATTTACAATGAAGCAGGTGCCGAGGTGATGAATATCGAAGGTGATGGCGAAACAATGACTACCGTAAACATCGAAAGCCTTGCTACTGGTTATTACTTCGTGAAAGTCAACAACCAAGAACTTGTAAAAATTATCAAGAAATAACATATCACAACTCTCTCATAACCCAAGGCGATGCGTCAATAAATTTTGGCGCATCGTTTTTTTGGCAAAATGAGCATTGTTCTCACGCAGAAACCGCCGAAAGACGCAGAGTAATTTTGACAGAATGACAGAATGAACATAAGGCTAACGCAATGAAAATTAATCAAATAAATTTGTGTCATTCTGGAGATTTGTGTCATTCTGTTCTTGTTTGTTGAATGATTATTCTCACGCGGAAACCGCTGAAAGACGCAGAGTAATTTTGACAGAATGACAGAATGAACATAAGGCTAACGCGGTGAAAATCAATCAAATAAATTTGTGTCATTCTGAATATTTTTGTCATTCTGTTCTTGTTTGTTGAATGATTGTTCTCACGCCGAAACCGCTGAAACTCGCAGAGGTTTAAATTTTCAACACCCTATATCCCTTTCAGCGAATTTCTGCGATATCTGCGTGCAAATATCACGCTCTGCAAGGTTCTCCTATCCACTGTGTGGCAGGAGGAGAGTTGTTTTAGCCCTTGCGGGCTTTTTTTACCACCTCGTCACTTCGTGCCACTCCTCCTAAAAATTACAAGTAATTTTCAAGAGGAGAGCTACCTTTGCTACTGGCTCTATCTTCAATAAATCCATGCGTCAGCCAAACTCTCCTCCTATTCCCTGAAAAGGAGAACCTCGCAGAGCTCACGAGTGGGCGAGCAGTACAAGTCGGCTTGCCGGTGTACGATTGCGAGCCTCACCGTAACTACCCCGTAGGGGGGAGGTGGTCCTATATATAATTTTCAAGAGGAGAGCTGCCTTGCTAATGAGGCACAATTATGATACACCTCAAGCACGGCATAAATTTACATTGTATTGCTATGCTAATAGGCTTAACCTCTCTGAAATAATGGTTTTAAAAGCCTCTTTCTTTTCTTTAGGCAAAAAAGACAACTCAACAAACTCAAACCATTTATCTTTTACTTTAGCAAATTTATTGAATATATTTTCTATAACCTTATCACCCAATCCAGAGGCCTGCATTGAAGCCACAAAGTCGGCCTTTTTGATTTTGCGCTTCTTGCCGTTAAGGGCCAATGCCAATTCTTCGGTATCTTCGGGCATAACCAATGCCGTTGACAACATATCGTATGCAGGAGTTAGCACATACCCTCCTTGATTCTTACTATATAGCGAAAAATTTTTCAAATGCATATCAGCGTTGCCCGTTATCCACGAGAAAACCACCTGTTCCCAATAGTTTACCATGTCTAATTGAGGCACCGAAGAAAATCGCTGTATCGCCTTTGCAATTTGCTCATACGAGCCTTTATATTTATGTTCGGTTAACCGTTCAGTTAGCTGACACATATCCTCCATGGGGAGTTTATCACCATTGTTTGTACGATCAATACGACGAGTTATATAACACAGCTCTCCATCGGCAAAACGAATAAGACAATGAGGCACCACCTGTATCTTTGCCAACTCAGCAAGATGCATAGTCAAATCCTCCAATTCGGGCAAATGCAAAAAACGATCGGATTGTGGTTTCAATATATATCTACCCCAAAGCCCGACAATCGTAAAACGCACACTATCATTCTTGCCCCCTTTGTTTATATCCAAAGATAATTTCGCCTGAACACCTGTCAATGTCGTTTGGCTACGAATTACCTGCTTGGCAAGATCGGTTAAATTCTCGCGAGTATATGGCAATTGGGGGACACTTGGTGTGCCAAACATCTTTTTTGAACACGCCTTATGTAAATCCTTTTCTCCCTCGTTCAACTCTTTGTAACAATAAAGACACTTTGCCATACACTATTCCTCCTCATCGATTATGGGTTCAACGCCTACTGCTCCAATACAATCCTTGCAACATGCAAGCAATAGCGACATTCGGTCGCGAGCATCAATTTTCCAATTCGTCTCAGCAATATCCAAAAGCCAACCTTCGGGAATCAATCCATCGAAAAAAGGAAATAACACCTTGTCACGATAAGGTTTATTACTCAATGGCAAAGTAAGACTCACCGCCTCTGCATCAGCCTGCACTAAATAATTGGCATCATACTCAAATGTGTATCCATTTTCATCTTCTGTCAAGATACCTGCTTTTATGCCACGCAAAAATACTACAGCCTGTTTCATCGCTCATCAATTTTAGGCATTGGCACGACACCAACTTCGCTACCAAAGAGGTTTAATATCTGATTCACTTTATCAAGGCGTAATGTCTGTTTGCCCTGCTCCAGTTCACGAACGAGGCGCAAACCCACTCCCGATTTTTCAGACAGCTCCACTTGCGTAAGATTATATTGTTTACGCATTGCCTTCACATACTTAGATAATATTGTTTGTTCCATAAACACAATAAATTATACCTTATCGGGTGCAAATATAGTGCAGACCGAGAGGAGAACAAAATAAAGTCATTTATTTTTCATCTCAAGGTGCCACCTATATTCGCGATTCACCGCAAATATAGCAACAACAAGCGAAATACATAAAGTTTACTTTAATGTATTTTACTGCGAGTGCAAATTATATTCGCGATTCATCGCAAATATAATAAAAGTTTTTCAATTTACACCCTATCGGGTATATTTTTATTAACTCAAAGGATATTTTACACCCTATAGGGTATAAAACCAACAAAAAAAATCATCTTGCACTAATTTTTAAATATTTTTTGACAGAATAACAAAGGGAGTTTGTTCTCACGCCGAAAGCGCAAGATAGTTGAAAATTGAAAGTTATTCTCACGCTGAAATCGCTGAAAGGCGCAGAGGTTTAAGACAGATTTTTTATTTTAATCCCCTCAGTCGCAAGCGACAGCCCCCCCTTGGGAAGGTGGGCAGCTTTAGCCCTGCGGGCGTCTTTATTTTGGACAGAATGACAGAATGAACATAAGGCTAACGCAATGAAAATTAATCAAATAAATTTGTGTCATTCTGGAGATTTGTGTCATTCTGTTCTTGTTTGTTGAATGATTATTCTCACGCTGAAACCGCTGAAACTCGCAGAGTAATTTTGACAGAATGACAGAATGAACATAAGGCTAACGCAATGAAAATTAATCAAATAAATTTGTGTCATTCTGAATATTTTTGTCATTCTGTTCTTGTTTGTTGAATGATTATTCTCACGCTGAAAGGCGCAGAGGTTTAAATTTTCAACACCCTATATCCCTTTCAGCGAATTTCTGCGATATCTGCGTGCAAATATCACGCTCTGCAAGGTTCTCCTATCCACTGCGTGGCAGGAGGAGAGTTGTTTTAGCCCTTGCGGGCTTTTTTTACCACCTCGTCACTTCGTGCCACTCCTCCTAAAAATTACAAGTAATTTTCAAGAGGAGAGCTACCTTTGCTACTGGCTCCGTCCCAATAAATCCACGCGGCAGCTAAACTCTCATTCACACTATTCGCTTGGGAAATTATATTGCCCATACATCTAAAAATCATTTACTTATTGCACTTTTTCTTTGTTATAAAAAAAATCTTTCATACTTTTGCAAATTAACTACTATAATATTGAATATAAACTTTTAAACCATTAATCATATGAAACAAAAACTATTACATTTTCTTGCTGTTTTTGTGGCAATGGCTATAGCTGTTCAAAGTGCTAATGCCGCGCCCGAAGATTATGTTATTAAAGTAAACACTACCCCTCTTTGTAATTATATTGCAGATTGGAGAGGAACATATGTTTCTAAACAAATCACGGCATCTAATGGTGTAATCTATGGCATTATGCCAGGAACATCGCGATTATCATTTTATAACACATCAACCAAAAGCGATGGGTCTCATTTGATGACATATACAACTGGTTGGGGAAGTAGTGTTGATGACTATGGGAATGTCGTTATTGCAAACGGAGGGCCCACTAACAAAGTGACAAAAGTCGCTGTATTTAAAAAAAGTTCCTCGTGGGGAACTCCCGTTGCCGCTACAGAATCAAGAACTATTGATTTATCTAGTGCTTACACCGAGATTTTATTGGGTGGTGGAATTGGTCGAACCGACTTTTGGGAAGCATCAGGGGACTTACTTAATGGCACCGGATATCTCTGGTTCACTGACGGAGGTGAAGTCGTACGCTTAACAGTACCTTCATCTGGTTCTATTTCTCAAACAGTATTTACAGTCCCATCAAATGCCGCAAATACTGAGAAAAACACTGAATCTCGATTCTTCCCAATCGATAATGGGAAATATGTACTACAAAACCGAGCAGGGATTTTTCAGTGCTCTATTTCAGGAAATACACTTACTGTAGATAAAGAAATTGTTGACGACCGAAATCAAGGATGTGATATCATAACCCTACGCGAACACACCATTATTGCTCGTAACAACATTTTATCTGCAATAGGTGCGACATCACAAAATGGGTTGATAGACATCTATGACTTAACCCAGAACAAATCTTTAGCTACTGGATTAAAAGGAGCCGTAAATGCAACAGATGGAATGACTTTTAACGGAGGCGTAGTAAATGTCATTTGCGTATTAGAAAAGAAAAATGACAACACGGTATATCTATACACTCACCTTCCAACGACAGGGATGCGTGCTTTTGAGATTACTGCAACTGCCAATTTTATTACAAATGTAAAAGCCTCATTGGTAGAAAATAGCGACAATACCAAAGACATCAAAGTTACATGGACTAAACCAGCCAATAGCACCCCTTCAAAATATCGAGTTTCATATTCAAAAGACGGAGGAAGTTCTTGGACTGTTGCAAGCGACAATGTAACAACAACCGAATATACTCTAAAAAATGCTGAATATGTTTCTAGTTCATACATTTTTAAAGTTGAGCCATACTATTCAACATGGGGGCAAAATGTAACATCAAACACCGTAACAATTCCCGACCCAACAGCACCAGTTACTTCTTTAAATGCAGTTATTTCTAACGAGTCAATCAATGACATCGTTGTAACTTGGGCAAAACCATCTTTAGGCAATGCTACTAAATATTCTATCTGTTATTCAAGTGATAATGGCAACACATGGTCAACTGCTGTTGAAACAGCAAGCCTAACCCATACATTCAATAATTTCGATGATGGCACATATATATTTAAAGTTAAACCATTCTACTCAGTTTCTTGGGGTAATGACGCAACTTCAAATAGTGTAACCGTGATTAATGCTACAGGTGCATCAATCAGCAATCTTGCATATAAATATGTAAAGAACACCGAGACCAACATTGGTCGCCAAGATATTACATTAACATGGGACGCTCCTACTGGTATGGTAAACACTACCGTTACTGGTTATAAGGTGTATCGCAATGGTTCGCTCCTCACCACCCTTGGAGCCGATGCAACCTCTTACACCAATGCAGGTATTAAGCAAAACTACACATATAAGGTAGTTCCACTATTTGCCGACCTTGCCGAAAATGCATCGTTTGGACAAGAGGTGACTACCACAGAGGTGCAAGCAGGAGTATTTGTGGCACCAGTTATCACCGAAACTCGTAACTATGAAGGCTACTCGCTTGTGGAAGTATTCTACTCAATGCCTGGTTACGCACCCTACAAACCATTGTATTGGAACCTCTACCGCGATGGCAAATTGATTCAAGCTAAATTGCAATCATACAACACCCTTGATGAATCATTGGTGCGCGCATCGGTAGAAACTACCGTAAACTATCAAGTAGAGGCTGTTTATGGTTCGGCTGCCGATGTTTATCCTCCTATCGACTCGGTAAAAAGTAACATCACAACCCTTACTATCGCACCACGCGACTGGGCTAAGACAGGCTACATTCTTCAAGAAATATATAATGTGCCTATCAACGAAATAGCCGCTGACAAAAAGCCTAACCTATTTGACAACAACGAATATTATCGTCAAGGGCAATTTAACACTTTTGACAAAAAATGGTATATTGCTCAACGCGCCGACAATCTTTCTAAAAACGATGAGACTGGTAAAGATGGTCAAATAGCTTCTTGGGTAGAGGGCACTGAAGGTGGTATTATAACATATCAAGCCGAAAATGCCGATCAAGTAAAAAGTGGCTACGAAAAAATCTTTACCAAGCCTGCATTTGAAAATGTGGGTATCGCAATGGACGATGCTGGAACACTCTTTGTGCGCAATAACAACAAAACCAAATTGTCGGCAACAGGTCAAGATGGCTTCACAATCCCAACAGGCGATTGGTTTGCCGATGCATTTGAGCGCCGCATCACCGAGGGTACATTCTACAAGCGCAATGCCGATGGCACTTATAGCGAAGTGGCAACCAAGCTCGACCTCTCTGCTTTGTGGACTCAAAATGACTGGATTGAAAAAATGTATTTTACTGGTGTAGGTTCTGATTTAGCAAACGCTGGCTCTGGTAGCAACTATGGTCAGGTAATAGGTCGAAGCGACTACTACCACATGTGGGGCGATGTATTGAGCGCTGAAGGCGGTTATTTGGTTCTATCTCCATCATGGACTCGCACCGCGTTTAAAGTAAAAATTGCAAATGGTGAATATGTATCGCACGAGGTAACCGAGTTTAACCGCTATGAAAATACTGGATATCTATTAGAGCCAAAAACTGGTACCGAAAATTACGGGTTCCACATTGATGGTCGCGATGATGTAACAGTACAAATTCGCTCTAATGGCTACTATGGTATTCACGAATGGAGCGAAGCCGGAACAAGTGGATGGCACCCCATCTTTACAACTGACAGCCGCATTAACAATGCAGGTGGTACCTCAATCCAAGCATTTGGCGAGATTGATGGCACAGGCCGTCACACAGGTGAATTGTTTATTATCACTCCTCAATCAATGCACTCTCACAATGTGGGCGACTTCCTCGTTTCTCGTGCTACAAAAGCAAGTGGCGATGACTATGCCGACGAAGGTAGCTTGATGCCATCAACACCAGTTGCACAATATGTTCAAACCGATGAACGCTCTAACTCTACAGCAACCAATGCTAATGGTAACTGGTTCCATGCCGAAAAAGGCACATATGCAAGTGCGATGAAAGATGATGACGAATGTGTAGATATTTATCAATATGTACCTGGAACTCGTTTTGCTCGCTATCGTTTGATTCCAAGTAACCAATTCCCTCCAGTGCAACCTACATTGAACATCACTACTGCTTATAACGATGACCAATCGGATATTACTCACTTTGACGGGGTGGCTACATGGCAACGCCCTGCCGGATTTGGTCGCTCAACTGGTAGTGTGAATGCAAAAGTGATGTCATATCTCTTTGAAATGTATAACAGCAAGAACGAGTTGGTGGCAAGTGCCGAACTTCCCGAGTTGTACAAAACCGACGGAACACCAGTAGATGATGAGTATGTTTATGACTTCAACTACACCGACACTACTAGCAATGTTGACATTGACTTTGGTCGCTATACAGTGAATGTGCGCGTGAAATATCAAACAAAAGATGGTTCATCATATCTCTCTGACCCAATGTATGCCGAAGATATTCACGACTATCCTGCTAAACCAGCCGATGACCCAACTGTTGATGTATTCTTAAACGAAAACTTCCAAATAGACGAATGGGTGAAAAATGAAAATGAAGAATGGGTGGTTGAATCTCGAAAAGTGAACCGTTATCGTGTTGATTTAGACTTCAACAAGCCCGACTTTAGTGGCGAAGCTACTACCGAGCCTGTAACATACTACACTATCCAAGCCGTAGTAAACCGTTCGGCAAGCAACCTCAAGGGTGACACTATCAATATCGACAACTTCCTATTGCACCAAGGTTCAGAGGTGAAAGATGGTAAAATATGGGCTAAAACAACTGCTACAAACATGATTCCTGGCACTTACAACTTCAATAGTATTGTTGATGGTGGCGACAAAGCTCCATATTACACTACTCTCAATGCCGACGGCACTGGTAAATATCAAGCAGCTGTCGATGGTGGTTCTTATAAAGATGTTGTGTTGTCATATTTCTACGATGCTCCTATTGCCGACAATGGTGTTGCCATAGCTTCAAATGGCGAAGAGATTACAATCACCAACACCCCCGACAAATGGGAATTTATCATCGTTGCTCACTATGCTGCTCGCAACCGTCATATCAACAAAGATGCTACCGTGGGTATCTCTACCGAAATTTTGACTCCTACAGGTGTCGAAGTTATTGGCGATGGCAACAAATTTGCAGTGCAAATCTATCCTATCCCTGCTCACTCTACTATCACAGTTAAATCGCCCGAAGCAATTAACTCTATCGTGATTTACAATGAAGCAGGTGCCGAGGTGATGAATATCGATGGTGATGGCGAAACAATGACTACCGTAAACATCGAAAGCCTCGCTACTGGTTACTACTTCGTGAAAGTCAACAACCAAGAACTTGTGAAAATCATCAAGAAATAACCTATCACAACTCTCCCTCATAACCCAAGGCGATGCGTCAATTAAATTTTGGCGCATCGTTTTTTTGGCAAAATGAGCATTGTTCTCACGCAGAAACCACTGAAAGACGCAGAGTAATTTTGACAGAATGACAGAATGAACATAAGGCTAACGCAATGAAAATTAGTCAAATAAATTTGTGTCATTCTGGAGATTTGTGTCATTCTGTTCATATCTTCCTAGGCGTGGTGTTTTTTGGACAGAATGGGCTGAATTATATATTGTTCTCACGCTGAAACCGCTGAAAGACGCAGAGGTTTAAATTTTCAACACCCTATATCCCTTTCAGCGAATTTCTGCGATATCTGCGTGCAAATATCACGCTCTGCAAGGTTCTCCTAAAAATTACAAGTAATTTTCAAGAGGAGAGTTGTTAGCCCTATGGGCTACAGCCTGAAAATGGAAATACCCTACTACATAATAAACATTACCTTGGGCAATGCAAAAAATCGGCGCACCATGGTGTTAGGGGCTGCCCCAAATTATGCTTTAGAGATTAGGCACCATGTTTTATAAAGATTTTCATGTTAAAAGTGCATTTTTTTAATAGAAAAAGTTTGTGGAATAAAAAAAACTCCGTAAATTAGCACCGTGAAATATATTATAAAAATCAAATATTTTATTTATTAACTTTAAATTTTAAATTTATGAAGAAATTTTTACTCCTCGGCGCTGCCGTTTTAGGCCTTTCTTCTATGGCTTATGCTCAAGAAGCAGCTAACCAAGTTGACGGTCACACTTATGAAACTGACGCAGAAACTGGTGTAACTTGTAAAAACAAATGGATCATCGACCGCGTTCACACTTCAGACACTTTCTTGGGTCTTCAATTCATCAAAGATTACGCTACAAAAGCTCGTACAGCGGTTATCGACCCAGTTCGCGAAAAAGTTTATGTAGGTTATTCTAAATCAGCTACTACTACTGCTGAAGATGGTACTGAATCATCAAACGACTACGCTCACCTTGTAATTCTTAACCTCAAAACAGGTGCTTACGAAAAAGAACTTCCTTTGACAGTTGACGGTGTTGCTATCAGTGGTCTTCTTTGTGCTAACCAAGTAGGTATCGACGATTTCGGTAATGTATGGATCTGCGGTATGTACTCTGATGTTAACGCTAAACCAGCTCAAATCTATGTTGTAGAAGATTTCGAAACTGGTGCTTGTAAACTTGTTGGCGAATGGAAACTTCCTGATGAAGAAACTGACGCTGCTGGTCGTATCGACTATTGGGACGTAGTAGGTGACATCACTGGTGCTGAAGCTAACGCTGTATGTATGGGTGCTGTAGGTACTACTGCTGGTGGTGAAAAACTTTGTCTCTATCGTTGGGAACTTGCTCAAGGTGCTACTGAATGGGTAGCTAACGAAGATGACTTCGCTGGTTATGTATCAAACACTGACCTTGCTGAAACTTATCCTGCTGACCAAGTAACTTGGGGAGCATCAGCTGCAACTGTAAAAATCGTTGCTGAAGAAGGTTTCGTAGGTTCTATGTTCTATGTTGACGGTTTCACAACTTGTCCTTCACTTTACCAAACTTCTCTTACAATGGTAGAAAGCTTCGCTTCTGCTACTGAACTTGCTCCTGCTGTAGGTTGTAACGGTGTTAACGAATTCGTTCTTGACGGTGACGGAACAGAAAAACCTTACATCGCTTATGTAGAAGCTCAATATAATGTATCTCCTGGTTGCCGCGTAAACGTTTGTCAACTTGGTGAAGGTATGGCTTTCGAAGGTATGCGTAAACTTTGGAGCCTTCCTGAAGGTGGTCTTGGTGAAGTATCTGACGGTGGTACTCGCGTTCACAACATCAACATCTTGAAAGCAGCTAACGAAGATGATGGCAAACAAGGTGTTTACCTATTGACTTACAAATGTAACAACGGTCTCGGTCTCTACTGTATCGCTGAAGATGGTTTCAAAGACCTCTATCCTGACGGTGCTGGCGTAGAAGGCGTTGAAATCGACGAATTCGACGGTGAAGCTGAATACTACAACCTCCAAGGTGTAAAAGTTGCTAATCCTGAAAACGGCCTCTTCATCAAGAAAGCTGGTAGCAAAGCAACTAAAGTTCTTGTTAAGTAATTTAACTTCAACTTAAAATATACGGCGAGCAACCCACATGGGTTGCTCGTTTTTTTTACCCATACGCATCTCTCATTAAATTTGCGCAGATTTTTTAGACAGAATGGAGCAATTTATTCTCACGCTGAAACCGCTGAAATACGCAGAGTAATTTTGACAGAATGACAGAATGAACATAAGGCTAACGCAATGAAAATTAATCAAAAAAATATGTCATTCTGGAGATTTGTGTCATTATGTTCTTGAAATTAGATAGGAATGAATTACACATTATAATTACTACAATGTCTTTGGATTCTTTTTTTAGGCAGTATGTGCTTGCCATATATTGTCCTATAAGTGGCTCTTAATAGATAAAATGGCCATATTTTTTTTGTATTAAAAAATACTTTTATATCTTCGCATATTGAATAATAGACTCAATTGAGTTTTGATCCATAATTGACAATAACAACAAAAAAATATGACTAAAATGAAAGTAACTCCTATTAAATTAGCTACATTATCGATTATCGCATTTGCTTTATCGACAATGACCTCTTGCGGAGGTAAGCAACAGCAACAACAAGCTGCCCCAGCCCCCGAAATCGCAACTATAACTGTAGGAACAAGCAGTTCGGAATTGCAACGCACCTATCCTGCAACAATAAAAGGTAAGGCCGATATCGACATTCGCCCACAAGTGACAGGCTTTATCACAAAGGTGCATGTTGATGAAGGTCAACGAGTGCGTCGCGGACAAGCGTTGTTCACTCTCGACCAAGTTCAATATAAAGCAGCCGTGGATCAAGCAAAGGCGGCTGTAAAGGTTGCTGAAACAGCAGTAGAAACAGCTAAACTCACTGCTACGAACAAGAAATCGCTTTTTGAGAAAAACATCATCAGTGAATATGAGGCTAAACTTGCCGAGAACTCTCTCGCCCAAGCCGAAGCTCAACTTGCTCAAGCAAAAGCAAGTCTCACAAATGCTCAAAAGAACTTGTCGTACACAGTAGTAACTGCCCCCAGTAATGGTGTTGTGGGCTCAATTCCTAATCGTGTGGGAGCGCTCGCATCGCCTTCGATGGCTCAAGCATTGACCACAGTGAGCGATAACACTCAAATATATGCCTATTTCTCTCTTACCGAAAAGGATATCCTCACTCTAACCAACAATGGCGCTATTTCGCTCGAACAAGCTATAGCATCAATGCCAGCAGTAAACCTTCGTCTTGCCGATGGTAATATGTATGGGCTATCGGGCAAAGTGGCTACCGTGTCGGGTGTTATTGACCAATCAACCGGTGCAGCATCAGTGCGCGCGTTATTTGACAACCCCGCAGGCATGCTTCGCAGCGGTAGCACAGGAACAATCCTCATCCCTTATGTAGAAAGCAATGCTATCATCATTCCACAAAAGGCTACATTTGAAATTCAAGATCGCAAATATACATATACCGTAAATGATTCAAATAAAACAGTAACTACTCCAATTGAAGTATTTGAGATCAATGACGGACAAGAATATATCGTAACAAGCGGCCTCAAAGTAGGCGATAAAATCGTTATTGAAGGTGTAGGAACTACTGTTAAAGATGGTATTACTATCAAGCCTATCGACAAGACCAATTCACTTGCTCCTCAATCGGTTAAAAAAGACACCGTAGCGACTAAATGATTAAACACTTAAACATTTATCAATAATTAATCACTTATGAAACTTGATAATTTCATTAACCGCCCGGTACTATCGACGGTTATATCAATATTCATTGTGTTGCTTGGGATTATCGGCCTCTTTGCACTTCCCGTAACACAATACCCCGACATTGCACCGCCCACAATCTCGGTTCAAACATCCTATACCGGAGCCAATGCCCAAACTGTACTTAACTCGGTCATAGCACCTCTTGAAGAGCAAATCAATGGTGCTCAAAACATGACTTATATGACATCTTCGGCCACCAATACCGGTGCAGCAACCATTACCGTGTACTTTACACAAGGGTATGACCCCGATATGGCTGCTGTTGATGTGCAAAACCGTGTAGCAAAGGCTCAAGGGATGCTTCCTGCCGAAGTTACAAAGGTGGGGGTGATTACTCAAAAACGCCAAACTTCAACGCTATTGGCAGTCAGTGTATATGCCGAAGATAGCACCTACTCTACCGAATTTGTGGAAAACTACCTAAAAATCAACATCATTCCACAAATCCAACGTATCTCGGGTGTAGGTGACGCAATGGTGCTCGGTGCCAACTACTCAATGCGTATATGGCTCAAACCCGATGTCATGGCTCAATATGGGCTGATGCCTTCGGACATTTCAGCACTACTTGCCGAACAAAACATTGAAGCGGCTCCCGGTCAATTTGGTGAATGGGGTAATCAAAGTTTCCAATATATCATGAAATATAAGGGACGTCTGGTTACACCCGAAGAGTTTGAAAATATTGTAGTGAAAGCATCGCCCGATGGCGAGACTCTATATTTGAAGGATATTGCCGAAGTAGAATTGGGTCGTGAAACATACGGATTCCAAAGTGAGTTAAATGGTAAAACTGCTGCAACTGCAATGATTTACCAAACTCCCGGCTCTAATGCGACCGAGATTATCAAAAATATTCTTGCACTACTTGAAAATGCCAAGAAAGATTTGCCCAAAGGGTTGGCTATTGCTGTTCCGATGAACACTAACGACTTCCTCGAAGCATCTATCCACGAAGTGCTCAAAACATTGCTTGAGGCCTTTGTCCTTGTGTTTCTCGTAGTGTATATCTTCCTTCAAGATATTCGTTCAACAATCATTCCGGCGATAGCAATTCCTGTAGCCCTCATAGGTACATTCTTCGTGATGAACCTCATTGGGTTCTCTATCAACTTGATTACATTGTCGGCTCTCGTGCTGGCCATTGCGATTGTGGTCGATGACGCCATTGTGGTGGTCGAGGCCGTGCATGCCAAACTTGATGTGGGTTACAAATCGGCACGCCGCGCCTCTATCGATGCAATGGGTGAAATTGCAGGAGCCTTGATTTCTATTACCCTTGTAATGATGCTTGTGTTTATCCCTGTGTCATTCATGCCTGGCACAAGCGGGGTATTCTACCAACAATTTGGTATCACAATGGCTATTTCTATCGCTTTCTCTGCAATCAATGCGTTGACGCTCTCCCCTGCTCTTTGTGCTATTTTCCTCAAGCCTCATGAAGACCATGAAGGGAAGAAACAAAGTATTGTCAAACGATTCCACACTGCATTTAACGCGGCCTATGATGGCATGCTTGAAAAATACAAAAGTGTTATCAGACTATTCATCAAGGCAAAAACCGTATCGCTATTGATTGTAGCAATTGCAATCGGAGCATTGGTGTGGTTGATGGGCTCTACTCCTACAGCACTCGTTCCCGACGAAGATACCGGAACTATCTTTGCTGTGGTGGATATGCCTCCTGCTACATCACAAGAACGCACCGGGGAACTTCTTAACGAGGTGGGCGACATTATCGCCTCAATCCCTGCTGTTGAAACTCGTGTGATGATCAACGGTTATAGTTTCATCGCCGGTCAAGGCTCAACCTATGGAACATTCATTATCAAGTTGAAAAACTGGGAAGAACGCACCAAGGAGGAAAGCAGCACCAATATCATACAACAATTATATGCCATGACATCACAAAAGATTAAAGATGGACGTGTGATGTTCTTTGCTCCTCCTATGATTGCCGGCTATTCGGTAACCAATGGTTTTGAATTACAACTTCAAGACAAAACCGGTGGCGACATTGGCAAATTCCACGAGATTGCGATGAATTTCATTAGCGAATTGAATAAATGCCCCGAAATTCAAATGGCATATACAACATTCAACCCATCATTCCCTCAATATATGGTTGATATCGATGTGGCAAAGGCTAAACAAGCAGGTTTAAGCCCACAAACAATTCTATCTACATTGCAGGGATATTATGGAGGTATGTATGTGTCAAACTTCAACCGTTTCGGTAAACTATATCGTGTGATGATGCAAGCGACTCCCGATTCTCGCGTATCTCCCGAAACGCTCAACAGCATCAAGGTGCGCAATGGCAATGAAATGGCACCTATCACCAATTTCATTACCCTAAAACGAGTATATGGCCCTGACTTGTTGAATCGTTTCAACATGTTTACATCAATTGCCGTTTCGGGTTCGCCCAACCCCGGCTACTCTTCGGGTGAAGCAATCGCGGCAATCCAACGCACAGCCGATCAATACCTTCCACAAGGATATGGCTATGAATTTGCCGGTATGACTCGCGAAGAAGCAGGATCTTCTTCGGGTAGCGCAACGGCTGTAATCTTCGGATTGTGTATCTTGTTTGTTTACTTATTGTTGAGTGCACAATATGAAAGTTACATTCTACCATTGGCTGTAATCCTTTCAGTTCCATTCGGGTTGATGGGTACATTCATCTTTGCCAAGGTGGGAGGTATTACCAACAATGTTTACTTGCAAATCGCATTGATTATGCTCATCGGTCTATTGGCCAAGAACGCAATCTTGATTGTGGAATTTGCCGTTGAGCGCCGTCGCACAGGTATGAGCATCGTGAATGCCGCCGTGGCAGGTGCAGCCGCTCGTTTGCGCCCCATCTTGATGACTTCTTTGGCATTGATTATCGGTCTATTGCCTATGATGCTTGCCACAGGTGTAGGTGCCAATGGTAATAACGCTCTTGGTGCCGGTTCGATTGGTGGTATGTTGATTGGTATGATATTACAAGTGCTCATCGTGCCAGCATTGTTTGTAATATTCCAGTCAATCCAAGAAAAATTCACTCCTATCAAGTGGAAAGACACCGACAACGCCGGTATCGAATCAGAGTTGGAACAATATTCACGCAACTAAACTTATAACTATGACAAATAAAATGAAATATATTGCAACCATAACTCTCGGCATTTCGATGCTGAGCAGTTGTGGGCTGTATAAAAAATATGAGATGCCTCAAGACGAGAGCGCTCTCGCTGCCGAATATGTAAAAGCCCAAGAGGCCGAAATCGACACCACAACATTTGGCAATCTACGCTGGCAAGAGGTTTTTACCGATCCCGTGCTCGTTGACTTGATTAATCAAGCACTTGCCAATAATGTGAATATGCAAAATGCTAAACTCAATATCGACATTGCTCAAGCACAACTCAAGGGCGCAAAATTGAGTTATCTCCCATCGGTGGCATTAGCCCCCAATGGTGGATATGCATCGTTTGCTGGAAGTGATTTCATAGGCACTTACCAAATTCCGCTCGCGGTGAGTTGGGAGGTTGACATCTTTGGCAAATTGCTCAACAATAAACGAAGTGCAGAGGTTACCGTAGAGCAAACAAAAGCCTATAACCAAGCCGTGCGCTCGCAAATTATAGGTGGGGTAGCTAATTGCTACTATGCAATTGCTACTATCAAACGCCAAATTGAGTTGAATAAAGAAACTGCAAAATTGTGGAGCGAAAGCATCGAGGTGATGAAAAACCTCAAACTCGATGGACGCCTCAACGAGGCTGCTATCGTGCAAAGCACTGCAAGTTATTATAATCTATTGGCTTCAATTACCGACTTGGAAGTTGCTCTCGATGAGACCAATAACACCATGTCACTACTCCTCAATGTGTTACCACAAAAATGGAGTGTGTCGCCTCAAGCAAAATTGGCTATGCCCAATGTAGTGAGAGCTGGAGTGCCTATGGTAGAACTTGCTGCTCGTCCCGATGTGCGTGCCGCCGAACTTGATGTGGCTAAAGCATACTATGCTACCAACCTTGCTCGCGCCGCTTTCTACCCCAACCTCACGATTTCGGCCAATGGTGGTTTCACCAATAGTCTTGGGTCGGCAATAGTGAACCCTGGCGAATGGTTTGTTCAACTTGCAGGGTCGTTGACTGCCCCACTCTTCTCTCGCGGCAAGAATATCGCTAACCTTGAAGCTGCCAAAGCGGCTCAACAACAAGCGATGAACAACTTTGAATACTCACTCTTGAGCGCAAGTGCCGAGGTGAGCGACGCCATGACAATATGCCAAAAGAGCGATGAAAAAGTAAAACTACTCGACAAGCAAATTGAAAACCTTGAGAAATCGGTTGAATACACCCAAGAACTTCTTACCTTGGGAACCTCAACATACCTCGAAGTGCTCACTGCTCAACAAAATCTCTTGGCTGCACAAATGTCGCAATTGGCTTGCGAACACACCAAAGCTCAAGCAGTAATCAACCTCTATCAATCGCTTGGCGGTGGTAGATAATAAATTTAGTATAACACCTTAAATTTCAAGACATATGATTAGCCCATTAGCTCATGTTGATCCAACAGCCAAACTTGGCGAAAATGTAACGATCCACCCATTTGCCTACATTGACCAAGATGTAGAGATAGGCGACGGTTGCGAAATAATGCCCTATACAAGCATTATTCGTGGCACACGCATGGGTCGCAACAACAAAGTATATCAAGGAACAATCATTGGTGCCGATCCACAAGATTTTCGTTGGAAAGGCGACAGTACATATTGCTACATAGGTGACAACAATGTGATACGCGAACATGTTATCATCAATCGTGGTATCACTTCGGTAGGAGGCACTCGCATAGGCAATGATTGCTTCATTATGGCCGAGTCGCACATAGGGCACGACACTATAATCAAAGGGAAGTGTGTTGTGGGCAATAGTGTGTTGATTGCTGGCGATGTTGAAGTTGAAGAGTGTAGCATACTTTCAAGCTGTTCTATCCTTCACGAGAAAAGCAAAGTGGGTCGTTGGGTACTCATCAAGGGAGGATGTCGCATTAGTGGTAATGTGCCTCCATTCACCATCTTTGCACACAACCCCGTAAGCTACTTTGGCATCAACGCTGTTGTGATGCGCAAGCATGGCTACACCGAAGAGCAAATCGACGATGTAGCTAAATGCTATCGCCATGTATATCAAAGTGGTACATCGGTATTCAATGCCGTGCGTCGCATCGAGGCCGATGTTCCCGAAAGCGAAGTGCGACAAGAGGTTGTTGACTTTATTCGCGCCAACGATATGAAAATCGTAGCATTGAGCGTAAATACTATCGATTAAGTATTGACAACTCTCTATATCATAAGGGTGGAATCAAAATTGATGGGTTCCACTCTTTTTTGTATAAAATAATTTGTAACTTTGTGATATGATTTTGCAACGACTCTCATTAGATAATTTCAAGAATATAGCGGAGGCTCGATTGGAGTTTTCGCCCAAGGCCAATTGTCTCTTGGGCAACAATGGCATGGGGAAAAGCAATCTGCTTGATGCTATATATTACTTGAGTTTTTGTAAAAGTTTTAATGGGGTAACCGATTCATTGCTCATCAAGCGCAACGAAGACTTTTGCATTGCAAACGCTTCATATTTGCGTCGTGGAGTAGAAGAAGAGTTATCGTTGGGCATGGCTCAAGGCAAGCGCAAGTCACTTAAACGCAAAGGGAAAGAATATCAACGATTGAGCCAACATATAGGGCTTTTCCCACTTGTGATTATTGCCCCAAACGACATTGACCTCATTAGAGGTAATAGCGATGAACGACGCAAGTTTATCGACATGATAATATCTCAAAGCAATCACAACTATCTCGATCAACTCATTCGCTACAACAAATCGCTTGAGCAACGCAATAAATTGCTTCGCGACGGATGCGTTGACCACAATCTATACCTCGCAATCGAGCTCACAATGGGTATGGCTGCCGATTATATCAACAGCCAACGCAAAGAGTGGATAGAGAAATTGTCAGTGATATTTAATCGTTATTACAATGCCATAGCTGGCGACGGCGAACAGGTTGAATTAAGTTACGAAAGTCAACTTAACGACCCTGGCACCACTTTTGAGACCCTACTCGATAGCGCTCGACGCCACGATGAAATTGTGCGACACACATCGGTGGGCATTCATCGCGATGATATAGAGATGATGATATCGGGAATGCCCGTCAGACGCGTGGGCTCGCAAGGCCAATGCAAAACGTTTACAATCGCCTTGCGATTAGCGCAATATGAGATGTTGAGCCTTGCCACCTCGCTCAAGCCACTTTTGCTCCTTGATGATATATTTGACAAACTTGACGCATCACGCGTGGAACGCATCATGGAGATTGTGATGTGCGACACTTTTGGCCAAATATTCATTACCGACACCAATCGCACTCACCTCGACAATATAATCACTCGCACATCGGGCGATTATCGCATATGGGAGGTTATCGACGGAACATTTAACCCCATAATTCAAACAGAATGAAACGCTCCGAAGCACAAAGCATAAAATCAATCATAGATGCTGTTATCATTGATAGTGGCATGGCATCAACTTTTGATGAGCAAAAGGTGTGTTATCTATGGCCCGAGGTAGTGGGACAAGGGATAAATCGTTACACCACTCGCCGATATGTTGAGAATGGCATTCTTCATGTATATATATCGTCGGCATCACTTAAAAACGAATTAAATTTTCATCGTTCACGATTAACCGAAGAGCTAAACAATGCCGCTGGCAAAAATGTTATTAAAAATATAATCTTTCATTAACAATGGAGCCTATTTCATACCCTACATCACCCAATCCGCGTGTACCCGAGGCAACACACCCCTTTCGACATGCAACTCCTATACAGATACGATTCAACGACATTGATATGATAGGTCACATCAACAACAATGCCTATCTTGAATATATGGACCTCGGCAAAACAGCTTATTTCAATGCTGTGAAGCCCGATTTGGTTAATTGGAAACACATCAATGTGGTTATCGTCAACATTAACTGCGACTTTTTCTCTCCTGCATATATCAAAGAGCCCATCGTTGTGCTCACAACCGTGACATCGATTTCTCAGCGTAGCGTAAAATTAGAGCAACGCATCATTAATGCCGAAACTGGCGATGTGAAATGCGTGGGACGCACCGTGATGGCTGGTTTTGACCCCAAAACTGCTCAAGGTGCCGAGATTGACCCCGAATGGGTTAAAGCAATATGCTCATATGAGGAACGCGACATGTATATTGCTTCGCATAGCTAACCAAGGGAATTTATAAACCATCCTTTGAGTTATTACATACTTGAAAATTAAAAAAGAATATAGTACCTTTGCATAGTAAAACGAGGATAGGGACAATAATATGACGACAACTCTCGACAGCTTATTCATCACCGTGAGTAATTCTCACTCACTCAACCAGCTTGAAGCATTCAAAGCTGGGTCGTCGATATTTGCCCTACGACATGGTCTTGCCAACGCCCCTTTATCAACTGTCATCGACACTATCAGAGTCGTAGCAATAGAGATGATAAAGGACAATAATATCAGTAAAGCCATCGCTCACTTGCAATGGCTCGACAAGATGTTTGCTCGCATAAATCGCAACAATCTCTCCGATGTGCATGTTGCTATAAAACAAGCATTAGCAGCTCTACTCATTGAAGATGAAAAGATTGACGCAGCAATGGCCATTATTGCCGACGCTCTAAACATCTTAATCCAAAGCACTCGTCGCAAAGATGAGAATTATATATGCCTTCTTGCGATGTTGTTGTTTGACTTGGCTCAAGTTCATAGCCATAAAAAAGAGTTCAAACAGGCCGAACGCGACATCTTGAAGTCACTAAAACTCCTTGAAAAGTTATCAAAACTAAAACCTCAACGATATAGCTCAGCGCAAGTGTTGGCACTCAATGCATCAACCTCGATATATCGTTCACGAGTTGACCAAGCCAATCTGCTCGCACATTATCAAGTAGCAACATCAATTCATCTTGCCGAGGTTAATTCGGGCATCAAAGATGCCACCAATCGACTCATTGCATCGCTACAAAACGAGGGTAACACCCTTTCTCAAATGAATCGTTATCGCGAGGCTATTCACTTCTATACTCGCGCATTAAAATACCTCACTCGCATCGAAAACGAGTTTTCGTTGCAACAACTTCAACTCTCAATCTCACTTGGAGAAGCATTGATACAAACCAAAAACACTCGCGACAAAGGAGTGCATCTGCTCAACACAATGCTACACAAAGCCACAAAACTCAATGCCACTGCCGAGCATAAACAGATTGTAGATATCCTGCTCAATGCCCGTAGCAATAGCCTCGACATATTAGGATTGTGGCACAAAATGTTCCCCAAATAATTAATACAATCTTCCAATAAATTATATTTCATGGCAACAAGTCTATCACACAGCGCACCACAAGGTGCTATCCCCAAAGTTAAAGACATGCGAGTAGCTATCGTAGCTGCCGAGTGGAACGCTCACATCACTGGAGCCCTCACCGATGGCGCGTTAGCCGTATTCAAATCGCAAGGTTTTGACGACAAGGATGTTGATGTGTATCATGTACCTGGGGCTGTTGAATTAACATTCGCAGCATCTCAATTAATTGAAGCATCGATGTATGATGCAATCATAGTGTTTGGTTGCGTAATTCGCGGAGGCACACCTCACTTTGACTATGTGTGTCAAAGCGTAACACAAGGCATAACCACACTCAACGCCGACTGTGATATACCCGTAATATTTGGAGTGTTAACTGTTGATTGTGAACAAGATGCACTCGACCGTTGTGGAGGCAAACTCGGAAACAAAGGCGAGGAAGCTGCTGTTGCTGCAATTAAAATGCACGATTTCGCTTGCAAAGTTAAAGAACTTTGATTATCTTTGCACCCGATTTAGGGCGAATACCAGAGTGGCCAAATGGGGCAGACTGTAAATCTGCTGGTTTATACCTTCGGTGGTTCGAATCCATCTTCGCCCACACAACAATGTTGCGGAAGTAGCTCAGTCGATAGAGCATCAGCCTTCCAAGCTGAGGGTCGCGGGTTTGAGCCCCGTCTTCCGCTCAAACATAAAAACCTCGACAATAGTCGAGGTTTATGTGTTTTTATTCATATTCTAACAGAATCTTTTCAATATCTATTTTTAAAATTGGAATATGCTTTATCACCAAACTCCAAAGGAATTCAGGCGTAACACTATCATACCCATGTATCACCCTATTTCGTGTATTAACTATTTCTTTAGCATTTGGCAACAAAAAATCAGAATCTAATTTTAAAATCCGATTAATCGCCTCACCCATTATCTCCACTTTTCGTTCTACAGCACTACGCCTAAGATAGTCCTTTTCAAAAACCTCAAATTGCATAGGATAATCAATAAAATAACTCTCCATTTCATCAATAGAGTCTAACACATCTTGAAGATAAGTTAATATATACTCATTCATATATCACCTGTTTAGTTCGATTTAGGTTTCGTAACAAAAACTTATTTTTTATTCCTTTTTCTTCTAATAAATCTACGTCTCTATTAAATAGTTTTGCCAACGAATCCCTCAGACTAAAATAGTTTGACACATAATCGTCAATACTTTGACTATCAAAATCGACAAGCATATCCACATCACTATTTTCATTGAATCTATCAGTAAGAATAGACCCAAATACCGATAATGTTTTTACTTTATGCACCCTGCATAAGTCAAAAATTTGCTGTAGATTTAATTCTATAAGTCTCATAACATCCTAATCTAAATGCGAAAATAACAATTCTTTTTGACATAACAACACTATATTGTTATTTTTCGTTGAAAAATGCTATTACCTATTATCGTTTTTTAGAATTATTTTGTAACTTTACGATTGAATTGGCAAGAGTGCCAATTATATATTTATGAATAAATAGCGTTTTTGCTATTGTCATTTGCTCCGAGAAACGACCAATTTCATCATTAGCACAAAGACAATAGGCACTAAACGCCTACGCGATAGCGTGGGTTGTGCTTATCTTGTGCGCAGGCATTTGGTCGTGCCTTTCGGAGCGTGATAACCAACTCACGCTTATTTTTTCAACTACTTTAAAATCAAGTACTACAATTTCAAACTCTAACATAACTAAATTTATCACCATGAAAAAAAGGATTATTATTTCTATGATGATTTTTGGTCTAAGCTCGGTGATGTCGTTTGCCAACGTTCTAAACGACTCCATTCAAAATGAAGAGACCTTCATTGCGTCCACTTCAGAAGAAGACGATGCTTGGATAAAAATCAAAGATGGGAAAGACGAGAATTCATATAGAGATTTTCTCGCAAAATACCCAAATTCGCAATATGCCGAACAAGCAGCAAGTGTTGTTGCAATGTATGATGCAGTGCGTCTATATGAGACAAAACTATATGAAGAGGCTTGCGTTCAATTCAAGAAAGCCATGGTATATAACGAACTATCGCAAGATATGATGGGAATATATCAGCAGTCAAAACATGCATTGGAATATAAAGATATCTGCAATGGTTCTCTTATAGAAGCACAATCATACCTACAAAAACATCCCAATGGAATATTTGCCACCGAAGCGAGCAACATCATCGCCCGTGAAATGGCCGACAACTTTGACAAATATTCATATAGTGACGCCTCGGCATATGCTAAAGACTTTAGCACCTATCAATACGTAAAATACAAATCAAATGCTTTTGCTATAAGCAGAGCAGACTATTCTACCGATCGAGAAGGCACATTAAAATGGGCTTTAGATGATACCACAAAATCATATGTAGAAAATCACATTAGTGCAAATGAAAGGAGTCGCTCAAGAGCTTACGCATGGGATGATTTTTGGGAAGATTCGTTTGCTTTTGGGCTGAATATTAATTGGCATGATTTTGCTGCAAATACATATGGTTTTGAGACAGGTTTCACATTTAGATTTGGCCGTTTTGAAACTGGTTATGATGAAGTTTCTCGTTTTAACTTTAGAATTGGGGCAAAATATAGGTGGCATACTGAATACCCGTCAATAGAATCATACCTCAAAGGGCATCATGTCGTTGGAGAATGCCAGATTAGATACAACTTTGCATCAAGCGATACTGATATTTCAAATGGATGGTATATTGGAATAGGAGCAGAGCACTCTTATCATTTCGGCAAAGAGTTAAATTTAGGTGGAGCATATATAATTGGTCAAATCGGCTATGAAATACTCATGTTTGACATAGGTTTATATTATAAACATCGCATTCACACTCAAAACCCTTCTACTGCATATGACGACAACTTTCGTATAGGTATGCCTATGACTTTTTATTTCAAAACAACAGATTAATCTATACCACTAATAAATAGAAATTTCATGAAAACAACAAACAACATATTTTATCTCTGCATTTGCCTTATTATTGGACTGATGCTCTGTGGCTGTAGTAGCTTCAAAAGCTCTTATATGGGCTCTCAAGGTGAGGATTTTTACTATGTATATAATGACAATTGGACTCGCTCTGACCCCTACTACTATTATTGGACACTGGAAGAGGGGAATGAATGGTATATCGCTCAAAATATAAAAACAAAAAAACGTGGCGTGGTAAATAAATCTCGCCAAAAGTTGATTCCTATAATATACACCAACCTCATATACCAAAATGGAGCATTTATTGTCGCAGATGAAGCCGGGAAATATTATGCCGCATATGACCTTAATGGCAATTGTATCATAAATTTTGATAAAAAATTCACCCAAATTGAGGCAATGAATAAAATTATCTACGGTAAGACTCATTTGTATTTCAAATGTCGCCGTGAGTTTTCGGATTACCTCTGCGACAAATATGGCAATGAACAATGTGTAGATGGGTACTATTATGATTATACTACTGGATTCTTTTGGGATTGGGAAATGGATAAAGATGGTCGCATATTTTATCAAAAACGAGAAGAGCCTAAAGCTACAACTGTTGCAAAAAATGAGACTGTAGAACGAGATAATTACAAATGGCTTTCTATGTCTAACAACTCTACAAAAAAGAAAGGTGCAACATCTACAACTGGTACAACTATCGTTCCGGCTAATTACACTAAAGTTGAATATATCCCCTATTATGACGGATATTTCGTGGTGTGGGATGGCTCATGGGCAGGAATCTACAATACTTCGGGCAAGTCAATAATCCCCGTAAGTCGAGGATATTCTTCCATCACAAAAACCAGCTCCGACGGACGAATCTATTATCGTGTGTGCAAAAACGGTTATTATGGAGCATGTGACATTAACGGACGTGAAATCATCGTGCCAAAATATTGCAACTTAATATTATACAATGGTGTTTTTTATCACAAAGATAGTAATGGCAATTGGATTGCTTTAAGCGTAGGTATTGATACAAACAACAAGGTTGTAAATCGTCCAAGTTATAAAAAACAAAATGTTACTTACTACGAAATAGTGCTTGAACAAAATTTGCTCGAAGAAGCATTTGGTAAAAACGTTAAAATAGAGCAAGTTTCATCAAACAACGGACGTCGTGCGTTCAAAATGGTTTTTGATGACAAAATTTTGTTTGAATTTGCAAAAGCCGACCTAAATAGTGCTGCACGAAGCTATATTGACAAGGTAGCAACTGTTCTAAAGAAACTCCCATCAACAGGAGTGATTATCAAGGGCTACACCGATAACATTGGCTCATTGGAAACAAACCAACAACTATCAACACAACGAGCCGAAGCTGTTGGCAGTCGTTTAGTTTCAAATGGAATCTCCAACACTCGCATCTCCACAATAGGCATTCCATTAAGCGATTACGTAGCATCAAACGATACCGAATGGGGTCGTGCCCAAAATCGTCGTGTGGAAATAATTGTTGAAGATGGATTTACTGCATCTAAAGCCTTTACTAAAACCAATTTTTCAACAGGGTCAGAAGATAAATTTGAAAATATAAATAAATCTTATACATGGGCTTCTGAAAGAAAAATTTACGACGATTGGGAAGACAAGTATGCCTATGGCACACACACCATCAGTTTTGATTTAAAGGTTCCAACTTCGTTGAATGGCATCAATATAGATATAGCAAACAAATTGCTTACATATAGCTTGTTAGAAACACAAAATCACAATGATTTTAATAAAGCAATCAATTATGTAAAAAACAATTTTTCTATGTCACACGAGGGCATTAGATACAAATTAACCAATACCGAATATTCCAACGTTAGCCACATTAATTCAGGCTGGACCGAATATTCTCTATATCCATATATTAGTTCTTCTAACCTTATTGGATTTGCCTTATATATACACAATGGTGGATATGGTGGAAATCAAGGAACTACATCATATGAATATATAACTCTTGTTCGCAACGCATCTAATAATGATTATATCATTAAAAATAATCAGATTTTCAATTCAAGCGCAACCAGAGCCAACATTTTGAAGCTTATAAATCAACAAATTACAGCATTAAACAAAAGAAGTGAATATGGTTATGACAAAGCTGAACGAGTTCCCAACAATATTCGTATAGGAAAAAATGGCATCTCTTTTATCTTCGACAATTACGAAATTGGCCCAGGTGCAGCTGGATGTGTTCACATAGAAGTAAGCTATGACAAACTTAAACCATATTTGAACCCATCTTTCTACAAATTAATAACAACAAGTACCAATTGGAAATCATTTGATTATCCTTTCAAATATAATTAAGAATAGTATTTTTAAATATTACAGAGGGTCGCGGGTTTGAGCCCCGTCTTCCGCTCAAAAGAAATAAACCTCGACAATAGTCGAGGTTTTTGTGTTTTATCCATTAGTGGCCGATATAATTTTGAACAACTTACTTCTTTTATCCGTTTGGCGTTATCAATATGGGCAAAAATCCTTCATTGAGTGCTTTTTTTTAAAAAATCATCCCTCATTGAGGGATTTTTATTATATTTGCAAAAAAAATTACCATTATGATAGACACAACTTTATTTAGTTACATGAAGGAGATTTTAAGCAATACTCCGACTAAATTTGTACGATATAAGTATCAAGAAATAGACTGGGATAGCCGTCTTATAGGAATTGTTGGGCCACGTGGAATTGGAAAATCAACGATGATACAACAACATATATTGCGCACTACACACATAGGATTGCCCCTATATGTATCAGCCGACAATATGTATTTTTCTTCAAACTCTCTTGTTTCACTTGCCGATGAATTTATAAAAGAGGGTGGCACACATTTATACATTGACGAAGTTCACAAATATAAAGGATGGTCGCGAGAGTTGAAACAAATCTACGATGTGCACCCCGATTTACACGTTGTCTTTACTGGATCTTCAGTGTTAGACATTCGACAAGGAGAAGCCGATTTAAGCAGACGAGCCGTCATCTATAATATGCAAGGGTTATCATTTCGCGAATATTTGGAAATGTTCCACGAAATAAAAAGCAAAATATATTCTCTTGAAGAAATTTTATCGCACAAAGTAGAGATTCCTGAATTAAAACATCCATTACCTATATTCCGAGAATACCTAAAAAGAGGATATTATCCATTTTCCATAGAAGGTGGATTTGAATTAAAAATGGAACAAGTAGTATCACAAACTACGGAATCAGACATTCCTCAATATGCTGACATGAAAGCTTCTACAGCTAGAAAATTAAAACAATTACTATCGGTTATCTCACATTTGGCTCCATATAAACCCAATGCCGAAAACCTTGCTACTGAAATTTCTGTAAGTAAAAATAACATTACTGACTATTTGGTATATCTTGAAAAAGCAGGCATGATAGGTCTATTACGTGATGGAACTAGTGGTCTGCGAGGCCTAGGGAAAATAGAAAAAGTTTACATTGACAATCCAAGCCTTATGAATGTTCTCGCATGTGGGAATCCTGATATAGGGAATATTCGAGAAACATTTTTTTATAATCAAATGAGAACAAAAAACTTCATCACATCATCAAAAATTTCTGATTTTTCTATTGAAAAATATACATTTGAGATTGGCGGAAAAAAGAAAGGGAAAAAACAAATAGAAGATGTAGCTAATGGAATTATTGTTCGTGATGATATTGAATTTGGCCATGGTATTGTCATTCCATTATGGCAATTTGGCTTTAACTATTAGAAAATCATATTTAATTGGCATCCGGTAAAATCGCATGTTTGCATCTGACATTTACAACCCTTTTTCTACAATATAACACGCCGAAAATCGTTTATATAATGGATAAAAAGCGTAATTTACAATGAATAAAATAAAATCTCTTATAGCGATATGTGGGTTGCTCATCATTGTGGGATTGTCATCGTGTATCGAGGATGATTTCTCAACCAATGCAAACGACCAACCGACCTTCTCGACCGACACCCTCGATATGGGACCAATCTTTACCGAAGCAGGTACCCCTACCCACTCTTTTACTGTATATAACCGCCACGACAAGGGGATAATAATCAGTTCCATAAAGATGCGCGATGACGCCGAAGGAATGTTTCGTTTCAATGTTGATGGCGTTGCTGGGAATGAATTCCAAAATGTAGAAATACGAGCCAATGACTCAATATATGTGTTTGTTGAAGCAACGCTCAAGGCCAACGGCACCGATGCCCCTGTGGTAATTGACCGTCATCTCGACTTTGTGGTGCAAGGGATTACCTCAACGGTTGTGATAAGCGCACAAGGGCAAGATGTTGAGCGTCGCAAAGGACTTGTAATTGATAGCGACACTCGATTCACAGCCAACAAGCCTTATCAAATTTTTGACTCACTCGTTGTGAAAGAGGGGGCTACTCTCACTCTCGACCCTGGTGTAACACTCTATTTCCACAACAATGCCACAATGCGAGTAGATGGTACACTTGTGAGCAATGGCACTACCGAGAAACCTGTGAATATGACAGGCGACCGCATTGATAATGTAGTTAACGACCTATCGTTTGACCTCATGGCTGGTCAATGGCAAGGGTTGGAATTCACCTCGACAAGTCGCAATAACCACCTATCACACACCTCAATTCGCAACACTGTGTGGGGCGTTTTTGTTGACTCTATAGGTGTGCAAGAAAATCCAGCACTTACACTCATCAACTGCCAATTGCGCAACTCGCAAGAGTATTCTCTCGCTGCAATTCATAGCGACATCAAGGCCGTGGGGTGTGAAATAACCGACGCGGCTGCGGGCGTGATGTTCTTGCGTGGTGGTAATCACATTTTCAACCATTGTACATTTGCCAATTACTACCTATTCTCGGCTCTTGGTGGCGCTGCAATACAGTTTGACCACATTAGTGCCGAGTGTGATGACCTTTCGGGACTTCCATATATGGTTGCCGATTTCACCAACTCAATAATCTATGGCAATGGCAGCGAATTATCGCACGGCGACCTCACCAGCACGGCTATCACTTTGCGATACTGTCTATTAAAGTCGGAAGGTGTCGATGATGACAATTTCATTTGCTGTCTATGGGGTGCTGATCCTCTATATTACACCGTGCGCAACGAATACATCTTTGACTATCGACTCAAAAACGAATCGCCAGCCATAGGTGCTGCATATCCCGATTACACTCTTCCCGAAGCCCAATATGACCGATATGGACTACCTCGTGGTTCTCAACCCGACATGGGCGCATTTGTCTATGTCCCAGCCGAGGAGGTAGAGGAGAAATAATTTATAATGCATAATATTTAATTTGTAATTTTTTTAATTTTTTAGATTATGAAAATAGGAATTATCGTGGCAATGGGTAAGGAGTTGAAACTCTTGTTACCATTGATTGAAAACCACTCAATAATAACCATCAACGACATAGCTTTTCACACTGGCAAAATTCACAATCACGAGATAACTGCAATGCAATGTGGCATTGGCAAAGTGAATGCTGCCGTGGGCACTCTCACCATGATTGAGAACTTCCACCCCGACTTGATTATCAACACAGGCGTTGCTGGTGGTGCAGGTGGTGGTGCAGGAATCCTTGATGTGGTAGTGGCTGAAAGAATCGCATACCACGATGTGTGGTGTGGTCCCGGCACCGAATGGGGCGACGCAGCAGGATGCCCACGATATTTCAAGAGCGTGCCCGAGTTGGTAGCACTCCCCTGCCTTGCCGAAGATCCTAAAGTAAAACGCGGCCTCATCTGCTCGGGCGACATCTTCGTTTCAAAAGTGGAAGAGGTAGAGCGCATCAAATCAATCCACCCCGACGTGATGGCTGTAGATATGGAATCGGCATCGATAGCGCAAGTGTGTCACCTCAAAAATGTGATGTTCTTCTGCATGCGCGTCATAAGCGACACTCCTGGAGGAGAGGATAACATCGCTCAATATGAAAACTTCTGGGAAGACGCACCTCAACACACATTTGAAAAATTAACACAAGTATTATCTTGTTTCTAATCAATATCAACTCATGGAAAAAATTGCAAGTTTTACGATTAATCACCTCATAATGAAGCGTGGCATATTTGTGTCGCGCAAAGACACTACAACATCGGGCGATGTTATTACCACATTCGACATTCGCATGACCGAGCCTAATCGTGAACCAGCCGTTGATGGCGCTGCTCTTCACACTATAGAGCACCTCGCTGCCACTTATCTTCGCAACCATGCCGAGTGGAAAAATCGCATCATATATTGGGGGCCTATGGGTTGTCGCACAGGCAACTATCTTCTCATCAATGGCGACTACTCTTCGAGCGACATTGTCCCTTTGATTCGTGAGACTTTTGAGTTTATCGCATCATTTGAAGGGGAAATTCCAGGAGCAACAGCTCGCGATTGCGGCAATTATACCTACAACGACCTTGACCTTGCTCGCAAAGAAGCAAAGAGGTATCTCGATGAAGTGTTGATGAATCTCAAAGAAGAAAACCTAAACTATCCTCAATAAACTCCGATAATAGTGAAAGATATAAAAGCCATAAAAGGGAAATTTTATATCCAAGGACTCATCGAAGAGGGAGAACATGAGCATCAAGACTTTAAATTCTCCATCTCTGATGCTCGCAAAATAGCCCGTAGCGTGTCGGCATTTGCCAACAACGATGGCGGGCGTCTTCTGGTGGGGGTAAAGGACAATGGCAATATTGCCGGTGTGCGCAGCGAAGAAGATATTTATGTTATCGAACAAGCTGCACAAATGTATTGTCGCCCCTCGCAAAAGATAGAGTTTACTGCATTCAAAACCGAGGGTGGCGCTATCGTAATACGCGCCGATATAGCACGCGCCACACACCGACCAGTGCAGGCACAAGAACCCGATGGCACATGGCGCTCATATTATCGCG
Organism: Muribaculaceae bacterium; assembly: GCA_045637505.1. Taxonomy (GTDB): domain Bacteria; phylum Bacteroidota; class Bacteroidia; order Bacteroidales; family Muribaculaceae; genus RGIG4079. The sequence continues at coordinate 57,678 of JAZTZO010000022.1, read as the reverse complement.
TAAAAGATGAAAACATCGTAGCGCCCGACCTCATGGTGCGTGCATGGCGCAAAAAAGAGTCGCAAAAAGGGGCATTACTCTCCTTTTCCGAAGCCGAGAGCGCGCTTATAGGTTACCTCGAAGAAAACGAGATGATAACCATTGAAGAATTTATGAAAACGGCACGCATATCGCGCCACACAGCCGAGGAAATTATCATAAAACTTTATGCCGTTGATGTCATCGACTTCACCTACACTGGCACTACATTTAAGATCACAAACACTCTACAATAACCTGGAGTATAAGATTCTAAAACCCCTAAAGTCGTTAGGGTTCTAATAAAACAAATAACATAGGCGAGCCATTGTGGCTCGCCTATGTTATTCTTATTGCAACAATTTTTCTATTTCATTTTCTCTACCAATGGAAGGAGAACGGGGAATAGTTTTGCAGCGTAATATTTAAAGCCGAGGTCGGTGAGGTGAATGCCATCGACTGTGCCGTCATCTTCAACGCCGTCGAGGTTTAGGCAATCAACATAATAGAGATTATTGGGGTTTTCGGCCATCAACTTTTCATAATTGCGACGGAATGCTGCATTTTTGCGAGGTAGATATGCTCCCATTGACTTGTCGTAGCGCGCATAGGGATAAATAGGACCTTCGACCATCACGATGGGGATATCGGGGCGTGCCTTGCGAATGATATTCACGAAGTCGTATGTGAGAGTGTCGCACATCATCTCTGTGCAGTTGGGTATTGGGTCGATAAGGAAAAGGTCGGCATCGGCAATGTCGGCCATAGCGCGTGCCATACAATAGTCCATCTTTCCCTCGCCACTTATACCTATATTTACTATTTCGCAGTTGAGTTCACGGCTCAAAATGTTTGTTGCAGCCATGCCTGTGCGAGAGGCACAGCCACCTTGAAGAATACTTGTGCCATAGGCGATGATTTTCTTTTTATCGCTAATCAAATCGGGGTTACCACAAGTGATTGTCGCTGTGCTATCTACAGCGATATAAAGTTCTTCGATGCCATCATAAAGAGGTAGATACACCATATATTCTTGCATGCGAGGTTCTACATTTGACACATAAGTGCTTTTACACCATTTGAGCGAGTCGGTATAAGGACGATTGGTATTAACATGGCGCCACACCGAGTCACCTTCATGGATATAAAGGTCGGTACCTTTCAACCCTGTGTCGGCCATATGTTTCATGTGTGTATCCCACAAAAGGCGATATTTCACGCCTACCGATGTAGAGTTGGTTGCAAAACGCACTGCTATGCCCGAACTGCATTGACTGCGTTCCCACAACACATCGCGCACGCTGTCTTTGAGAAATGCTGGCAATCGGTCATAATCGCGAATAGTATTGGTCCACCCACGATTGATGATGCGAAGGTCTTTAGCATTTATATACTTCACAGGCTTTTCATCGGCAGCCTTTGCCACCGAGCCACACATCATTGCCACTACGAGCAATAAAATAAGTCGATTGATTGTTTTCATTGGTTTATCAGGTTTTTATGTTTATAATCTATCACCATAGGTATAAATACACCTTATCTCAATGCAAATTTACAAGATATTGTGGAAAATGCCATATTGAAACGATTGAATTTGTTGCAAAATCAACTAATCACATCTTAATTATTTCTTTAATCGCAATATTTAATTAAATTTGTGATTGAAAAATAAATTATAATAGTCGTAACAATATGAAATCGATTGAATTCACTCCCGACTTAATTAAGAGTCTCAACGAAAATGAGATTTTTGTTTTTGGCAGCAATCTACAAGGTGCACACATGGGTGGTGCTGCTCGAGTGGCTCACAACTTTTTTGGAGCCGAATGGGGCGTGGGTGTAGGTCTCACCGGACAGACATATGCTATCCCCACTATGCAAGGTGGTGTGGAAACGATAGCTCCCTATGTAGATGATTTTATCAAATTTGCGCGCAACCACGAAGAACTGAAATTTTTTGTTACTCGCATAGGGTGTGGTATTGCCGGCTTTCGCGACGAAGAGATTGCCCCTCTATTTATAAATGCTCTTGATGTGGAAAACATTATACTCCCTCGTTCGTTTTATAATATATTAAAAGGGCTTTAAAATGATTTGTAGAATTTATAAACTCCCTTAACCAACAAATAAAATATCGCATAATTATGAAAACAAAAACAGCATTACTAATGTCGTTGCTAATATTTATAGCAGGCATTGTGTTAACTATAATCCACACACTCGATGTGTTTACTGGGTTAATTATTGCGTTGGGCATTATTTTCATCATCCCTGGCATAATCAATATCGCTACACTTTCGAGCATCAAACAAGAGGCACTCGACAATAAAAAAAGTAATCAACCCTCGCGCTTTCATGTGGTGTGTGGATTGATTTCGGCCGTGGGGAGTGTAATTATGGGAATCTCAATGATTGGTTGGACCGAACTTTTCATCAAATTCCTTCCATTGATTTTTGGATCGATTCTCATCTTTGGTGGATGCTTCCATGCATGTGCTATGGGCATGGCATTCCGTCCTATTCGCCTTCCGTTGTGGCTCTACATCTTCCCGATGATATTGATTGCTTTAGGTGCTTCAATTATATTTATTGACAAAGCCACTCTTCTACCCCATCACATCGTGTTGATGACTGGCATAGGTTTTATTATTTTTGCGATTAATGCATTTATCGAAATGTGGCTCACTCGCAAAGTAAAGTCGCCCACAAAGAAGACGGTTGAAGCCGAGGTGATTGATGTAGAAGAAGTGAAATAATCCACCCCCCTTATAAATAACAACGAGGAGAATTTGGTTAAATTCTCCTCGTTTATTTTTGTTACAATAGTGGGTATTATAGTTTTATTCCAAATCGGCGGCGGATATACTCGGCAACAATAGCCACAGAATCTTCCATCTTGAGCAACGATGTATTGATTGTGAGGTCATAACTTGCAGCATCGCCCCACCGCTTATCGGTGTAGAAATTGTAGTAGTTGGCACGCAATTTATTTGTTTTATGTGCAATAGAGCGAGCTTGCTCGGGGGTGGGTTTATCGCCGCGACGCATTATGCGAGCGATGCAATCCTCTTCAGATGAATGAACAAAAATATTAAGACAGCGAGGGTGCTCACGCAACACATAGTCGGCACTACGGCCCACGATGACACACGACTTTTCATTGGCAATTTTACGAATAAACTCGCTTTGTGCATTATACACACCATCACTTGTCAAAGTTGATGAACATGTATAGCATGATGCCGGATTATAGCCTGCTCCTACTGCAAAAATTCCACTCAAAAAAGATGGAGCGCGCTCATCGCTTTGCGCAAAAATTTCGGGACACATTCCTGCTTGCTTGGCTGCCTCTTGCAATAGTTCTTTATCGTAGTATTCTATTCCAAAAGTTGATGCAAGCATTTTTCCCAATTCGCGTCCACCACTACCAAATTGGCGACCTATGGTAATCACAAAATTTTTATCCTCGTTCATAATCACAAAATTTAAGGTTGCTCAAAGGTAATATATTTTATTCTAAATTCAAATACATCATCTTTTTTGTATAAACAAATTTTGGGCACAATAGGTCAAACCGATTTTAGGATTAACTACCCTTTTATCACTGCGATAGGCAATAGGCGTGTTTTAACTGCAATCAAATCGAGCTGATTATTAATCACTTCATCAATATCTTTATATGCGCTGGGGGCTTCTTGCAAGTCGCTCTTATTGCGAATAGCATGAATTATGCCTCGTTCATTGAGGCGTTGCACCTCGACTTCCATATCAAGTTGGTTTATCGCAGCAGTGCGACTCAACACTCGCCCGGCGCCATGCGAACAGCTATTAAATGACTCGGGATTTCCCAACCCTTCAACAATATAAGATGCAGTGCCTTGCGACCCAGGAATGATACCGATAGTACCCTTTCCGGCAAATGTTGCGCCTTTGCGATGTACTACCACATTCTTTCCAAAGTGAGTTTCCCATGCTGCATAATTGTGTGCGATGTTAATCATAGGCTCAAATTCAATTTCGGGAAACACCGATTCCAACACATCTTGTATGCGACTCATCATCAACTTGCGATTACACAACGCAAAGTCAATGCAATATTGCATCTCACGCCAGTATTCGCCAAATTCGGGAGAATGAAATGGTAAAAAAGCAAGTCGCATAGATGGATCAACCTCCGAATGCCATTTTTTATTTAGCGCCACCGCCTTTTTGTTGTAATAGTCGCCCACCATTTTACCCAGATTGCGGCTACCCGAGTGAATCATAATCCAAAGATTATCTTCCTCATCGCGCTGAAACTCAATAAAGTGATTTCCACCACCAAGCGTACCCACCTGTCGCAATGCCGATTGATATTGCTCTTTCACCACCCACATCAAGTCAACATCATATCCAGTAGGCATCACCGATTCATCTTGTGGTTGCTTGTGGTGAGACATTCCTAACGGAATAATCTCACGCACCTTTGACAACACTCGTTTACGGAACTCAAGGTAATCAATATCGGCAGTTTTTATCGATGTTTTCACGGCACACATTCCACAGCCAATATCCACACCCACCGCGTTGGGTATCACGGTATCCACGCATGCCAAAACGCCACCTATAGGCATGCCCATACCGGTATGCACATCGGGCATCACTGCCAAATGATGATACATAAATGGAAGTCGGGCGAGATTTTCAATCTGCACCATTGCCGAAGCTTCCACATAATCGGTCCAAATTTTTACTGGACGGTCATTAATAAGTTTTACAATCATTAAAATAAATGTTAGTTATATATCGTAGATAAGGTTTAACGGCACAAAATTATACGCCCACTGCGCAATCTATTTGCGCAGTAATAAAAAAATCACTACTTTTGAGCGAAATAATTACTAAAACACATAATAAACAACCTATGCCAGCCAATAAAAACGCATTAATTCGTTACAAAACAATCGACAATTGCTTGCGTCGTCGTCACCGTCAATGGACCCTTAATGACCTTGTGGAAGCATGTAGCGATGCTATCTACGATGCCGAGGGGATTACTCGAGGCGTATCGGTGCGCACTGTACAGAGCGACATACAGATGATGCGCTCCGACAAATTGGGGTATAACGCACCTATCGAGGTTTATAATCACAAATATTATCGTTATTCCGACCCCGATTTTTCAATCTCTAACATGCCACTATCGCAAAACGACTACGAAGTACTAAACGAGGCCGTTGATATGCTACGACAACTTGAAGACTTTGACCAATTTGCCGAGATGAGCGATGTCATAGGCCGTTTGCAAGAGAAACTATTAATAAGTAAAGAAAACCGCGCACCTATTATTCATTTCGATAGTGTCCCCAATCTCAAAGGGCTAAAACTCCTCAACCCCATCTATAACTATATACTCAAACGACAACCCATCGTGGTGAGATATAAACCTTATAACACCAACGAAATGACGATGGTGTTCCACCCCTATCTACTCAAAGAGTTTCGCAACCGATGGTTCATGATAGGATGCGCCGACGAAGATCTCACATTATTTAATTTTGCTCTCGACCGCATTGTGTCAATTGAGCCAGCTATAGATGTTGAATATAAAGAAAACCCTCAATTTGATAAAGAAACATTCTATGATGATGTAGTGGGAGTGAGCAAAAATCTCAATCACCGCCCTATGAAGGTCGTGTTTTGGGCCTCAAAAAAGGAGAGCAACTACATTAAGACTAAACCTATCCACCATTCTCAAAAAGTAATAAAGGAAGATGAAAATGGCACAACTTTCAGCATTAAAGTGGTGGTAAATTATGAACTTTATTCAATATTTTCGAGCTACACTGGTGGCATAAAAATCATATCTCCCAAGTTTATGGCTCGACTCATGAAACAAAATCTCGAAAACACATTGACACTATACGACGATATCGAATAACACAAGATAGGGGCCAACGATGCACATTCTTTTAGCCCATATCTTGAAAAAGGTGCGTTTTCCTATAAATTTCACCCTCAAAAAGGTGCGTTTTCCGAAAAAGCACATTCATTAGGATAAAAAACAAGCCCCACATTCCATCATGGAGTGGGGCTTGCATATTATGTGTAGGCTATAATTACTTAGTAACGCGTTCGAGCCATTTAACCATACCGAGCATCACACCCATAGAGATGAGACACACTACAAGGAACACAGCCCAGCACAACCAAATAGGCCATTGGTTATACATCAATGGGCCAATCCATAACAATAGGTTACCGAGTGCTGTTGCACCAAGCCATAAACCTTGACAAAGACCGAGGAGGTGTTTTGGAGCCACTTTTGACACAAATGACAATCCAAGTGGCGAGATAAACAACTCAGCAACTGTCAAGAAGAAATAAACTGCGATTAATACCCACCAGTGTGCTTGATTTGCAGTTTGTTCTGCAATAGGAAGCGCTTTGTAAGCGTCGGCCGATGGATAACCTTTAATGTAAGAGAAAATAGCAAGGAACAAGAATGCCAAACCGGCAATGAACATACCGATAGCAATTTTGCGAGGAGTTGAAATCTCTTTACCCTTACGAGCCAATGCCGCAAACAATGCCATGATAATAGGAGTCAACACAATCACGAAGAATGGGTTGATAGCTTGCCAAATTTCGGGAGCAACAGCAGTAGAGTCAACGAAGTCGCGAGCAAAGAATGAAAGCGACATACCATTTTGGTGGAATGAGAACCAGAAGAAGATAACCACACCAAGCACTGCAAAGAGAGCATACATGCGTTGTTTAATTTCTTTAGCCATTGCAGCTTTTTCTTCGGCAGTATATTTAACCGACTCAACAGCTTTTTTCTTTGCAGGTGTAGGGAATATTCTTTGATAAACCATAAATACTACCAACGAAATGAGCATAGCCACTACCGAAGCAATAAATGAGTAGTGAATACCTTCGTTAAATACTTGTAGGTAGCTTTGGCAAGAAGCAGCAAGGTCGGCAATTGAACCACCTGCTTGAGTCATCATATCATTAAGGTTAGCAAGAGCCGAAGCTTCCATTGCCGAACCATTAGCCAAGAATTGGTGACAAAGTTCAGGAAGTTTTGCATTATAGATGAAGTTATTAGCTTCGAGCCACCATTCGCGAAGAATAGGAGCAACGAAAGGAGCAATAAGTCCACCTACATTAATAAATACATAAAAAATTTGGAAACCCGAGTCGCGTTTGTCTTTTGCTTGAGCAAGTGCTTCGGGGCCTTTCTTTGCTGCTTCAGCTTCAAGGTCATCATACATTTGACCCACTACTGCTTGCAAGTTTCCTTTAAAGAGACCATTACCAAATGCAATCATAAACAATGCTGCACAGGTGAGAACTAATAGCCATGTAGAATTTTCGCTTGTAGCCAAAATGGGTATTGCCAATACTACATAGCCGATGGCCATGATACAAAGACCAGTCTTAATTGTACCTTTATAATTTTGAGTTTTGTCGGCAATCAAACCGCCAAGTAAAGCAAGAATATAAATTCCAGCATAGAAGAATGAATAGATAGTTCCTGATGTTTCTTCACTTAACCCAAATTTAGAGCAAAGGAAAAGCACCAAAACCGCGTTCATGATGTAATATCCGAAACGCTCGCCCATATTGGCAAGAGCCGCCGGAATTAATCCTTTAGGGTGGTTCTTAAACATAATTCTGAATTTTATTTAGTTAATAATTAATTTGATTTCAATTCATTATCCTTCGGCTTGCATTTTTGCATTGAAAGCAAATGCATATACTTTCATTTGCTTCACCATTGCCACAAGCCCGTTGCTGCGAGTGGGCGAAAGGTGTTCCGATAGCCCTATCTTATCGATAAAATACAAGTCGGCATCAAGGATTTCTTGTGGAGTGTGCTCTGAAAGCACTTTGATGAGCAACGATATGATACCTTTCACGATAATCGCATCGCTATCGGCTGTGTAGATGATTTTACCCTCATCATTGAGCTCGGCATTTAACCACACACGACTTTGACACCCTTCGATGATGTATTGTGGTGTTTTGAATTTCTCATCTATGGCAGGGAGAGCATTGCCTAAGTCAATGATATAGGCATAGCGATCCATCCAGTCTTCAATATCAACAAACTCGTCGATAATTTCGTCTTGTATTTGATTTATAGTCATTTTCTTATTGTTTATTGTTCGTTATAAATTACATTCACCACAGTTTGTCCCGTAGCCTTCAATGTCGCGATGCTAATGTTGCTCATATCATCGGCATGAGTGTGCCATGTGGGGTTAAACGACATCGTGCCTTGATTGAAATTTTCAATGATGTCAATACATGGTATGCCCACCTGATTGACATAAATGTGGTCGTCCATCACACTACCTCCTATCTCATTGACAAATACATTGCCATAGCCCGATGCCACTGCCATAGTCCACACCTTGTCAACTACCGCACTTGCTAATTGTTGTGATGCATATTCGCGATGAAATTTTGCATCTTTACCTCCTACCATATCAAGCAATATGCCATACATAGGCATTCGCTCGGGTGTATAAGGTAGATTTTTTACCCAATATTGAGTACCCAGGCACCAAGAGTTTTCACTATTGCCCTTTGTTTCGCCATAGTCTTCGGCATCGACAAATAAAATATCAACGCCTATTGCAGGTTTTTCGATACTCAAGCAACGAGCGACTTCGAGCAACACACCCACCCCACTGGCTCCGTCATTTGCTCCGGGGATAGGGCTTTTGCGCTTATTCTCATCGGCATCTTCATCACCCCAAGGGCGAGTGTCCCAATGCGCAAGCAATAACACTCTTGTCACAGCATCTTTATTAAATTGGCCCAAAATGTTATTAATAGGCAATTTATCGCCATTAAAGGCTGTAACGGTAGTTTTTTGTTCGATTACCTCATCAGCACCATATCGATGCAATTCACCGGCAAGATATTGAGCACACTTAGCGTGGCTATCCAACCCGGGCACGCGTGGGCCAAAATCAACCTGCGTCTTTACATTACGATAGGCGCTATCGGCATTAAACTCTATGCGAGGTTTAATGGTTGTTGGCTCTTCGTTAGTGGTCGATTTTGTTTCGGTTTTAGCCGAACATGCAACCATGAGCCAACACAACGAAAGCATTATAATGTTTACAAATTTCATTTATCTTAACCTTTTAACCCCTCAAAGATACAAAAAACTATGGGATACTCCAATTTTAGTCCCCATATTCAACTATTTTTTCAATCTCGTAATGCTTTTCTACATAAAAAAATGGTGAATGAGCCTCAACTCATCCACCACCTATGAGTTATCAATCACTCAAACTATTATACCACTGAAAGATAGAACGAGAAGTCTTTTCCATCTTTATTGCGAGTAAATGTGCCTTGATATACTTTTCCGTCAAAAGTGCCTGAATATGTACCGGTGTGATTGCCATCGGTTGATTCTTCAAGAATCAATTTATCTCCCATGCGAGTTCCCAATATTTTTATATTAGTATTATAACCTTGGCTGGTGTAATACATAAAGCCGTTAAAATTTTTATCAAGTTCAAATTGCACACCATGTTTGCCATTCAATTTTCCCGACATCTTGACTTTTCCATCTTTATCGGCTGCAACCGAGGGAGTTTTGCCATCGGTAGGAGTTATTGTTTCAAGGTATTGGTCAAATTCACCACCTTGAGGCTCAAAATATTGGTCAAATTGTTGTTCTTTGGTCGCATTATATACTACTCTTGCACTACCTATTATTGTCCACATTCCACAACTGATTGAATAGGTAGTAGATGCTCCTGGAGCCAAATCACGGCCCGCCATTGATGGTCGTGAAGAGAATCCTCGGTCAGAACGATTGTAAACAAATCTATAATCTTTACCCGAAACTGGTTTATCTGATTTATTTGTAACTATATATCTAACAGTAGCAGAGTAAGTCATTGCCGACATTCCTCCATTATTAGAGCCTCGTCCTTGAGTCACTACGAGTACTTTTGGCGCCTTGAAATCGGCAATGAGATATTTACGGAACGCATCTTTTTGAGCTATGCGATCGGCATTCTCAACATCTGAAAGTGAGTCAACCCACATGCCAGTTTTCTTTGCAAAGTCAAAGTCGTCGGGAGCATAAGCAAATAATCCTTTAGAGCCAACAACTACCATTGAATCGTCTTTTACCTCAACGGTCATCTCTTTTCCTCCACCAAAGTCAACGACATACATATCGGCCGAATCGGCTGGCGCAACCACAACGCTATCGGCAATAAACGACAATGCCAACGAATCGGCTTTCGCTGCTTCGGGATAAAGCATTACAACCGAATCTTTGTGGTTTTTACTCACTTTATTTGCCACATCAATAGCAAATGTTTTCACTTGTTCTACATCACTTCCACAAGAAGCAATTGTCAACGACGCTAATAGTGCCGACGCATAAATTATTTTTTTCATGATAAAATTGATATGTTGTTTTTGCAAATTTATGTAAAAAAAATCATCTACTACAAACCTTAAATAAAATTTATCCAACCAAAAATTCAAAAAGGACTAAAATGGATTAATTTTTCGAGTTTTTTCATTCAATGACTTTTTTATATCGCAAAATCAAAAAAGAATTTGTAATTTTGAGAATGAAACTCAAAATATTGAGACCATGAATATACTGCTCCCTCCCAAAAAAGACAAATCTCGCCAAGAGATTGCTGCCGAAAATAGGCAAATAACCATCATTGGTGCCAATGGTGCAGGTAAATCGCGCTTCACCGAACGCCTTGTCAATGACCTACAAGGACGCGCATTTCGCATGTCAATAATAAGCGCGCTCTATGAGTCGCGCGATTTTGACACTCTCCCAGGGTCAATTGATATGTTATATAAGGAAGCAACCGAGCGTTCAAACCTCTTGCGCAACGATAATGCTTCGCAAATAGAACGACTGATGTCGTTACTATATCAAGAGGAGATGCTCAATCTCATTTCCTACAAGGTCAGTCTTGCCGAAAATCCCGAGGCAAAACTGGCATCGACCAAACTCGATAAGATGATTGAGGTGTGGCAAGATGTATTTCCTGGCAGTAAGATTCTTATCGAAGGAGGTAAAATGCTCATTTCGCGCGAAAGCGACAAGGATTGCTACTCATCGGTAAAACTATCGGCAGGCGAACGTGCTGTGATGTATTATGTGGGAGCTGCACTAATGGCAATGAAAAATGCCGTTATATTCATCGACAATCCTGGCATTTTCTTGCACCAATCAATCACTAAATCATTGTGGGACACCATAGAACAACTTCGCCCCGACTGCACTTTCATATACACTACTCACGACATAGATTTTGCTTCATCACGCACCGATAATACCGTGGTGTGGGTGCGTGAATATGATGCCGCCGAGGGCACTTGGGACTATGACATACTACCCGACCATGCCGAACTATCGGACGACATTTACCTCACACTCATAGGTTCGCGCAAGCCAGTGCTTTTCATTGAAGGCGACGGAGTGCACTCTATCGACTCAAAGTTATACCCATTGGTGTTCCCTCAATACACCGTAAAGCCTCTCGGTAGTTGCAACAAGGTTATTGAAGCCACTCGTGCATTCAACGACCTCACCACATTCCACCACATGGATAGTTATGGCATTGTGGATCGCGACCGCCGCGATGAGGGCGAAGTAAAATATCTGCGTACTAAAAAAGTGCTCGTGCCTAATGTGGCCGAAATAGAAAATATATTGATGCTCGAGGAGGTGATACGCACCGTTGCGTCACGACATCGCAAAGATGAAGACAAGGTGTTTGCCAAAGTTAAAGCCGCAATTCTCGACCTTTTCAAACAAGAGGTGCGCCAACAAGCATTGATGCACACTCGCCACCGAGTGAAACGCACTCTCGAGTATCGTGTCGATGGTCGTTTTAACAACATCAACTCTCTCGAAGACCACATCAACGATTTAGTGAAAGAGATAAACCCTCGTGGCATGTATGAGGCTTTCTGCCGCGAATTTCATGGTTATGTAGCATCGGGCGACTATCAAAATGTGTTGCGCGTGTTTAATCGCAAATCAATGATACCGTCGAGCAATGTGAGCGGACTTTGTGGGTTGGCCAATAAAGATGCCTACATTCGCACCGTGATAAATATATTAAAGCAAAATGGAAAAGATGCCCAACGCATTCGCAATGCTGTAATAAAATGTTTTGGGCTCGATGATAACAACCTCAACTCGTTGAAAACCGAGATTCAACAAGCCAAAAAAAATAATACACCAAAATGATAAAATGTTGGATTGAAGCAATGCGTTTGCGCACCCTGCCCGTATCGCTCGCCGGAGTAGTTATGGCCTGGGGATTTTGCGCTCTACATGATAAATTCACCCTCATACCGGCAATTTTATGCCTACTATTTGCCCTATTGGCTCAAATAGCATCAAACTTTGCCAATGAATATTATGATTTCAAATCGGGACTTGACCGCAAAGGGCGCGAAGGTCCTCGCCGTGGCGTCACTGAAGGCGATATCACTCCCGGTGCGATGAAAGCAGCCACTTATGGCACATTGGCATTAGCCTGTGTGATAGGTTGTTCGCTAATCTATTACGGAGGTTGGTGGTTGCTACCTGTGGGCATCTTCATCGCTCTTGGGGCAATGGCTTATAGTGCAGGACCCTATCCCCTTTCTCGACACGGATTGGGAGAAGTGGCTGTGCTGTTTTTCTTCGGCATAATCCCAGTAACACTCACCTACTATGTGCAATCGCTCGAATGGAATATTGATGTACTATTGGCTTCTATTGCCGTGGGACTTATGGGGGCCAATGTGTTGATAGTAAATAATTATCGCGACCATGACGATGACAAAAGCGTTAACAAACGCACTCTTGCCGTGATATTTGGGCGCAGCACAGTAGCCAATTTATATCTTTTCAACGGTTATATCGCCGTGGCTCTAATGGGCGTAACATGGTTGAGTTTTACACTTTGGGCATGCGTAGTCCCCATCCTATACCTCGTGGCCCACACTGCAATATGGTGGCAACTCGGACTCCGCACAGGCGCTCGCCTCAACCCACTCCTCGGTATGACCGCCATGGCAATGGCCGCCTACTCCCTCGCCTTTGCCATCATCGCCGCTGTGATGTAAAATAAGATAATCACTATAGTCATTAAAGCCATTAGAGACTTTCGCGTACTTAGAGTTTCTAATGACTCTATAAAAAGTGCTAATCTCGTCAAAATATGACGAGATTAGCACTATTATTCACTTCAAATGGAGAAATTATGAGTTATATTATGTCATTTTTTTTAAAATCACAATAATTCACTTCCTAAAATAAGGTGTCATCTAATTAGCACAAATGTATTTGTTCATTCTGTCGAAAATCAATCACACAATATGCCAGTTGTGAGAATTTTGATTAATTTTGCAGTATGGATTTCTTGATAAAACTTAAAAGCGATTTTCTTCGTTATCGTGAAGCGAAGATTCTTAACCCTCATCATGTTACTATTCCTCGTGGTGTAACTGCCATTATGGGGCCTAACGGCGCGGGCAAAACGATGCTCGGCAATATCATCGAAAAGGGGTGGAATTTTTGCACCAATAGCATTGAGGGATATCGCGAACACTTGAAAATCAAGAAAATCGAATTTGCCGATATACATTCTCTTGCCGGATTTAAGGTGGAGTATTATCAACAACGCTTTGAGGCGATGATGAATGATGAGGTGCCCACGGTGGCCGAGATTTTCAGCGACCGCATTGACTCTAATCGTTGGCAAGATCTTGCTTCTCAATTGCACCTCAACGACATCGCTACTAAACATATCAATTTCCTCTCGAGTGGCGAAACTCGCAAATTGCTCATAGTGAATTTGCTGTTTGACCTGCCCGATGTGTTGATTCTCGATAATCCATATATCGGTCTTGATGCTGCGTCGCGCGACATTCTCAACGACACCATTTTGCAGATTGCCAACCAAGGGGTTTCGGTCATTTTATTGCTATGTAATTCGGTCGATTTGCCTCCGTGTATTAACTGCGTGATACCTATTCGCAACATGACGATTGAGGAGAAGGTGATGCGCAATGATGTAGAATTAGAGCTGTTTCAAGAATCGTTTCACTATCTCTTTGACTACGCTATCGACCTCGATAGCCTACCCTTGCCTCCTACTCGCGAATACAATGCCGACGACACCGATGTGGTGCTTGCACTCAATCATTGCAAGGTGAAATATGGCTCACGCACTATTATAAATGATGTGTCGTGGACAATACGCAATGGCGAATGTTGGGCTTTATTTGGTCCAAACGGGTCGGGGAAATCTACCCTTTTAAGTCTTGTTCATGCCGACAATCCTCAAGGATATTCCAACGATATCACCCTCTTTGACCGCCGTCGTGGTAGTGGCGAAAGCATTTGGGATATAAAACGACGCATAGGCTACATTTCGCCCGAAATGCACCTCTATTTTAATGGTAGTGGTGACATAAAAACGATTGTGGCACAAGGGTTAAATGATACAGTGGGACTATTCTGCCAAGTAAAACCTCAACAGATGGAGCGTGCAATGCATTGGTTGCGATTGCTCCATATTGAACACCTTGCCAATCGCCGATTCAACACACTCTCGGCTGGGGAACAACGATTGGTATTACTTGCTCGCACATTCATTAAGCACCCACAGTTGCTCATTCTCGATGAGCCTCTGCATGGACTTGATGCCACTCGCAAGCGTAGTATTCGTGGAATTATCAACCACCTTGTGGCACGCGACAAAATCACATTGATATATGTAACTCACTATCTCCCCGAAGTGCCCGAGTGTGTAACCCTCACCAAGACACTTTAACCCTACTATTTTTTAGCAAAAGATTGTTTGCAACTTCATCCTATCGATTAAGGGTGAGGTGCTTTTCATAGTCGGGACGCACAAGGAGCGTCGTTGCCACAAAGCTCGATGTGGCCGAGGAATTGTATTTGAGATGATAACGATCGGGCGCAAGAAAATCGAACACAAATGTAGCCGTGTCGATGGGGTCATCAAGATTATTTCCCGGCACAATGCGCTCTTCTATAGTGATATCAAATCCTATTATCGTAATAGCCAGTGACACAGCCCCCGACGACGACACCCCCTCTATGCCATGACGAAAAAGCACTACAGCTCCATCGTCACGCACAATCAACGAGATTGCCGGTTGGGCTGAATTGCTGTCGCTCCACGAACGATTTGATGCATTTGACAGTTCACCAGCAAGCAAGTGCTGATGAGCCTCGCCTCGCGAAGATGGGCGAGCAAGAAACGCCACAATCGCTGCAGCCACCAATGTGGCATATACATAAAACTCTACCGAGCCAAGGAAGTCAGTCATAGGAATTTTGATTATATCATTTTATGATTAGTCGTTTAAGCATTATCTTGATTTGCCTGCTCTTTTTCTTTGCGAATTTCTTCTAATATTTCATTTATATATTGAGGGTCATCTTCGCCATTTACAAGCATGCGATTGAGTATCAGTTCGGCATCGGTGTAACGCTCTTTTGACCTATATACATCAATCAATCGTCGGTTTAAGAATTGATTGAATATCGCTAAATCTTTAGCGTTTTCTGTTTGATTAATTTGTTGTAACAATCTTGCCAACGAATTCTTTATCACACCTTCGGCATAAGGATGCATTAACGCGCACAAACAATCGATATACAACATTTCGCTAAAAATAGTGTTGGCACTTCGCGCAAAATCCAAATAGACATATGCTTTTTCGGGATGGCCATTTGTCAAATACAACTGCCCTATTTTCATATTAACATCAAGAAACGCTTTTTGTCCCTCATCGTTAAGGACATCGACGTTTTTTCGCAATTCTCTCGCTACATCACATAAGTAAAATAATGCTTGATGCATAAAGCTGGCTGCCTCTCTTGACTCAACTGCTTTATCAAAATATTTCCTTCCCCAATAGAGATTATTTGAAATCGTTGGATTCAATACCGGTAATGTAGCATAGGCTACATCACTATATTCTCCACCTTCGGCTTCAGAGGTGGCCTTATCAATCATATATTTAGCCTCCCAATAATCTTGGTCGGAATCGGTGAAGCGCACCTCTATGATTGAATTATATGAAAGATAGTGTTCATCACTTACCGATGTAAATGCATTTAGTTTAAAATAACGAGTGTGTTCGGTATATTGACTATTTGCAATCATGGTCATTAGCACATCTCTCGTTTCAAATTGGATATGAAACATTATTGTGCTTACAGTTCTACCCTCGGGTTGTAACTTTACATATTCACGAATATCAAAACTTAGGATTTGATATTCATCGTTGATTTCCTCAATCTTTTCGCCACATTTTATCGTCATCTTGAGGGCTTTGCCTAATGTAGCAATCTCTAATTGTTCGAGGATAGTACACAGCAACAAATCAGATGATTTAGGCATTTCTTGCCTCACATTTTCTCCCGAGCCCACAACAAAACGATTTCGCAAGAACGATTGTATAATACTTGCTTCATGAAAATCGGTTTG
This sequence comes from Muribaculaceae bacterium, assembly GCA_045637505.1. GTDB lineage: Bacteria > Bacteroidota > Bacteroidia > Bacteroidales > Muribaculaceae > RGIG4079. The sequence continues at coordinate 41,140 of JAZTZO010000022.1, read as the reverse complement.
TGGCAATTCTTGATTTTCTGCTTGTAGTTGTTCTTCTTGCTTTTTGCCGACCCTATTCTTTAATAAACCGGCCACAACTACACCAAAGCAAAAAGAAATAACAAAAAATACAACTGTGTTCATAATAAGAATAAAATAATAGGTTAATAATTTAGTTTTAAGTCATCATATTATAATGCAGCGCCCAAGGCATTAATCAATGCCGAACTGATTGCCATATAAATCACTACCCCTACGATGTCGTTGGTAATTGTGATAAATGGGCCGGTAGCAAGCGCAGGATCGATATTAAATCGTTCGAGTGTCAAGGGCACAAATGTGCCGAAAATCGACGCAAATATCACCACCGAGAACACCGACAATGCTACCGAGATGGGCACTGATATTGATGTGCTATGGAATATCACCGCATAGGCAAATACCACAAGCGAAATGATGAGAGCATTAAATAATCCCACACCCATTTCTTTCATTATTTGTTTCCCCGAGTCTTTCAACTCAAGCGAACCGTTAGCAAGGCCTTGCACAATAATAGCCGATGACTGTATCCCCACATTTCCCCCGGTGCCACAAATCAGCGGGATAAAGAGAGCCAAGATGGGGTTGAAATTTTCAAACAAGCCAAGCAACCATGATGCTGCCAATCCCCCAAATACACCTATCAATAACCAAGGCATACGAGCCTTGATTTGTGTGAACATTGAGTCGTCCGATTCAACATCGGCCGAAAGACCCGATGCTAATTGGTAGTCACGCTCACTCGATTCGCGCACTTGGTCCATTACGTCGTCGACGGTGATGCGTCCCACAAGGCGACCAATAGAGTCAACTACCGGCATTGCCACAAGGTCATACTTTTCAAAATCGCGTGCCACATCTTCAATAGGCGCATCGTCCTTTACCGATACTGGGTCAACCTCCATCACATGCTTAATCTTCGACACCGATGGGTGGGTAATCATCGTTTTGAGAGGAAAAATCCCCTTGAGTCGATTATCGCCGTCAACTACATATATGTTATATAGTTCGTCGATTTCTTCGGCTTGCATGCGCATCTGCTTGATACACTCGGGCATACTCCACTCTTGGTTCACCACAATCATTTCCTTACCCATGATACCACCAGCAGTGTCTTCATCATATTTCAAAAGGTCAATGATGTCACCAGCTTGCTCCACATCGTCGATGTGCGAGAGAATCTCCTCACGATCTTCTTCGTCGAGTTCTTGGATAATATCTACCGCGTCGTCGGTATCAAGGTGGTCGATGTGGCTTGCAATCTCCTCGGCAGGCATGTCGCGCAAAAGTTTGCGACGGTCATCCTCATCGAGTTCCATCAACACATCGGCCGCAGTATCTTCATCGAGGAGGTCATATAGAAATTCGGCCTCTTTGATGTTGAGATTTTGATACAACTCGGCGATGTCGGCTGGGTGTAGCCCTTCAAGTTCTTTGCGAGCTATTTCTATATTTTGGGTGTGAATTACCTCGCGAATGTGTTCGAGGTATTCGGGAGTATATTCCTTCATAAAGAAAGTAGATGAACAAGTTAACTAATAATGTATTTCTCTCTTATTTGCGCAACTCGGCAACAAGATTGGTGAGGTAGATAAATTCCTCAACGCTCAATTGCTCTGGTCGGCGAGTAAAAATAGGGTCATCGGGAATCGTCGATTCGGGCGGCAACAACCCACGCAGGGAGTTACGCAATGTTTTTCGACGCTGACCAAACGATGTTTTCACCACCGTCTTAAACAATCGCTCATCGCAACCAAGATCGGTGACGGCATTTCGCACCAGCTTCACCACCCCCGATTTCACTTTAGGCGGTGGATTAAATACATTTTCATTAACGGTAAACAAATATTCTACATCATACCACGCTTGCAACAACACGCTCAATATGCCACGAGTCTTTGTGCCAGGACCAGCAGCCAAGCGCTCGGCAACCTCCTTTTGAAGCATACCCGAGCAACAAGTCACCTTGTCTTTATAGTCAAGTACTTTGAAGAATATCTGCGAAGAAATATTATAGGGATAATTACCTATCACACAAAAGTCGCCCCCCTCATACAACTCATCAAGTCGCATTTGAAGGAAGTCGCCCTCAATGATACGTCCTTCTAAATTGGGGAAATTCTCATTGAGATAAACCACACTCTCGGTGTCGATTTCAGCCACTTTCACATCATGACCATTGTCGAGCAAAAAGCGAGTGAGCACACCCATACCAGGCCCTACCTCAAGAACTGGCACACCTTTATAGTCGTCGATTGTAGCCGCAATGCGTGCTGCCACACTCAAATCGGTCAAAAAATGTTGACCAAGAGCCTTTTTGGGTTTTACTTGTCGCATATTGTCTAAATCTTTTATAGGTTAAAAATAGGGTTAACTTGCTCCACCTCTTTCAGCGATGGTTTTTATAAGTTGCAAAGATATGCAAAAGAATTGAAAATTGAGGACGGATAATTAATTTTTAATCAATTTTCGGCTCGAAATCCACGAAAATCAATACAATTTCAGCCTAAATCAGCAACAATATCAGTCCCACATATATCAATATTGGAATCAATACGCATATTATTACCGAGTTTAACACATAATTACCACCCCAACGATTAAAATAGTTGAGAAAATCTACCGAACTAAAAAATACCTTGTCACACCACTCCCTAAAAGTGCCACGAGTAACTATTAATATCCCCACCCATATCAATAGTAGCATAGCAGTTGTAATAGGAAGTCCCATCCAACAGTCAAGCAATATAGTCCACGAAAGCGGAATCAACAAATAATACACAATTATATTGATTTCGTTGTAAGTTATATTTAATCGTTGTGCAATCTTGAGCAAATTAATTGCGACAATTTTAAAGATTTTTTTCACCATAAGTTTTACCCTTTAATATGTATATTTTTTATAATGACACTACAACATCTTATGCGATGCTTACACTCGCCATTGAGCAAAACATTTTCTATTTTTAAGATATTGCAAGTCATTCCCATATTTATATGCTTCTTTCTCAAACGAAATGCTCATATATGCTTTGTGCCAATTTAGATGTTGACACAATCGAATCACCCATTCAATTAGATAAACTATATAAAATGGAATCCACAACATTTCTTTTTGTTGTGCAGTGTGAATTAACTCATGATTGACTACATATTTATTAATCCACGATTTGTCCTGCGTCAAGAATAGTCCAAAGAAGTTAAGACAAATCCCCTTCGGAACTAACTTTGTCTTGATTACTTTTCCCACAATAACTTTTAGATTAATTGGTTTAAATTAACTATTTGATATTTTATAATTTCGCCCATTCACAATCACACTTTAATATATCAAAATTTATGCCAATTTTTTTTACTCCTTTCCACATCACTCCCCTATAAAAAAGCAGAGAGCGCTCGCAATCACTGCAAACACTCTCCTAATACACAACTACATACTATTTTTTCATCGGCTACAATCCCAAAACACTGCCGTCTATCTCTAAAATTAAATGTTTAGTCTATTTTATAATTAGTATAATTAACCTGCATTAACTACCCAAAATGCAAATAAACCTCAATATATCATTGATTTTCGAGATTAAATTTGCTAATACGCATAAATTGCACTACCTTTGCACTGGATTTAAATCCATCGTGGAAAAATTTGGCTGCTTGCAACCACATAAAAAAATGCTAAAACCGCATATAACACACTATTCACTATTTAATAGTTTGTGGCTTTAGTTGAGGCTGTCGGCAAGCAAATGTTGCACGATAGCTTTTTTTATTTTGATTATTAATTAAAAACAACTAAAGAATATGAACTACCTATTTACTTCGGAGTCGGTATCGGAAGGACATCCCGATAAAGTAGCCGACCAAATTTCAGACGCAATTCTTGACGAATTTCTCGCCTACGACCCACAATCAAAAGTGGCATGCGAAACACTTGTAACTACTGGACAAGTAGTTATTGCCGGAGAGGTGAAAAGTAAAGCTTACATTGACCTCATGGATGTAACTCGCCGAGTTATCAATGGCATTGGCTATGACCGTAGCGAATTAAAGTTTGATGGCGATGCATGTGGCGTTCTTTCTGCTCTTCACGAGCAAAGTGCCGATATCAATCGTGGCGTGGAACGCGAAGATCTCGAAAACCAAGGTGCAGGTGACCAAGGCATGATGTTTGGCTATGCATGTAACGAAACCGATAGCTACATGCCCCTCCCTCTCGACTTGAGTCATAAATTGCTTAAAGAGCTATCAAACATTCGTCGTGCTGGCGAAGAAATGACCTATTTGCGCCCCGATTCAAAGAGCCAAGTAACAGTAGAATATACTCCCGAGGGCAAGCCTGCTCGCATTCACACTATCGTAATATCAACACAACACGATGAATTCATCAAAACTTGCGAAGGCAAAAGCCAAGACCAAGCCGATGAAGAAATGCTTGCCATTATAAAAAATGATGTGGCAACAATTCTCATTCCTCGCGTAATAGCACAGCTCCCCGAAAAGGTTCAAGCACTCTTTGATGACAAATTTATACTCCACGTAAACCCAACTGGCAAATTTGTTATTGGTGGTCCTCACGGCGACACTGGATTGACTGGCCGTAAAATCATCGTTGACACATATGGTGGCCGTGGTGCTCATGGTGGTGGTGCATTTTCGGGCAAAGACCCCTCAAAAGTTGACCGCTCGGCAGCCTATGCAGCACGCCACATAGCCAAAAACCTCGTAATGGCAGGCGTTGCCGATGAAGCACTCGTGCAAGTTGCCTACGCTATTGGTGTTGCAAAACCAGTGAGCCTTTATGTAAACACCAACGGGTCGGCTAAAGTGAATATGAACGACGCCGAAATCTCGGCAATCGTGAACGACATCTTCGACATGCGCCCATTTGCCATCGAAGAGCGTCTAAAACTCCGTAACCCTATATACCAAGAAACTGCTTCATATGGCCACATGGGACGCACCCCTATGACCGTCACCAAAACATTCGCATCAAAATATGAAGGCGAAAAGACCATCGAAGTAGAACTCTTTACTTGGGAAAAGGGCGACTATGTAGATATAATTAAAGAAAAGTTTGGCCTTTAATTTTTTTTGAGGGAAGTTCTATAAACTCCGTTTTTGAGACATTAGGCATTGAGTAGAGCAAATGTGTAGCGCAACTTATATAATTGAATAAAAAGTCAATAATTTATAATAGCAAATTGCATAATGCTCTCAAAAGGCCTTAACCGAGAGCTAAAGTTTACCTAAAATGCGGAAATTGTAGAAATTCCCAAAAATTGTTTTGAAAGATAAGGAAAAAGATGTATCTTTGTGCGCTTATTGCATATTTTTCATAAAATTGCATTAACGACTAACAATAGAAAAAATTAAAAATAAAACACTTAAATAAATGGCAACTTTAGAAAAAATCAGAAGCAAGTCAGTATTGCTATTCACTGTAATTATCGTAGCATTGCTTGCATTCATCCTTGGCGACTTCTTCAACTCAGGTCGCAGTTTATTTGGCAACGGCACAACTGTAGCCAAGATTGGAGATAACGAAATTGACGTTCAACTCTACCAACAACGTCTCAATGAAGCTAACCAACAGCTCCAAGCTCAAGGTCAACAACAAGACCCTGAAATGATTCAAGCTCAAGTGCTTCAACAAATGCTCTTCGAATCAATGATGAACGAAGAAATTAATGCTCTTGGCATCGTTGTTACCGACAAAGAACTTGCCGATTTCATCGCTCTCAATCCTCAAACAGCTCAAATCATCGATGCAATCAAGAACCCAGGTAAATACAACCTCACCCCCGAAGTTGCAGAACAATTGAAGTCTCAACTTGCATCGTTAGAAAGAGAAACCGAAACTCAAATCAAAGATTTCATCTATGGTTATATGTTCAACGGTCTTCTTGCAGCTAACGAACTTGATGCAAAAGAAGCATACAACGCTGTTAACCAAAAATTCATCGTTTCATTTACAAGCAAAGAGCTCGCTTCGCTTCCCGATGACAAATTCCCAGTTAGCGACGACGAAATCAAAGCTGAATGGAACAAAAACAAAGGTGTTTATGCATTGGAAAACGAGATGCGCACAATCGACTTCTTCTCTGTGCTCCTAAGCCCATCGGCTATCGACAACGCTAATGCCGACAAAATCGTAAAAGACGCAGTTGCTGCTCTTAATAACTGTAATGGCGTAGAAGCTATTGCTGCCGATGTGAACTTCAACATCAAAAACAAAACTTACGCACCAAGCCAAATCAAAGACCTTCAACTTAAAAACTTTGTTGATTCGGCAAAAGTAGGTCAAGCTGGCATCGTTTCTAAACTCGACAAAACTTATAGCATTGCTAAAATATTGAGCTCAAAAACTGAAATGGACTCTATCAACATTTCTGTTATTCAAGCTGCTGATACTACAGTTTTTGACTCAATCATGAAAGCTATCAATGGCGGTGCAAAAGCAAGCACTTTCATCAGCCAAAACGATCAAAACACTAAAACTCAAGGTGCCGATAGTGTATGGATTCAACTTTCAACTCCTAACACTGATCCTAACTTGAAAGCTAAATTGTTGAAAGCTACTGCAGGCCAAAAAATCGTTGTTGACACAGTTGTAAACAACGACCGTCTTCAAGCTATTTACATCGTAAACAAAACTACTCCTGCTGTAAAAATCAACGAAGTTGCTGAAATCACATATGTTGTTGAGCCTTCAGAAAAAACAATCGAAGACCTCAAAGGCAAATTGGAAGAATTCCTTGCTAAAAACACAACTGCCGAAGATTTCTCTAAAAATGCTGCAGCAGCAGGTTACACAATCAGCTCTGCTCGCATTGATGCAACAACAAGCCACATCAACGGTTTCATTCCCGAAACTCGTAGCGTAGTAAAATGGGCGATGAATGCCGACAAAGGCGCAGTATCTACTCCATTTGCTAATCGCGACAACGATCGTCTTATCGTAGCAGCTGTTACTGGCATCTACAACGACTATATGACCGTTGAAGATCAATCAATCAAAAACGCTCTTACTGAAATCGTTCGCAACAACAAGAAAGCTGAATCAATCATCAACGACCTCAATAGCAAAGGTGCTAAAGACCTCGCTGGTTATACAGCTCTCACAGGCGACACTATCACTAACGCAAGCGTAACATTCAGCAACTCATCGGTTAATACTCTTGGCAACAACGAATTTGCTTTCATCGGCAAAATTTGCGCAGGTCAAAAAGGTCAACTCTTCGCTCCTTTCAAAACCAACAAAGCGGTTGTTGTAGCACAAATCTCTGACATCACTACCGAAGGCCGTCCTTACAACTTCAAAGAATATAGCGAGCACTATAAACAAATCTTTGGTGCTGGCACACTTCTTCGCAACATGTTTGGCATCCTCAAAGGTAATGATACATTTGAGTCAAAAGTACTTGACTTCTACGAAAACAACTAATATTTATTCATCACTCGCTGATGCATAAAATATAATACAAGGGAGTGAGCGTCAAAATAAAGACTCTCGCTCCTTTTTATATAAAGGAATATTGAATTGCACTTCAACGAAATTCCCGAAACATATAATACATCCAACATAACCGGTTTTCATAACAATAAATGTCAACTACTCCATCTCTATATCTATTCCCCGTATCGCTTGGCGACACCCCATTAGAAAATGTGTTGCCCGCGCACAACATTGCTATTATTCCCACCATTAAATATTTTATTGTAGAGAATATACGCTCGGCGCGTCGTTTTCTTAAAGCCTGCGATCGCTCAATAGATATTGACCAATTGACATTTTTCACTCTCAATGAACACACCGATGCATCGGCAATTCCTGCTATGCTCGACCCAATGAAACAAGGTCACAGCATGGGAATAATATCAGAAGCTGGATGTCCGGCTATCGCCGATCCTGGCGCCGATGTGGTAGCAATAGCACAACAACGAGGATACAATGTGGTTCCTCTCGTAGGCCCATCAAGCATTCTCTTGTCGCTAATGGCATCGGGATTTAACGGCCAAAGTTTTGCATTCAATGGCTATCTACCCATTGAGCAAGCGGCTCGTAGTGGAAAATTAAAGGAGCTCGAGCGTCGCATACGTCGCGAGCGTCAAACACAAATCTTCATTGAGACCCCCTATCGCAACAATAAATTGATTGACGAATTGTCGCATTCACTTCCTGGCGATATGTTGCTATGTGTTGCCAGCGACATCACCGGGCCCAATCAATCAATTATCACCCGCCCTCTTTCTAAATGGAGCAAGGCCTCTTATAATTACAACAAGATACCCACCATTTTCCTCTTGTTTGCATAAATAATCATTGAAATGGCAAAGAAACGCAGACTAAAACCACTTCAAGACCTCCCAGGGTTATTTGACGAGATAAGCGCTCCTTCGACCGAGAAGCGTAGCGCAATAAATTTCGCATCAAATAACACCGAGCCCGAGATTATCCAAGAGGAAATTGAGCAACCTGCAACTCCCATTGTACCACTCAAACCGATGGCAAAACCATCAACACTGAAATTTATTTCTTTGGGAAGTGGTAGCAGTGGCAACTGTGCATATCTTGGCGATGACAATTGTGGGATATTAATCGACGCCGGAATCGATAACAATAAAGTGGTGAGCGAACTGGCACGCAATGGCATTTCGATGGAACACATCAAAGGCATTTGCATCACCCACGACCATGGTGATCACATACGCTTTGCCTACTCTATCGTGCGTCGATACCGCCACATAGGCATATATTGCACTCCTAAAACACTCAACGGCATTATGCGCCGCCACAATATTTCGCGCCGATTTAAAGACTACCACCGTCCCTTCTACAAAGAGATACCTTTTGAAATAGGCAATTTCAAAATCACAGCGTTTGAGGTGTCGCACGATGGCACCGACAATGTGGGCTTTTTCATCGAAAACGGCAATCACAAATTTTCTATTGCCACCGACTTAGGTTGCATCACTCCACGCGTAGACTTTTATATGCGCCAAGCCAACTATATAATGATTGAAAGCAACTACGACAAAGAGATGCTCACCAATGGCAAATATCCCGAATATCTCAAAGCGCGCATCCTTGCCGACAACGGGCACCTCGACAACATCGTAACAGCTCGATATATCGCCGAAATATATAGCACCAAATTGAGCCACATATTCCTTTGCCACTTGAGCAACGACAACAACACACCCAACATAGCACTCGCCGCCGTAACCTCTCCACTATTCCAAAAAGGTTACAAAATAGGAGACGGCACCGAGAGCGCGCACTCATTTGATGCCGATGTGCAAATCATGCCACTTCCCCGTCATGATTCATCAATACTATATGTATTGAGAGACCCTCTAAAATCTTAATATCTCAAGCCCAACAACCTCCTTTATACGCCTCTAATTATAGACAAAATCCCCCACTAAATTCATACTATGAGATTATCGCAAAACTCATAGTGTTAAAAAACATAAATACGGAAAAATTTCCTTATTACAATTCCTATATAAGAAAAAAAGTTACTACCTTTGTACTTGGAAATATAGGTGAAATTTGATTTTACTGAAAATTATTATTAACTGTTTATATATTAAAGTCTTACACAAATGAGCAAAATCGATTTAAGCAAGTATGGCATTTCAGGAACAACTGAAATCGTGTACAACCCTTCTTACGAGCAACTCTACAAAGATGAAACCTGCTCTTGCCTTGAAGGTTATGAAAAAGGTCAAGCTACTGAACTTGACACAGTAAACGTAATGACTGGTATCTACACTGGTCGTTCTCCTAAAGATAAATATATCGTAAAAGACGCTACAAGCGAAAACACTGTATGGTGGACTTCAGAAGAATATAAAAACGACAACAAGCCTGTAACAACAGAAACTTGGAACACTCTTAAAGACCTCGCTGTTAAAACTCTTTCTAACAAAAAACTTTATGTAGTAGATGGTTTCTGCGGTGCTAACATGGCTACTTGCTTGAAAGTGCGCTTCATCGTTGAAGTTGCTTGGCAAGCTCACTTCGTTAAAAACATGTTCATCCGCCCTACTGAAGAACAACTCAAAGATTTCGAACCCGACTTCGTTGTTTACAACGCTTCTAAAGCTAAAGTTGAAAACTACAAAGAACTCGGTCTTAACTCTGAAACTGCAGTAGTATTCAACCTCACTACTAAAGAACAAGTTATCATCAACACTTGGTATGGTGGTGAAATGAAGAAAGGTCTCTTCTCAATGATGAACTACTTCAAACCACTTGAAGGTATCGCTTCAATGCACTGCTCGGCTAACACCGACATGGAAGAAAAGAGCACAGCTATCTTCTTCGGTCTTTCAGGTACTGGTAAAACTACTCTTTCAACTGACCCAAAACGTAAACTCATCGGTGACGACGAACACGGTTGGGACGACGAAGGTGTATTCAACTACGAAGGTGGTTGCTACGCAAAAGTTATCAACCTCGACAAAGAAAGCGAACCCGATATCTACAACGCTATCCGTCGTAACGCACTTCTCGAAAACGTTACTGTTGACGCTGAAGGCAAAATCGACTTCAACGATAAGAGCGTAACTGAAAATACTCGCGTTAGCTATCCTATCGATCACATCGAAAACATCGTTAAGCCTATCTCTAAAGGCCCAGCTGCTAAACAAGTTATCTTCCTTTCGGCTGACGCATTCGGTGTACTTCCTCCAGTATCTATCTTGACTCCAGAACAAGCTAAATACTACTTCCTTTCTGGTTTCACTGCTAAATTGGCAGGTACTGAGCGTGGTATCACTGAACCAACTCCAACATTCTCTGCATGTTTCGGCGCTGCATTCCTTTCACTCCACCCAACTAAATACGGTGAAGAACTCGTGAAGAAAATGGAAGCTAACGGTGCTAAAGCATACTTGGTTAACACTGGTTGGAACGGTACTGGCAAACGTATCTCTATCAAAGATACTCGCGGTATCATCGATGCTATCCTCGATGGCTCTATTAACAACGCTCCTACTAAAAAGATCCCTATGTTTGACTTCGAAGTTCCAACTGAACTTCCTGGCGTAGATCCTAACATCCTCGACCCACGCGACACTTACGCTAACGTTGAAGATTGGAACGTTAAAGCTCAAGACCTCGCTCAACGCTTCATCAAAAACTTCGCTAAATTCGAAGGTAACGAAGCAGGTAAAGCACTCGTTGCTGCAGGTCCTCAACTCTAATCGAGCATAACAACTCAATTATAACAAAAGCCATAGCCCCCACGGGCTGTGGCTTTTATCATTAAACAAGTTATTATTTCCTAAAAAATAATATCTCCTATCGAGAACTCTTGCATAAAATTATGTTTTTAGAAATAAATATGTAACTTTGCAATCTCTATGGAAAAGAATCTTTACATAATAAGTGGGTGTAACGGAGCAGGAAAAACTACTGCTTCGATTACCGTACTTCCCGAGATTTTGCATTGTCGAGAATTTGTCAATGCCGATGAAATTGCCAAAGGGCTCTCCCCATTCAATCCCGAGAGCGTGGCTTTTGAGGCAGGACGAATTATGCTGCAACGCATCGATGACCTTATTAATCGTGAAGCATCTTTTTCGATAGAAACTACCCTTGCAACAAGGTCCTACATAAATTTAGTGCGCAAGGCACATAGCAAAGGATATCAAGTGCGCCTTGTTTACTTCTGGTTAGAAACGCCCGAATTGGCTGTTCATCGCGTTGCTGAACGCGTGAGAGAAGGTGGACACAACATTCCCACCGACATAATTTATCGCAGATACAAAAATGGCATTTCCAACCTATTTAATATCTTTATGGACGAGGTTGATTTGTGGATGATATATGACAACAGTCGCACACCTCGCACCTTTGTTGCTATGGGAGGAAAAGATTATGAAATAATGGTAAATACCTACGAAACATTCAATAAAATTAAAGCCTATGTCTCATAATGATTTTGATTTTATTCGCAAAATCCAAGATGGATTGGAGTTAGCCGAAGAGCGAATGTTGAAAGAAAAAATTAAGAAAGGCAATGATGTCGTGGTTAGCCTTGACGACGAGAAAATTGCGCGCATTCCTGCTACAAAAATATTTGGTACATATTACGAGAAAAAAGAGTTTAATTCATACAAATTTGAAATATTCTTAAAAAAGGTTGCCACTGGGTTATTCAAGAAAGGCAAATATTAAGCAAAAAGCCCTTAATCTCTACACACCACCCACCACCTAAAATCGCCCCAAAAAAGCCCTAATCCAAAATTTATATATATATTTTTGGATTGTAATCCAAAATTTCACTATGATTTTTTGGATTAGAGGAAGTTTTGACCTATCTTTGTCCAAAATAAGAACTCTATGATACAACGACAATTACAAACAATTATCAATGATCGGTTATTTAAAGGTAAAGCAATCATTTTAATTGGAGCACGACAAGTGGGCAAGAGCACACTCTTTTCTCAAATAGCCTCAACATGTAATGAACCAATATTAAATCTCAATTGCGACGAACCCGAAGTAAAAGAAATACTTACCGATATAAACACGCCCGAATTGAAAGCGCTCGTTGGTCAAAATAAAATAATAATAATTGATGAAGCGCAACGAGTACAAAATATTGGCATGACACTAAAACGCATCATTGACAATATCCCCAACGTACAACTTTTAGTAACAGGGTCATCATCATTAGAGTTGCACGACAAAATTAATGAGCCTTTGACCGGACGAAAGTATGAATATAACCTATTCCCCATTTCTACCGCCGAACTATTGAACACAAATGGGCTTTTGGCAGTAAAACAAACTCTTGAGTTTAGGTTAATTTATGGTTCTTACCCCGATATTCTCAACCACTCAGATGAAGCCAAAGAACTATTGATGAATATCGCCGATAGCTATCTATATAAAGATTTGCTATCGCTTGATGACATACGCCGTCCTGCTTTACTTGAAAAAATCCTTATAGCTTTAGCGTTACAATTAGGTAGTGAAGTTTCCTATAATGAAATTGCGCAAACAGTGGGTTCCGACAGCAAAACAGTGGAAAAATACATCGATCTATTATCGAAATGTTATATCATTTTTCAACTAAACGCTTTTTCAAGAAATATTCGCAATGAATTAAAAAAGAGCAAAAAAATTTATTTCTATGATAATGGCATTCGTAATGCCATACTACAAAATTTCGCGCCTATAGCTCTACGCCAAGACATCGGCGCTTTGTGGGAAAATTTTATCATTAGCGAAAGAATAAAAAGCAATCATTACAACCAGCGTTATGTAAAACCATATTTCTGGCGCACTTCAACTCAGCAAGAGATTGATTATATCGAAGAAGCCGATGGGGCGTTTTCGGTTTATGAGATAAAGTGGAATCCAAAAAAAGCAAATGCCATAATCCCTCAATCTTTTTTAAATAGCTATATCGTAAAAGATAAAGCAATCGTTACTCCCGACAACTACCTTGAATTCATCGTATAATGATACCCAAAAATTTCACTATGATTTTTTGGATTAGAGGAAGTTTTGATAATATATTTGCAAAAGATAAAAACAAATTCACACCATGAAACGAATATTACTCATTAGCATCGCAATTATTATTGCAAACCTCTCTTTATCGGCTCAACAGTGGGAAAAGGACGGCCATCAATGGTATAATGTGCCATCATATTATATTGAAGATGAGGAGGTGTGTGCCCTTAACTTAAATGACACACTCCCATGCAACTTCAGTGAAGAGCCATTTAATGCGTTCCTGACCAAGTTTAACAAAAACAAAAAATTCCGCAATAGTCGCTATATGTCCACAGAATATAGCACTGTCGTTCCCAATGCAGAACTACTCGCATCAACATTGAAAATTTTTGATGAAAAAGGTGGATTCCCAATTCGTGGATATGCTAAAAAAATAGGATATGATGCAGAGTTAAACTATACGATATACAACTATGGATTCTGGCATTATATCGACCTAGACTATATCGTATATTCATCTTCTTTCAAGAATCGCAAGGGGGAAAATATTAGCATCATACTTTTATTTCAACGCATCGACGACTTATGGTATTGCACCGACGCATACCCTTGCTCTGCAATATGGAATGTCTTAATGAGATAGGTAATTATATCCCTATATAAGAGGAGCGCACTCCACATTATATTACAAAAGCTATCATTTTTCAACCTCAAAATTTGGGTGAGAGATGTAGTTTTTGTAATTTTACATTTCATTTTTAACCTCAAAAAGTATAGGCCGTGGCAAAGAAAATCGCAGAAACCCCATTGATGAAACAGTATCTCGAGATGAAACAAAAACATCCCGATGCAATACTTCTTTTTCGTGTGGGAGACTTCTACGAAACCTTTTCGGACGATGCCATAGCCGCCTCTGAAATACTCGGCATCACACTCACTCGCCGTGCCAACGGGTCGGCTCAACATGTTGAATTGGCTGGGTTTCCACACCACGCACTCGACACCTACTTGCCTAAACTCGTGCGCGCCGGCAAGCGTGTAGCCATATGCGAGCAACTCGAAGACCCCAAACTCACAAAAAAACTTGTGAAACGCGGCATTACCGAGCTCGTAACACCTGGAGTCTCAATCAATGACAATATTCTCGACCACCGCGAAAACAACTTCTTGGCAGCCGTACACTTTGCACGTCATGGAGTGGTGGGAGTGGCTTTCCTCGACATCAGTACAGGTGAGTTTCTCACCGCCGAGGGCAATGCCGACTATATCGACAAACTTCTCGGCAATTTCGCACCCAAAGAAGTGCTTGTGGAGCGTGGAAATCGCAACCTCATTGAAGACAGTTTCTCGGCTCGATATTTCACCTTTGAGCTCGACGACTGGATTTTTACCGACGATGCAGCGATGGACCGATTGCTCAAGCAATTTGAGACCGTGAGCCTAAAAGGTTTTGGCATCAACAAAATGCCAGCCGCCGTTATCGCATCGGGCGCAATATTGCACTACCTCGACATTACTCAACACAATCAGATATCGCACATCAACACCCTTTCACGCATAGAGGAAGACCGTTATGTGCGCCTCGACAAGTTCACCGTGCGCAACCTTGAGCTCGTTGATAGTTTTGCCGACGACGGCAAGAGCCTTTTGAGCGTCATAGACCGCACTTTGAGCCCCATGGGAGCCCGTTTATTGCGTCGCTGGGTGTTATTCCCTCTAAAAGACTCTAAAGCGATTAACGCTCGTCTTGATGTGGTAGAATACTTCTTCCTCCTCCCCGATGAGAGAGAAGAAATAAAGAGTGCGCTTGAACAAATAGGCGACCTCGAACGCCTCATCTCAAAAGTGGCCGTGGGCCGCATCACACCTCGCGAAGTGGTGCAACTACGCAATGCCCTCACTGCCGTTGAGCCTATCAAAGCATTATGTAGCAATGCCGACCTCGACGCCCTACGCGCCATTGGCGAACAACTCAACCCCTGCACGCTCATTCGCGACCGCATAGCTCGCGAAGTGGTCGATGATGCACCATCGGCTCTTAACCGTGGCACAGTGATAAAAGATGGTGTTGACCCCGAGCTCGACGAGCTTCGTGAGATAGCCTTCCAAGGCAAAGACTACCTCTTGAAGATACAAATGCGCGAAATCGAGGCCACAGGCATTCCCAGCCTCAAGATTAGTTACAACAACGTGTTTGGATACTACATCGAGGTAACAAACACCCACAAAGACAAAGTGCCCGAGGAGTGGATACGCAAGCAGACTCTCGTCAATGCCGAGCGCTACATCACTCAAGAGCTCAAAGAATATGAAGAAAAAATACTCGGCGCTCAAGAACGCATTGCCGTTATCGAGACACGACTATATAACGAACTTGTAGCTGCATTGGCTCAATACACCCCTGCCATTCAACTCAATGCATCATTGATAGCACGTCTCGACTGCCTCACTGCATTCACTCGTGTGGCAATGGAAAATCACTATAACCGTCCCGTGGTCGATGACTCACTCTCTATCGAAATTGTCGAAGGCCGCCACCCTGTTATTGAGAAAGAACTTCCTATAGGCGAGCCATATATCACCAACAGCGTGTCGCTATGCAACAACGGCACTCAAGTGATGATGATTACTGGCCCCAACATGTCGGGTAAATCGGCTCTGTTACGCCAAACAGCCCTCAATGTGCTTATGGCCCAAATAGGGTGTTTCGTGGCTGCCGATAGCGCACGAATAGGTATAGTTGACAAGATATTCACTCGCGTGGGCGCAAGCGACAACATCTCGCTCGGCGAGTCAACATTTATGGTCGAAATGAACGAGGCTGCTTCAATCCTCAACAACATGAGCGAGCGAAGCCTCATCCTCTTCGATGAATTGGGCCGTGGCACATCTACCTACGACGGCATCTCTATCGCATGGGCCATTGTGGAACATATCCACGAATATCGTGGCATCCACCCTAAAACCCTCTTTGCTACTCACTACCACGAACTCAACGAGATGGAAAAGACTTTCTCGCGCGTGGTAAACTATAATGTATCGGTCAAAGAAATCGATAATAAGGTGGTTTTCTTGCGCAAATTGGCCCGTGGAGGGTCGGAACATAGCTTCGGTATTCATGTGGCAAAACTCGCCGGCATGCCTCAATCTATCGTGAAACGAGCCGATGAGGTGTTGCTCCAACTCGAGTCGGCCAATCGTAAAGACAACATCACTAAAGACCTTGGCGCCGTAGCCGATCAATGTGGCGGAATGCAATTATCGTTCTTCCAACTCGATGACCCAGTATTGAGTCAGGTGCGCGATGAGATTCGCGACCTCGACATCAACAACCTCACTCCCATGGCGGCGCTCAACAAATTGCACGATATACGCAAAATCATCACTGGAAAAGATTAAGGTAAAAGTAAAATTCTCACGCTGAAAGCGCAGAAATTCACAGATCTATTGGGGACAGAATGAACAGGTTATTGACCACCTCGTCACTTCGTGCCACTCCTCCTAAAAATTACAAGTAATTTTCAAGAGGAGAGCTTTTCCTCCATCTCCCAACAAAATTTACCTCCTCGTCTTTTCGTGAACTCACGCTGTCTTCAATGAATCCACGCGTCAGCTAAACCCTCCTCCTATTCCCTGAAAAGGAGAACCTCGCAGAGCGTGATATTTGCACGCAGATATCGCAGAAATTCGCTGAAAGGGATATAGGGTGTTGAAAATTTAAACCTCTGCGTCTTTCTGCGGTTTCAGCGCGAGAATAATTTCCAACTTTCAACTCTCAACTATCTTGCGGTTGCAGCGTGAGAATAACGTTCAATTCTCAACTATCAATTCCCAATTTTCAACTTTCTTGAACAACTTTTAATTTTTATCTGTTCATTATGTTTTCCTGTCATTAAAAAAGACAAAGGGAGGCTTGCCTCAACGGCAAGCCTCCCTTAAAAACTACTAAACCTATAAGATTAAAGTTTTATCATCATTTTTGCTACACCAAGGGTGTTTACGATATAAACTCCTTGAGGTAATTCTTCTACATTAATTTTCACTGTGGTGTCTTTTACATCTTTCACCACTTTTACCAATTGACCATCCATTGAGAATATCTTCACATCATTGATAAGCATTGGTGCCTCGATTGTGACGAAACTACCCACTGGATTAGGATACAACTGCCATCCGCCACAAGCATTAGTGAGAATACCTTCTACGCCGGTAACTGTAGTAACATAATCGGCATAAACACCACTATTATTTTCTGATGAAATCATATTCATTCTTGTTTGGCCGCCTTCAGTTTCTACCATGAGATTATAGTATGAGTCATCAAATGTAGCATCGTGAATAATTGTAGCGCCATAGGTACTTTCAATAATAGGATAATCGGCTGTCATCAACACTTTAGTTGAAACTTGTTCACGGTCGGTTTGTACATTAGTAAGATCCCTATCACCAGCCCACACATAGTGCACTTGCATTGGCAATGTGCGCTCTTCCGTAGCCAATGCCGACCAGTTGCTATTCTTTGTGCCATCATAGCCGATTCCTGTCATCACGAGGGGCTCTACTGCTCCATTATAATTATCAGTAAAGTTTCCTGGCATGCCAAGAGTTTTATTAAATTCCACTACATTTCCATCATCTAATACCGATGGAGCATAATATGGAACCCATTTATCACTCATTTGTCCCTCTGTGTTTGTTACATAGTGTCCCACACAATTCATTTTTGTAACAGCATGGAATCCTACATAACGATTTAAATTATCAGGATATGCAGCCCAAGTCCATTGTGCAGCGGCATCGTAATAGATAGGGAAATAACCATAATTATGGTCTTCATCGTTTGGATAAGAAGCATCCCAGTGGGTGGTTGTGCGTTTAAACACTACAAATTGAGTACCAAAGTTAACACCCAAGTTAGGGAATATTGAGCCATTCTTCAATCCTTCACTATATACTAATGGTGATGATGCAATATTTTCACCCATTACAACTGCTTTTATTTCACTATTATCCTTTCGAGTATATGTCACATCAATATGAGCGGTATAATTGTGATTAGCTGTTGCAGTGTTGTAGCCATACTTTGTGAGGTTGTCGTTTGTTGCCTTTTGAGCATCATCGAGACCCATTTGAGTGTGAGTATCCCATGCTGTTCTTTCAACAGGCAAACCTACGATATCAAATATCACTTTTTTGCTATTAGAGTAATAAGTAGCTCCAGCAGTGGTATTTGAAGGCTCTAATCTATATGCTATATAATCTCTGCCAGGCTCCCTAAACATAATATTATATAGATATTGAACACTCCAATTTTCCATCACTTCATCAGTAACCAATAGAGGATTAATCGCACTACCTTTTGTTCCAATAGTATTTGCATTACTCAAAGTGACAGGATTTGTAACCTCTTTAGAGCCAACTCGACGTTGTGCTCCTAAAGGCAAAAGGTCGTCATTTTGTATTGAGCTATAATCACCAAGAAGTGGATATACCGACACCTCGGTCAAACTCAATGTTGGGCAAGGAACTACCAATGTGGTAGAAATTTCTCCAGATCCTGTATATTGATAAGTAGGTGATGATTCTACGTGGACAGCCATTTTGTATTCTAAATCTGGGTCAACATTGTGCCATATAATAGAAGGCAATTTACCATCTGCTCCTACTTTTCCTGTGATATCAATAGATATTGCATAAGCTCCATGAGTAGTGGTACTTCCATCTGTTTTTGAAACAAATGTTATACCCTCTTGTGGAGTGATAGGTGTACCATCGGCAAATGTCACCGATGTTGCTCCTTTTAATTTATCAGAACCTTCTACTCCACCTGAACTTGTAATAATGAGGCGTTTTGCTTCGGTACTACCTATTGCTCCAGCGGGGAAATATGGGTCAAGGCGAATGCTGAATCCATATAAGGTTTCGCCATTTGCATTTTTTTCAGTTACTTGATATAGATTACCATATACCTTACCTGGTGCAGGTGCTGTAACTATAGAAGTAGTAGCTTCAGTACCACGATGACTTGATGCATCATATATGGGAATTACCATATATTCATAGGTTCTTTCATATTTTGTACCATCACCATTATCGCCTCGTGGTGCAACATGTTCAAATTTACAACCCTCATATGAGTTATAGAAAGTTGCGTTGGGAATGGTATAAGTTTTATTACCCGATGTCACAACTTTTGTTGAGTCAGCCGCTCCTTTATATTTCACACTTGCTTTACCTGCAAACATCCACACTTCACGACTTGTGCCACCAATCGTTTTCTTATCTTCGTAACTTGAAGTACCAACTTTTTTCTTGCGATACCACACTTCGTAGGTGTGCATTGTTGATTTATCATAAGTTTGAGGAGTCCATGTCAATGTATGCACTGGATCACCGTTTGCGTTCCAACTTTGTGCTATTTGCAAATTTGAAACAGCGTTATTGGGCTTCACCGCAGTGATAAAGTATTTTGAAAATCCTAATCCTGGTACATGAGAATAAAGAGCAAACACATTGTCGTTTACGCGTTCCAACTCATTCCAACAACTTACTGCTGTATTTGCAAACTTATATGGACGATTTTCAGTTTTATTATATCCATATGCATATCCAATAGGATTGTATTTTTGATATACTGTTTGGTATGCTACACCATTATAATATTTTGTTGCAGATTTATCTGTACTAACATAACCTGAAAAAACTGGAACTGTAGATGTTGACATTCCACCATCATATTTCGCCCATTGTATTTCAATTGAACTATTTCGTTGACTCGCATCTAATGCTGTGTTATTAAGCCAATAATTGTGAATAAACACGCGTGTTCCTTTAATTGAGTCAATTTCGGGAGCAGACATCATATCAGATTTGACACGATTTGCGTCAGTTGTTCCAAGATATTTACTATAGTTCAAGTCATATATACTTCCATGCCAAATATGACCAGTCCCTGGTGAGATTTTAAATTCGGTAGTTCCTGCCCCTGGAACATTCCAAAAATACTCAAGGACATCTGTTTCTCGAAACAAATATTCCGTCATGTTATTTGTTGTTGCTTCAGAACCTGGGATAAAATATGGAGACCACACATTTGGATTTTCCGAGGTCCATTGCCCTGCAATTGGATAATAATTAATGTGATTGGTATTTTGGGTATCTACTTGATAATTTAGATACCAGTTGGTATATTGCCCATCGGCAAACATATTACCAAAAGCGATATTATTACGAGCATGAAACACGTAACCAGTAGCCCATCCACAATTATAGTCACTTGTACCAAAATTCTCTTGTTGGCTGGCTCCTTGTAGAACCCCTTTTCCCCAAAGATTACCCGATACACCAAGAAAGTCGGTTGGTTGTTTTGCTATCGATTCATCGGCCTTATTATGATACCAATTGTTCGCCCATGTAATAGTATTTGCTGGATAGTTTGGATTAGGTGTTTTTGAGTTACTATCTTTATAATCATAATATGCCAAATTATGGTCCTCAGTAGAACCATTTAATGTTCCGACTCCAGATCCAGTTACTTGACGATAATAATAAGGATAGTTTTGACGACCGGTGTCGTTCATTTTTGACAATTTAGGAGTAAAGTCCATCAACTGACCATATTTTGCAGGGGCCTTATACACAGCATAACCTTGCACAAAGTGTGTTCCAGCAGTTGTACCCCATCCATTTAATCCATCGTTCCACATGTGAACAAGGTTGCCATGCCAGTCTTGCGATATTGCACCCGAGCCTGTTTCTGCTCCAAGGAACTCAAAATCAAAATTAGGGTTATTTATACCATCTTGATAACCTACGCCATATGATTTTGTAGGAGTAGTTCTACCACTTTCTCCTGTAACGGTATTCCACCAATAGATATAGTTTTCGACTGGGTTAATCCAATAAACCACACCCATAGAAACACCAAATTGACGTACAATTTGATGCTTGGGGAGAGTATTAGAATAGTTGCTTTGTTGATAAGCATGGCTTATTTCCACCAAAGGCCAATTGCGATCGGTATATGTACCATCTTCTTCAGTATAAGTGATACCATACAACGGATTTGTTGCACGAGAGTGCTTACTAAAACTATAGTTTTTGACTTCAATGCTATAATCATTAGTAGCAGCTTGTGCTTGTGGCACTCCCACTGCGGCGATTATAGCAAGAAGTAATGTTTTTTTTAATATTTTCCCCATGGTAAAAATTATAGTTGTTGTTTCTTATTCGGTATTATTTTCTTCTTTTTATGTAAACCAATTAATCTTCAATTAGTTAATTTGCAAATATATACTTTCTCTAATAAAAATCAAATACTTTATGTTCTAAAACATATTTTTTTACTTTATACTCACTTTTAATGGATTACCCACAAAAAAAGCATCAAATTTGATGCAAATAAAAGCAAGTTTTGAACTCACATCAAATCGTCAAGAAATATGACCTTATATTGCTAATATGAAATTAAATTAAATCGATCTCGCACTCATGGGAGCGCTCCTCTTGAAATAAAACATTCAAGAGGAGATTCCTTTATTATCAAACGATTAATTAATCCGACTAATAGTGTGGTATTATCGCAACTGGGGTGTAGTTACTTGTCGATAGGAGTTGTAGCAGGGTTTCTACCTCGGTGTTGGCAATATTGAGATAATGTGATGAGTCTTTGCTATTGTGTTGCGTATAGCATATGTGGAGTGCATAGTTGGCTATGGCATGTTGCAACGCCACACACATTGCCGATGTCACCGAGGCAGTAACTCCACGAGGCAGACGCAAATCAATGCTCAATATTTCATCGGACGAATGGTCATCACCGGCCGACTGATCAAAAGTTGGGCAGCGCTCCACATGGGGAATGATTTTCATCACGATAAAAGCAAAAGCATCTTTAATGAGCAATGCCAATGCTGCACCTTGGTCGCGAGTGAGTATTGCCGGACGAGGCGCTCCACCTTGGTTGAGGCATCGCAATGCCGAGGTGGCATATATTTCTTGCATTATGGCAGCAGTGGAAAGGTTGAGAGATATAGTC
This sequence comes from Muribaculaceae bacterium, assembly GCA_045637505.1. Lineage (GTDB taxonomy): Bacteria > Bacteroidota > Bacteroidia > Bacteroidales > Muribaculaceae > RGIG4079. The sequence goes on along the minus strand of JAZTZO010000022.1, from coordinate 18,605 downwards.
ATGTGAGTTGATAGTTAAAAGTGGTGGAAAGATTAAGATTTATTTATTATTCGGCGAGCCGAGATGGGTGAGATAAAGAATCGCGATGCACGGCCACCAGCGAGTACCATAGCAAGGGCTTCGCTCTCGGTATAGCCCTGTTGCGACTCCATGAGTTTATTCACTTTGCGAGCAATTTCGGTCACCATGTCGCGTTTGAGCGCGTTATAGTTGCGTGGCAGTTTGCGACGGCGATATTGTCGTAATAGTCGGCGAGCATAATCGTAGGTGATGTAGTAACCTGGAGCCTCACTGTTGATGGTCTGCTCGATGATGTTGGCCGAGATTGATTTCTCATCTTGTTTATTACACTGTTTTACTATTTTGTCGTAGCACTTTTTCAAATCCCTACGGCGTATTACTGATTCTTCTAACATGCTGGTACTTAAGAGTTAATTAAGGTTTAATACTAAAACGAGTTTATGGATATTCGGGTTGTCGATTGGGCTTTACAAAGGTAATATTTAGGTTGGGCAAAAACATAGCACAAGAGGGTGAAAAAAGGAAAAGATTGTTCTCGCACTGAAGACGCAAGATAGATGAGAGTTGAGAATTGAGAGTTGGAAATTGTTTTCGCGCAGAAACCGCTGAAAGACGCAAGATAGTTGAAAATTGATAGTTGAAAATTGAAAATTAAAAGTTATTCTCACGCCGAAAGGCGCTGAAACTCGCAGATATTATTTATTTCTTTTTTCTTTCATTTTTTCATAAAAGCATTACCTTATTTAATTAATATTTCAGCGAATTTCTGCGATATCTGCGTGCAAATATCACGCTCTGCAAGGTTCTCCTAAAAATTACAAGTAATTTTCAAGAGGAGTGTTTTGCTTTTTCGTTGCGAGTAGTGCGGAAGTCGTTAAACGACTCAAAGATGTCGGCGAGGGCTATCGTGGCGTTTTTCACTTGCGATTCATAGAGCGCCGAGCCAGTTGCCGGTGAGGCATTTTTACCCATCAAAGCTCCACTCACACCCGACACATCTTCAAACAGTTTCATCTCGAGTGAAAGGAGTTCAAATGCGCCAATATTAGTGTTATTGGCAGCGATTTGTTGCGGTGGAGGATTTCCTCCCGAGGGATTATAGGGTATCACGCTATCGCTCTTGGCCCATTGAGCAGCAATCTGCTCCCACGACATTGACTCATGACGCTGATTGGCAGGGAAAAGTAATGCTCCCTTGGCCGAGGTGCTCATGATGTGGTCGATCATCACAATGAGGCGATTGATGTAGCGTTGCTGGTCAATCACATCTTCAACAAACGAGTGTACCTCTCCATCGACCAATGGATAGAATTTCACTACAAATGGGTGCGAGCCATGGCTATAGGGCGATGGAAAAGAGTCGAGCACGGTGCCGTCGGGTGCGAGGTAGTGACAATGCCAATGCGAGCCAATGTGCCATCGCGAGTTGATTGCAGGAGTGTTATTTTTAGCCCTACGCAGGTTTTCCTGCTCGATGTAACCACTTGAATTGAGCGAAGTTGTGTAAAAATCGCCATTAGTAGGATCGTGACACAACAGCGACTCATCGCATTGCATTGTCCACACTTCTATAACACGACATCGGCCATGAGGTGCGTTGAGAAATTCGCCACACATTGTCACGGCATCGCTCGCATAGAGTTGGCGCAAGAGCGTGGCTCGGCGTGGGTTGCCTTGAGCAAATCGCATAATCACATCGTTGATGCTCATATCGTGCACCATGCCCAGCAACTCTATATCCCACCCACGAGGGTCGGCAAAATCGTTGACAAAGAAATGCGAGGGGTTAACATTGTCGATCCACACGGCCGTGCCAGCACGCCGTATTTCGTGCGACACGCGCTGTATGGCACACCCCGATATGAGAAACTCTTCGAGCAAACGGCTATCGAGTTCGTCAAGGTTATTGAGTTGTGATATTGTTTTGAGATGTGGCGATGGAGATGTGGCATCGAGCAATGAGTTGCGAAAACGCCCCACCACGCATTTCACCAATTGGCGAATGAGGTTGTTGGTCATAGGTCGTTTGCCACTTTTTATGGCAAACTCCCCTTCGGTAACAACAGCGCCCGAGTCGTCAACGACTGGGTCGTTCCATTGCTGTCCGTAGGTGTATTGCTTGTAACGGTTGCGATTGGCTCGCATGGTAGCGCCATTGCGCCATGCTCGTTGTGCCAATGCCAGGATTTGTTCATTTTTAGGTAAAAACATTTTTTAATTGAGAGTTGAGAATTGAGAATTGAAAGTTGTCCTCACGCGGAAAGGCGCTGAAACTCGCAGAAATTTTTTGGGACAGAATGAGCAGAATGACAAAATTATAGCTCCCTTTTAATTTTTAATTATTCTGCGTCTTTCTATGTGAGAAGGGTTTAAATTGTGGCGAGGGCCGCTTCGTCCATTTCATATGTTCCGTCGGTGGGTTCCATCACAGCCATTGCTCGTGTTATCGACACATCGCCCGAAGGCAATGAATAGATATAAAGCGTGTTATGATGCTTCAACACCACTGGTTGCGCGCACCCTCCTCGAGAAAAAGGATTATGTTGCAATAGTGCTTCGTAGCTATCGACATCATCGATGATGCGTGCCGGTCGGTCCCATCCCGATAGTTGAAACTCCACTATGCGCCTACAGTTTTGAGGCAAAATCACCGTTGCCGTTGAGTCGTCTTTCTTCGTAAGGGCTATTTCACTGGCAATGTTGGTGGTGGCAAGCATTTCAATGGGGGCTGTGTTGAGCAACGACATATACCAGTCGCGCATTTCAAGTCGCAATAGTGCGTCGAGGTCAACTCCATCGCTACGAGTTATCACACAATCGGCTCGAAGGGGTTCAAAACCCCGGCGCAGTTTCCACTGCGCCAGCATTTCGGTAGAGGATAGTTTTATTTTCATGCTTGAGTGGTTTCAATGACACGCATATGGGCTTGAGGGTAACGCAACACCAGGCAGCTCGCCTCGGTTACCACGATAGCATCGGTATTGCGCACACCACTTCGACGCAAATCGAGTTTTTCGGCACGGAAAGGCACATGGCAATATTTGGTGATATACTCGGGGTCAACGACAAAGCCGTCGTTATAGTGACCACATTGGTCAAATACCTCGGAGTGAAGCACATAAAGAGTGCCAAACTTTGAGCGCAACTCGGTGAAATCGATGCCCCATTTTGTCACAGTGTCGTTGGCTGTTATCACCTTGTTATAGTCGAGTTTGTTGATGAGTTCGATGAGCCCGGTGCCTCCGATGAGGATTTTGCGATTAGAGCCAGCATTAGCGGTGAAAGCATCGCGACAAAGGTCGATAATCGAATTGGTGTCAAACGCCTCTTTAGAGTACTTGAACTCTTTGCCTGCTTGGTCCCAGATGCCTCCAGTGAGCAAAATCTCTTCTTTTTTCACCGCGTCGTAGATGCGTGCACGCGAGCCAAACAAGAAACTCTTTTCCATGCCCAATCGCATGTCGATGATTGCAGCTTCTTCTTGGTCGGAGAAGTTCCAGCCCACCTCTTTGTTGGCAATCTTTTGGAAGGTGCTTTGTTCCACTTGTGCCTTGAATATCTGACAGTTGTTTTGCATCTTCACTGGTAGAGCCTCAAATTGAGCAGTCTGCACATCGAGTTCGCTTGCAGCGCGCCCCATTCTTATCAATTTGCTACCACGAGGAATGTTGGGCACATAGTGGCGACTTCCTGAAATGGATTTACCATTCACGGCGATAACTTTTAGCCCACCAAGATTTTCCTTACCCAATACATATAGCACCAATGCACCTTCAAGATTTAGTCCTTCGGCGTCATAACCTTTCACTTCGGGCACAAGGATGGTTTCGGAGGGTTCGAAGATGTCATCCTTCTCGGTGTAGATTGTAGCGATGTGAAAATCGCCACTCTTCCCCTCGGCCGATTCTTCGTCGTAGGCTTCGCTCATAGTGGTTTCGGTGGGCTTGGTATCGACCGAGTAGTAATCGACAATCATGCTGCCACTTGAACGGCTACCTCCGAAACGCGACAATTGGTCGATAGGTGTTGACATGGGGCGAATTTTCACGATGCGCTCATCGATTTCGTTACGCAACAGTTCGGGCGAAGCAGTGTTGGTGAGCGATGTGGTCAATGGTCCACCCGACACATGTTTACCACCCGCCGTCCCGGCAATTATCGTGGCCGAAGCCATTGACACATCTCCGTCGCCGGCAATTATCCACCATAGAATAATCGCAACCATGGCGATAAAGGTGTAGATTCCATACTTGTTGGCAAGCCATTCAACTGCTTTGCCAAAAAATTTCATGATTTGTTCTTTAAGTTGATTCATAGTAATAAAAAATTGATAGTTAAGAAATAAATTAGTTTTCCCACACACTGCGGCGAGGATGATTGAGAATTGTTGTTTCGACAACTGGGGCACGGCGTTCTCCCTTATGTTGCAACTGGTCGAGGTCGCGCATTTTCATCTCTATTTGCTCATTGCGACCACGTAGATAGCCTCGTTGCTCGGCTTCAGCCACAAGATCGTCAAGATTTTGAGCCGATTGCGCATCGGTTGAAGGTTCGGCCGGGAAATACTTTGCCGAGGCCTCGCCCACATTCATTCCGGCAAGGATGTCGATGAGAAAATGTCCCACTCGGGCATCTTTCATCATTGCTTGCACCACATCATCGATACGGGGCGCTGTTTCAACGATTTCGGCTACCGACTCGGCAGTGTTTTCAATAGTATCGACAGTGGTAGTAACTGCTTCGACGGTTTCGGCTACGGTTTCGACTGTTGACTCAACGGCATCGCCCACTTTGTCGGCAATCTCTCGAGCCTTACCGACAACTGAATTGATTGTTTCACTAAATTTGTTTTTCATTTTGTGTTGTTTAATGGATTAAATAATTAATTGGAGTTGATTGCAATCACGATGCAAAGTTACGGCGCCACAAAGGCGAAAAAATGCGATAATGTACACACTCAAAAATTTAACATTTCCTAACATCTCGAAGACACCTCAACCGACGCACTACTGAAAAAAATATGCATTATGAAATGCGCATTATGAATTATTTACTATCTTTGCATTAAACTATATAATCTTAAGGAAATTATTATGGGTTCACATCACAGAAGATCACGACGAAAAAAGTCACTATTACCTCGATTATCGACCATAGTGCTTCTAATTGTCATAGGAGTTGCAATATGGTTTTTCAAAGAGGTATATATGGCCAAGGAAGATGTTGCCAACAAGGAACAGATATCGATGGAGCATGCATTGGTGAAACGACAAGCGGCACCGCTTATCGATGCCATAAACCAGGCGCTTTGTGCCGATAGCATAGCGGTTGACCAACGGGCATCGTCAATGAAAACCACTATCGACAGCACATTGATAGCAAGGCTTGACACTTTTATGGTAAAAAACAACCGATATGCACACTTGAGTGATGTCATTGAGGAAGAGGTATTATTGCCCTTGAACAATGACACTGCAAAAGTCAACTACAGCGACTCGCTTGTGGCATTATTGAACGAATATAACAAGGTGGAACAGCTTTCAATAGTCGATTCGTGCCTTGTGATTGCTAAAAATTTAGCTAAAAAAAATAATTAATATAAACCCACGAAGATACTGAACAAAATTCAGTACTTCTAACAAGAAAGAATTATGGAAAAAATTCAACAAGGAAAATATGTAGAGATGGTCTATGACCTCTATAAAGTGAATGCCGATGGTAGCCAAACACTCGTTCACCAAAGCGATGAAAGCGACCCTGAGCGTTTTGTTTATGGTGTAACTCCAGGCATGGTGGTGCCTTTGGAAAAGGCTATCTTCTCACTCGCTGCAGGCGAAAAATTTGACCTCATCGTTAAGGCCGAAGAAGCATTTGGCCCACACGACCCTAATCAAATTATCGACCTCAGTCGCGACCTCTTCTTGGTAGATGGAAAGTTTGACAACGAATTCATCAAAAAAGGCGCATCGGTTCCTATGATGACTGCCGATGGTTTCCGCATCAATGGTCTTGTTGTAGAGGTTACAAATGAAATCGTAAAAATGGACTTCAACCACCCATTGGCCAACGACGATGTGCGTTTTGATGGCAAAATCTTAACTGTGCGCGATGCAACTGCCGAAGAGTTGAATCCTTCATGTGGCTGTGGTTGCGGTTGTGGCGACCACGGATGCGGCGACGACTGTGGTGGTTGTGGCGAAGGTGATGGCTGTGGTTGTGGCTGTCACTAATAAATACGCTTTTTAGAATTTATTTATCACTAAATGAATCGCAAAGACTTTGAAATAATGGCTCCGGTGGGTAGCTACGAATCGCTACATGCCGCTATCGATGCCGGAGCCGATGCTATATACTTTGGTGTCGAGGGGTTGAACATGCGCGCACGCTCATCGGTCAATTTCACCCTCGATGACCTTCATAATATCGCATCGATATGTCACGAAAATGGGGTAAAAAGTTATCTCACTGTCAATACCATTATTTTTGACAACGACATAGCTACTTGCCACTCGATTATCGATGCCGTTAAAGATGCTGGAATATCGGCTATTATTGCTGCCGACATTGCGGCTATTACCTATGCTCGTAGCATTGGCGTAGAAGTTCACATCTCAACTCAAGTGAATATCACCAATATTGAGGCTGTGAAATTTTATGCCCAATTTGCCGATGTGGTGGTGCTCGCACGCGAAACCAATATGGAGCAAGTGAGAGCCATCTATGATGCTATTCGCGAGCAAGATATTCGTGGCCCTCATGGCGAACTTGTGCGCATTGAGATGTTTTGCCACGGAGCGTTGTGCATGGCCGTTTCAGGGAAATGCTATTTGAGTCTTCACGAGATGAATTATAGCGCCAATCGTGGGTCATGCGCTCAAATATGTCGCAGAGGATACACCGTGACCGACAAAGAAAGCGGGGCGCAACTCGACATCGAAAACCAATATATCATGTCGCCCAAAGACCTCAAAACCATCCACTTCCTCAACAAGGTTATCGATGCTGGTGTGAGAGTGTTGAAAATTGAAGGTCGTGCTCGTGGTCCCGAATATGTGAAAATAGCCGTGGAATGCTACAACGAAGCTATCAAGGCTTGTTGCGATGGCACATACAACGAAGAAATGATTGCCGACTGGGACGAACGCCTTTCAAAAATCTTCAATCGTGGTTTCTGGAATGGCTACTACCTTGGTCAACGCCTTGGCGAATGGTCGTCAAAATATGGCTCATCGGCTACACGCGTAAAACAATATGTGGCCAAAGGCATAAGATTCTTCTCAAAACTCGGTGTTGCCGAGTTCCAAATGGAGAGTGGCGAACTGCATGTAGGCGATGAAATTATTATCACTGGCCCCACTACTGGCGCATTAATAACGACAGTCGAAGAAATTCGTGTTGACCTCAAGCCCGTAGAAAAAACCGTGAAGGGTGAACGCTTCTCAATAAAAGTGCCCGAAAAGGTGCGACCAAGCGACCGCCTTTATCGTTGGGTGCCTACTGGAAAATAACTCGCCCACTGATTAACAATATTTTAACGTAAAATATTTTGTTTTTATACAATTATGCATTATTTTTGCATCGTTAAAAATACTATTAGTGTTTTTGACATGATACAATATAATCACATCCCTGTATACACTTTACAATAAGTTAAGAATAATCTTGTCGCGATGACAAGATTATTTTTTTGTACTCATTTATTGATATTCCCCCTCATTATTAATTTTATTCTCAACCTAATATTGTATCTTTGCATTAAATTCTCAAAAAACATTACACTTTATGTCAAAATTGCCGCTCATAGGATTGACTCTTGAGGGACTACGCGAAGTAGCCACAAAATGTGGTATGCCATCATTTGCCGCAAAGCAAATGGCTCAATGGCTTTATGAAAAACGAGCCACTTCAATAGATCAAATGACCAACTTGTCGCTCAAAGCGCGTGAACGCCTTTCGCAAGAGTATGAAATTGGTCGCGAAAATCCCATTGCCGAAGCTCGTTCTATCGACGGCACTGCCAAATACCTTTTTAAAGGTGTGGGAGGTCGCGACATTGAAGCAGTGTATATCCCCGACCGCGATCGCGCCACTATATGCGTGTCGTCGCAAGCCGGGTGCAAGATGAATTGCTACTTCTGCATGACTGGCAAACAAGGGTTTCACGGCAACCTATCGGCACAAGGTATCATCAACCAAGTGCTATCAATCCCCGAAAGCGAGAAACTCACTAACATAGTATTTATGGGCATGGGCGAACCTATGGACAACCTCCAACCAGTATTAGACGCCATTGAAATACTCACTGCGCCTTGGGGATTGGCATGGAGTCCTAAACGCATCACCGTGTCATCAATAGGAAAAATCAAAGAGTTGCGCACTCTGCTCGATGCGACTAAAGTGCATATTGCCATCAGCGTTCACTCACCCCACCCCACACAACGAGCCCAAATAATGCCCGTTGAGAAGGCCTATCCCATCGTGGAGGTTATGGAATTGTTGAAAGGTTATGACTTTGCTCATCAACGCCGCCTATCGGTGGAATATATCATGTGGCGAGGATTTAACGACGACATTCGTCATGCCGACGCTCTTGCTCGCCTACTCCGTGGCACTAACTCGCGAGTTAATCTCATTCGATTCCACGCAATTCCTGGTGTGGAACTCAAAACAACCAATGAGGCTGCAATGACTGCTTTCCGCGACCACCTCAACAGCCTTGGCATCACAGCCACCATTCGTGCATCGCGTGGCGAAGACATCATGGCTGCGTGTGGCATGCTTGCAGGAAAAGGGAAAGAGCAAGAATAATTCATAATGCGTAATTCATAATAATCCTACGATGAACAAAGTTGAGATAACGGCCGATGGTTCGGCAACTATATATGTTCCTCATCTCGATGAGCATTATCACTCGGTGAAGGGAGCTTTAACCGAGTCGTTACACATATTTCGCAATTGTGCATTTCTCTACCATAGCCCATCACCTCAACCATTGAGAGTTCTTGAAATAGGATTTGGCACCGGGCTCAATGCCGTTGTCACCGCAATGGCAACCACCAAAGACCGAAAAGCGCATTACATCTCACTTGAATTATATCCAGTTAAAGCCCAGCTGATTGAAAAACTCAATTATGGCGAAATGGTTGATAACGACCTGCTATTGGCTCTTCACAATGCGCAATGGAACACACCCCAAATAATCACGCCCACATTTACCCTCGAAAAACTTCAATGCGACTTCACTCAATGCTCTTTACCACACGATATTGATGTGGTATATTTCGATGCATTCGCACCCGAAAAGCAACCCGAAATGTGGGATGAAAGTCTTTTCAAACGCATTTATGATGCGATGTCCAATGGTGGAATTTTGACTACCTATTGCGCAAAAGGCGAAATCCGTCGCCGATTGCAACGAGTGGGGTTTATTGTCGAACGCCTCGCAGGCCCTCCTGGGGGTAAACGCGAAATATTGAGAGCCACAAAACCCTCTATCGAGTAATCGACCTATTGGTTACACTCTCTACCTATCCCATTTAAATCGAGTCCCGACGGACTTTGGAATACTCGTAACCCAAATTGTGGTGCCATAGCAAACAAATGGTCAAACACCTCGGCTTGAATGCCCTCATATGCAACCCATTGCGTTGTTGCAGTAAAGAAATATACCTCAATAGGCACACCATAATTGGTCGATTGCATTTGTCGCACCATCGACAACATTTCATGATTTACATTGGGGTGATTGGCTATATATTGCTCAATATAGTAACGAAACAAATGAAGATTTACAACAGGTTGCGATGGTGATGTATAGTTTTCCATCCATTTTTCGCTTTTCATAGCGTTCAACTCTTCATCGCTCATAAAACGCACCGTATTTAAGTCGATATTTATAGTGCGCTTCACTCGACGACCTCCACTATCTTGCATACCTCGCCAGTTTTGAAACGAATCACTCACAAGCGAATAAGGGGGCACAGTTACAATTGTCATATCCCAATTGCGCACCTTTACAGTTGTCAACGACACATCTTCAACAACACCATTCACACCATGTTTAGGAGCCTCAATCCAGTCGCCAGGTCGCAACATATCATTGGCCGAGAGTTGCACTCCTGCAACAAGTCCCACTATAGTATCCTTAAACACCAACATCAATACCGCCGCCGAAGCACCCAACCCCGATAGTATATATACAGGGTTTTTATCAATGAGCAACGACACGATTATTATCAGCCCCACACATATCGACAATATCTTAAGCATCTGTGTGAGCCCCTTGAGAGAATGACCCTTGAGCGAATCGGAATAGTGCGACGCTAAATATATCGACGAGAAAAACACATTTGCTACCCTCACCGACACCACCACAATGTATATCAGCAACATCTTTTGCACCACCATCATAATCGGCTCATATTCTTTGAATACCCAAGGCATTAATATATACACCGCTACTGGAGGCACAAGATGACACGCACTCGTCAACAATCGATTGTTAAACAAAGCATCGTCCCACTTCACCGATGTGTGTGAAACAATGCGACGCACCGCCACTACCACTATCTTATGGGCTATGTGGTATGCTATAAATGCAACCAACGCAAGAAACAAAACATATATCGCGAAAGCGGTCCATTTCATATACTCATAAGGCAACCCCATTTCCATTAGGAAATCATTTATCCAATTAGTTGTAACTTCCATCTCTATTACTTTTTAGGAGTGTAAAATTAAACACTACACTTTTTTTCACCAAATCATTATGCCCAAATATTAGTCATTTTTTCTTTTTTATTCCCCTTTTAACTCATTTTTGAATTATTATGAGTAACTTTACCGATTGTAAAATACATTAACCGAAATTTCTTCAAGAAGCACTCTCCTTCGGCAAAGAGATTTCTTTGAATATATAATATATACCTATAACAATGAAAGACTTTAAAAAAATAAGAGTGGGAATCACCCACGGCGACATCAATGGCATAGGCTACGAAGTTATCCTCAAAGCACTTGAAGACTCTCGTATGTTTGAATTATGCACACCCATCATATATGGCTCGGCTAAAATTGCCAACTATTATCGCAAACAACTCGATTTGCCTCAATTTGCAATAAATCAAATAGCAAAAGCTACCGAAGCACGCGAAGGTGTTTGTAGCATCATCAATGTTGTGGGCGAAGACACCCTCATCGAGCCAGGCAAAGCCACTGCTGTCGCTGGCAATGCTGCTTTCGTTGCTCTCGAACAAGCCGTGAGCGACCTTCGCGATGGCGCGATAGATGCTCTCGTTACTGCACCTATCAACAAAGACACCATTCAAAGCGACACTTTCAATTTCCCCGGCCACACCGAGTATCTCGAAGCATCACTCGGCGATGGCAACAAAGCATTAATGATACTTTGCAATGAAAATGTGAGAGTGGCTCTTGTCACAACCCATCTACCCATTGCTAAAATACCCACTGCTATCACCAAAGAAGCCATCGTTGAAAAACTCAACATCTTCAACCGTTCGCTTAAAAACGACTTTGGTATCGACCACCCTCGCATTGCCGTCCTTTCGCTTAACCCTCATGCTGGCGAAAACGGCCTTCTTGGCAAGGAAGAACAAGAAATCATCACCCCAGCCATTGAAGAAGCACGCAGTAGCAAGATGTTATGCTTCGGGCCATATGCAGCCGATGGTCTTTTTGGTAGCGGACAATATTCTAAGTTTGACGGCATTTTAGCCATGTATCACGACCAAGGTCTTGCTCCATTCAAAACTCTTGCTATGGAGAGTGGTGTAAATTTCACTGCTGGGCTTGACTTTGTGCGCACCTCTCCCGACCATGGCACAGGATACGACATCGTGGGCAAAGGGTTGGCCTCTGAAGCATCTTTACGCGAAGCAATCTATCATGCTATCGATGTGGTGCGTTGCCGTCGCAATGAAGCATACATTCACCGCAACCCCCTACGCAAACAATATTTCGATAAAGGGAAAGACAATGTGGTTCTCGACCTCACTAAAGACGAACACGAAGACTAATCACTCCTCGCTCTTTGCTTAATCGATGAAACTAAAGAAACTTTTACCCCCACAATTCCGCAACAAGCAGGAATTTAAAATGCTGCTCAAAGCCACAGCAACCTCGCAAGTGTCGGCTTGGACCGACTTTATTGTGAGTCTTGTCCTCTTTGAGTTCACACCCCTTGGACCTCTTTATTCAAAGGCGATAGGTGCCACTACAGGTGGGGTAGTAAATTGTTTCTTAAACTATAAATGGACCTTCCGTGGCAACGAAGTGAGCAAGCGCATGGTTGCCATCAAATATGCCCTTGTGTGGGTAGGAAGCCTTTTGCTCAACTCCTACGGCACCGAGTTTGTCCACTACCTATTTGCCAACTGGCAATGGCTATTAAGCATTGGATTCAAAGATGCCGGGTGCTTTATGGCCGCCCAACTATTAGTTTCATTTATCGTATCGGTATTTTGGAACATACTACTACAACGCTACTTTGTGTTCCAAGACCTCGACATTAGAGGATTTTTCTTCCCCAATAAGCGACAAGAAAAAAATAACGATTAATCAATATTTTTATAATATGAACTACGCAATAATTGCTGCCGGTGAGGGCTCACGATTGGCTCAAGAGGGAGTTAAACTTCCCAAACCACTCGTAAATCTCAACGGCACACCTATGATCAAACGACTCATTGACATCTTTATGCGATGCAACGCCACATCGTTGAGCATCATCGTCAACGAAGAAATGCATCAAGTGCGCGAATATCTCGAAAGCCTCGACATTCCCGTACCTTTCAAATTGGTCGTAAAATCTACCCCCAGTTCAATGCATAGTTTCTATGAGGTGAGCCGACATTTTACCGATGGAAAATTTTGCCTCACTACGGTCGATACTATTTTCCACGAAGAAGAGTTCAAAAAATATATTGAAGCTTTTGAAAACGACACTACTGGAGCCGATGGTTATATGGCCGTGACCTCGTTCATCGACGACGAAAAACCTCTATATATCGACACCGATAGCAACCTCAACATCACAGCATTTAAAGATGCTCCATGGGATGGCGTTAAATTCATCTCGGGAGGAATATATGGATTAACTCCACCAGCCCTCCGTGTGCTTGAAAACTGCATGGAAAATGGCATGGCACGCATGCGCAACTACCAGCGTGCGCTCGTTGACGCAGGCCTCAACCTCAAAGCATTTCCCTTTGAAAAAATTGTTGATGTAGATCACGCTGGCGACATTGAAACAGCTGCCGCTTTTGCTGCTCTACGCCCTTAAGATTAATTTCTATTAATTCACATTAATATATAATGGCTGAAATTACTATCGCCGGCATTATGAGAGCCGGAGCATATTCGCCCAACCACATAGGCAACGACGCCGCCATATTCAACGCCGTGGCCGAAAACCTTCGCAAGCGTGGCTGCATTGTCAACATTTATAGCGAAGACCAATTCATTGCCGGCAATGTGACCGAAAACATTATCGTGAACATGTGTCGTGAGCAAAAATCTATCGCCTTGCTCCAAAAAATGGAAGACGAAGGACGACTTGTAATCAACTCGGGATATGGCATCGAGAATTGCACTCGCGAACGCATGACTCGCATCCTCATAGGTAGCAACATTCCCTACCCCGAGAGCCTTATGGTCAACACCAACGAAGGAGTGAAAGACGCCCTTGAAAAAGCCGGATTCACTCAATGTTGGATTAAGAGAGGTGACTTCCATGCTATGCACAAAGAAGATGTGAGCTTTGTGCGCCACCCACAAGAGGCACAAGAACTACTTCAAGAATATTTCCTTCGCGGCATCAATCGCGCCGTTATCAACAAGCACCTCGAAGGCGACTTGGTGAAATTCTATGGTGTGCAAGGGTCGCCATTCTTCTTCTGGTTCTATCCATTCGACCTTGGACACAGCAAATATGGTCACGAGGCTATCAACGGAAAATCACAAGGCATAAAATTTGACCTTGAAAAGATGAAACAAATATGTCAAAGCGCATCAGAGGTGCTTGATGTAAAAATCTATGGTGGCGACTGCATCGTATCGCCCGACGGCGAAATGCGCATTATCGACTTCAACGACTGGCCCAGCTTTGCACCCTGTCGCGATGAAGCAGCGCCCCACATTGCCAAATGCATTTTAAGCACCATCAAAGAACGCAAATAGACTACTATGGCTGAAACATCAAATAACAAAAAAGTGAGCTACAAAGACACGCTCAAATCAATGGACACCGAAGAGACATTCGACCTCATCTTCTATCGTCCCATTGGATATGCATGGGCTTGTTTAGCAAAAAAACTTGGCATCACCCCCAATGCTATCACCATCGCATCAATATTTATTGGCGTAGGTGCTGGGATTATGTTCTATTTCAACGACATATGGATGAACGTAATAGGGATATTCTTGCTCATATGGGCCAACTCCTTTGATAGTGCCGACGGACAATTGGCTCGCATGACCAAGCAATACTCTCGCATAGGTCGCATTCTCGACGGCTTGTGTGGCGACTTATGGTTCTTGTCGATATATTTTGCTATATGCTTCCGCACCAACGCCACCAACGACTTTTTCTCTCCCATGCCTTGGCTCATATGGACTATAGCAATCATTGCCGGACTATTCCATGCTCAACAAGCCTCTATGGCCGACTATTATCGCAACTTCCACCTATATTTCCTCAAAGGGGAAGAAGGTAGCGAACTCGATAGTTCGGCTCAACTCAAAGAGAAACAATCGCAACTATCATGGAGCAAAAACTTCTTCCAAAAAATTGTACTCTTTTTTTACACAAATTACACCGCCAATCAAGAGCGTCTCACCCCATGGATGCAACGCCTGCGCAAAGCAATGGCTCAAAAATGGAATGGTGTACCATCACAAGAGTTTCGCGATGCATTCCGCGCAAAATCTTTGCCCATGATGAAATATACCAACATGCTATCATTCAACACTCGCACCTTTGCGCTATTTGCTGCAATATTGATTAAGATGCCTTGGCTATATTTCGTATTTGAACTAACCGTGCTCAACATCATGTTGATATATATGGTGTGTTGCCACGAACGATTCTGCCGACGCTTTACTAAAGAAATTGAAGATGGAAAATATTAAAGGAATCATATTTGACTACGGCGGCACTATCGACAGCCGTGGTGTGCATTGGAGTGAAATCATTTGGGACGGATATCAAGTGGCCCAAATCGATGTAACCAAAGAACAATTTCGCGAATGTTATGTATTTGCCGAACGCGAATTGGCTCGCACACTTCACATTCTCCCTCACCACAACTTCTACGACCTTTTGCTCATAAAGATGCGCATCGAACTCGGTTACCTTGCCGAGCAAAATCTCATCGACGCAGCCATCGTTGAAGAAAAAGCTCTCATCATTGCTCAATATTGCTACGATGCAGCACGCCAATGTGTTGAAGAAGCACGCCCTACCATTGAGGCGCTTTATAATAAATTCCCGTTGGTGCTTGTGTCAAACTTCTATGGAAATGTAGAAAGCGTGCTTGCCGACTTTGACCTACGACGCTATTTCAAAGAAATCGTCGAATCGGCCGTGGTGGGAATACGCAAGCCCGACCCTCGCATCTTTGCCCTTGGAGTTGAAGCATTGGCACTCAACCCTCAAGAGGTGCTTGTGATAGGCGACAGTTACAAAAAAGATATTGTTCCTGCCGAAACTATCGGGTGTAAAGTTGCTTGGATTAAAGGTAAAGGATGGACTGCCGACGAAGATGCAGTTACACACCCATGCATCATTTCAAAGTTAAATGAAGTTATCGTTAAGTTAGGCTTATAATATTTACACACTTTAGCCCATTTTGTGCAAAAGCGCATATGCTTAATTTAAATTCATTAACAAAAAACTATCCTTTTGCTCCACATTCTTTGTCTTTTTTTACTAAACCTCCATTTTATTAACTTTAGTTCACAAAAATAAGCAAAGTTTATACAGCAATTAATTTTGCAAATTAAAAACAAAATGTAACTTTACACGCTGTTAAATTTAGAATGGCAACTATTGAAACTTTAAATATTGAATAACAATAACTTAATTTTATAAAATCAAAATGAATAGTAACGTAAAAGCAGCCGAAGGTAAACTCGGTGTATTAGTTGTAGGTCTTGGTGCGGTTACAACCACATTCATGACTGGTGTTTTGATGGCCCGCAAAGGTCTTGCTAAGCCTGTGGGCGCTATGACTCAATATGACAAAGTACGCGTTGGCAAAGGTGCCGACAAAAAATATCTCAAATATGATGAAATCGTGCCTATGGCAAAACTCGACGACATCGTATTTGGAGCATGGGACGTATATCCCGAAAACGCATTCGAATCGGCTATGAACTGCCAAGTTCTTAAAGAAAAAGATATCCTTCCTGTTAAAGACGAACTCGAAAAAATCGTCCCCATGAAGGCTGCTTTCGACAAGAACTACGCTAAACGCCTCGATGGCAACAATGTAAAAGACTGCAAAGACCGTTGGGACATGACCGAACAACTTCGTGAAGACATTCGTAACTTCAAAAAAGAACATGGCGTTGACCGCATTGTAGTTCTTTGGTCAGCTTCTACCGAAGTTTATGTTCCCATTAACGAAGAAGTTCACTATAAACTTGCCGACCTCGAAGCTGCAATGAAAGCCAACGATGTAGAAAACATCGCTCCTTCTATGTGCTACGCTTACGCAGCTCTCGCCGAAGGTGCTCCTTTCATCATGGGTGCTCCTAACACTACTGTTGACATCCCTGCTATGTGGGAAATGGCCGAAAAAACTAAATTACCTATCGCTGGTAAAGACTTCAAAACAGGTCAAACTCTTGTTAAATCGGGCTTCGCTCCTATCATCGGCACTCGTTGCCTCGGTCTTGCTGGTTGGTTCTCAACTAACATCCTCGGCAACCGTGATGGTCTTGTTCTTGACGAACCTGCCAACTTCCGCACCAAAGAAGTTTCTAAACTTTCTACCCTCGAATCAATCCTTGTTCCCGAAGAACAACCCGATTTATATACCGACTATTACCACAAAGTGCGCATCAACTACTACCCACCTCGCAACGATAACAAAGAAGGATGGGACAACATCGATATCTTCGGTTGGATGGGTTACCCTATGCAAATCAAGATCGACTTCCTTTGCCGCGACTCTATCCTCGCTGCTCCTTTGTGCCTCGACCTTGTATTGTTGAGCGACTTGGCTGCTCGCGCAGGTCGTTGGGGAACTCAACGCTTCCTCAGTTTCTTCCTCAAGAGTCCTATGCACGACTACACCAAAGGCGAAGTACCTGTTAACCACCTCTTCCAACAATATGCGATCCTCAAAAACGCTATTCGCGAAATGGGTGGCTACGAAGCCGATCAAGAACTCGACTAATAGCGTCAGTATTAAATACTACACAATTTTATATCCCCAGGGGCTGTGCATTGCACAGCCCCTGTTTTTTACACAAAAACACCATCCTCGTTACACCCCACAGGAAGAAGGCGACAAAAAAGAAAACAACTCACAATTACACATTGATAAATGTATTAACAGCATAGGGAAATCATATTTTGCAGGCATGTTAAAAATGGCAAATATCTCGTTTTTTTTGGTCATTTTTTTGGTAAACTAAAATCACAAATTTATCTTTGCAATGTGTTTTTCATAGTATTAAATTAAGATTAAGGTTTCATAAGCTGTTGCGTTGCGAAACGCGACAGTTTTTTTATTTTCTATCCATATACATTATCGCACACATTCTCCATTTTTGCGTTGTAACTTTGCATCATCAAACATTTAAAACAATCTAACTATGAAACCAGAAAATATCAAAAAAGTGTGGGAACATTATCGCGGATTTCAAATTCGCTATCGTATTGGCCGTTCACAATACATCATCGACGCCTTTAATAAAAATATGAATGGTGACTTCTCCCCATCACTATTCATCAACCCCATTGAGTCAAAAGTACACCTCATTGTGAAAGAATACATCAAATGCCTCCTTGAGCAAGAAGCCCTCGAACAAGCACAACAAGAGCAAACCACTATTGACACCCAACAAAAATCCCCAACTGAAACTCAACCCCAAGAACAATCAACCCCAACTATTGAAAAAACTCAAAAAGAACAAACCCAACAACTCAAAACCCATAAAGGCCACAACTCTCCTCCTGCCACGAAGTGGATAGGAGGAGTACGGCAAAGCCGGGAGGTGGTTAAAGAAACCCATCCACAAACCCAACAACTCAAAACCCATAAAGCCCTCAGGGCTAAAGCTCCTGCCTTGAAATTTACGAAGGAACTTTTAGGGAACCTCGCAGAGCTAACGAATGGGCCATAGCTCTCCTCTTGAAAATTATCAAATAATTTTTAGGAGAACCTCGCAGAGCTCACGAGTGAGCCATAACTCTGTATCGTCCTGAAAAAGGTTTACTTTTAAATTGTTAATAAATATATAATTAAAATAAGAGTGTAATACGGAGCTAGCTCCGTATTACAGTTCAACTATTCAAAATTAGATATATTTTGCGAAAAGAAATAATTTTTCCA
>JAZTZO010000021.1:0-28244 GCA_045637505.1 Muribaculaceae bacterium | reverse complement strand
GCGCAAGTCAATCAATAGGCTTGAGATATTGATTGATGGAGTAAACTCTATCCACAATTTGTCGGGAAGACTATAATATTGCACGGCTTTACCCATTTGAATATAGGGCGCGCGTGGAGAGCCATAAGTAAACGAGAGTGTACCATCTTGGGCAAGTGCACCTTTAGTGATACCCGATGATGCTTTAATAGTCCAACCGGTCATGTCGCTTGCTGGCATTATTGCTGCATTGGCTATCTCAACGGTTACATATGTAGTATCAACAAAGTCACCAATCTTACCTACTACCATTGATTTGCCTTCTTTCAATCCACGAAGCACACCAGCCTCGTCGATTGAAATTACATCTTGATTTTCAATAGTCCATTCGATTGCGGCAGGGTTATAGGTATAAACTTCTTCACCTATCATAGCCGTTACCTCCATTGCATATTCGCGATTAGCATCGATGAGAATGGGCTTGATGCGAATAGAAAGTTCCGATGCCACAACTTTCATTGTTTTTGACACACTCACTCCGTTATATGTTGCAGTAAGAAGCCCTTCGGCATCAGCACCGCCAGCAGTAAATTCAGTACCGTTACAAGTACCAAGCGAAGCATCACAACTCAATGTATAACCTTTGAAATCATCATCAACGATGTCGCCATATTGGTTATATGCAATAATTGTGGGTGAATATGTTGCATATGTAGGAGCTTGAAGTAAAAGGTCTTTAAATTCAAGGCGAGTGATTGTTTCATCTTTAGGAGCAGTTGAATATAAGAACCAACCATTAGCCACTGCGCGAGGTGATCCCTCGGTTGTTTTATTAATTACTTTTCCTTCAATCATCATTTGAGCCGAACCACCGGCATCAACATTACAAAGATTAGCGCAACCATAATGTTTCGCAATTTGACACATCACGCGAGTGTTACAACCTGCCGAAGTGCCATAAGCAGGGTCGGTCGATTTATCGATTACGATGATATAAAGTGTGCGACCATCGGCACTTGAGCCATAGGCACAACGCGAATATACTTGAGAGTTATAGGTTTCGTCATCGTTGCGGCCAGTCATTTCGCCATTTGCCATCACGATAGCATTACCACCTATGAGTTGCTCTATTACAGGAGTTACACCTCCAGCAGTTGACCATCCATAATTGATTGTCACTTGGTCGCCGGCAACGAGTTTCGCAAGAGCATCTTTTTGCACACCTCGACCCACAAGACACAAGTCATAATCGCCGAGCGTACCAGTTCCGGCGTTGGTTTTTACCTCACCCACCGTGCAAGTCATTGGCTGACCAGCCATCCAGCGTTGGCCTTCGTTGATGGTGAGATATACCTCGGTTGCCACACCTTCCACAAGACGGAAATGGCTCACTCCATTATCATCTTTATATTGGTCGGCTGGCATAAATGCTTTTGTGCGACCATAGAAACTATTATAAAGAGCGATTTCATTATCGCGTACAATCTTATTGGCTTGTATAATCTCGGGGCTACCTATTTTGTCGTTTATAGCATAGCCTTTATAGTTCATCGACTCGATATAAAGATTTTTAGATGCATCAACAGCAATTACGCCTGTGCGAGCAGGACCACCATCCCATTGGTCCGAATAAGCATTGGTTTCGGTGATAATCTGTCCATTGCGAAGGTTGCCGTTATAGGTAGCACCTATCAACAAGTCGCTATGAGGCTGTTGCGACGACACACACCAAAAGTTACCATTGGCACCTGCGATAGGTCGTTTGTCGTCATACATATTCTTGTAACGAGTATATGCCGTTGCAAGTTTCTCGGTTTTAAAATGTGTATCCGACGCTTGGAATGTCTCGATGCGATTATATTGGTTATTCATATCCATCTGCAAGATATTCACATTCAACGGATAGTCGGGAATGCGAAGACGGTAATGGTGAATACCAGGACCGATATCTTGACTTTCAATCACATCTACATGATAATTCTTGTCATTGATAAGAATATTATCAACTTGAGCAGTTGCAGTCAAACCCATGACGAGGAGCAACATAGAGAGTATTCGTTTTCTCATATATGGTAAAGTTTTAGGTTATTTTACAAAGTTAGCATTTTTAATTGAAAAGAAAAATGTGTGATGTAATATTTTTCATAAACTTCACACATTCTTCTACATTCTTTGCTTATCTCTTAATAATAGACTCCACTACTCCACTCCAATAATTTCCCACATTGCCTGTTAGCAATCGCACAATAGTATCAACAACCCTCGAGGCTCTCAATTGCTCCGGGTGGGTTTTGGCGAGCTAACGGTTCTCAATTTTTCACAGCTCTTACAGTGTGACCAAACTCGCGCGTCGAGGCTCCTTGTTGATAGTTGTGGCCATTCCCTAAACGAATACTCCATGAAGAAATTCCGTGACTTACACTTGCAAGTGTTGAGGTCCAATACCACCCCATCAGATTATCTAAATTAAACCTTTCTCCTATCATTTCTCCTGCATAAGGCAAAAATATGCTCACGCCATTAGGTCCAGTAACCTTCTGTCCATATACACCCTTATACTTGAAGTATTCCCATTTGCAGAGGGCATATAACTCACCAAATTCGGCTAAGGTGGGCATTCTCCATGAATCACCCCATTTTTGTGTTGCCACATCATACTGTGTACCGCTAATATTATCTCCTATATGAGCATACTCTCCTTTATCAGGGTATCCATTGCCATCAATATCGGTCCAAAATGCATAGGTATTACAATCATAGCAATCTTTTTCTTCGATTTCACCCCATGCATAATATCCGCCATAGCCTTCGGGAGATGTTGCGCCGATATTCCATCCTGCCCATTTCACCGACAAACCCAAATCAACCTCTTGGTCGATACATATACCATATTCATCAATCGTAGGCTCATATTTCACAACAGGCTCATCCTCTTCACCACACGACACCATCACTAAGGCCATCGCCACACATGCGATTACACTCAAAATCTTGTCTTTCATAACTCAATCTTTTTAAAATTCACTTTGACAAATATATTAATTATTTCACTATAAAACAAAGGGACTGCTATATTGTTAAATGCTAAAGAAGCTCTCCCTCTGAAATTTGCGAAGAAAATTTTAGGGGGAACAATGGTGCAAATGAGGGCCCTAACTCTCCTCCTGCCACGTAGTGGATAGGAGGAACAATGGTGCCAATGAGGGCAATATATCAAGTTTACTTGATTATTGCCGAGTGCAGCCCATTGAAGACATAGTCAGTACGGCGAAGCCGGGAGGTGGTTAAATTAATGCAGAGTGCGGAATTTTTAATTATGCATTATGAATTCCCCTGACCACCTCGGCTCGTTGAGCCACTCCACCTATTTTTCTGCGAAAAACAAGAGGAGAGTTGTCCCCCCTTATCTACTAACCACTCTCTAATATCATAAAATATTGAGTTATAAGCAACTGCCAATAAACGACTATAGCCCCGATGGGTCGGGGCTATATAGGTTAGATTGATATAGAACAAATGTATTTTTGGGGGCTTTACCGTTTTGAACTTTAATGTATAGACCGTTCAATGGTGGTTATAATTAGGGATGTGGTTATGGTTTTTTGAAGTATAGTGTATCTATACACCCAGCAAAAATAGTTTTACCTCCAAAATCAACACTATTTTTAACCTTAACAATCTTCATGTTTCCACGATAATCGTTATAAGCATCTTCAAATTCATAAGTGTACTTACGATTTTCAGGTTCCGGGAAAGTTATCATCTCGCCATCCAAATATAAGAAGTAGTAGTTAAGGTAGATGAGTGTATTGTATTCAACTATAGGTTCAGGTTCACCATAACGAGGTCCATTGTTAAGTTCTAAACTAACCTCTCTTGTATAACAAACCTCATTACCACTTATATACCAACCATCTTGCTTAGCTTCTGCAAAAGTTACTCCGGTTCCAACATGCTTATAATCTTCCCATTTGCTATATGCTTCACCATCATTAGTTACGCTAGGATAATATTCAAAGAACATTCCTCCTGTTGTATCTGGCAAAAAAGTTGAACAGTTTGAACTGTAATACAGACCATCTTTGTATGGCTCATATCTAGTTCTTATTATACCGTAATCGCTGGCCGGTTTTCCTGAATTTTCATAAACGCAATCAATTTGCCCTGCACTAAACTTGATAATTGTAGAACCTGTGTTGAATGTATCGGTTACTGTTTTGCCGTTAGAATAAATTCTATTACGGTAAACTTCGTAATAATAAGTATAACCCCAATCTTTGTGAGGTGTCCACACGATTTTAGTATCATACTCAGTATCAACCAACTCAATCTTAACCTTTGCAATAAACTCAACTTGATATTCAAACGTAAGTTCTGACGGTTTATCAGTTGCCGTTTCAACATTTACAGGTTTTGCAACCTGTGAATATTTCGCAACAATATGATAAGTCTCAAGTGTGTCAGTAACATTTGAACTTTTAATATTATAACCATCAAACTTAACCTCTTCAAAGTCATAATAAGGCAGAGGCGCTGTCAAGTTTTCCTCTTCAATAGTAATTGCCGTGTGTTTTTTAACCTCATCTTCGCTAATGGCGTCTTTGTTTGCAAAATAAACATCACCCGGAGCAACAGCGGTGATTTTAGTAGTTGCACTACCTGTTTGAGTAACACCATCAGTTCCCATAAACGAACTTTCTTGCTTAACCAAAATTTCCAATGGTTTTTCAGGGTCATTCGCCACATATACACCATTTTGAGGCGAAGCATTAGATTGAACTTCGTAGGTCAACTTTGCACCATCATACTCTATTGTTTCTGTTATAACAGCAATATATTTAACCTCAAACGATAAGGTTTGCTTGCTGTCATTAGCAGAGTTTTTGCTCTCAACATCAAGATTAAATCTTGCTGTTACCTCGTATGTTGTTGTATCGGTAACAGTTATTGAACGGCTCATAGCCTTTTGGGTAGGAACAACAGTAACATTTGCCAATCGAACACTCGCAGTTTCTGTGCTTCTTGACTTGGCTTCAGTTTCAGTGGGAGTACATGCACCAAAGTTTGCGTTATTTACTTTAACGTAAGGCATTTCAATCTTTTGCTTCTTACTGTTAGTGTGAGTATAGACTTCATACCCAAGATTAAATGTAACATTTTGTCCACCTACATTGAATGTTTGGTTGGTTGTGTAATTAGCGGGATTGGTACCTGTATTGTTAGTAACTTTAGTATTTCCATTAGGATTTCCAATAACCTTTGTCAGTGTTTCAATGTCTTTTGCATACACGGTGTCGAAATCAACCGACAATGTAATTGTTGCTTTAGGTTCACAAGTGAATGTAGTTCCATTGGGATCGTTGTAAGAACTTTTGGCACTAATAGTCATATCTACACCCTCTTCAGCAGTGGCAACTGCAGGGTCTTCAGGGGTTGTGCCACTTCCTGAGCCTTCACCGTTGTTACCACCTTCGCTATTATTGTTGGTGATGTCAAACTCAACTTCACCGGCATTACCTGCCGGAACAGGGTCTTCTGTTGGAGGTTCAGGCTCGTGAGTAACATTTTCTTCACTGCATGCATAAAATACGCAAAACATTGCTAAGACCATGCAAATTTGCATAGCACGCAAAAACATTTTTTCAACTTTCATAACTATAAATTTGTGTAAAAAGTGTATATCTCTGAGAAATTTAACTGCAAATTTATACAAAATAGGTTGCTTACCCCCCCCCATTTGTTAAAGATTGTTTTGATGTGTAAATTTATAGTTAAAATAGTAAGTGAGTGTCCGATAAAACATTTTCAAGAGCAAAACTCTCCTCCTGCCACATAGTGGATAGGAGGAACAATGGTGCCAATGAGGGCAGCAACTCTCCTCTTGAAATTCTGCAAGAATTTTAGGAGGAGTACCCCGAAGGGGGGAGGTGGTCTTTACTTAATTATTGCCGAGTGCAGCCCATTGAAGACATAGTCAGTACGGCAAAGCCGGGAGGTGGTCAGCACGTGCGAAGCACGGGAAAGCGTAGCGATATGCAATAACCGGGGGTTGAGGGCGTTAGCCCGAAACCTCCGGTTTTACAATCTACACATATGCGTCTGGCAGACGCGAAACAATCATATAGCATGAATGCACTACATTAACACCATTCCCGTCCTTCGGACGGCTTGGTGAGGGGAGGCTTATTCCCTTTCCGGGGGTATCGCTTCGCTCAACCCCCGGTTATTATAGTCGCTTCGCTTTCTCGTGATTCGCACGGCATTTGTATTCTCCACGACTCCCATAAAACAAAAGCAACGGCCTCCATTGCTGGAAGCCGTTGCTATATAGAGTTTATCTAAAATTCTATTAGAAGAGGTTGCCGATAACTGTTGCGCCTTCAGTAAGACCAAGAAGTGAGTTGTAAACACAACTTACGATACCGAGGAGGATGATACCAGCTACACAAATCCACATTGCAGTGCGTTCAGAGCATGCCGATTTGAAGTTAGCAATCTTGCATTCATCTTGGTGGATAAACATTGCTTTCACTACAAGGAGATAGTAGTAGAGTGAAATGATAGTGTTAATCAACGCAATCAATACGAGCGCATAGATAGCAATACTACCTTGTTCGATTGCACCTGTGAAGATGAAGAATTTGCTGAAGAAACCTGCAAATGGAGGGATACCTGCCAATGAGAACATTGCAAGCATCATAGTGAACGACAAGCGTGGGTTAGTTTTATACAATCCTTTGTAATCGTCCATACTCACCATGCTGGTATTGTTTTCAATGGCTTGAATCACACCGAAAGCAGCAAGGTTAGAGAAGATATACACAAGAATGTAGTATAACAATGATGACACGCCTGTTGCAGTCATTGCAATCACACCAAGCATAATATAACCGGCTTGCGACACTGATGAGAACGCCAAGAAGCGTTTCATGTTGCGTTGGCGAATAGCGAAGAGGTTACCGAGAGTGATGGTGAGGATAATCAATGCATAGAGCATCCATTCCCACACTTGTGAGTAAACCGAGCCAAACACTTGAGCCATTACTACCAAGAATGCAAATGCAGCAGCACCTTTTGAGATTACCGAAAGATAAGAAGTAACCGATGTGGGTGCGCCTTGATATACATCGGCAGTCCACAAGTGGAATGGCACTAATGAAAGTTTGAAACCGATACCTGCGATAACAAATGCAACGGCTACGATGAGCATTACACCTTGTTCGGCTGCAATTTTAGCTGCAATAGCATCAAAGTAGAGTGAACCTGTGAGCGCATATACAAATGACAAGCCCATCAAGAACACTGCCGATGAGAATACTGCAGTGAGGATATATTTGATAGCGGCTTCGTGGCTTTCAACGCGTTTTTTGTCGAAGGCAACCATTGCAGCCAATGGCAATGATGCTGCTTCAAGACCAATCACAAACAACAAGAAGTGACGAGCCGAAATCATCAAGTACATACCAAACAATGTAACGAGCAACAATTCGTAGAATTCACCACGGCGAATAACTTGATCTTCGCTGTTGGCCCATTTCATTGATTGAATGAGGACAATAAATACACCTATATTGAGGATATTCTTGATTGTTGCTACGATTGCCGATGTGTTATACATGCCGGCAAAAGCATCGGTAGCACAACCACCCATACATGGGCAGAAGAATCCGCTAAGTGTAAATGCACCAAACAATATTGTTGTTATGCCTGCAAGTGCGCCTTGCGACTTTTTGGGCATAAAGGTGTCGTAGAAGAAGACTAATAGAAATATGACTAACAATCCTATTTCTTGCTTCATTGCTAAAAATTGTGAGTAATCCATTTCTATTTATCTTTAATTGATGAAACCTAATACTGTAAAGAACTCGGGATTAAATGTGAACTTAATCAAGTCGCTAAAGAAGTTGGGGAAGCAACCGATTGCAGCCACACACACGATGAGAGTAATTGCCGAGAAGCGTTCCCACCATGTAGCGTCGGTCAATTGCAAGTGATGCTCGTCTTGAACTGGGCCAAAGAGCAACTTGCCTACAACGCGAAGGATATAAACCGCAGTGATTACGATTGAGCAACATGCTACGATAGTGAACACGCGGTGGAACATATCGGTGTGTTGGAATGAACCTACGAAGATTGTCATTTCGGCTACGAAACCACTCAAGCCAGGAAGACCGAGTGAAGCCATACCGGCAATAACATAACATACAGCCAAGAATGGCATAATCTTCATCAAACCACCCATTTCGCGAATATCGCGAGTGTGTGTACGGCCATAAATCATACCGATAAGGGCGAAGAACAATGCTGTCATAAGACCGTGAGAAAGCATTTGCATGATAGCACCTGTCATTGCAGTAGTGTTGAGCATCAAGATTGCAAACAACACAAGACCACAGTGGCTCACCGATGAATAAGCATTGATATATTTAAGGTCGGTTTGAACACAAGCGCTAAATGCACCATAAACAACCGAGATACCTGTAAGAATCAAGAATATCCAAGCGAGTTCGTTGGCAGCTTCGGGCATAAGATACATTGACACACGGAAGCAACCATATCCCCCAAGTTTCATCAACACACCTGCGTGAAGCATTGACACGGCTGTAGGCGCTGAAGCGTGACCGTCGGGGCTCCATGTGTGGAATGGGAACATAGCTCCAAGAACACCGAAACCTACGAATGTCATTGGGAACAAGAACATTTGCCAATCGTGAGGGATTGCCTTATTTGTTGCAATCTCAACAATATTCCAAGTTAATTGAGAGCCTTCGGGTGCAGAGTGGTAATAGATACCGATGAGGCCAAGCATCAAGAATGCCGAACCACCCATCAACATCAATGTCAACTTCATTGCCGAATATTCTTTGCGACCTGTACCCCAAAGACCAATGAGAAGGTACATAGGGATAAGCGCAACCTCGTAGAACATGAACATTGTGAACAAGTCGATTGAGATAAAGAACCCAAACACACCTGTTGACAATAGAATCAACCACAAGAAGAAATCTTTAGGAAGTGGATTGATTTTCCATGAAGCAAATGAGCCAGCAAACACGATAATTGCCGAAAGCAATATCATTGCTACTGAAATACCATCAACACCTATAGCAAGATTGATGTTGAGAAGGCCAAACCAACTCCAAGAATCGGTATAAAGCATTTGAGCAGTTTCACCCGCAGCACGAAGTGCAAGGTAATCTACCAACAAATATACCGAAAGTGCCACTAACAAAGTAGAACCTACAACAGCAACGGTGCGGATCTGCTTCATATTATCCTTTTGGCAGAGGAATAATCCGAGCAACATGAGCACCGGAATTATCACGAAATATAATAATATATTTAATCCAAATAACATAATTTTCTAAATTTTAGATTTGCACCATTGTTATTAAATCACACACACAATCATTACACCTGCGAGGATTAATGCGCCAAGTAGGTAAACCCACACATATTGTTGCACACTACCCGATTGCAAACCTTTAATCTTTTCAGAAGCATAGTTGGTCATAGTAGCAAAGCTATCCATTGTGCCGTCGATGATGTGACGGTCAAACCATGCGATAGGACGGCTCACGAGGTTAAAGATAATCTTGTGAGTGATGAAGATGTAAAGTTCGTCGAAGTAGAAACGATTGTAAGCAGCAGTCCACAAACCCTTCATAGCATTTTTCATCTTTGTAGGGATAGCATTTTCTTTGCGATACATCACTGTTGCAAGAGCAATAGCACACACTGCAACTACGATGCTTGTTGTAGCAACAGTCCAATCAAGGTGAATAGGATATCCTACACGATTCCAAGTCACTAATTCGCCAAAAGGAATAAATCCGGCAACACATGAGATAGATGCGAGAATAATCAATGGCAATGACATGGTCCATGGTCCATCGTGTGGAGTGTGGTGACCATAGTCGGGGTTATTCCACCAGAAGATGCGATAGTAGAGACGGAACATATAGAATGCAGTCAAACCAGCAACTGCTGTCATCCAGATACCCCACATTGGGCTATTGTTGAATGCTGCAGTGAGGATTTCATCTTTAGAGAAGAAACCTGCAAATGGAGGAATACCTGCGATTGCAAGACAGCCAATGAGGAATGTGATGTGTGTGATAGGCATATATTTGCGAAGACCACCCATTGATGTGTAATCGTTAGAGTGAACTGCGTGAATCAATGCACCTGCACCCAAGAACAAGAGAGCCTTGAACATTGCGTGAGTAAACAAGTGGAACATTGAAGCCATATATCCAAGACCTTCGTGGAACTCGGGACGAGCAACACCAAGCGACACCACCATAAACGCAATTTGCGAAATGGTTGAGAACGCAAGCACGCGTTTAATATCAACTTGTGTACAAGCCACAATTGCTGCATAAAGAGCAGTCAATGCGCCCACTACGGTTACAATTTCTAATGCTGTTTCTTGACAGATGTAAACAGGGAACATACGAGCCACCAAGAACACACCAGCAACAACCATTGTAGCAGCGTGGATAAGAGCCGAAACAGGAGTTGGACCTTCCATCGCATCGGGCAACCAAATGTGCAGTGGCATCATAGCCGATTTACCCATACCACCCATAAAGATGAGCACCAAGCCCCATGTCAACACCGAGCCACCCATGAACATTGCACCTTGAGTGCTTGCAAATACAGCACCAGGATTAGATGTCATAGTTACAAAATCAAATGTTGAACTATAGAATGAGAGGACAAGAATACCAATCAAGAAACCAAGGTCGGCAAAACGAGTAACGATAAACGCTTTCTTTGAAGCCGCAACTGCCGATGGTTTAGTGTAGTAGAAACCAATCAAGAGATAAGATGACGCACCCACAAGCTCCCAGAAGATATACATTTGGAAGATGTTAGTAGCAACAACCAATCCCAACATTGAGAAACTAAACAATGAAAGGAACGCATAATAGCGTTGGAAACCTTTCTCGCCGTGCATATAGCCAAGGCTATAAAGATGCACCATAAATGAAATTGTGGTTATTACCACAAGCATCATTGCTGAAATAGGATCAAGGAGAAAACCGAGCTTAATAACTAATTTTTCGGTAAATTCCAACCAAGTATAGTCAAATACTGCATATTGCAAACGTTCACCAGCTGCGTTAACAAACAATTCGCAACCGCTGAAGAAATACTTATAGGCAGTGGTATAAGCAAGCACCAAGGCAGTACCCATACCCAATGTACCGAGCCAACCAGCTAATTTGTGGCTCATCTTATTCCCAAAGAGTCCCAACACGAGGAACATGCACAAGGGAATAGCTAAAATCATTAAAGGCATTGTAATATCCATAGCGCTTAAAATTTCATTTCGTTAACATCTTCAACATCGATATTCTTTGCCACACGGAAGAGATTGATGATGATTGCGATAGCCAATGCTGTTTCGGCAGCAGCTATTGCAATAGCGAAGAGAGTGAAGAACATACCCTCCATTTGTCCGGGGAACAAGAAACGGTTAAAGACTACAAAGTTAATATCAACAGCATTGAGCATTAACTCAAGTGAGATCAATATCGCAATCATGTTTTTACGGGTGATAAACCCATAAACACCGCAGCAAAACATTATTAAGCTGGGGATTATATAATATAACATCGTAAGTTCCATAATCGATTATCTTTTACGAGCGACAACGATGCCACCAATTATACATGCGAGTAATAACACACTGATTGCTTCAAAGGGCAACAAATATTGTCCTTGACCCGACCCGAGCAAGTCGGCACCAAGCTTATCCATTGTATACTCTTGCATAGCAGGCAATTTAGTACACAATGCACAACAACGGCTCACCAATGCATAACCAGCAACTACAAGAGTGCCAATAGCAGCGATTAAGCCGAGGACATGTTTCTTTGAAGTAAGTTTTGTACTATTGTCACCAGGACGGCTTGTCAACAAAATTGAGAAGACAAACAACACGACAATACCACCTGCATAAACTGCTATTTGCACAGCACCCAAGAACTCATAATCGAGTTGGAAATAGATCCCAGCTGTAGCAAAAAGTGTAAATAGCAAGTAGGTTGCCGAACGCAAAATTTTGCGAGTGGTGACAGTAAGTACCGAAAAGACCACAATCGACAATACGATTATGCTCAACATAATGATACTTCCTACTGATTCCATATACTGTTTTTAATTTTTATTTTTCTTCAGTTACTTTTGTTTCATCGTCGGCTTTAGGAGCTTCAGCAGTAGCGGCTGGTTGTTCAGTAGCGGCAGCAGCAGCTTTTTTGGCAGCGGCAGCAGCTTTAGCAGCAGCGATTTTAGCTTCTTTTTCGGCCTTAGCTTTCTCAATTTGCTCTGGTGTAGGAGCAGGTTCTTCCTTTTCAGGGAGATAATTGAGTTGTTTCACTAATTTTTCACGAGTGAAAACTGCTTGTTCAAAGTCGTTAGAGAACTCCAACGCATCTTGAGGACAAGTTGTTACACACAATTGACAGAAAGTACAGCTACCCAAGTCATAAACATATTTGTCCAACTTGCGTTTTTTCTTTCCGTCCCAAGTGTCCACCATTTTACTTGTGATGCTGATTGTGCCATTAGGACAATTGCGCTCACATATTCCACACGCGATACATTTGTGATTTCCTTCCTCATCATATTTGAGTTCCAAAATCGCACGGAAACGCTCGGGAACCTTCACGGTGTCACGATGTTCGGGATATTTTTCAGTAATTTTAGGTGTAATAAATTCTTTACCGGTGATTTGCATACCCTTTACAAGGCTTGCCAATCCCGCACCTAACGATGAAAAATAATCTTTTACACTACCCATAGAATTAAGTCTAAATCTATATTATTAAGTTATTATTATTTTCGTTATCTCACTTGTCCACCAACGATATCAAGCAACTCATTAGTGATGCTTTGTTGACGGAGTTTATTATATTCTAATCTCAATTGATCAAGCAATTTCTTGGCATTATCGTTGGCACTTTGCATTGCCATCACACGAGCAGCTTGCTCCGATGCACGATTTTCAGTAAAAATCTCTTGCATAGTAGAGAGCAAGAATAGAGGCAACACCGATGAAAAAATTTGATTCACATCGGGTTCAAATAAATATGGACGCGATGAAGCCAATTTTTCACCATCGGGCATAAACGACTCTTGCACCACTGGCAATATTTGCTCAAAACGAGGGCGTTGACGGCTCATACTTTGGAAATTCATATACAACACATCAACCAAGTCGGTTTCACCTGCGAGGAATTGTTGTTGCAACTGTGCCATAAATGCTTTCACACCATCGGCTTCAGTTTTTGAATTAATACCCTCTACTGCTTCAACCTTTACTGTGGCATGAGCTATTTTATTTGTAGCCTTGAGCATTTTTGCTCCCACAGGAATCACTTTTATTTCCACATTATCGCCATATGTTGAGCGATAATATTGCACTCTTTCGAGTAATTGCTTGAATATATTAACGTTATAGGCTCCGCAAAGACCATCATCCGACCCAAGCACCACTATGCTCACGTGTTTCACATCACGAGCCTCGATTAATGGCGAGGAGAATTGAGCATCGGCACTCAACAAGTTTGCGATAATAGTCTCAATTTGAGTGCGGAAAGGCAACTGACGACGCAACGCCTGTTCGGCCTTGTGCATCTTAGCCGAAGATATCATCTTCATAGCCCCAGTAATCTTTTCCGACGAGGCTACCGATCCAATTCTACCTTTTAGTTCTCTTAACGTTGCCATTTACTTTTCTTTATTAATAACGGCTTGCTATTTCGTTTGCTACCGCTGTGATTTTTGCTTCAATTTCATCAGTGAGTTGACCTTCACGAATCAAGTCGAGCACATCAGCTTGATGTTTAGCATGAAGCATTTGAATAAATTGCTTTTCAAATTCGGCCACCTTATCCATAGGCACATTTTGAAGCAATCCTTTCACACCACAATATATTACTGCCACCTCTTCTTCTACCAACATTGGACGATATTGAGGTTGAATCAATAAGCGTTCATTTTTACGACCTTTGTCAATTACGCGAGCTGTTACAGGGTCGATATCTCCACCAAACTTGGTGAATGATTCAAGTTCACGGAATTGAGCTTGGTCAATCTTCAAAGTACCTGCAACTTTCTTCATTGACTTGATTTGCGCACTACCACCCACACGCGATACCGAAAGACCTACATTGATTGCAGGACGAATACCACGGTTGAACAATGCTGTTTCAAGGAAGATTTGACCGTCGGTGATTGAAATCACGTTAGTTGGGATATAAGCCGACACGTCGCCTGCTTGTGTTTCAATCACAGGAAGAGCTGTGAGTGAGCCACCACCCTTCACCATAGGTTTAAGCACTTCGGGAAGGTCGTTCATGTTAGATGCCACCTCTTGGTTATCGATAATCTTCGCTGCACGCTCAAGCAAACGAGAGTGGAGGTAGAAGATATCACCAGGATAAGCTTCACGACCCGAAGGGCGTTTCAAAATCAATGAAATTTCACGATAAGCTACAGCTTGTTTTGACAAGTCATCATACACAATAAGCGCATCACGACCAGTGTCACGAATATATTCACCAATTGCTACACCAGCAAATGGTGAGTAATATCTCATAGCTGCCGAGTCAGAAGCCGATGCTGCTACCACAACAGTATAGTCCAATGCTCCATTTTGGCGCAATGTGTCAACGATAGCTGCAATCGATGATGCTTTTTGACCGATAGCTACATAAATACAATATACAGGTTTGCCTTCTTCGAAACTTTTGCGTTGATTAATAATAGTATCGATAGCAATAGCAGTTTTACCTATCTGACGGTCACCAATGATAAGCTCACGTTGACCACGACCTATGGGCACCATAGAGTCAATTGCCTTGATACCTGTTTGTAATGGTTGTTTTACTGGTTGACGGAAAATAACACCAGGTGCTTTACGCTCAAGAGGGAGGTCAATCAATTTGCCATCAATAGGTCCACGACCATCAATAGGCTCACCCAATACGTTAATTACACGACCAAACAAACCTTCACCCACTGGGATTGACGCAATCTTACCAGTGCGTTTCACTGTCATATTCTCGGTTACAGTATTTACATCGTTGAGCAAAATTACACCCACATTGCTCTCTTCAAGGTTGAGGGCAACACCTTTAACGCCATTTTCAAACTCTACGAGCTCATTGGCACACACATTATCAAGTCCAAACACATGGGCAACACCGTCACCTACTTCAAGGACTGTACCAACTTCTTCAAACGAAACTTTTGAGTTTACATTTTCAAGTTGTTGTTTTAATACTTCAGATATCTCGCTTGGATTAATCATCACAAATTATTTTCTAAGAAGATTTAAACGCAATTGTTTCAATTCATTCTGCACAGATGCATCAAGTCGTTCCGAATCTATGTTCACGACAAAACCACCTATGAGTTGAGAATCTACTCGTTGGCTGAACTCCATTGTTCCACCATTGAGATGCTTCTCTATGAGTTTTTGGAGACGCGATTGGTCGTCTTTGTCCATTTCAACGGCCGATACCACCTCTACCAAATAAATGTTGTTGGCCTTACGATATATAGTCAGATAGGCTATTGCAATAGAACGTATGGCTGACAAACGATTGTTTTCAACCAACAGTTTCATAAAATCGGCAAAACATGTGTGAGATTCTTGAGCTCCCGATGCGATATTCAACAACTTCACTTTATCGTCGTTTGCGATAAAGGGGTTATTCATTACTTCTTGAAGCTTTGAATCGGCTACAAATGCACCCGACAACTGTTGCATCAATCCATACATAGGTTTATCCTGGCCCTTTTCAAGTGCAAACTTGTAAAGAGCTTTAGCATATCGGCGTGGAATAAGACCTTCGTTCATTGCGTTTATTAATTTTTATTCTCTATTTCGTCAAGAAGAGTGTTTACCAACTGTTTTTGAGCTTTCTCTTCAGCAAGTTGAGTTCTCACAACTTTTCCTGCAATATCAAGAGCAAATGCGCTCACTTCATCGCGGAAATTTTGTTCAGCCTCTTTACGAGCAAGCTCTATTGATTGTTTAGCGGCGTCCATCACCTTCTGTGCCTCTTTTTGAGCTACTTCGCGAGCGTCTTCGATAATTTGAGTTTTCATCTTATCGGCTTCGCGTAGCATATCGGCTTGTTGACGACGAGCTTCTGCTATATATTTTTCAGCCTCTTCACGGGCGTGGTCAAGTTGCTCTTTAGCATTTTGAGCGTATTCCACACCTTTATCAATCAACTCGGCTCGTTGATCAATGCCCTTTAGTATCACTGGCCAACCCCACTTCGCCAATACGAAGAAGAGCACAGCAAACGATACGAACATCCAAAATATCAAGCCAAAGTCAGGCGTGAATAGTTCCATACTATAGAATTAACTTGTTATTTTACGAATAATGCAAGAATGCAGACAATTACAGCGAAGAGTGCAACACCTTCTACAAGTGCAGCGATAACAATCATATTACTACGAATATCACCTGCTGACTCTGGTTGGCGTGCGATTGCTTCCATAGCAGCGGCACCAATTTTACCGATACCAAGACCTGCACCAATAGCTGCCAATGCAGCACCAAAACATGCACCTACTTGTAATAAACCTTCTGCGGCTAAAATCATTGCTAACATAATCTTAAGTTTTTAATGTTATTGTTTATTTAATTATTTATTTTTTTTCGTTTTTATTTCAGTTATTAATGTTCCTCATGATGAGGTTCCTCTTGTGCCAATGAGATGAAGATTGTTGACAACATCGTGAACACATAGGCTTGAATGAAACTCACCAACACATCAATGAGCAACATAAAGATTGAGAACAACACCGACACCACTGTTGTTGCACCGGCAACGGCTGCACCCATTGGAGCAAAGATAAAGATGAGCATAGTCAACACAATTACAATCATGTGGCCACCCATCATGTTGGCAAAAAGACGCACTGTCAATGCAGCTGGTTTAGTAAACATACCAAACACCTCAATTACTTGCATAATGGGTATTGGGCATTTCAACCACATTGGCACATCGGGCCAAAATATCTCTTTCCAATAATGTTTTGTTCCATATAAGTTGGTCATAATAAATGTCAAGATGGCCAACACCAATGTTACTGCAATATTACCTGTGAGGTTAGCACCACCAGGGAAAATCACAATCAACCCAAGGAGGTTCATCCCAAAGATGAAGAAGAACACCGTCAATAGATAAGGAGCAAAACGAGATGCTTTGTCCTTGAGTGTTGCTCTAATAACACCATCATATATGAACGAGATGAGCGATTCGATTGCACCCACCCCTTTTCGTGGAGCCTTTGTGCCATTGCGACGATGCCAACGAGCAACGCTCAACACACACAACAATACCACTGTTATAGAGATGAATAGAGCAAACACATTCTTGGTTATTGAAAAATCAAGTGGACGATACACTTTCCCTTGAGCATCTTTTGCCACGATTTTTCCACTATATTCTTCACCATGTGAAATATAAAATCCCTCATATGTTTCACCATTGGTCACTCGCGACGAGCTGAAACAATGCCATTGTCCGTCGCAATCTTTCACGATTACAGGCAACGGAATGCGATGATGGTGTGAGAATGGTACTTCCCAGCCATAGCCATCGCCCAAGTGGTGGAATATGGTTTCCTTGATTTTCAATTCGCCATCGCCACCTTCTGATGATGCATAGCTGCTGCATGGCACTACAAATGCCATTACCAACATTGTCAATATGAGAAATACTTTCTTCATGTTAATATATACACACCGATACCACATTTTTATCTACATCAACCAGTCCGCCATCTACGGCAATTGCTTTTTTCTCGCCAGCCACATCATACACAATATTGCCCGCCACAAGCGACGACACTATTGATGCGTGGTTGTTGAGGACTGTAAATGAGCCTTTTTGACCAGGGAGTGTTACAGCATTAACCTCTCCATCAAAAAGCACATCTTCGGTTGATATAATTTTTAGTATCATTATTGCTAAATTTAAGCTATCTTTTTTACTTTACTTCGGCAAGAAGTTTCTTACCCTTCTCGATTGCTTCGTCAATTGTTCCTACATTAAGGAATGCTTGTTCGGGATACTCATCCATTTCTCCACTGAGAATCATCTTAAATCCTCGAATAGTTTCGCTCAATGGCACCATCACACCTGGAAGACCAGTAAACTGTTCAGCCACATTAAATGGTTGTGAAAGGAATCGTTGAGCACGACGAGCGCGAGCCACTACAAGTTTATCTTCATCAGATAGTTCATCAACACCAAGAATTGCGATAATATCTTGAAGTTCATTATACTTTTGAAGAAGTTGTTTAACAGCTTGAGCTGTGTTATAGTGTTCCTCACCAATAATATTGGGATCAAGGATACGAGAAGTTGATTCCAATGGGTCAACAGCTGGATAGATACCAAGCTCAGCAATCTTACGGCTCAATACGGTAGTAGCATCCAAGAAGTTGAATGTTGTAGCAGGAGCAGGGTCGGTCAAGTCATCGGCAGGCACATAGATTGCTTGTACCGAAGTAATTGAACCGTTCTTTGTTGATGTAATACGCTCTTGCAATGTACCCATTTCAGAGGCAAGTGTAGGTTGATAACCCACAGCCGAAGGCATACGGCCAAGCAATGCCGACACCTCAGAACCTGCTTGTGTGAAACGGAAGATATTGTCGATAAAGAGAAGGATTTCTTTACCACCACCATCTTGGTCGCGGAATTGTTCGGCAACAGTCAAACCCGAAAGTGCAACACGAAGACGGGCACCAGGAGGCTCGTTCATCTGTCCAAACACGAGTGTAGCTTGTGATTCCTTCACCTTGTCCATATCGACATCTGCAAGGTTCCACTCACCTTTCTCCATTCCCTTTTCAAACTTTTCGCCATATTTCATTACACCACTTTCAATCATCTCACGGAGAAGGTCATTACCTTCGCGAGTGCGTTCACCCACACCAGTAAATACCGAGAACCCGTTGTGACCTTTTGCGATGTTGTTGATAAGTTCCATGATGAGCACTGTCTTTCCTACACCGGCACCACCAAACAAACCAATCTTACCACCTTTGCTATATGGTTCAAGAAGGTCAATCACCTTAATACCTGTATA
Source organism: Muribaculaceae bacterium (assembly GCA_045637505.1). Lineage (GTDB taxonomy): Bacteria > Bacteroidota > Bacteroidia > Bacteroidales > Muribaculaceae > RGIG4079. The sequence continues at coordinate 9,128 of JAZTZO010000021.1, read as the reverse complement.
TAGAATTTCTGTACCGATAGTAAGATCTTCAAACGCTGGTGCAGGTTGGTGAATAGGACGCACATTTTCTCGTTTTAGTTCAGGCAAGTGGTCGATAGCCTCACCCACTACATTGAGCAAGCGACCTTTTACTTGTTCACCTGTGGGCACTGCAATAGGACGGTCCAAGTTCACAACCTTCATGCCTCGTTGCAAACCATCGGTACTATCCATTGCCACACAACGCACTGTGTCCTCACCAATGTGTTGCTCTACCTCAAGAATGAGTTCTGAGCCATCGGGACGATCAATCTTCAACGAAGTGTAGATGGGAGGAATTGTATTGCCCTCGCCTTCAAATGCAACGTCAACTACCGGACCGATAACTTGAGCTATTTTGCCAAATTTTTCGCTCATAATCACGAAATTTATCTTTGTATAAAATTAATATTAAAAGTGTAAACCAAATACGATAACGAGTACCATCAACACAAGGTTAACCAAGTTGATGGGGAGAAGATATTTCCATTCAAGTTTCAACAATTGGTCGATACGAAGACGAGGGAATGTCCACTTAAACCAAATGATGATGAATGTGATTGCTACAGCTTTACCCAAGAACCACACAATTGAAGGAATATAGTTCATCACATCATTAAAGCCTTCCCATCCTGGGATATGTAATGGCATCCAACCACCAAAGAACAACAATGTTGCAACACCACCCACGATAAATAGGTTGAGGTATTCGGCAAGGTAGAAGAAACCGAAGTGCATACCAGAATATTCGGTGTGATAACCTGCAGTCAACTCACTTTCTGCCTCAGGAAGGTCAAATGGCCCACGGTTAGTTTCAGCTGTACCTGCTACAAGGTAAATAATGAATGCAATTATCGCTGGGATGTGCCCCGAGAATATAAACCACAAATCTTTTTGTGCTTCAACGATACCTGTTATTGACATTGTACCTGCAAAAGCAACCATTGTCAACACCGATAGACCGATTGACAATTCATAACTTACCATTTGAGCTCCCGAACGCAACGCACCGATCAATGTAAACTTGTTGTTACTTGACCATCCTGCGAGTAAGATACCGAGCACACCTATTGACGATACTGCAATCAAGAAGAAGATACCTATATTGAAGTCAATGATTTGCAAACCATTAGCCCATGGCAAACATGCAAATGACAACATTGAAGCGATGATTACCAAATAAGGAGCAAGTGCAAACAAGAAACGGTCAATATGTTTAAGAGTGATAATCTCTTTGATAAGCATCTTAAACATATCGGCAAATGATTGCAACAAACCCATAGGACCTACACGGTTAGGACCGAGACGGCATTGGAATGCAGCACACACCTTGCGTTCAAAATAGATATAAAACAATGCCAACAAGGCATAAACCAAAAGGAGCCCTACTCCAATGAGCAAGCATTCAACGGTTGTTACAAGCCATTCGGGCATATATTGACCGAGAAATGAGTCAATCCAGCTGGTTATAGTTGCGAATGTTATTTCGTACATAATTATATTATTTCTTATTTATCAATTTTTTATCGGTCAATATCGGGAACAATGTAATCCAATGAACCTCCGATAGTGATGAGGTCAGCAATTTTTGAACCTTGAGTGAGGTGGTCAACCACATTTGCCAAAGGCAAGCATGGAGGCACTAGTTTGAAACGCAATGGAGATGTACCACCATCGCTTTCGATATATACGCCAAATGCGCCACGACAACCTTCTACCATTTGGAAATAATGTCCTGCAGGTAATTTAATCACTTTAGGCACTTTTACGCAATATTCACCATCGGGGATATTGTCGATAAGTTGCTCAATGATGCGAGCCGATTGTTCCATTTCGGCAATACGCAATTTTGTACGAGCCATTGAATCACCTTCGGTATATACTACTTGTTCAAAGTCAAGTTCACCATAGATGCTATAAGGATTAGTTTTGCGCACATCGCAAGCCCAACCCGATGCACGACCCGAAGGACCTGTAATTGCGTAAGAAATAGCATCTTCGCGTGAAAGTGTTCCCACATTGATAAGACGACCTTTAGCAATCACATTGCCTATGAAGAGTTCGTTATATTCTTTAATGTTTTTAGGCAACACAGCAAGGAGCTCTTTTACATCTTTCACGAAATCTTCGTGAAGATCTTGCATCACACCACCTATGCAACCATAGTTGAATGTCATGCGAGCACCACAAGTTTTCTCCATGATGTCGAGAATTTGCTCACGCACGCGCAATGTATAGAACAACATTGTTGTAGCACCAAGGTCCATACAGAATGTACCCATATACAAGCAGTGAGAAGCAATACGAGCCAACTCATCCATCAACACACGAATCACTTGTGCACGGCGAGAAATCTCAATACCTAAAGCCTTTTCGATTGCGATACACACACCATGGTGGTATTGTTGACCCGAGAAGTAGTCCATACGGTCCATGAAGTGAAGAGTTTGAGGATAGGTCAATCCTTCACATATTTTCTCTATACCGCGATGTATGTAACCCGAATAGAAGTCAATCTTTTTGATATTTTCACCATCAACTGCAGTGCGGAAACGCAACACACCGTGAGTAGCAGGGTGTTGAGGACCAATGTTCACTACAAAGTCATTTGGTTCAAAAATATTACGCACTTGTTTTTCAATCTTACCATCTTCGGTTTCAACATACGAAACGGTAGTATCTTCTTGGCGTTCATTTTCGGTTGGGACAGGATTAATTTCGGGATTAGTATCGTAATCCTTACGCAATGGATATCCTTTCCAATCGATACTCAAGAACAAACGACGCATGTCGGGGTTGTTGATAAAGATGATACCGAAGAAGTCATATACTTCGCGTTCGAAAGTGGTAGCAATAGCCCACACATCGTGAACACTATGAATCATTGGGTTTTCACGGTCGTCGGTAGTAACTTTAACCGAAATCAATGATTTATCATCGGTATTTTGTAGGTAATATACACAACCGAGTTTGTCGGTCCAGTCCATACCCACGATTGTCACAAGAAAGTCAAAATGCAATTCCTCTTTCAACATTTTCGCGAGAGCATGCCATTTCAAGTCGGGTATATTAACCAATAGGTTTTCGCCCTCTTCAAATACTGCCTCGGGAAATTGTTTGGCTATCTTTTCCTGAATGTTTGCCATATATGATATTATCTTTATTTTCTTAATTAATATTCTTTATTGATATGTCAACAATCACTCGTATGATTCTTCGGGATGAGCAGCGAGGAAATCTTTGATTTTTTCTTGACGATTTACACCACCAAAGAATTTCTCAACTTTCATCTTACGTGACAATTGCATTATTGAATAAATCATAGCTTCGGGGCGTGGAGGACATCCTGGTAGATACACATCAACAGGAACGATTTCATCGATACCCTTCACCACGTGATATGATTTACGGAATGGACCACCCGAGATAGCACAACCACCACATGCAATTACATATTTAGGTTCGGCCAATTGGTCATAGAGACGACGCATAACGGGAGCCATGCGGTGAACAATTGTTCCGGCAACCATCATGAAGTCGGCTTGACGAGGCGAAGCACGTGCTACTTCCCAGCCAAAACGCGCCATATCATAACGTGCAGCTCCAAGCGACACGAATTCAATACCGCAACAACTGGTGGCGAAAGTAAGTGGCCAGATAGAGTTAGACCGCCCCCAGTTGATAAGTTTGTCAAATGTACCAACGATAACATTGGTGCCATTTTCTTGCAACTCTTTTACAAGAGATTCAATATATTCGTTATCTTTCCATGCCTCATAAGGCATGCTCTTTGTTGTTACTTCCATTCAAGAGCTCCTTTCCGCCAAGCATAAACAAGACCTAGCACTAAAATTCCGAAAAACACTGCGATGCTGATCAAACCATCAGCTCCCATTTCGCGCATACGCACTGCCCAAGGGAACAAGAATACTGTTTCAACATCAAACATCAAGAATAAAATCGCATAAAGATAGTAACCTACTTTAAATTGCGACATACTTTCGCCTCGAGTAGGGATACCACACTCATACGCCTCACCTTTTTGAGGGTTAAATGAACGAGGTGAAATCATCCTCGCCAACCACAGAGCCAATGCTACAAGACCAAAACCGGTCAATGCTGCAGTTACTGCAAGCAAGGCATTGTTCTGAATTCCAAAAATGTCTAATAAAACCATATTTTAGTATCTAATATTTTTCCACACTATAGCCCAACAAACACGGCAACCATATCAGCCCCTATCATTTTGATAGTCATGCTAATACAATCGCTATATGTGTTTATTTTCTTAAAAAGGCTTAATTTTCAACTGCAAAGATAATCAAAATATATTAATATTCAATAATTTTCAACGACAATATTTATAAACATTTTTGCAAAAAAAATTACAATCCTAAATAGTCTTTCCCTCTCACTTAATCGCCTATACTTTTACACTTTTTCCATAAAAAAAGAGGCCACGCTAAAACTATAGCGCGACCTCATATAATCGTTTCGTTATAGAATTATTCTTCTAATACAATAGGATAACCAAGGCGTGCAGTTACTGAATATGTCATACAATCAAATCGCAAATCCAATCCTGTTGCATATGTAATATTACCATTCAAGTTTTTAATCATATAATCGGGATATGGCACATCTTTAATCGTAGGTACAACCTCTTCTACAGCGAGTTTGCAACCTGTCGATGACACTTCGATTGGAATTTCTGGGAATCTCATATCCATAGCAGGCATTCTCTCGGCAAATTTTGCCTTATAAATATTGATTGTAGCAGTCTTTTTATCAGGGTCTAATGCAACATAATATACCGGCGTTTTAGAAGAGAAAAAGCTAGACGATGCATTATCAACAACCCCAGTTGTGCCGAAATAAACATTATTTTTTTGCACTGTAACGACCTCTATATCACCCATAGACATTGACATATTTATCATAGGGATATACTCGGGAGTAAAGCCCAACAAACGACGCTCAAGAACATTAATTTTTAGTTCATCCAACACATATGCCGATGCATCAACCTCTTGACCATTCATCTTCACCCATGTAGGCACAACATCATTCTCTAAAATCACCTTTACACCCTCATTATATGTCCATTTCAAGCCTTCAAATGCTATATCAATACCATCGGGCATGCGCACCGAGAATTTTGCATCATAAACATAAATATCGGCAGTAAAATCAGATCTCCAACGCAACATATAAGATGTTCCTTGCACTATAGCATCTTGATTCACGCTCTTTTTGTGAATCACACTAAAATACGCTTTAGCTGCACAATCCTGTTCAATATAATTTTCGTGTAAAGAGTTATTTTCTTTCTCACACGAAGTTGCAAACAAAGCCAACACTATAATGGCTAATACTGTTTTTAATAATTTCATTTTTATACTTATTATTTAGTTTTTATTTTGTCTTAAAGTTCATTCTCAATGTCACACCACAACGAGCAGGATTGCCCTGTTGCAAAAAAGCATTCCCTATAGAAACGAAATAAAATGTATTGTATTGCGTATTAGTCAAATTATCACCCCATATATCAAGCGAAAAATCTGACTTTTGAAATCGCACCGATGCACCCAACAATCCATAAAATGGTTGCTTCACACTATTAGCCTCATCCCAATAGATGTCCCCTATCCCTTTTGCATCAACATTCACATTAATACAATCGAGCCACGACCTATTGATGGGTATGCTATATGAAGCTCCTACAAACAATGTGTTTTGTGGAGCATAGGGTATAAATTTATTCTTATAATCGGCCTTACCATTATCATACTCAACAAATCGTGCATCGGTAAACCCATAACTTGCATTGAGCGACAAGTGCTCAACCGGACGCCACGAGGCCGAGAGTTCCACACCATAACTTCTTGTCTTGCCCGCATTGGTCATAATACGCCCAGTTGTTGTTCCATCGGGAAACACCGTGAGTTGCTGATCGCGACAATCAACATAAAACACCGATAATCCTGCCGAATAGCGACCTGCTCTATCTGTTATATGAGCGCCCAATTCATAGTTCCAACTCCTTTCGGGCTTATATGTCACAACCTCATCAACTTCATACAACTCACTCAACCCCATCATGCCTCGAATGCGCTGTTGCAACACATCCGAAAACATTTGTGTATTAAACCCACCGGCTTTATAACCCTTTGCCACCGATGCATACACTCGCGATGCATCACTCAAAGGCAAACGATAAGCGATAGTCAACTTTGGCAGAAGTTGCAAATAGGATTGTTCGAGATGGCCTTTGTCATCAATCTCCACAGGGGAAACCCTAAATACCTCACCATTTTCAACGGCTCCTTTGTAAATTGTATAAGATGTATTGCAATAGCTATTATAGTCGAGCGTAGATTTCTCATAATCAAGGCGCAGCCCAAGCGTAAACGACCATCGATTCCAGTCATAATGACTTTGGTGATATAAAGCCAATCCATAATTGGGTATATCAAAATCACTACCCAACAAGAAACTATCATCATTCCAATCAATGGGATAATCTCTATTCTGCTCATTGCGATTCTTCTCAATGAGTTGGCCTATGCCGTAATCTTTAAATGTCACAGGGGCGCTCATATCGGTGTGGCGATAGAACCCAAATGCACCCACCAACCAATCATAGTTTTTCTCACGACCTTTAGCTACAAAATCTTGTGTCAATGCCCATTCGCGACGGCGTTGTGTGAGTGTAAAATACTCAAGTGGCAAGAAATCTTGATCGAGCGTCATGTTATCATCAAGATACTGAAAACTTGTAATACTCGACAATGACACATTGCCCCAATTGGCATTTATCGTCAACCCATCCGTCACCGATAGGCGTTTATAAAAACAAGTGTCGTTATATGCTATTGCACTCGAATCGACCATCTTATAGGGGTATCCACTTTGTCGAGAATGTTGCAATGTTGCCACATTTTCAATAGCCACTACCGACGACGGATACCACTTTGTTTTCCAGCGCACCAATCCTTGACGCTCGGCTCCAACATCGGCTCCGTTATATGCATTGTTATAAAAACCATCGGTTGAAGTAAAATTGAGCCCCAACGACATTCCCAATCGCGAATTCAACTTAGTATAGTATGATAATGCTGTCTTCATTGAGTTAGCACTGCCATATTCACCCATAAAACGCACCCCTTGATATTTGAACGGCGATAATGTATATATATTAATGAGACCACCCATGGTATTTCGACCATAGAGTGTACTTTGAGGACCACGCAACACCTCAATGCGATCTACATCGGCAAGATCAAAGTCATAGTTATCTTTATTGAGATATGGCACATTATCGACATTGAGCCCCACTACCGGTTGGTCAATGCGCGCGCCTATTCCTCGCACATATATTGATGAGGTCATTCGCGATCCATAGTCGGGGATATAGAAATTGGGGGCTATCGTGCTCACATTTTTTATCGCATCAACACCCAATCGTTCCACATGCGTTGAGTTTAGGACTGTCAACGAGGCTGGGCTCTTATTCAAGTCAGAGGTCTGCTTAATCGACGACACTGTAATTTCTTGCAGCGTATCGCTCTCCTCTACCTCAACAGCCCTCATGCTACAAGCATAGCTCACAGCCAACGCCATTAATATGTAACGCAAATTATTCATTAGTGAAATCAAAGTGCAAAGTTAGCACATATTCCACAATCACACAATTACTTTTTGTTAATTGATATCTTACAATATCAACAATGATATTGCCATTATCAACATGCCGAGTATCACACCCGCTATTGAAAAATGGTGATGGCCATATTCCTCGGCTCCTGGCAATAGTTCATCGAGCGCAATAAACACCATAATCCCCGACACAGCTGCCAACAATAGCGCGCCTACCATAGGAGTCCAAAATGGCAATAAAAATATGATGCCAAATATTGCTCCAATAGGTTCGGCCAATCCAGTCCACATTGTATATGTAAGAGCCTTGCGACGACTACCCGTAGCGTGTAAAATAGGTATTGATACAGCAATTCCTTCGGGTATGTTGTGAATAGCAATCGCTATAACAATGGGAATCGCCACATCAAGTCCGTCAAGAGCCGAGATAAAGGTGGCCATACCTTCAGGAAAGTTGTGAATACCTATTGCCAAAGCGAGCATAAATCCTGTGCGCTTCAACTTTTCGGCTTTCCCTGTCGCCGACTCCACTCGGTGAAATTCATGAGGGTTCTCATCTTCAGGAATCAAGAAGTCAATCAAAGCAATCAACCCCATTCCTCCAAAGAATGCTATTAGCATATATACATTGGCCATCGTATCGGCATACACCCCTTTTAGCACTTCCAACGACTCGGGAATCATCTCCATAAAAGCTACATATATCATCACGCCAGCCGACAAGCCTAATGCTCCCGACAAGAAACGCGTATTTGTGGCAGTTTTAGAAAAAGCCATCAAACCACCAATAGCCGTTGACATACCGGCAACCAATGTCAACCCAAGGGCAAGCAATATCGATTCAAAAGTCAATGTTATTCCCATTGTCTAAAAAGTTCTCATCAATTTTATGCTACAAATATACAACAATTTTTAATGCATAATGCATAAGGAAACTATAACTTTGTTGGTACAAGAAGTATATTTTTCAGGTTTTACCACCTCTCGGCTTCGTGTTTTAGACAGAAAGAGCAGAATGAGCAGGTTATTTTCACGTGGAAAGCGCAAGATAGTTGAAAGTTGAAAGTTGAAAGTTGTTTTCACGCGGAAACCACGGAAATACGCAGAAATTTAAATTTTCAACACACTATATCCCTTTCAGCGAATTTCTGCGATATCTGCGTGCAAATATCAAAGTCTGCGAGGTTCTCCTATCCTCTGCGTGGCAGGAGGAGAGTTTTGGCCCTTGCGGCTTTTCTTAACCACCTCGTGGCTTCGTGTTTTTTAGACAGAAGGACAGAATGAGCATAAGGCTAACGCGATGAAAATCAATAAAAAATTATTAGTGTCCGATAAAACTTTTTTTGATAGAATAAAAAATTAGGGCTGATTCCATTTGCAGGATTCAGCCCTTTGTGGTTATTTTGGTTTTGCAACAAACTTTATAACCATGAGCAAAAGTAAGCATTTTA
>JAZTZO010000020.1:0-186574 GCA_045637505.1 Muribaculaceae bacterium | reverse complement strand
TGTCCGATAAAATGCTTACTTTTGCTCATGGTTATAAAGTTTGTTGCAAAACCAAAATAACCACAAAGGGCTGAATCCTGCAAATGGAATCAGCCCTAATTTTTTATTCTATCAAAAAAAGTTTTATCGGACACTAATAATTGTTTTTATCAATCTTTTACCCTAAAGTCCATTACTGAAGAGTCAAACGCTATGTTGCGACCTGGGAAGAGATTGTTGAGTGTGCCGTCGCTGATGAATTGAGAAGTAGTACCTTCTACGACAGTAGAGTCGGCAGTTACGAGCCAAAGGCGGTCGGTCAATGGAAGTGATAATCCTACATCATGAGTTGAAAGTAGTACCGCCTTTTGTTGCGATTGAGCAAGTTGGCGCAACAGTTGCATCGTTTCAATGCGCGAAGCTACATCAAGAAATGCCGTTGGTTCATCAAGAATTATTATTGGAGTTTCTTGCGCTAAGGCGCGTGCTATCATAGCTTTTTGTCGTTCGCCATCAGATAGTGTAGCTACATAATCGTGTGTTTTATGGCTCATTCCCACACTTTCAATAGCATCAGCCACCACTTGGCGGTCATCGGCATCAAGACGGCCAAAAAAACCAGTATAAGGTTGACGACCAAGAGATACAAGTTCCTCAACAGTCAACGCCCCAGCAAGAGTGCGATCGGTATATACAATACCTATAAGTTTTGAAAGTTCTTTAGAAGAATAGTCAGTCAAATCGCGACCATTTATTTCAATCGTTCCTCTCAATGCCGGTTGGACTCCCGAGATCGTGCGTAACAATGTCGATTTACCAATCCCATTTGCGCCAAGCAAGCATACCAATTCGCCAGCATAGAGCGATACATCGAGATGCGTCAACACCTCGGTTACACGCTTTCCATTGCGATAACCCACTGCGAGGTCGATTGTCGATAACATTGCTTTAGCCATTAGTTGAAATAAAGTATCTTTTTGCGATTAACTATAATATATATAATAATAGGCACACCTATCACAGGGGTAATTGCATTTATAGGAATCACTCCCCACGATGCAGGCAACACACTGATGAGATTACACAATAGCGCAATTACTGCTCCTGCAAGTGCAGTAGCCGGCAACAAGACTGTATGATTAGACGACCGCAATGCCATTCGAGCAATATGTGGCACTATCAAGCCCAGGAATCCAATAGGTCCACAAAATGCTGTTACTATTGCAGTGAGGATACCCGATAGTAGCAATAATTTGTTGCGAGTAGCTTTAATGCTCACACCCAAATTTTCGGCATAACGAGCGCCCAACAACAATGCATTGAGTGGTTTCACGAGCATAAACGACAATAACAACGACACCAATATTAATATTGAGAATAAAGGCATTCGGTCGAGCGTAACACCCGTAAAATTGCCCATGCCCCATATCACAAACGAGTGAACTCCCTCTTGAGTAGAGAAGAAATTGAGTAATGAGATTGCTGATGAGGTGAGATATCCCACCATAATACCTATAATGAGAAGCATTGCAGTTGATTTCACTATTGAAGAGAAGAACAATAGCACAAGAATCACCACTGCAGCCCCCACTATTGCTCCAAGCAAAATGCCCAAATAGGAACTTATTGATTCACTCACCACTCCACCCATAGCAAGCATCACAATAGCCACACCAAGACTCGAACCGGTAGAAACACCCAATATCGAAGGTCCAGCAAGTGGATTATCAAATGTTGTTTGCAACAATAATCCCGATACAGCAAGAGCTGCTCCGGCAAGAGTAGCTGTTAGAGCCATTGGCAAACGAGTTTCTATCACAATAGTTTCCCATGTGTGTTTTGCTACAGGCTCTCCTATAAGAGCATTTACAACCTCACTCAACGGGATATCGATTGAGCCAAACACCAAGTTCAACGGCAATAGCACTATCACAAGTAGTGAAAGTGCGATAAGTGTGACTGTTGAACGATGTTTTGTTGTTCTCATTCTATCAAGAAATTATTTTAAGGTTATGCCTTTGATTTGTTTACTCGTGCATAAATGATTAATGCAAAAGCTGAAATTAGACCTATTGCAGCAAACCAATACCATATATAATGTGCATTAACCGATGCAGCCTGCCATGCTTCTACTGTTTCAAAGCCATTGGGATCGGGACAATATTTTGAGAGCAAAATACCCGAAAGTCCAAAACCTAAAATCGATGAAAGGAAAGAATGTAGGTGACTAAAGCCCAAATATAATCCCTCTTCTCCTTTTGGGGCTTGAAGAGAAAAATACTCAAGATATCGAGGCGAAATAAAGCACTCGGCAAGAGCTTGGAATGCAATGCCCACAATCATCATAAATGTAATAGGATGCATTCCCAATATTTCGCCAGTGAAAATATTACCGGTAGCCATTACCACCGCCGAAAGAGGAATTAAGAACATACCTATAATAATTGATGTTAAAGCTTTGCGTCGAGCCATGAGTTGCGTCACAAAATTAACACAAACTACTACAACAAAAGGATTTACATTAGCAATCCAACCTGGCTTGGCCGTTTCGCCGGCAAGGCGTATCACATATTTAGGCATTGTAGCATAAAGTTGTTGTTGCACAATCCAGAATCCGGTTACGATAAGGATCAAAATTAGTAATCGGCCATTAGAGAATACTTTTAAAAGCCCTTGCATCACCTCTTTTACACTTTTACCTTCGCCTGAATGGTGTGCCGAATGATAAAATAGCAATATTGCCACAAATGCTAATACGCACAATGTTGCCGAGAAAAAGTTTATATAAATATATGCCGATTCGCCTACAAATGAACGCAAAGGGTCAATTACACTCTTTCCTGTAAACGAGCCAATATTGACCATCATATAGAATATTGAATATCCTTTAGCTCGAGTTTCGGAGGTGGTTTCACGCGCCACCGATGCCGAAATAATTGACTTAATAAACGAGCCACCTATCATTAATATAATGAGGATGGGGATAATAAGATATCGCTCCCAACTCTCAATAAGCCCCGTATATATAGTTTTTTCGCCATATTGCACCAATCCGCCGCTCTCGAGCATTATAGGCAAAAGACCTTGAAGAAGATACCCTACCGACAATAATGAGAATGCAACAATGATTGATTTGCGATAACCAATCTTATCGGCAAATGCTCCTGTGAACAATGGCAATAGATATAGCCCTCCCGAAAAAAGGCCCGAGATAAGACTCGCTTCAATATCAGAAAAACCTAATGTATTTGATAGGTATAATGTAATCACAATGAACACAGCATAATATGCCATGCGCTCCAACATCTCTGCCGCATTGGCAGTCCAAAAAGCTTTAGAGTATTTTGCCATATATCTACTTAATTCTATTTTACTTGACGAAGGTAACTAAACGATGTATCACCATCTAACACCTCGGGATGAAACAATATTATATATTCTCGCAATAGACGTTCGGGATGAAACGGAAAATCCTCATAAAAAGAAGATTCCACTGTATTTATTACATATACCCCACCCCTTAAAAACGCTTCAAACTTTTTATTCAACGGATATTTTGACTCAAGATTTGCGAGCGAAAAATTTGGCTCGGGGCTCTTTATTATCCAATAATCGGCGTGATAAGCTTTATCATATACCGTGGAGAAATCAAGTTGAAGCGAGCCTGTCGATTTATCACTACTCCATGGATAATCGGCTCCTGCATCGGCAAACATTTGAGCCATATAACTCTTTCCCCCAGGCATAAACCACACACCATCGGTCATCATTTCACTAATTACCACAGGGCGTTTTGCGTTATCTCCAACTTTGTTTTTCAAAGAGTTATATTCCGCTACAACATTATTATATATATCGGTCGCCTCGGCTCGTTTACATAATAGTTCTCCAAAGAATTTCATCCATTCGGCTCGGCCAAGTGGAGTTGACTCCATATAATCGGCGCATTCAATAATGGGAGTCCCCAATTTTTCAATAGCTCCATGTCCAGCATTTTGGAATGGCGAAGCCAATATTGCATCGGGAGAAAGTTCAACTATTTTCTCAATCGTGGGGGCCATTGAATTTCCAGCATCTGCTACCTTCCCGCTTTCGAGCCCTTCAATTATTGAGGGTATTTTATAATATTGTGCATCAACAACTCCTGTTACAGCATCAATGCACCCAAGTTCTTCAAACACACCGGCATGTACAGATGAATATACCAACGCCGATGTGATAGGAACGCGCACTAACTCGGCATCTTCAGGCAAATTCTCGGGTATAATACCTTCACGATGCACAAGCGCATATCGTTTTAATAAAGCCCCCTCTTTCCAGGGATTTTCGACATCGACTACTATATATCCATTACAATCTACAATGGTAAGCAATTCGGCTTCTGTCGTCAAGGTGTCACCTACAACCTCACATCGAGAAGAACTCGCCCCTTGACATGCTACAAGCATTGTCGTAGCAAAAAACATAATTATATTTCTCACTACACCCATTATCATGCCTTTACTTTTGTAATTCGCACTCTTTTATTTTTGATTTTATGAGGCGATAGCGCTTGCAACACTTCATCGGCGCGATTTCGTGGCACAGCAACGAGCACACAATGGTCTTTTACTACGATTTTGCCCACTTGCGACGATTCCAATCCTCCCTTATTGATTACAAATCCCACTACATCGCCTCGTGAAATTTTCTCTTTCTTACCTGCATTGAAATGCAGAGTTGACACCTCCGATTTTATTGGGTCGTCGTTTCGGTCTCCCGTAGGCACATATTCACGGTCAAAATCAATATATTCAGGAATATTTTCACCTTCAGCCGTAATTACATATATAGTACCATCAGCTCCCATGCGAGCAGTGCGACCATTGCGATGAGTCCAACTCTCGGCCGAAGGTGGTAAATGATAATGTATTACAGCCTGAACATGGTCAATATCTAATCCTCGCGAAGCAAGGTCGGTAGATACTAATATAGGAGTTGTGCCATTATTCAGTAAATCTATCGCTTTTTCACGATCAATTTGCTCAAGACCACCATGATATAATCCCACTGGCAAACGATCTTGACGCAAGAAATCATACACGCGAGTTGCACTCTCACGATGATTTACAAATAATACAACCTTCCCATTGGGCAACGAACGAAGCAAATCGAGCGATGATTGCAACTTATCTCTTACCGGGCTCGGCACATTAACCACTTGCATGCGATGACGAGGAGCCTCGGTTTTATGTGTATAATCGAGTATTTTGGGAGTATTAAACTTCACAAATGAAGGCATCTCGGCAAGTTGAGTTGCCGAAGTGAGCACCGTCAACAACAACGAGCGCATAGGTCGCACTACTTTGCGCATCTCATCGTGAAATCCCAAGTCGAGCGCCTTATCATATTCATCAAGCACAAGAGCATTAACCCCTGTCAAATCCACATTACCACGATTGAGATGATCGAGCAAACGACCGGGAGTGGCAACAATAATATCGGGAACTGCAGAAGTGAGCGAGCGCGATTCATCAAGCATTGAATGTCCGCCATAACACGCAATCGTTTTGTAGCCGGTAGCGATGGAACGAATCACATCGGCTATTTGCATAACAAGTTCACGAGCTGGAGCAACAATCACTGCTTGCACCTTTCCACGAGGAGCCGTGAGAGTGCGCAATAATGCTATTGAAAATGCAACGGTTTTTCCACTACCAGTAGGCGACAATAATAACAATTGTGATGCGCCACAACACGCCACCTCTTGTTGCATTTCGTTTAATTGCTCAATGCCAAGACGTTCTTTTATATTGCTAATAATCAACGATTGCTTCATTTTTTGTGTTTCTTGAAGATATTTGATATCGTGGTGCGCGTTTCTTTCACTAAATTATTTACTGGAGTAATAATGGGTCGGAAGCGTTGCTTCTTCGCCTTTGGTACAAATATTTTCAATCCACCTTTATGACATTTCACATCCATTATCTCACCCATATCCATAGGATCACCATCAATATGCACAGCGCCATTGGTTGAGCGATAAATCACTGCCGCAGGAGCTTTGAACGATTGCAACAGTGTGTTGCGGTCAATATATCCCGTGAATAAATCTACACCAAGCGCAGCAGTATCAATAGGAGATCCGGCATGAATAATGATTATATCCAACAAGCCATCGGTCATGCTTGCCGTTGGGGCTATATATGCATTATTTCCATATTGTGACGCATTGCAACATGCTACAAGAAAAGCGTTTTGCGTAAAAATCTTTCCGTTGGCGCTTATAGTATATACTTGTGGATGAAATTGCACAAACTCTTCAAGCGCACTTTTGAAATACATAAACTTTCCACGCCTTCGTTGCTTTGAGAAACGGTCGCTTACAGCAGCATCAAACCCCATCCCAAATGTACAAAAGAAAGGTTGGTCATTAACTGTTGCATAGTCACACGCTTGAATATTGTTTTGGGCAATCACATCGAGCGAAGCTTCAATATCTACAGGAATTTCAAGATGTCGAGCCAATCCATTACCCGAGCCCGAAGGTATTATTCCTAATGCAACATCACTATCACACAGCGCAGTAGCAACTTCATTGACTGTGCCATCGCCTCCAGCAACTATCACCCCATAATAGCCTTGAGCGACTGCCTCAGAGGCAAATCTTTTTGCATCGCCTTTTGCTTGAGTAATTTTCACATCAACGCTACACCCCATTGTCTCACCTACACGGCTCGACACACGTGCATCAAGGCCTTCCTTGCTAGTCACGCCCGAAATAGGATTAATTATCAATAATACACGTTGACTGTTCATTTCATTTATTTATTATTTACAAAGATACAAAACCATACACAAATAGCCAATTTATTATAATTCCTTTTTTATACTTTACTAAAAAAAGGACAAAAAAAAAGCTGACCCTAGGTCAGCTAATTTTTTCCTTTGCTGTAAATAATTCTAATTAAGCTTTAACAGAATCAGCTTTAGCAGCAGTATCAGCAGCAGCTGAATCAACAGCAGCAGTATCTTGAACAGCTGAATCAACAACAGCAGCAGTGTCAGCTACAGAATCAGTAGCAGCAGCTTCAGTTGCAGCACCACCACAAGAGAACAAAGATACGCTGAATACAACAGCAAGTAATAAAACTAACTTTTTCATTTTCTTTTCTAGATTAAATAATAAAACAATATTTTTTGCTTCAAAAACGATACAAAGGTAATACTTATTTCTGAACTGACAAATAAAAATTATATTTTTTTTCAAAGAAAATTTTATTCATCAAAAAAAATCCAAAAAATCGTATAATTTTTGCGCACTTCTTTAACATTTGTGCACAATTATTGTTGCTTTGCCACAATTGCATTGGCCATCACTACCGCTTTAGTTATATGGTCGCAAATATGATCCTCGCCTATCAATGCATCAATATTAGCATGATGCAATACTTGACGCACATTTTCTTTTACTCCCGACAAAACTACATGAATACCATCATTTTGCGATGATTTAATCAAGAGTTCAAGGTTGTGAATACCAGTTGAATCAATAAATGGCACTTTGCGCATGCGTATAATGCGAACAAGTGGTTTATTTGCCATTGAAGTTCTCATCATTTCATCAAACTTTGTTGCCACACCAAAGAAGAACGGACCATCAATCTCGTAAATCTCAACCCCTTTTGCTACATCAAGCATTTCATGAGTATTTGACTCGGTTCCTTCGGCTATATCAAGTTGTTCACTATATACCTTAATTTCTGTATTTTCCATCACACGGCGCAAGAACAATACAACTGCGAGCAAGAGTCCTATTTCGATTGCAATAGTGAGGTCAAATATCACTGTCAAGAAGAATGTTACAAGCAATACCGAAATATCACTTTTAGGAGATTTAAAGATACCCACAACTGTGCGCCAGCCACTCATATTATATGACACCACGAGCAACACAGCAGCAAGACATGCCATAGGCACATAATTAATCAATGGCATCAAGAATAAAAATATCAACAACAATACCATTGTGTGAACGATACCGGCCACTGGTGTGCGTCCTCCGTTAGTAATATTTGTCATTGTTCGAGCAATAGCACCAGTTACGGGGATACCACCAAAGAAAGGTACTGCAATATTAGCTATCCCCTGTCCTATCAACTCGGTATTACTATTTGTGCGAGAACCAGTAACACCATCGGCAACCGTAGCCGACAAAAGCGACTCAATAGCACACAACACCGCAATAGTAAATGCCGATGGCATTAATTGATTTATTGTCGCCATTGAAAGTTCAAATCCATGTGGCTCGGGTATTTCATTTGACATTGAGCCAAAACGATCGCCAATTGTTTCAACATTAATCCCCAATAAATCTTTCAAGAAATATACTGCAACAGTTACTACTATAATAGCAATCAATGCTCCAGGTAATTTTTTTGAAATTTTGGGTGTTAATATAATAATGAGTAACGAAACAATCCCTACTGCAACAGTACCCCAATCAATTTTATCAAAATTTTGGAAGTATACACCCCACTTGGGAATAAACTCACTTGGGACATTGGTCAATCCCAAACCAAAGAAATCATTGATTTGCGTAGAGAATATGGTCAACGCAATACCTGCAGTGAAACCCACAACAATAGGATATGGGATAAATTTAATAACAGTTCCCAAATGGAACAGACCCATTACAACGAGGATTATCCCAGCCATAAATGTTGCTATAGCCAATCCTTGAAGTCCATATGTTGCAATGATATTATATACGATTACAATAAACGCACCAGTAGGTCCACCTATTTGCACTGTATTACCACCAAATGCCGACACCATAAAACCGCCAATAATAGCAGTAATTAACCCTATCGTGGGACTCACACCCGATGCAATACCAAACGCAATTGCCAATGGCAATGCTACAATACCCACAACTATCCCTGCAATGAGGTCATCTTTAAATTTTGACAAAGAATAATTTCTCAATGAAGAAATCAACTTTGGTCTGAAATCAATAGAACCCGACAATTTCATAATCTGTTCTTTATAAAATAATAAACCTAAAATCTTTTTGAGGGCGCAAAGTTAACAATTTTTATAGACTTTAGGAACAAAAACATGATAATTAACACCAAAAAAAGTGCAACCATCATTATGGTTACACTTTCGAGAAATTTATTACTTATAGATTATTGTTTACCTGAAACAGCTACTTCGCGAGAGATTTTTGCCACCAATCCTTGAAGCACTTTGCCAGGGCCGAGTTCAACAAATTCAGTTGCGCCATCAGCAACCATGTTTTGCACCGATTGAGTCCAACGCACAGGAGCAGTCAATTGAGCAACGAGATTCGCCTTGATTTCTTCAGGGTCGGTGTGAGGTTTAGCATCAACATTTTGATAAACAGGGCACATAGGAGTTGAAAAATTAGTTTTCTCAATAGCCTCTGCCAATTCGGCACGAGCAGGTTCCATACATGGAGAGTGGAACGCACCACCAACCTTGAGTTTCAATGCACGCTTTGCACCTGCGGCAAGGAGTTGTTCGCAAGCAGCATCGATTGCTGATTCTTCACCCGAGATAACCAATTGGCCTGGGCAGTTGTAGTTAGCACACACAACAATACCGTCAACACCAGCGCATATTTCTTCAACTTTTTCATCGGGAAGAGCTAATACAGCAGCCATTGTCGATGGTTTAAGTTCACATGCTTTTTGCATTGCTTGAGCGCGAGCCGATACAAGACGAAGGCCATCTTCAAAATTAAGTGCACCGGCTGCAACAAGAGCCGAAAATTCTCCAAGAGAGTGACCAGCAGTCATTTCGGGTTTAAACTCGTCACCGAGTGTTTTTGCCAAAATCACTGAATGAAGGAAAATAGCAGGTTGAGTAACCTTTGTTTGACGAAGATCTTCGTCAGTACCTTCAAACATTAAATCAGTAATACGGAAACCTAAAACTTCGTTTGCTTTTTCAAACATTTCACGAGCTACGGGGTTGTTGTCGTAAAGGTCCTTACCCATACCTACAAATTGAGCCCCTTGACCTGGAAAAACAAATGCTTTCATTTTCAAAAATAATATATATGTTATAAAAGGACTGCAAAGTTACGCTTTTTTCTTCAAAAATATGGTATATTCCACATATTTCTGTAACTTTACACACTGAAAAGTATATTTATAACCATTTATTGACACATTTTTATGACTGTTTTCAATCTTATTCCAGCGATAAGCATGCCCAGCGGATGGGAATGGATTATAATATTAGTTGTAGTTCTTCTTCTTTTTGGCGGTAAAAAAATCCCCGAATTAATGCGTGGTCTTGGTAAAGGCGTAAAAAGCTTCAAACAAGGAATGCAAGAAGCCAAAGATGAGATTAACAAGATTGACGAAGACGAATCAACATATAAGGGCAAAAAAGACTAATCCCACCCTTTTTGCAACAATATAAATAGTGAGCGAAAACAAACACTCCTCTTCTCAAGAAATGAGTTTTTGGGGGCATCTTGACGTACTGCGCGGGGTGCTTTTTCGCATCGTTGCAGTTACACTTGCCATAGCCATAGGGCTATTTGCCTCTATGCATTGGATTTTTGACAACATTGTTTTGGCTCCATGCAGTAGCGATTTTCCACTATATCATTTTTTTGATTATATAACCTCTCTCACTGGTGGTGATAGCTCGACAACACCTTTCAATGTGAGCCTCATAAACATCAAACTTGCATCACAATTTTTTATACACATCTCTACATCTTGTTGGTTAGCAATTACACTCGCCTTTCCCTTTATCATATATCAATTGTGGACATTTATCAGCCCTGCTTTATATGAAAACGAAAAAAGAGGAGCCAAATCGGCTTTCTTTTTTGGCAACATAATGTTCTACCTTGGTGTTGCTGTTGGATACTTTTTAGTATTCCCCCTCACTCTTCGTTTCCTTGCCGACTACCAATTAAGTTCATCAATCCCCAACACCATATCAATTGATTCATATATGGATAACTTCTTCATCATCACATTCATGATGGGGGTGGCATTTGAACTGCCTCTATTGGCATGGTTACTTGGGAAAATGGGAATTCTCACACGCAACTTTTTTGGCGCATATCGCCGTCATGCAATCGTGGTGTTACTCATCGTCGCTGCAATGATTACCCCCACCGGTGACCCATTTACCCTCTCGGCCGTATTCTTCCCTATATATTTCCTCTGGGAATTAAGTTCTCGCCTTGTGCCAAAGGCTGAAACTATCTAACCACAAGCATCTAATGCACTAAAAATAAATTAAGAAGGGCGACTAAATTTTGTTTTAGTCGCCCTTCTCTTCTATCTATTTTCTCAATTTTCCTACTTTGCCATTTCGCCAATTTTCTTGGCTGCCCACGACATTTTTATCTCACCGCCATCATCTTCACGAAGATATTTTTTTGCTTTTTCACGTTCTTCGGGGGTGAGTTTTTTTATACTTGAAATAACATTTACCACATATCCATTAATATGCTCTTTGGCATAACCATTAAATGTTGCATCCAAGCAATCGATGTTTCCACTATTAAGTTGCGTAAACATATTTTTGAAGCGTTGCGACTTAACCTTCGACGACGACCACACATCCGATGATTTGAGATATTTCACATCGCCTTGCTCTTCGGCAGTCAACGCATTAAATGGTTTCGCATTACCTTGCGCAGGCGCAGCAACTGGAGTAGGTGTAACTTTAGGCGCAGGCTCTTCTACTTTCTCTTCACTTGGTTGCGATGGCTGTGTCTCGGGCACGACTTCGGCCAACTCATTTTTTAACGCATCTTCAGCACTTTCACTTTGTTCTTGTGCCACCACAGCATCACCAACTGGAGAGGAGATTGATCGTTCAACTACAACCCCTAACGCAAAGCCACCAACAAATATAATTGAGGCTACTACGATCTTTGCCAAATGCGGACTATAAGCATTTAGGTCGCCTTCTGCCTTTTCTTCGCTGGCTTTCTTTGATGCTAAATTAGCTTTCACACCAGCCAACATGCGACGAGCCACATCAATGTATTTACTAAAATCGTTTGGCATTTAAATAAATCGTTTACTTGCCCACATTTTTAGCTGCCCACGACATTGGGATATAACCTTTATCGTTTACCTTTAGGTATTTTCTTGATTTTTCACGCTCTTCGGCCGATAAGTTTGGAATATTTTTCACCAATGCTTTAGCATAACCATTCACATGTTCATCGGGCAATGCGCCAAACAATGTGACCAAGCAATCGTAGTTACCTTTATTAAGTTGAGTAAACATATCCTTAAATCTTTGCGATTTAACTTTATCGGGCGACCATTTATCAGCCTTTTTGAGATAAGCCAAGTCCTCTTTTTCTTCAGCTGTAAATGAATCATACTTCATTGACACAGTCTTTGGCTCTTCAACAGGTTTTTCTTCTACTACAGGAGCCTCTTCTGCCTTAGGTTCTTCAGGAACTGCAACCTCTTCATCTTTTTGTTCAGCGATAACCTCTTCGGCCATTACTGGAGTCTTATTAGCATCAATAAGTGCCGATTCTTCGGGTTTCACTGAGTCAGTTTTTTCAGTTTGAGCTTCAGCAACTGCAGGTTCTTCGGTTGATGACAACGAGCGGTCTAATATCACACCAGCACCTATACCTATAGCAAATGTCACAATCACAATGAGAATACGAGCCAAGATAGGATTGCGATCAGAGTCATTTTGTTGGGGCTTAACGCGAGAGCTACCACCGACCGACGCCGAACGACCCGATGTCACATCAATATCATATTCATCGGTATTTTGACGACGAGTAACCTTGTATCCATTAAAGGTGCCTCGTTGCAAACTTTGGCTCAATGGATCAGAAGGGCTAACTGTTTCTACACACGAAAACTCCTTGCCACCAATGCTGATGTTTAGCTTCACTCCACCCACGCGAGGTTTTAATGTAACACGCATTTGAGGAGCTTTAACCAAACGATTGGCATCAATTTCATCTTCGGCGTCTTCATAAAGTCCGGCCACAATCTTGATGCGAAGTTTTGTATCCAAATCGGTATCTTTTACCTTTACTACCGAACCGGGTGATGGCACATCATTTACTGTAATGCGAGGAACTGTTTTAATTGCCTTTCCATCGGTATCAAAAAGCAACACTCTTATTGATTTCTCAAATACGATATTAGCCTCTTGTGCCGATTTAATCACGACTTTCCCTGCACCATATTCAAGATACTTCTTTGACTCGGGAGTGCCAACTTTTACCGACACTGTGTAGTCATCAAAGTTGGGCTTGCTATATACGATGTTCAACAAGTCGCCGTCAATCGTAGCAGCCTTGTTTACTTTAATGTCATCATTTGAACATTCTATATCATATCTCATTCTAATACGAGTTGTAAGTTTTGACAATTGTGATTCAGGTTCAGTACCAGCTTCTACAAGGTAAATCCAACGACAACCTGTGTACTCGGGTTGCATTGAATATTGCATGATGGTATCTAAATCCTCTTCGGTTTCATATTCACGATATGCATCTTTGTAGGCAGGAACCGATTTTACTGGCATAATCAATTGGTCTTGAGCTTCATTTGACCATCCGTTTTGCTCAAAGCATTGTTCAACCAATGCCGAAGCCGATTCACTAAAGTTGTTTGCTTCATAAAGCAATACATTTAGCGAGTTAAGGGTCATTCTCACTTGGTTACCTGTATATTTTGTGCCTTTAGCTACAAATAGTGTTATGCTGTAATATCCGTTACGGCCACTTGTATCATACTTGCAAGGAGCCACTAAGGCATAATATGAGCCATATGTTGACACCCTCATCTTGTAGATAGGGCCTGCTATTTGAGGGAAATAGTTGCGTGCATCCAATGGATCTTTTTCAACCATATCCATTTTAATCCAATTGTTTTGAGGCTCATCGGTATTGGGCACTACTGGATACCCATATTTATACTCAGCCCCATTGCCAAATTGGCCGGAAATAACGACTTTTAAGTTCTTAAACTTTTCCATTTTATATTGTACTTGTTGCGTTCTTTGATTAGATAACTTAGACCTTTTTAGGTTCATCTCTTCTTTATTGCCGAATACAATAAACCTATCATAAAAGGCATTGCAAATTTAGATAATATTTTTTAGTTTGACACTATTATCAAACGATTAATTATCAACATTTTTATCGCAATAAATGTTAACCGGCCAAAGTGACTTATTTCAGCATCAAATTTGCGACAAAGCAGTAGCCAATTGATCGGGGCAAGATGTCATTTTCGCGCCACAACGAATGCCTTTGAGTCGTGATATCACCTCTTCGACAGGCATACCTTCCACCAACCGAGCAATACCTTGAAGATTTCCGGCACATCCACCATAAAAAACTACATTGGTTACTACTCCATCATTAATATCAAATTCAATCACCTGACTGCAAGTTCCTTGTGTTCTATAACTGTATCTCATTGTTTTAAATATTTATCAAACAAAAAATCCTCCAAAAAGAATATTTGGAGGACTCTTCGTACTCGAAGCGGGACTTGAACCCGCACAGCCGCAATGGCCAAAGGATTTTAAGTCCTTCGTGTCTACCATTCCACCATTCGAGCAACTTTGTTAGTAAAAACTCACATCATTACCAAAAAGTGACGCAAAGGTAATATGAAGTTTTGAATTTTGCAAACATGTAGGGGTGATTTTTCGCTTTTTTTATTTTTAATGTACTTTTTACAAATGCAAAGAGAGCAATATCTCACGATAGCACTCTCTTTAAATCTACAATCTATAAAAACATATATATTTTGAAAAAACGGTCTTTTTTTTGATGCAAAAAAGTATTTTGTTTTATTCTTTTCCCAAATGTATGTAAAAATATTTAATCAACCAAACATTTTTCCACAAAAAAACTCACTTTTTCTCATTTTTTCATTAATACGACCTTATAAATATTCAATAACTATGTTATTCAGCATCTTTTTGCTATTTCAATGGTTTTTGGCGTATATATTGAGCTGGCTCAAGAACCCACGGAAATGGGGCTTTATACACCACCCTATTATCAGACGATACCTTTTCATACATGGCTAACGCCTCATCGGGCGAATCGGTAGCAGCCGCCACCACAAAATATGAAGTAGTGCGGTCAACTAACACAAACGAGGTGTAACCCAATGACGACATACGCGTAGCCATCGAACGCGCATTAAACAACTGTTTAAATCGTCCCACTACTACATTAAATCGCTTCATCATGTCTTTAGTAACACCTTTTTCGGTCACTATCGACACATATTCCTTACGCATTTTCATAATGCGTCCAGCAACTTCAACATCAACTGGCGCCTGATCTTCTGCTATCAAATTTGCTATTAATGTATCTTGTATAGTCCCTGTTCCTTTAGCCAATTCATAGGCCTGACGATAGTTCTTCTCGGTTGTACGACACGAAACCGTCATCAATACAAATATCGATATTACACTTAAGATTTTGATTATTTTCATAAACACCTATTTTATGATTTTCAACTAAAAACAGTCCACATAACTGCGACCAAAGCGACAATATGCAATATCAACACAACCCAATATAAGGCTTTCTCCCATATGGGTTTATTCTCCCACTTGCTCATAACATTTTCAATCAGCACTTAACTTTACCCAATTCAATAACCTCCAAATCGCGCATATTGCCATTATCAATTACCAAACGAATGAGGGTGCGTTCTTTTTGCCATCCATGATAGCCTGCCGCACCGGGGTTGATATGCAACACTGAGATTTCCTTATCCCACATAACCTTTAGGATATGAGAATGGCCTGTAACCATGAGATTTATTTGATTTTCAAATAAAGTGCGCTTAACGCCAGGAGAATAGCGTCCGGGGTAACCTCCTATGTGGGTCATCCACACTTTTACTCCCTCCACTTCAAAACATTCTACCTCTTTACACCTACGGCACACTTCTCCATGGTCAATATTTCCCGAAACTGCTCTCACTACTGGAGCAACTTCTTCCAAGCGACGTATAACACTAATGTCGCCAACATCACCTGCATGCCATATCTCATCACACCCAGCAAAATGCTTGGCATAACGGTCATCCCAGCAGGAATGCGTATCGGACAGAATGCCTATTTTTTTCATTTTGTTCTATTTTTCAAAAATTTTGAAGTATATAAATAGCACGAGGGGCAAAAGTCATTTCTTCTTCTATCTTCACCACTTTTCCAGTTAAGACATCTACATATTCGGCTCCAATAGGCATTACTTCAAGAGTTCGTTCCATTGTAGTAACTATCTCGCTATCATTGCCATTCATCAATATATGAATTTCTTTTTCACCAAGTTTGCGAGTATAGGCATAAATACCATTTTGTGGCATAAAATGCTTCAAAGAGCCTTTAGCAATCACCTCATTTACCTCACCCTTGCGCCAATTAAGCAATTTCGAGAGGAAAGCATGAGCATCATTTTGCATAGAAGTGCGACCTTCGGCAGTAAACGCGTTTGTAGCATCGCCAGGAAATCCACCAGGGAAGTCGCGACGCACATATCCATCGCTACCCTCTTTTGACCCACTCATCAACAATTCAGTACCATAATATATTTGAGGAATGCCTCGTGAAGTAAGCAAGAATGTTTGTGCTTGTTTCCACCAACCCAAATCCTCGGGCTGTTCAAGCAAAAAGCGGTCGGTATCGTGATTATCCAAGAATGTAAGAATTTTTTGAGGCTCAGGGAATAGATAGTCAAGCGAAAGATGATCATATATCGCGTTCAATCCTGTCCAAGGATTAGTCTGCTCGCTAAATGCCTTTCGTGCAGTTTGCGACAACACAAAGTCCATAACAGTGGGAAGATTTGAGTCCCCCTCGGTGCACACTTTACTCCCTCGTTGCCAGAATGCCTCACCTCCTTCATTTCCATACCAGCACTCCCCTACTATATTATAATGAGGATATTCCTTTTCAACAGCATCAATCCATTGTGCCATAGGCTTGAGAAATGCATAGGGATGAGTGTCCATTCTTATACCATCAATCTTCGACGATTCAATCCACCATATTGAGTTTTGAATAAGATATTTCATCAAATGAGGATTATTTTGATTCAAGTCGGGCATAGATTCCACAAACCACCCATCGGTAGTGCGTTTCTTATCATATTCACTCACATAGGGGTCGTGAATCGTAGTCAAACGATAATTTGTTTGCACATATCCATCGGGGAAGTTAAACCAATCTTTCGAAGGGCGATCAGTAAACCAGTAATGATCGCTACCGCAGTGATTAAATATCATATCCATCACCACTTTTATATCACGTTTGTGTGCCTCCTCAACGAGCGCATTCCACTCCTCATTTGTACCAAATCGAGGGTCGATATTATAATAATCGGTTGTCGCATAGCCATGATAAGCACCGCCGGGCATATCATTAGTCAATACTGGATTTACCCATATAGCTGTAACGCCAAGCGAATCAATATAGTCAAGATGGTCTTGAATCCCCTTTATATCTCCTCCATGGCGGCCGTTGTGGTCATTACGATTGACTACTGTATTATTTTTCAATGTTACCACATTGTCATTTTCGGGATTGCCATTGGCAAAACGATCGGGCATAATGAGATACAACACATCGCTTGCATCAAACCCCACATACTCTTCGGGCTTGCGGTCGCGAGCTTTTAGTTCATATTTTACCTTTGTTTTCTTTTTTCCATGCGAAAAGGTCAAGCTCAGTTCACCTGGTTGAGCCTCATCGCCCACCACAAAGTAAAGAAACTGATAATTAGGGCTGTCCATACGAGTTACATCTATCAATTGCACTCCAGGATAATCGGCCATCGCAACCTCGGCATCACGAATTCCCTCGCCATGTACCATCACTTGTAATGTATCTTGCTCCATTCCGGTCCACCAATAAGGTGGGTTTACTACATCAACTTGTGGTTTTGCGGCCATTGCGCTCAACGATACTAGCACCGATATCAAAAATATATTTCTACTTTTCATAACTTTTATTTTTTATTTATCCTACACAAATGTAGTAAATTTTCATCAAACTTTCATTTTTAAATCAAAAAAGAGCATGACCTTTGGCCATGCTCTTTAATGTTATATTTAATTCATTATCCCTATTCACCTATTTTCTTAGCAATATCTTTGGGTAACGCTTCTTTATTGACAAGAATGCTCACTGTCTTTGCCAAGAAATATGGCTCTGACACATAGAAGAATCCACCATATACTTGATTGGTATCCCATGAGTTTTTAACCTTATAGTAACGATTACCTTTTTGGTCTTTAGCCACACCTACGATTACCATACCATGGTCGTCGGTAGTTTCTTGACGGTCAAACATTTCTTGACGCATCTCTTGTGTCACTTCAATTTCTTCACATGGGCCATCAATTTTATAGCGCTCTTTTTCACGATCTTGGTCGCTCAATGTTACCCAACGAGAAAGTTCGGTTCCTTCAAGAGCCGACACATCTTTACCCTTTGGCATCACAGCATAACCTTCGCGATATTTAAAACCTTTTTCGCTCACGTCAGCGGCCCACACTACCGAATATCCCTCTTCAATGGCATTATCAACAATAGCTTTCAACTCTTCAAGTTTCACATTGTTATACAATCCCCAGAACCAATTATCGGCAACTTCAAGCACAAATGGCTTATAGAATGGATGATGGGTAAACGATGTAACTGCCACATAATCTTCCATATTCAACCCAAGTGATTGCGCAAACGATTGTGGAGTATATGTTTTACCTTGATAAGTAAATGTTTCGGGCACAGCACCAAGATATGCATCAAGAATACCATTCAATCCCGTGCGCCATGCCGTTGAGATGCGGCGATTGCGATTAGCTTCTACTCCTCTCATATAGGCTTGAAGCACCTCATGAAGTTCGCCATGATTATGCTTATCTTCACCATATGCCAACCCTGAATATACTTCCTCGGGCACTGCACCAAATTTTTCCCACACAAATGGCACATCAAGAATGCTTCCACCGGGTGAAAAATTTGTAGAACCATACATCCTTAAATATTTTTCGGCTTTATCTTCATAACAATAACGCACGGTAAACATCTCCGAAAGATCTAATTCCATACCGGTTTTGCGAAGAATTTCATCTTCAAAAAATGAAGTTCCAGCAAAACACCAACATGTACCCGACTTATTTTGATCTTTCACTGAAGTAGTTTTTACCACTTTTACATCTTCAAATTTAAAACCCACAACCGAGTCTTTCTTTTCTGCTTTATCGTCGGCCATAGCACTCATCGCCACTCCCACACCAAGCAATGCCAATAATACTTTTTTCATCTTTAATTATATGTTTTATGTTTATATTTTTCAATTCTAAATACAAAGGTAATGATTTTCATTAAAAAACAAAAAAGGCCTCGGGAAAATCCCGAGACCTTTTAATATTTGGAATAAGTATGTATTAGCGAACAACTTTTACTACTTGTTCTGCACCGTCAGCGAAGACAGCTTTAACAACATAAACACCGTTAGCTTGGTTAGCCAATGATACTGATTCTACGCCGTTAACTGCTTCTTGAGCTACGAGAACACCAGCAGCGTTGTAAACATAAACAACTGCATCTTCCATTACTGTTACAGCGTCACCGATAACTTGGATGCGGTCAACTGCAACTGCAACTGATTCTACACCGTCAATACCTGGAGTATATTTCACAGGAACAACGCCATAACCTTCAACGCCAGCAATGTGAAGTTCTACTTTTGGAGTTTCTTCACCAAGTTTGATACGCTTGATACCAGTTTTGTGCAATGGGTTGTTTTCGTCAAAAGCTTCAGCTGGAGTACCTACAACTGATTTAGATGCATCTTCTGGAGCGATGTAACACCAGTAGAGGTAACCATCTTCACTTGGAGAAAGTTGAGTGATAGCTGTTTCTTGTGAACCAGCAGCACCTTCAAGTTTGATTGGAGAACCATCAACCAAGATTGGGTTGAGATCAGCGAAGTTGCTTGGATCTGGATTTGCAAGAAGAGCATCTAAGTTAACACGATAGAGACCTGCGTTGATACCGTTACCAGCACAAATATATACATAGAAGTGGTTGTTAGCTTCGTCAATATAGAATGCACTTGGTTGTGACATTACATTAGCCAAGATAGGAGCATATTTTGTTTGATCGGGCACTGCACCAGGAGCAGCGGAAGTACCGATGTTTTCTTCTTTGAAACGATAGATACCATTACCATTGTAACGCATACCTACCCAGTAAAGTGGAGCACCTTCTTCTTGAGTAATAGCGAAACCTGCTTTGATACAGCCATATACCCAGTTCATGTTATAGTAACCCATCCAGTTGTTTTCCATCCAAGAAGGATAGTCTTGTGGAAGAGCGATAGCGTCAGCAGAAATCTTACGAACACAAACGTTACGGTCGTTTACATAAAGAGTGTCACCATAGATATAAAGTCC
The DNA here is from genome assembly GCA_045637505.1 of Muribaculaceae bacterium. Taxonomy (GTDB): domain Bacteria; phylum Bacteroidota; class Bacteroidia; order Bacteroidales; family Muribaculaceae; genus RGIG4079. The sequence continues at coordinate 166,133 of JAZTZO010000020.1, read as the reverse complement.
CATTGGGTCTTTGTAAGCATTGTTACCAGCATTATCAAGTACTACAGCTTGGAAAGTGTTACCATCGATTTGAGAGATGTAGAACAATTTACCATCACCTTCGTTACCAGCAGTTGCAGTATATGTAAATGATACACCACCACTTGCACCATAGATACGGTTTTTGAATTCAACGAGTTGGAAAGTGTGAGGAACACCACCTACATCATAAGTAGCAGTTTCACCCATGTTACCGATACCATGAATCATGCCATCTTTACCAGCATAGTAAAGACCATAAGGCATTGTGATATTTTCACCCTTAAGAGCGATGTTAGCATCACCTACAATGTTAAGATATTGCCAACCAGCAGCTGCTTTGTAAGCATCAACAGCCGAAGTAGGAACTTTACAAGTAATACCTGAATTAGCTTCAGTGAATACGCCTTGAGCCATAGCAGCAGGAGTTGCAGCACCTACGATAAGTGTTTCAACACCGCAATTAGAGAATGCACCAGCTTCGAGGATACAAAGAAGACCGCCAAGGTTAATTTCTTTCAATGCAGTAGCACCAGCAAAAGCATCTTGTTTTACAACAAGAACATCTTGAGCACTTGCAAATGATTCAAGAGCAACACAGTTTTGAGCGATACCTACTGGAATTTCTTTACAATCAATTGAAAGAGATTTCAATTTAGCGTTGTTAGCAGCAACATAACGACCTACAGTACCTTTAACTGCAAGAGTTTCTACACCTGTGTTAGCAAGTGAATAGTCACCAAAATCAACACAATTTTCAAGAGTGATAGTAGCAAGGTTAGTTGCATTTTGGAATGTATAAGCACCAATTTTAGTGATTTCAGCATCAACAACAGCAGCATTAGTTGAAGCAACAGGATAAGCAAGAGCAGTTGCACCGTCAATAGTAGTAACAACACCTGTTTCTTTTACTTTATAAGCTGTATTAGCTGCGTCAACAGTGATTGCAGTAAGACCTGTACAGCCTTGGAATACACCTTCACCGAGGTTAGTAAGTGTAGCAGGAAGAGCGATAGTTTTCATTTCTTTGTTGCCAGAGAAAGCCAAATCGTTGATACGAGCTACAGCACCAGGAAGGACGATGTCACCTGTAAGAGCACAGTTATTGAAAGCTTGTTTGCCGATAGTAGTCAATGAAGCAGGCAATGAGAGAGAAGATACTGGAGAGCCATTGAATGCAAGAGCATCGATGAAAGTAGTACCTTCGTTCAACTTAACTGTAGTAAGTGATTTACAGTTTTGGAAAGCAGAGCTAGAAATTGTAGCAATACCACCATGAAGATCAAGAGAAGCGATACCTGTACCAGCAAATGCGTTAGCTGCAATAGAAGTTACTGTTTCAGGAATGTTGATTTCAGTAAGTGAAGAACAGTTTTCAAACATGTTAGAGAAAACAGCTGTACAGTTGCCACCGAAAGTCACTTTCTTGATTGAAGTATTACCACGCCATGGGTTTTTAGCAGGTTGAACCGATTTCATTGGACGGTTAACGATAACTTCTTCAAGTGTACTGATATAATCTACAGCAGCATCACCGCTACCTGCAGTATATTTAGCTTGAAGACCACTGGCATTATCAATTTCAAGTTCAGTTGTACCTTCAAGTATGATTTTCTTCAATCCAGTACAACCATTGAATTGAGAACCATTGATAACTGTAATGTTATCAGGGATAGTGATTTCTTCAAGTGAAGAACAGTATTCAAATACATTACCTGGGAAAGCTGTAACCGCAGTTGGGATGTTAGCTTTCTTCAAGTTAGTACATTTTGAGAACTGACCTTTGATGAATTTGTTCACAGTGTTAGGCAATTGAATACTTGTGATAGCTTCATTACCTTTGAATGCTGCTGCTACAGCCGAAACTACAGTGTAGTCTTTACCATTGTAAGGAACTTTTTCTGGAATCACGATATCACCAGAATAAGTACCAATAGCCGCAGATGGCTTTTGGATAATCGCTGTCGTACCCGACACCTTGTAGGTAATACCCTCATAGTCAAATTGGGCATTAGCTACCACACTACAAAGCACAGCCATGCCGAACAATGCAGTACGTTTTAGAGTAGTAATAATGTTCATGTTAATAAATTATTTAGTTAATAAATTGGTTGTTCGTAAATTGATACAATTTAGGAATATATGGCAAAGGTAAATAATATTTTCTAATATACGATAAAATAAATTATTTTTTTTCACAAAAATAATATTACATAGCCACTCACAGCCTCTCCCACCACCACTTCTCCATACCCTAAACTCAAAAAACATAAAAAAATGCAAATTTGCTTGCAAAATAAAATAAATACCCTTACCTTTGCACTCGCTTTGTCTTTCACCGACATGACAAGCCGGTCCCATAGCTCAGTTGGTTAGAGCACCTGACTCATAATCAGGGAGTCCTTGGTTCAAGCCCAAGTGGGACCACGCAACAAATCGCTAAGTAGTTGAAATTACAACACTTAGCGATTTTTCTTTAAATTTCAGTTGCAGCCTTAAACCCTTCTTTTTCCCAAAGATCGAGTAGATCATCAGGATTGATTTTAACATTCTGAATACTAAGTATTTTATCTCTTTTATGTTCCTGATTGGTAATCATCCAATAATTCTTCCCTTTTGCTCGACATAGAACTACATGACAATTTTCGAGTTTTTTACTCTCAATGCAATCCCCTTCTTTATGCTGTTTGAGGTCTGAACAAAGAGAATCTTGTGTAGCATGACTTATAGCCAAAGTCTTCTCCATTTCGGCAATAGTACATTTCCCCACTAATTTTCCATTCTTTGTAACCATTAAAGAGACCTCGGTGTGGAAGTATTCTTTGAATTCGGCCATGGTATATGGCTGCACATACATGAACTTCTTGGCCTGAGTTTGCTCTTCCTCCGACCCTATAAATACGACTTGCTGAAGTTTATCAAATCGCGCTTGAAGTTTTTTACATGCAGCATTAGAAGCGCCACGAACCATTCGCAAATAATCCAATTTCCCCCCGATTACGTTCTCCATCACCGGTTCGCCTTTTTTTATATATCCTTTCTCGGATTTATATCGTGGATAAAACAATGCATAAGCTTTTGCATATCCATGTTTTTCCCAAGCATTTAGAATCCATCGTAATTCTTGGATATACTTTCTAGAGACATTTGCTATAGCATTTACAGTTAGACCAGTTACTTCTTGTCTACATCCTGTTTTCAACAATCTCGTTTTCTTATCATTAATAGTGAACCCTTGTTCCGATATAATTTTTAGTAATTCTTTTCGGAACTCGCCACCCTCTTGATAAACATTATGCATACTAGAGAAGGTCATATCATCAGCATACCTTGAATAATGTAATCCAAATCGCTTGGCTAAGCCTTTCATTTTGCGATCAAGGTTACAGCAAATAGCATTTGTCAACAATGGTGATGTAGGAGCTCCCTGTGGAAGCACATTTTGGTCTCGTTCTTCGTTATATGAGCAACATAAGCCAGCAACTACATTTGCAATCTCCAATGAAAAATTAAATGGTTCCAACTGCAACCTTTTCCAAACTCGAGCCTGTGGTATAGAAGGGAAAAAGTCTTTTAAATCAATATTGAATACGTAGTTATGCCCTACATGTTTCTGGGCATTATTTACAACAGATTTACCTGGGACAAATCCCATTGCAACAGAATCTGGTTCAAAAACCGCCCCCAATGCGATATTTAATATTCTTAATATTATATTAAGTTGATAGCAAGGAGCTTTTATTTCTCGCAATCCACCGCTCTTTTTTCTTATATGAAATGTGCGATAACGTTTTGGAGCATATTTATCACTTGAATAGAATTTCAATTGCTTGTCTGTGAATTCATAACGGCTCGTTCCGAACTCATCTTTTTTGATGTCGTTCAGAAGTTTTGCCAAATCTTCGACAGTCTTAATTGCAATTAATCTATTTCTGATTTCGAGTTTTTCCATATTAAAAAAATGACCGCTGAGATTGGGATACAAATTCCTTTTCTTTGTGTTTTTACTTGCTTTGTTGAAAATGAGAAAAAGACTTAACATCTAAATCAGTCCACCGGACTGTAAATAAAATATACCGTTAGGTTATCTTTCTTTTTTTTAAACGAAAGACATCCGACAAAACAATCGGACAAAAGTCAAAATTTGTTTGTACCCACAATCTCAAAGGTCGCTATTTTTTTGTTTGCGTTGCAAAGGTAATAACATCTAACGAACTCTTTGTTCGCAAATATAAACTTTTATTTTTTCCAATTTAAAAATAGTTTTATAGTGCATAACACCAAAATTAAATACAACTCATTTTCAATTAGAATTGCCCCATATGAATGTCAACTAATTTTGCAATTAGTCAAATTTTGACTGCTAAATTATAAAATATTTCTGGTGGCAAAAAGTATTTGGTGGAATAATTTTTCAAAAATGTTATCAAACATGTTTTTTATATTTGAAGTAATTTTATTTACACGTGAGGATGCGTTAGGACTCAGCATGGAATATCTCGTTTTTTTTCAAAAACTCGTTTTATTGTCATTGTTATTTTGCGGCACATTCAACTATTAACTCATTTTATGTGATAGTATCAAGAAATTTGTGTAACTTTGCACGATAAATTGCTAATAAAATAATTTTAAATATATTATGGCTCAACAAGAAGATGTTTTTAAGAAAATCGTTTCACACGCCAAGGAATACGGTTTTGTTTTTCAATCAAGTGAAATTTACGATGGTTTAGGTGCTGTTTATGACTATGGTCAAAATGGTGTCGAACTCAAAAACAATATCAAACGTTATTGGTGGGATGCCATGACTTTGCTCAACGATAATATCGTGGGTATTGACTCGGCTATCTTTATGCACCCTACAATTTGGAAGGCTTCGGGCCATGTTGATGCTTTCAATGACCCATTGATTGACAACAAGGATTCTAAAAAACGTTATCGTGCCGATGTTCTCATCGAAGAAGAACTCGCTAAGATGGATGACAAAATTGAAAAAGAGGTTGCTAAAGCCCGCAAACGCTTTGGTGAAAGTTTTGATGAAGCTCTCTTCCGCGAAACTAACCCTCGCATACAAGACATCGTAGCTAAACGCACTGCTCTTCACGAGCGTTTTGCTGCAGCTCTCAATGATAATAATCTTGAAGAATTGCGCCAAATCATCATTGACCAAGAAATTGTTTGTCCTATCTCTGGCACAAAGAACTGGACTGAGGTGCGTCAATTCAACCTCATGTTCAAAACTGAAATGGGTAGTACTGCCGATGGCGCAATGGGCGTATATCTTCGTCCCGAAACTGCTCAAGGTATCTTCGTAAACTACCTCAATGTGCAAAAGACTGGTCGCATGCGTCTTCCTTTCGGTATCGCTCAAATTGGTAAAGCATTCCGTAACGAAATCGTAGCTCGCCAATTCATCTTCCGCATGCGTGAGTTTGAACAAATGGAAATGCAATTCTTCGTACGCCCAGGTGAAGAACTCGACTGGTTTGCAAAATGGAAAGAAACTCGTTTGAAATGGCACAAGGCTCTCGGTCTTGGCGACCACAAATATCGTTACCACGACCACGACAAACTCGCTCACTATGCAAATGCTGCTACCGACATCGAGTTTGAAATGCCATTTGGTTTCAAAGAAGTTGAAGGTATCCACTCTCGTACTAACTTTGACCTCTCTCAACACGAAAAATATTCGGGCAAAAACATCAAATACTTTGACCCTGAATTGAATGAATCATATGTGCCTTATGTTATCGAAACATCTATCGGTGTTGACCGCATGTTCCTTTCAGTTCTCTGCTCTTCTTATGAAGAACAAAAACTCGAAGGTGGCGACACTCGCGTGGTGCTTCACTTGCCTGCACCATTGGCTCCAGTGAAATGTGCAGTTATGCCATTGGTTCGCAAAGATGGTCTTCCCGAAAAAGCTCGCGAAATCGTTAACGATCTCAAATTTGACTTCGCTACTCACTACGAAGAAAAAGACTCTATCGGTAAACGCTATCGCCGTCAAGATGCTATCGGTACTCCTTTCTGTATCACTGTTGACCACCAAACTCTTGAAGATGGCACAGTAACACTTCGTGAACGCGACTCAATGAATCAATCACGCGTGGCTATCGCTGACCTTCACAAATTGATTCACGAAAATGTGAGCCTCAATGCTCTTCTTCGCAAATTGGGATAATCAAACTTTAACAAAATGAAAAAATTACCTCTCTTTTTCATATTTTCTATCCTTTTCACCTTGGTTAGTTGCAACCTCGACAATGGCGAATGGGATAAATATGAAGATTGGCGTAAGGTCAATGACAATTGGTTTATTGAGCAACAAAATCGCATCGACGACAATGGCTCGAAATATTACGCTACACTTTCGCCCAATTGGGACACTACTCAAAGTGTATTGATTCATTATTTCAACGACCGCAAATTGACCGAAGGCAATCTCTCGCCACTTTATACCAGCACTGTTGATGTAAAATATAAAGGATACTTATATAATGGCGAGCCATTTGATTCGTCCTACACCAAAACTGCGGCTTATGGCGATAGCATCTTTCGCACTCAATGCAATCAGGTAATTCAGGGATGGATAGTGGCCCTTGAAGATATGCGAGTTGGTGATAGCTGTGAGGTAGTAATCCCCCACTCCTTGGCATATGGAGCTCAAGAGTCGGGCATCATCAAGCCATACAGCGCATTGCGATTCCACATCAAATTAGTAGATATCCCATTCTACGAAACTGAAAAGAAATAACAAAAATCTTCTCATAATAAGCACCAGCCTCGCACCATAAAATGCGAGGCTGGGTTGCTTTTGCGCATTGTTTAGATAATTCTTGGCAGCAAATATTACTACTTCCAATCTATTGCAAGTGCTTTGAATTTCCATTTAAGTGTAGTGAGATCTTTTACTGGATAATAACACTGCACCGATTTCCCATTTTCATCGTAGGCTATGTTTGTCACTAATGTAACTCCTATATAATAACCATCAGTATCTCTTATCGGACCCACTCCATATCCTCGTTTACCACTCGTTGTATATCCCATCAAATGCGACATCTCGCCATTATAAGGAGAAGCCACAACCTGTTCTCCCGAATAACATGGCAACTGCTTGCATACCTCCACTACACTTTGCACATAATATTTCTCACCTGGAGTCAGCCCATAATCAGCAATCCAATCGCCAAAGGTGGCAATACTCCAACGAGCATCAACATCTACAGATGTATAACCAAAAACCGAATCTGTACGAATGGAATAATCGACCGAATCGTCCGATTGTGAGTTTCTCGAATAAACATAATTATTATATACTGCGGCCAAATCTTGTTCAGTATTATAATGTGCGACATCCTCATTTTCAAGATAAATCACATTACCATCTTCCATCAATACTCTTTTATGCTCCACATCCTCATTACAAGAGCAAAACAAGCACAAAATCAAAATTATAAAACTAAATTCTCTCACTTTCATTGCAAAAACATTAAATTCATTTTGTTTAAAACAGCATCATTCAACTATAATATTTGGATTTATCAAGCATAAATGATTAATAAACCCCTTTTTATCAAGTGGAGATATTATTAATCGTTGACGATTATTTAATTTAATTTCAATTCGATCAAGAGATATTGCCGGAGCAGATATGATGCTACGTGTATTTTTGATTTTTACCATCTGTGATATAGAGCACTTCTCTTTTGGCAAAAATCCACATTTAATATATAGATATTCCCCATCAATTATATATTTCGTATTAAACAATAGTATTGATACTAACACCAATAGTAATCCCTCTAATGCCATCATTGTCCAAGAAAACATATCAATTAAAGTAAGGATTGTTGGTAATAACATCATCACATAGAATAACACAACCAACCAAATATCAATTTTTGACTTATAAGTCTTTGTTTCTAAATTATTCATTATAGGTTAAATTTATTTAGTACGACATATTATTTTGTAATTCAGCTAATTTTAACAAAACGCTCCCCAATCTTTACGACGTAAACACCTTTTACCATTGGAATAGCAATATGAGAGGATTCTAATAAACCTTGAGTAACTATTCGTCCATCAATAGTATAAATAGAATAAAAGATGGGCTTTTCAATATCATTTGAGACCTCAATATTAAGACTCCCATTAGCCCAATATACTTTTGATTGATTTGGGATGTCTATTTTTACTCCATATATACCAGCTTCAGGGAATTCATCCGTCTCGATAAAGTTATTAAAATAACTCCACCCTTGCGCATTGCGATATAAATCAGCCGAACCTACGGGAACATAAACGGGTATATCAGTAGATGTAAGTCCCCCAAAAGAATAAACCCCAGAATTATCAGGATCTTCATCGCAAAATGGAGGAATTAGTGATTTTGAATAAATCGTTTTGAGATTTTTCCAATATCTACAACACCCTCCACCTATATATTGTAATGATTCAGGAAAAACTATAGAATCAGGATTACAATAATGAAAAGTGGTATGACCTATTGTTTTTAGTCCTTCTGGGAATTTGATATTTTTTAATGCAAAGCACCATTGAAAAGCATAATCACTAATGATTTCAACGTTTTCTGGTATATTCACTTTTTCAAGCACATTGCAATATGAAGCAAAGTTGGCTGGTATTTTTTTAATACCGTCAGGCAATCGAAGTTCTTTTAAACTATCACACAAACTGAACACAAATCCTTCTAATTCCAAACAAGTATTTGGCAATAAAACTTTCTTTAATTCCCCTGAACCATGAAATGCTGCATTTTCTATACATTCCAACCCTTCACGAAAAACAACCTCTTCCATACGAGTATTATAAAATGCACATTGTTTTATTTTACGAAGTGTAGAAGGCAATACCAATTTCTTGAAGTTTTGGCAATTAACAAAACATTGAGCTGGTATTTCTATTACTCCTTCCGGAATAATAAGTGGATCAACATTTAGCCAATGACAATTTGCAAAACTATATATATTAAGTTTACGTAAAGATTCCGGCAAATTGATTTCTTCCAATTGCATATAATTGAATGCCGATTTGCCTATTTCAACAATATTATCCGGAAGCATTATTTTTTTTATTCCCAAATAGATTGTTTGATCTACTTCCCAGTATTGCTTATTTACATCAGATAATGCATAATCAGGAATTTTATTATTTTCAACTTGTGCTTTTTCTAAATTAAGCACACTTAGATTACCATAAAATGCACATTCCCACATTGTTCGGAAGTCTGTAGCATTAATTGGACCAGTCACACTTAATGAATCAACTTTATCCCAACTTTCTCCTAAGATAGTCCTTAATTGACCATATTCAGAAGTTACGGCATCAAATGAACATATTTGAGAATATGAACAAACGCCCATACAGATAAATAATATTAGTACTAACAATTTCTTTTTCATTTCTCTATAATCTTTCTTATATCCTCCATTTTAGAAATATTATATACAATACTTATTGTATATAATCCACAAATATAACAATTATTTGCAAAATACCAGCTTTCAATCGCACATTTTATACAATCACTATTGTATTTTTTCATAAGTAAATTTACAATCCTCGTATATCTTTAAAAAAATGACTATATTTGTATAGTATAATCGCTATTATTTATCATTATTAAATTATGCTCTTTTTATTATATGACCGACGGGAAGAAAAGACGACCAAGAAGAACTAAAGCAAGCATTATTGAGAGCATTAATAATGCAGCTATCGAACAAATAAAACTCAATGGATTTTCTAATGTTTTAGTAACGGACATTATAAAACTTGCAAAAATAGAACCTATTGTCTTTTACAATCACTATGAAAACCTTGAGGCTTTTATGAGCGAATTTGTAAAAAAATATGACTATTGGTTTAGCGACATATTAAAAGACATTAAGCATCAAGCGACTCACAAAGAGACGCTGAACAAAATTCTCCAACATCTGTTTCAAGAACTAAATAACGATTCTATAATGCTTGAGCTTCTTAGATGGGAAGTTGCAGACAACAACAATACCACTATAAGAACAGCAATATTGCGAGAGACACATATTCTACCATTAGTAAAATCTTACGAAGATCATTTCAAAGAAAAAGGTATTGACATAGCTGCATTAACTGCGTTGATAATAGGAGGTCTATACTATTTATCATTACACAAAGACAGAAGTTCGTTTAGTGGCATAGATATAAACAATCAAGAAGGCTTTAAGCGAATATTCAACGCAATAGATTTTTTCATTGAGAAAATATATGAGAATGATACTATATATAATGAGAGGATCTCAATAGCCAACAAATTAAAAGAAGCTGGCATAAGCGATAACATAATACACCAATGCGTATGGAATAACAAATCATAATTATCTCCCAACTACTTCACCTCTACCTCCATCCCAACATGTGAACATCTTATCCTGAAACTATTGTAATTTAATTATCATCCCATTTTACACATTCTTTTACACAAATTATGCAAATCGAATAATGCGATTTGCATAATTTGATTAGAGTAATTGTAGCGTTTTATTTCTCAGCCGATTTCCCGTCATTGCGAAATTCGCTATGGTATTCGTTGAGGATTGAGCGTATTGCTGTGCCTATGCGTAGGTAGGATTTGCGGTCGAGGTTAGCAAGTGAGATGCGTACCGACCAATCGGGTCCAGCAAAGCCGTCGCCATTCAACAACACTACAGCCGTTTCGTTGGCAAGGCGTATCACAAAGTCGAGTGGTTCATAATTCTTGGCTAAATATTCACAAAACTCGTTGCCATAGATATGCTTAGCCCACACCATTATATCCATTTCTGAATAATATCCTGCTCGCAAAGGGTCGGACTTGAGAGTGAAGCCTGTAGTTTTCCACAACGCATCAAGTCGGTTATTAATAATCGTTTGCATACGCGTTTTATACACATTTTCTCTATCAAGAAGCGAATATGCGGCGAAGAGCGACATTTGCATTTGCTGTGGAGTAGAGAGTCCTGCAGTGTGATTAAGAGCCACCATGCGACTATCGGCCACCATGCGATCAATAAATTTCATCTTTTCGGGTTCAAGTGTCAATGAGCCGTAGCGAGTATTCAATGCTTTTTTGTCCTTGTCGCAAAGATGCTCTATGAGCGCGTCAAAGATATTTAACTGATTAAGAGCTATTACCGCAAGGCGCCACCCAGTTGCTCCAAAATATTTTGAGAATGAATAGACTGTCATGGTATTGTGTGGCAATCGGTACATCAACGATTTAAAATCGGGAACAAAAGTGCCATACACATCGTCGGTAATAATCATCAAGTCGTGATTATCTTTATGCACCACATCGGCAATGCGGTCTAATGCGTGCTGCGACAAAGTGTAAGATGGTGGATTGCTGGGATTTACCACGCAAAGGAGTTTCACATTTTTATCACGCAACTTATCAATTTCTTCATCGGGATACTGCCAATAATGCAATCCATCTTCCTCTATCTTATTGGCACTGATATTCACCACATTAAACCCAAACCGTTCGAGATGAGGAATTTCAAGATAAGGAGTAAATACCGGTGTCATAATTGCGATGGTATCCCCTTTTTTGAGCAATCGATTTTCAAACAAAGAGTCAAATGCATAACACATCGCAGCAGTGCCTCCCTCTACGGCAAATAGGTCATAAACCTTGCTCTTGCATTCGCAACCACAATCCTTGCCCTCGTTGCATTCACAATCATCATCGCATTGGCAACCTCCCATTTCCTTTGCGAGATAATCACGCACCAATAGTTCGGTGCAATGAAGAATGCGGTCGGGTGTAGGATATTGGTCACCAATCACAGCCTCGGCCCACTCATGAGCCACATCATTAGGATCTACGTTGTGATTTACAATTAGATATTCAAATGCACCTCGCAACAATTCAGCACCATCGTAATTGCGATGCACCTCAAGGAAAGTCCTGAATCGTTCACCACACCCCTCACGTGAAGGAATACCTGCAATACCATTACCCACATCTTTTGTGCGATGACACTCTGCTAAAGCCCATTTCCCCAACAAAAAGAATGCTTCTCGTGGTGTAGTGGCCACCCAGTTGGGATTTCCTCGGCCTGCATTAAGAAACATTGCCGACGATTTGCGAGCATCTTCTTGCGCCATAGCAATCAACTTATTTTTTATCTCAAACGGACTCATTTTTTCAAGTTCTCGTTCAAATTTTCTTTTTTCTGTACAATTACAGTTGCTTTTTTTATTTTCCATACAATCTTTTTTTTATGAATTACGAATTATAAATTATGAATCAACTTCATGCCATCAGCAACACAATGGCCACACCCCAAAGAATCAACAGCGTATTACCCACGGCATATGTCACAGTATAGCCCATTGCAGGTATTGAGCTTTGAAGTGAGTCTTGTATTGCACCGAGTGCTGCAGTTGTGGTGCGACCACCGGCACAACAACCAAGATTTATTGCAGGGTGGAATTTGAATATCTTTGCTCCCATCCACAACCCGACAAATAGAGGAATAGATGTAGCAAGTACTCCAGCAACAAACAACATAAAACCAACCTTTTCAATACCTTGAATAAATGTAGGGCCGGCTGTGATACCCACTACTGCGATAAACATATTCAACCCTAAGTTATTAAGAATCCAAAGTGCTGGTTGAGGAATGCCTCCAAATGTTGGACGCTTTGAACGAAGCCATCCAAACACCAATCCTGCTATCAAAGCGCCACCGCTTGTGCTGAGGCTTATGGGCACACCACCGAGGTGCAAGGTTAAAGCACCAACGATTCCTCCTATAACAATACCCAAACCCACAAACACGAGGTCGGTTTGATTAGTTGGGCGATCTACATACCCCATTTGAGGTGCAGCAATATTAACCTCACGCGCAAGTCCGTTGATAGTGACTAAATCTCCTGCGCATAACTCGGTTTGTGCAAGCACTGGAATCTCAACGCCACCACGGCTTATACTTTTGATTATCACGCCAGTCATAAAAGGCTTCATGCGTAATTGGTCAACAGTAATACCATCAACAGTCTTTTTGGTCAGCATCACTCTCACTTGCTCCATGGGGAACGATAACAATTCATTATCGGCAACTTCAGGACCAATCCAACTTTCATCTTGAATTACATATTCACGGCGTCCACTCAACACTATTTCAGCGCCTTTTTTCACCCTTGTAGTAAAATCGGGCTCTACAATCTTGCCATCGATGCGTAATCGTTCTACAAATACACGGCGATTCATCTTCTTGATATAAGCCTCAATTTCAGCCACTGTGCGCGTGGTATCGAAATAAGACGATTCGGCACGATAGGCACGAAATACAACCTGGCGATTTGAATCGATATAGGCAGGGTCATTTGCAATGCTACTTTGGTTAAGTTGCAAAGCAAGTTGTGCCGTTTGTTTTTTCACATTTTCCAATCCGCCAAGCAATCGAGGGCCAATATTTCCAAGAATATATGCCGAGCCAATTGTTCCAAAGATATATGTTACAGCATAACACACCGGAATCATATCGGTCCACATCTTTTTATCGGCAGCCGAAGCGTTGAGCGTAGAAATAGTATCACCTCCCACACCTATTACTGCCGAAATAGTTTGAGCACCACTCAACAATCCAGCGGCCTCTCCGGGCGAATAGCCAAATAGTTTAGCTATAACAAAAGTTACCACCAGACACACCACACACAATGCTACTGCAAACCCCACTTGTTTCAACCCCGAGCCTCGCAACGAGCGAAAGAATTGTGGACCTACACTATAACCAATGGCAAACAAAAACAGAAGGAAAAACACCGATTTTAACGGCCCCGAGATGGGGATATTCATTTGTCCCACGACTACCCCCACCAGCAACACCGAGGTCACCGTGCCGAGCGAAAACGATTTATACTTCAGTTTCCCTATCCAGAAACCTACACCAATGGTCAAAAATATCGCCAATGAGGGATATTCTCTAAACAAATTAACTACTACTTCCATAATATACACTTTTTACAATAAAATTTATTTACTGAAGCAAAAACACCCACACACTATCAATAGTTTCCAAAATCACATCTTTTAACCCAACAAAAATCAAAACAAATCTAAAAAATTGGTCACAAATCCAAAAAAAAGCCGTAACTTTGCACTCGTTTTTGCCACCCTCCCTGTTGCGACAACGTTAAAGGGTGTAAATCAGAGATTTATTGTAATTTCAGAACAAAAACTATTAATTAATATATATATTATGTTTAAACGATTTCATGGTTCGCATTTGATGGAGGCGCTTCAACGCCAAAAACTCCAAAAATTATTGTCAACCGAGCTATTGGCTTCACGCCTCACAAAAATCCTCATTGCCTCAATCACTATGATTGTCCTATGGGCTATCCCAACAACATCATTCGGCATTGAAGGTCTCACTTTAGTAGAACAACGTGTAATTGCAATCTTCGCATTTGCAACTTTGATGTGGGTATTCAACGCAATCCCAGCATGGACCACCTCAACATTTGTGGTTGTATTGTTGCTTTTTGCCACATCCGACAGTAGTTTGTGGTTCTTCCGCGAAGGTATCGCACCCGAAACATTGGGAACGCTCACAAGCTACAAATCATTGATGGCTTGTTTTGCCGACCCTATCATCATGCTTTTCATTGGTGGTTTCATCATCGCTATTGCTGCCACTAAAACAGGTCTTGATGTCAAGCTTGCCAAAGTGATGTTAAAGCCTTTCGGCACTCAATCAAAATATGTATTATTAGGGTTCATCACTGTTACTGCTGTATTTTCAATGTTCTTGAGCAACACTGCAACAGCTGCTATGATGCTCACATTCTTGGCTCCTGTGCTTAAAGCACTTCCTGCCGATGGTAAAGGTAAAATTGGCTTGGCTCTTGCAATTCCAGTTGCAGCCAACATTGGTGGTATGGGTACTCCTATCGGTACACCTCCTAACGCAATCGCTTTGAAATATCTCAACGATCCCGAAGGTATGAACATGAACATCGGTTTTGGTGAATGGATGGCATTCATGATTCCTTTCACTCTTCTCCTTGTGTTCATCTCATGGGTAGTGTTATTGAAATTATTCCCATTCAAACAAAAAACTATCCACCTCGACATTAAAGGTGAAGCTAAAAAAGACTGGCGTTCAATCACCGTTTATGTAGTATTTGCCTTGACAGTACTCCTTTGGGTATTCGATAAAGTTACTGGTGTAAACTCTAATGTAGTGGCAATGCTCCCTGTGGGTGTATTCTGTATCATCGGCGTTATTACTCGTCGCGACCTTGAAGAAATTAGCTGGGGTGTGCTTTGGATGGTAGCCGGTGGTTTTGCTCTTGGTGTAGCATTAAACCAAACTGGCTTAGCAACTCACATCATCTCATCAATTCCATTCGACACCTGGTCACCAATCCTCGTAATTATCGGTTCAGGCCTCATCTGCTACGCAATGGCCAACTTCATCTCTCACACAGCGACAGCCAACCTTTTGGTTCCAATCTTGGCAGTAGCAGGTGGTAGTATGGCTACCCAATTGGCTCCACTCGGTGGCGTATCAACATTGTTGATTGGTGTTGCTATCGGATCTTCTTTAGGTATGATTCTTCCTATTTCAACACCTCCCAATGCAATGGCTCAAGCAACTGGCTTGATTCAAGAAAAAGATATGGCCAAAGTTGGTATTATCATGGGCGTTGTTGGTCTTGTGATTGGTTACATCATGCTCATCGTTCTCGGTTCTAACGGATTTATTGGTGGATAACATTTAAATTAACTATACAAAAGAAGCTGTTTCATTTATCGTTACAGCTTCTTTTTATTTTTGCTTTAATTATGAAAAAATTATTTTTACTACTTTCTCTTTCTCTCATCGCATTCAACAGCATTGCCGAGGAAGTAGAATCAAAAAATGGCTTTAAATTAAAAATCTATGGCCAAGTGCGTGCCGACTTGTTTTATAACACTCGCGCCAATGTAGAAAGCGTTGACGGCCTATTCTACAGCTACCCTATGGACATCAAATTAGATGCAGAAGGCAATGACCTCAACGACCAAGACAACAGCAATTTCTATCTTTTATACTCTCGTCTTGGGCTTGATGTAAACGGGCCTAAATTGGGCAGCGCAAAGACATCGGCAAAGATTGAATTTGACTTCCGTGGCTCAGGTACTACCCTTTCACTCATTCGCCTACGCCACGCTTATTTCAATTTCAACTGGGGCAAATCATCGGTTCTTGCTGGTCAAACATGGCACCCATTCTTTGGCGAGGTATCACCACAAATGCTCAACCTCAACACTGGCGCGCCATTCCAACCATTTAGCCGCGCCCCACAAGTGCGTTATCGTTTCAATCACAAAGGGCTTCAACTCACAGCGTCGGCAGTGTGGCAATCGCAATTCCTATCTGTTGGTCCTGACGAAAATGATAACACCAAGAGCGTAAAAAGCAACAAATATATCAAAAATAGTTGTGTCCCCGAAATTCATTTTGGTGCCGACTATAAAACAAGTAACCTCATCGTAGGTGCTGGTGCCGACATGACTTCGCTCGTGCCTCGCACTCAAGCCACAGTCAATGGCAATACCTATAAAGTAGATGAACGCATCACCTCGGTTTCGGGCGAAATTCACGCTAAATACACCACTCCTATGTGGCAATTTGCAGCAAAAAGCACCCTCGCATCTAACCTCACACAGACATCTATGCTTGGTGGTTACGGTGTGTGCGACATTGACCCCATTACCGGCCAACAATCATATACCCCTACCTACAACTCGTCATCGTGGATAAACATAGTGTGGGGTAAGAAATGGAAAGTAGGAGTATTTGGTGGCTACATGAAAAACCTCGGCACAACCAAAGAAGTGTCAAGCCTCATCGGTACAGGTGTCGATGTTGACCAAATCGTTTGTGGCTCGGCCGAAGTTACCTACAACCTCCCACACTGGCGTTTTGGCGTTGAATATAACTACACTACAGCATGGTATGGCGACCTCAACAAAGCCAATGGTAAAATCATCAACACACATTCTGTAGACAATCATCGTGCCGTTGCCTCTGCTACATTTATGTTCTAAACAACAATATAAAACAACACTCAAAATCTCAACCGCATTAGCGATTGAGATTTTTTTGTAATTATAATCCTTTTGAATTATCGTTTATTCTTATTTTAATTTAACGATATTCTTACTTCTCCTCTATATCTTTTAAACTATCAATAGCTTCGTCTAATCCTTGCTCTGCTGCTTTGCGAGCCCATTTCACCGCTTCGGCATAGTTTTCCGGAACCCCAAAACCTTTGTAATAGCAATACCCAAGAGCAAATTGCGCTTCGGCTAATCCTTGCTCGGCTGCTTTGCGAAACCATTTCACTGCTTCGGTGAAGTCTTCCGGCACCCCATAGCCTTTAGCATAGCAATTCCCAAGTATATATTGCGCATTGGCATGTCCTTGCTCTGCTGCTTCGAGAACCCATCTCACTGCTTCTTCATATCCTTGCTCTGCCGCTTTACAATACCATTTCACTGCTTCGGCGTCGTCTTCCGGCACTCCATAGCCTTTAGCATAGCACTCCCCAAGTGCATATTGCGCTTCGGCATCTCCTTGCTCTGCTGCTTTGCGAAACCATTTCACTGCTTCGGTGAAGTCTTCCGGCACCCCATAGCCTTTAGCATAGCACCCCCCAAGTGCATATTGCGCTTCGACAAGTCCTTGCTCTGCTGCTTTGCGTAACCATTTCACTGCTTCGGTGAAGTCTTCCGGCACCTCATAGCCTTTAGCATAGCACACCCCAAGAGCAAATTGTGCTTCGGCTAATCCTTGCTCGGCTGCTTTGCGAAACCATTTCACTGCTTCGGTGAAGTCTTCCGGCACTCCATAGCCTTCAAAATAGCACATCCCAAGTAGGAATTGCGCTTTGGCATGTCCTTGCTCTGCTGCTTTGCGAAACCATTTCACCGCTTCGACGTCGTCTTCCGGCACTCCATAGCCTTCAAGATAGCACTCCCCAAGAGCAAATTGTGCTTCGGCTTGTCCTTGATTCGCAGCTTTGCGATACCATTTTACTGCTTCTGTATAATTTCCCGCCTTATAATAATTCACTCCTTTATTAAAATTCTGTTCGGCTGTTTGAGCCGAAATGACTTTACAAGAGAACAATAATGATAATACCAAAAGTACCAATTTTAAATTTTGCATACACATGTTATTTTGTGTGCCTCCTACGTCCCCTAATTTGGCATTAAAATTATTTATAAAACAGAAAGCGTAGGACATTGTTCAGTCTATTTCATCTGAGGCATCGCCAAACGCCCAATCGGTAATAAACAGTCCACTCCCACGCTTTATCGAATATCTCGACCCTTTTAGGGAAATAGATATACGACAAACATGAACGTCTTAAACTGCTTAACCCTACCGATTAAAATTTGGCGAATTTCAGATGAAGGATAAAGCTAAAAACGCTTCCTAAATATATCTCCTATGGAAAAGGACAACTCTTTGCCTCCCATAAGATTGATGCAAAGATAATGCAAGCAAAATGCAAATGCAAGAAAAAAACGAAGTTTTTAACTATCCTTCTAATTAAGCACAAAAGCGAGCAACCCTGCATGGATTGCTCGCTTTGTTATTGAGAACAATGAGAGATTATCTCTCAATATTCAATTACTTTACAATTACTTTTGACACTTTGCTTCCTTGAACCTTTATGAAGATGCCGTTTGATGGACGGGCTACTTTCACACCTTGAAGGTTATAATATTCAATAGGAGCATTTACATCGTCAACCACTACACCTTCTACCCCTGCCGATGGCAAGAAGAGCATTTTGGTTGTAGGAAGATGTTTTTCGCAATCCCAACCAAATAGTGCATTGTGGTCAATAGTTTCGGTATCATCCCATGGGGAGTCGAAACGAGTGCGCAAAGGAGCGTTAGCGATATCATAGCAGTAGTCACCTTGGAAAGTTACACCCTCAAATTGAGTTCCAGGAGCATCTTTAAACACCATTATAGCAAGCGTACCACCTTTATATTCATATCCTTCGGGGAATTGGATAGTCCATTCCTTATCGGTAGTTTTCACAGGCACATTGCCCTCAAATACCAATGTCATTTCATCTGATTTGAGGTTTGATGCGCGAAGGTCGGTTCTATCGGTTTCGGCAACCCACACTTTTACTGGTACATCGGGATAGTTGCTTGTTACCTCATAATATGGGAATGAGATCATTTTGAGCACACCGCTTTCAACGCCTATCTCTTCGGCATAATAAAGTGTTTGCGACACCGATTGATGCGACATAAATGAAGCAGGACACACGAGGAATTCATCGTCACCATTACCTATTTGAACAAATTTGCTACCTTTAGCAACAACATTTACATCGTGAACGGCAATGTTATTTGTTGTATTTTCATCTTTGGCACATTCAATAGTGGCTGTAAGTTTCATTTCGCCCACACTTTGATGAGTGATTTCCACCTCAATATTTGCCATTGCAGCAGGAGCAACATCAACACCGGCAGCCTGTGCTACTACTGTGCCATTAGCATCTTTTACAACAACTTTATAATCGGCAGCTGCTACGAGCGATGCTCCCTTATTAAGCACTTTCGCTTCATACTTCGACACGGCACCTTGCTCGGCATAAAGTTCGCCAGTGAATGCGCTCAATTCCAAGTCATGAGCACTTTTTTCGGTAGATGTCACTGTTGCAACCCAACCTGTATATCGGTCCATGATATCTGACTCAAACACAAAAGTCAATGCACCATCGCTACTTGTTGACTCCAACGATTTCAAGTCAAATGGAACAATTGTTGCCGAATACTCACCGATTTTAGGAGCGGCTACACTTGAACCATTGAAGATAGTCAATTTATCATATGGTTCGATGTCAAAATTTTGGAATTCAACCTTAACAACGCCATTAGCGCTTGTTGGACGAATTACGAGTGTATCGTTTTCAGAATTTGGATAACTTGCTTTAGGACCACCAGCATCATAGAATGTATATGACTTACCATTTTCAACAACTGCTTCGCCTGTTGTCATCACAATCCAATCGGCAGGTTTAACCATGATAGGAGCCGAAGTTGTAACCACACCATTACCTACGTTATTAACAGCATAAACCGAATAAGTGTAAGTACCAAACGATGGAGCATCGCTATATGAAGTTTGAGTTGTTTCAAATTTAGTAGAAACCGAACCCGAAATGCGATTTATCACATATTTTGTCACACTTGAAGGGTCGTATTCGCCACCAAATGCACCCTTTACAGGAGCACTCCACGACAAAAGGGCTTTGCTATCACCTTGAGCTACTTTGAAGTCAACCACTGCGCCAGGAGCATTTGCACCAACATATGCCTCTAATGGATCGCTATCAGCACCACCATCACCCTTGCTATTAAAAGGAACAATGCGATAACGATGAGTACCTGCTGACACACCGTTATCTACATACGACACATCCTTTCCGGCATCGGCAATAGAATAATTTACAGTAGCCAACAATGCATCATCGCGATAAATTTTCACGCCCAAGAAATCGGCCATAGCATTACCTTGAATATCAACTGATGGATTAACCCATGAGATTGTGACATCGCTACCACTTGACAACGATTTACGATTAGTTACACGGTCAGGGCTTCCAACTGGAGCATTAATCCATGGAATAACCATACTGTTGGTGCTATCATAGCCCTCTTTACCTATAAATTGCACAGGTATTGCTTCGCCAGTTTTAGTATTAATCTCAAAGAGTGCATATGTGCCGTTATCGGCCCAATACAACTTATTGGTATAACGGTCAAACTCCATACTTTGAGTATAACTTGGACCATATCCAAGTACACCCACAGCCGATACTTTAGCTGTGCTCTTATCTATTTTATAGAGATTACCATCGGGGCTCACACCATACATTTGTCCGTTGGCATCACACGCGATAGCCAACATTTCGGCTGCTGTACCCGATGCATCAAATGTGCCAACTGTAGCCAATGCACCAGTCGATAAATTTATTTTCACCAATGTTTTTGTTGAACGCAAGCCAAACATAGTATTAGTTTGGTGATCGTAGGTCATATCGTGTAATTGAGTGCCACCGCTCACGATTAATGTGCGTTCACCAGTTTCGAGGTCGATAGTGTAAAGACCTTCAACAGTTGATTGAGTGCCTGGTTTTGTTACTTGAGCATACCATTTATAGTTATAATATGCACCTGCATAAACATTACCCAACTTACTTTGGTCGGCAATAAGTGTTACTGCACGGGGATTATTACTGTGGTACTTAATAGGGCCTGTAACAACCTTACCCTGTACATTTTGCCAACTACGATAGGCGTAGATTGTAGTTTGAGCGCTGACTGTTGCCACCGTTGCCAATAACGCAACAGCCAAGCTAAAAATTAGTTTTTTCATTAGATATATTTTAAAAAATTAAATAAGGCACAAAGATACACAATTTTAGTTTATACACCAACCCACACAAAAAACATTTATGAATGCAATAATTTAAACTCTTTGGGAGAAATGCCTGTATATAGTTTAAAATATTTACGAAATGTATATTGCTCGGGGAAGGACAATTCTTGTGCCACCTCTTTTATTGATAGGTTGCTCATTCGCAACAACTTCTTTGCTTGATTTATTGTCACAACCGCAATCCACTCCGATGGAGTGCGATTAGACACACTCTTGATGATTCTCGTGAAATGATTAGGAGAAAAATTTAACGCATCGGCATAGAATTTGACCTGTCTGTGGCGTTTAAAATGCTGAAACAACAAGAAAACAAATTTAATCATAATATCTCTACCCTTATCTTTCTCCTCTTGAATGAAATCGTTTTGGCGCAAAAATATTTTTGAATACTCCAATATAGAAGCCTGCTCCATCAATATTATTATACTCTTTATAACTTGATATTGTTTGGCCGAGATATCTGATTTTGACAATTCTTGTTTATACTCATCGATATGTTGCTTATTTCGCAAAAGTATTAACTGCTCCTGTTCATTACAAGTGCTATAAAACTTATTTTGTCGCACAAACTCTTGCGCTACCTCAATATTTTTTTCGGCAATAGGAGCAAGAACTTCCATATCCTCTTCAAAAATAGTTACAACCTCAAAATTATCATATTCCTTTAATTTATTTATCTGCACAAGTGGAGATTTCACAAATGCATCTCCGGCATTAAGTTTACACAACCGATCATTCACCTTCATTTCACACACTCCACTCACACAAAGATAGAGTCCAAAATACAAATCGTTTCCCATATAATCAAGCTTATTTACTTCACAAAGATAATAATTTTGCCTAAACAAATCGCTGAAATATAGTCGTTTTAAAACCAAAAAGGTGTATTTTACTCAATTTATGAATATAATTGACATTTTTTCATCACCAACACTCATATATCTTTGTAAAAAAATTTAATAGATAAAATTATGAAGCATTTTTGTTTATTATGCAGCATGATATTAGTTGCAATATCTTCATCGCATGCTCAATCACTCGAGGAGTGCCACAAACTTGCAAGCGAGCACTATCCCGAGATTAAGCAATATGACCTAATCTCACTTACCGAGCAATACAACTTATCAAATGCCGCAAAAGCTTGGCTCCCTCAAATCTCAATATCGGGGCAAGCATCTTACCAATCGGCTACGCCCACCTACCCCGAGGCATTTAAATCTATTATGCAAGCCAACGGAATGGATATGGTGGGGATTAGAAAAGATCAATATAAGATAGGTATTGATGTGTCGCAAAACATTTGGGACGGGGGCAAATCAAAAGCATCAAAGGCTATAACAATCGCCGAGGCAAACGAACAACGCCTGCATACCGATGTTTCGCTCTACGACCTACAAGCACGCGTCAACAATATCTATTTCGGCATATTACTCCTTGAGGAGCGCATATCACAAACCAATGCATTAATTGCCTTGCTCGACAACAACCTTTCACGCATGCGCACTTATCACAATAACGGAGTGGCAACTCAAGCAGATGTGGATATAATTGAAGCCGAACTATTAACATCAAAGCAAACCCTTAACCAGCTCGAATCATCGCGCGCAAGTTATCGACACATGTTAGAAACTTTTATAGGGAAGACTCTCACCTCTGAAAAGTTAGAACGACCAACAATGACAAGCATCAATAGTCGCACATCGGCACGACCTGAATTGGATTTCTTTAATGCTCAAAAAAATAAAATCGAGGCTCAACGCAATGCCCTCAATGCTTCTCTTATGCCACAAGTGAGTGCTTTTGCTCAAGGATATTATGGTTACCCTGGAATGGATATGTTTAAGAGTATGCGCTCGGCCGACTGGAGTCTAAATGCTATTATCGGAGTAAAAATGTCGTGGAATTTTGGCGCTTTCTACACTAAAGATAATAATATTGAAAAACTTAATATCGCGCAAAAACAAATAGATATTCAACGAGATGTTTTTCTTTTCAATACCGAAATCCAAACAACCCATTACGACGAGGAGATTATAAGACTGCGCAAAACCATTGAAGAAGACAGTCGCATCGTTAAACTACGAAGCAATGTGAGAATGGCAGCCGAATCTCAACTTAAAAACGGAGTAATTGATGCCACCGATTTGCTTCGCAAGATTACCGATGAGACCACTGCCTCACTCAATCGCAGCACTCACGAGATAGAATTACTACAAGCAATATATAACTTAAAAAACATTTTAAATCAATAAGATATGAAACATATAGCATATTTAGCCATTGCGTTGCTCATGGTATCGTGTGGCGAAGAGGCTCAATTTGATGCACAAGGAACATTTGAGGCTACCGAGGTAGTTGTTTCGGCCGAAGGTGCAGGCAAAATTCTCAAATTTGATGTGTCGGAAGGTTCAACCGTTGAAGCTGGCAAGCAAGTAGGAGTTATTGACAATATTCAACTCGATCTTAAACGCCAGCAATTAAAGGCTCAACAATCGGCTATACTTAATTCTCGCCCCGATGTAAAAAAACAAGTTGCTTCTCTTAAAAGTCAAATCTCAAAGCAAAAAGATGAACTCAAACGCGTGGACAATATGTTGCGCGACGGCGCTTCTACTCAAAAACAACACGACGACATAGAGGCACACATACGCGTGCTTGAGAGCCAATTAGAAGCCACACTCTCTAATCTCAACAACACAAACTTAACTATCAAAGATAATTCTACTGCATTGGATATTCAGATTGCAGCGCTTGATGACCAAATTGCGAAATGCAACATCTCATCGCCCATTAATGGCACTGTATTGGTCAAATATGTCGAAAGCGGCGAACTTGCCACAGTGGGTAAACCTCTCATGAAGATTGCCGACCTTGAAAATGTGTATCTTCGTGCTTACTTTACTTCGGACCAATTGGCCGACATTAAACTCGGTGATACTGTTACTGTTACTGCCGACTTTGGTGGCGACAAACGATATGATTACAAAGGCCGCATCACATGGATTTCTTCAGAGAGCGAATTTACTCCTAAAACCATACAAACCAAAGATTCTCGCGCCAATCTTGTTTATGCAGTTAAGATTGCTGTTAAAAACGATGGTCGCATTAAAATAGGTCTTACAGGCGAAGTGAAGTTATAACATGAATGCCATAGAGATACATAATTTGTCAAAAAGTTATGGCAAAGTGCAAGCCCTCAAAAACATATTGTTTGAGGTGCAACAAGGCGAGCTCTTTGGGCTTATAGGTCCCGACGGAGCTGGGAAAAGCACACTTTTTCGCCTTCTTACCACTCTACTCAACCCCGATGAGGGGAGTGCCAAAATCGATGGGCTCGATATGGTGAAAGACTATCGATTAATTCGTTCGCGAGTGGGCTACATGCCCGGCCGATTCTCACTATACCCCGACTTGTCGGTTGAAGAGAATTTGCAATTTTTTGCCGCATTGTTTGGCGTAAAAATCGAGGACTCCTACGACCTCATTGCACCTATTTACTCACAAATTGAGTCATTTCGCTCTCGTAAAGCCGGCAAACTATCGGGTGGTATGAAACAAAAACTTGCTCTCTCTTGCGCATTAGTTCACCGTCCAAGCGTTTTATTTTTAGATGAACCCACCACGGGTGTTGATGCCGTTTCGCGCAACGAATTTTGGAATATGCTTGCCACTCTTAAAACTCAAGGCATCACTATTCTTGTCTCCACCCCTTACATGGATGAGGCCAGTCGATGCGACCGCATTGCTCTTTGTAATGAGGGGAGCATATTGAGCATTGACACGCCACAAGGCATTGTTCAGCAATTTGACGCCCCTATCTACGGCATAAGGGCAAACAATATGCTCGCGTTATTAGAATCGGCGCGCAATGCTCAAGGAGTGATTGATTGTTACCCATCGGGCGAATGGCACCACTTGGTTGCAAACACCAATTTTGATGTGAGCAAATTTGAATCAGAATTTAATCACATAGATGATTTTATCATAAAATCAATCAAACCCACTATCGAAGATGTGTTTATTAAATTGATGAAAAGATGAGCGACATAGTAATATCGGTAAAAAACCTCACCAAGCAATTTGGCAACTTCGTGGCGGTCGATAACATTTCGTTTGATGTGCAACGAGGTGAAATCTTTGGTTTTCTTGGTGCAAATGGTGCCGGAAAAACTACTGCGATGCGCATGCTATGTGGATTAAGTTATCCCTCTTCGGGAAGTGGCACTGTTGCAGGTTTTGATGTGATGCGAAATGGCGAACAGATAAAACGCCACATAGGATACATGAGCCAACGATTTTCGCTATATAACGACCTCACTGTGTGGGAAAATATGCGCCTATTTGCTAGCATATATGGCCTTTCAAAAAAGCAAACCGAGGAGCGCGCAACCGAGTTACTTAATCAACTCAACTTCATGTCGGAGCGCAATACTCTTGTAGGGTCATTACCACTGGGATGGAAACAAAAACTATCGTTTGTAATTGCTACAATTCACCATCCCGATGTAATTTTTCTCGACGAGCCCACCGGTGGAGTTGATCCCATTACTCGCCGCCAGTTTTGGGAACTAATATATAAAGCCGCCGAAAATGGAACAACTATATTTGTCACCACTCACTACATGGATGAAGCCGAGTATTGTTCACGGGTGTCAATAATGGTTGATGGCAAAATATGTGCTCTCGACACGCCTACACACCTCAAAGAGCAATATAGCGCCAACTCGATGGATGAGGTATTTCGCACATTGGCTCGAGGAGCAAAGAGAGGAGGGTAAATGTCATGAAAGGTAATTTTGGATCATTCGTAAAAAAAGAGTCGTTACACATTCTTCGTGACAAACGCACAATGCTCGTTGTTATGCTCATTCCTGTCGTGCTAATGTTACTATTTGGCTTTGCTATTTCAACCGAGGTAAATAATATAAATGTGGCAGTAGTGGCATCTAATCGCACCGATGGGGTGAAAGATGCCGTGGAGCAAATTTCACAAAACGAATATTTCACCTTTTGTGGATACATATCACCCGACCAAATAGACTCCAAATTACGATCAAGCGAGGTTGGCGCTGTCATAGTATTTGCAGCCGACTATGACCGTCGTGTTGAGCAAGCCTCTACGGGAATTCCTTCAAAGCCACTCATTCAATTGATTGTTGATGCCTCAAATGTAAACACAGCCGGCTCGGCTACAGCCTATCTACAGAATATCTTGCTCAAATCTGATGCGCAACAAGCAATGTTTGAAACTCGCATGTTATTTAATCCGCAATTAAAAAGTGCTTATAACTTCGTTCCAGGAATTATGGGTCTCATCTTCATTCTTGTGTGTGCAATGATGACATCGGTATCTATTGTTAGAGAGAAAGAAGTGGGCACAATGGAGGTTTTACTCGTTTCTCCCGTTCGCCCTGTAAAAATCATTTTTGCCAAGATGATTCCTTATTTCACGATTTCGTGTATAGTGCTTGTAATGATTCTTCTACTTGCTCGATATTTGCTTGGGGTTCCAATGTCGGGCGGCATTTGGGGCATATTTTCTTTGTCACTGCTTTACTTGGTGCTATCCCTTTCTCTTGGGCTACTTATTTCAACCATTGCCCAAACCCAAATAGCAGCATTATTGATGTCGGCAATGGTGTTAATGATGCCCATCTTAATGCTTTCGGGACTATTATTCCCTATCGAGAACCTTCCATCATTCTTCCAAGTATTATCAAATATTATCCCTGCCCGATGGTATATTGATGCCATGCGCAAAATGATGATACAAGGCGATGCCATCACGGCTGTTTGGCACAATTGTGCTATTCTGCTCGGCATGACCATCGCCTTATTAGGCATATCTCTCAAAAAGTTCAACGACAAACTCGAATAGCCTTATGAAAGTATTTATAGCGTTGTTACAAAAAGAATTTCTTCAAATTCGACGCAATTCATTCCTCCCACGATTGATCATTGCGTTCCCCATATTGGTAATGCTTCTGATGCCTCTCATCATGACTATGGATGTGAGAAATGTCAATATTGCAATTGTTGACCTCGACCATTCATCGACATCTCATCGCATTGCGTCGCATATTAATGCGTCGGAGTATCTCTCGTTAGCACAATCTACTGCCGAATATCCTCTTGCATTAGATGCCTTGAAACATGGAGATATTGATATTATTGTTCAAATTCCCAACAATTTTGAACGCGATATGACCATCTCAACTCCCGAGCGCATAAGCATCACTGCCAATGCCGTAAATGCCACCAAGGGGAGCATGGGCTTGCAATATACCGTTCAAACTATAGCCAAAGCTTTGGCCGAACTTCAATGTGAGAAAAGCCCCATAAATGTTCAAGAATTGCTCACTGTCGAGAATCGATATAATCCCACTTTAAATTATAAGTATTATATGATTCCAGCCTTGATGATTATTTTGTTTATTCTCATATGCGGATTTCTCCCTGCGTTGAGCATCGTGGGCGAAAAAGAGAGTGGCACAATTGAGCAAATAAATGTTACCCCTATCTCTAAATTAACTTTTACGCTATCAAAACTTGTTCCCTACTGGATTATAGGACTGTTTGTTCTAACGGTGGCCATGATTGTAGCACGATTAGTTTATGGTCTCTCGCCTGTGGGGTCGGTTGCAACAATATACTTTGGTGCAATATTGTTTATCCTCACCATCTCGGGTTTTAGCATCACTATTGCCAACTTTTCCGACACTATGCAACAAACGATGTTTGTAATGTTCTTTTTCGTTATGATATTCATGTTGTTGAGTGGGCTTCTCACTCCCATCGACTCCATGCCACAATGGGCACAGCGTTTCACGCTATTGCTTCCTCCTCGCTATCTCGTTGAGATATTGCGCTCGGTATATCTCAAAGGGACAACCTTCATTGAGCTATGGCCCAACTTTGCTGCATTAGGCATTTTTGCCATATTTTTCAATACACTTGCCGCACTCACCTACAAGAAACAAGCATAGCAAAGTATGCCACTCATGCCATTTGTCGTTGATTGATTTTGTGGGAACCTATTTTTTTATTAGTTTTGCTTTGTGTAACTAATAAATCAATTGTTTATCGCAATGAAACTACCCCGTATCAATCTACTCACTCGCATATTAATAGCCATAATCCTCGGCATAGGTGCTGGCTTGGTGTTTCCCCATGCGTTGGCTCGTGTATTTGTAACTTTTAATGGCATTTTTAGCGAACTACTCGGTTTTTCCATTCCGCTAATAATCTTGGGCTTTGTTGCCCCTGCTATTGCCGACATCGGTTCGCGTGCCGGAAAGATGCTACTCGTCACTGTGCTAATAGCCTATGGCATGACTCTCTTTGCTGGGTTTAGTTCCTACTTTGTGAGCGACACACTATTTCCCTCGTTAATATCTATACAGCCCAATTCTTCCATTGCCGAAGATGCCTCACTCGCTCCATATTTTAAAGTCACTATTCCCTCACTGATGGGCGTAATGACTGCGCTTGTTTTAGCATTCACCTTGGGCCTTGGATGTGCTAAATTATCGTCAAACTATCTGCGTAATGTTATAAATGATTTTCGCGACATCATCAATCTCGTGATTTCAAAAGTCATTATACCTCTTCTCCCTCTTTATATCTTCGGCATATTCCTCAACATGACTATTTCGGGGCAAGTGGGTGGAATTATTCTCACCTTTGCAAAAATCATAGCAATAATATTTGCCCTACATATAGCCATCCTCATTCTTCAATTTTGCATTGCAGCGCTTTTCAGCAAGAAGAATCCGTTCAAATCGCTTGCCACAATGATGCCAGCCTATTTCACTGCACTCGGCACTCAATCGTCGGCTGCGACAATACCTGTTACGCTCCGTCAAACCATTAAGAATGGTGTAAATGAAGATGTAGCAGGCTTTGTGATACCCCTATGTGCCACAATCCACATGAGTGGTAGCACATTGAAAATTGTAGCCTGTGCGTTGGCAATAATGCTCACAAGTGGCATGGCTTACGACCTTTCAATGTTTGCAGGTTTCATATGTATGCTTGGCATCACCATCGTTGCTGCTCCCGGTGTTCCTGGTGGAGCAATTATGGCCTCATTGGGTTTATTGAGTTCGATACTTGGATTTAGCGAAGCCGACAATGCTTTGATGATAGCACTTTACATAGCCATGGATAGTTTCGGCACAGCGTGCAATGTAACTGGCGATGGCGCAATAGCACAAATCATCAACCGCATTTTTCAAAAAGAGAAATAATAGCAACTCACAAGGTTGACATCGCAGAGCGTTATCCATGTTATCGTGTTATTTTACGGTAACAACAATAACACACGATAACACCATAATAGCACCTAAAAGCACTAACAACCTCATTATCAATAATTATTACTCATATCAACATATTGTGTTATCCATGTTATCCATCGATAACACGATAACATGATAACACGATAACAGTACCTCTCAAATAACACAAATGTGTATTACTCCTATACGATTCAATTGTTTTTACTTTTACCTATACGCTTACCACAACTATAACTACGACTAATCAACAAATGCTATTATCTCTGCTATAGTGATAATTATATCCTATACCTATAGGTGTAAATATAAGATTTATTGTGCTAATAAAGCACAAACTATAAGAGGCTATAACAAAATCACAAAATTGTTATAGTCTCTATTTTACCCATATAGATATTTAATTAATAGCATATTAATTACAATATATATCTCTCCCTACCACTATACCTATAGTAGTATGCCGTGTATGTTGTGTTGTGTAATGCAAAGTTACAACCTATAAAAACCGAAAATATGCGATAATGTACAAAAATGAAAAAAAACATTTTTGTTGCTGTTGCCGGTGAATATTTTCTCAATATCCTATGTTATCCATGTTATCGTGTTATTTTACGATAACAACGATAACACTACAATAACACCTCAATAGCGTCTAAAAACACTAACAATCTCATTATCAGCAATTATTACAAATATCAACATATCATGTTATCCATGTTATCCATCAATAACACGATAACACGATAACGCTACAATAACACCTCAATAGCGCATAAAAAAACACTATCAGTCTCATTATCAGCAATTATTACTAACATCAACATATCATGTTATCCATGTTATCCATCAATAACACGATAACACGATAACGCTATTAGATATAAAAAACAAGGAGATGGGTCGCAGTGACTCATCTCCTCAAGTTGCTTATAGGGTTATAATGTTATTATTCAAACTTTGACCAATCTACATTGCGCATATCGCCCGATGCAGCAAACTCGGTGTGGAATGCGAGTGCAGCATTGAGTGAATGAGGTGTTTGACCACCTTTGCCCATTTTGATATAATCCCAAAGGAGTTGTTTGTACTCGGGATGCACACAGTTTTCGATAACTGTTTCGGCGCGTTGTAGTGGGTCTTTGCCACGAAGATCGGCAATACCTTGGTCGGTAATGAGCACATCAACCGAGTGTTCGCTATGGTCGAGGTGAGATACCATTGGCACCACATTACTAATCAATCCACCTTTAGTTACCGATGGGCAGCTAAAGATTGAAAGATATGCGTTGCGAGTGAAGTCGCCCGAACCACCAATACCGTTCATCATCTTTGTACCAAGCACATGAGTAGAGTTGATGTTACCAAAGATGTCGGCTTCGAGAGCAGTATTCATTGTGATAAGACCGAGACGGCGCACGATTTCGGGGTGATTTGAAATTTCACCTGGGCGAAGAATAATCTTATCTTGGAAGAATTCCATATTGTTAAACACGCGGTCCATAGCATCGTCAGAGAATGTCAACGAACAGGTACTTGCAAATTTACATTTACCCATTTCCATCAAGTCAACCACTGAGTCTTGAATAACCTCGGTGTACATTTCAAATTGAGGAATATCTTTGCTTTCGCCAAGACCTTGGAGCACTGCATTAGCCACATTACCCACACCCGATTGCATTGGGAGGAATTCTTTAGGAATGCGACCAGCACGCAATTCGGCAAGAAGGAAGTTGCACACATTAGCACCAATTTGCATTGTAACAGCATCAAGTTCGGCAAAACCTTTCACACCATCTTTAGCCGAAGTCTTAACCACACCTACGATTTTAGCAGGGTCAACCTTCAACACAGGAGTACCAATGCGGTCGCTTGCTTTATAAATAGGAATTTCGCGACGATAAGGAGGATCTAATGGAAG
Organism: Muribaculaceae bacterium; assembly: GCA_045637505.1. Lineage (GTDB taxonomy): Bacteria > Bacteroidota > Bacteroidia > Bacteroidales > Muribaculaceae > RGIG4079. Next base: position 134,376 of record JAZTZO010000020.1, on the reverse strand, counting down.
ATACAAGTCGTGTAATCCACGCAATGTTTTGGGAAGAGCGTCATTAAGTTCAACGATGATTTTATCGGCCATTGCAGCGATCGTGGGAGCGATACCCACGCCAGTACCCAATATTATTTCACCATTATCGTTGATATCGGCAGCCTCAATGATTGCAACATTGAGTTTACCAAACACACCATAACGCATCTTTTGAGCAAGTTCCGAAAGGTGTAAATCAAAGTAGTGAGCATCGTGAGCATTAAGACGCTTGCGAAGGTCGGGGCTACTTTGATAAGGAGTGCGCATATTGATTGCATTAGCACGAGCAAGGGCACCGTCAACATGATCGTTGGTTGATGCTCCGGTAAACATGTTAATTTTAAACTCGCGGCCTGCCTCATGTTCTTTAATTGCTAATTCAGCAAGAGCCTCGGTGACAACTTTAGGTGTACCCGATGCGGTAAATCCTGAAAAACCTACATTATCACCATTCTTGATATGTTCGGCAGCTTCTTGTGCCGAAATAAAATTCAATGCCATTTTTGAAAATGTTTTTAATGATATTGTTATGTTAAAATTTTGTTTTTAATATTTCACTATCAATCACAGCCCTTCTCCATCGCTCGGCATGTGCTTGCTGTTCCTCCTCGCTCATTTCGGGTTCAGCAGCCATTGGAGGCGTAGGTGTTGGCATCGTAACCGACTGTCCCTCTTGCATAAACGCAGGAGTAGTTTCCCTACGAGGCTCTTCCTTTTCAGGCTCATCGTCATAAAAAAACGGCGGGAAGATTGTCTTGGGTGCCTTGGGTTGTGGGGATGTTTTCTTGTGGTCGCGCTCTTTTTTTGCATCACTCATTATGGTTTTCACAATAAAGAACACAACTACGAAAATACCTATAATTAGTTTGGTAGTATCCACAGTTTTAGTAATTTTGTACAAAAATAGATAATTCTCTAATCAAATACAAAGTTTTAGCACTTTCTTTTGAGCATATAACCGAGAATTTTCATCATTTTGAACAAATTTATTATGTCAAAAAACAAAAAAGAATCAATAAACGCAACTACCGACCGCCTACTATTTATCGAAACATATGGCTGTCAAATGAATGTTGCCGATAGTGAAGTGGTAGCATCAATTATGGAAATGGCTGGATATGCCATCACCGACAACATCGAAGATGCCGATGCTATTCTTCTTAATACTTGCTCTATTCGCGACAATGCCGAGCAAAAAATCGTGTCGCGCCTACAATTCCTCGCATCTTTGCGTCGCAAAGGTCGCAAAATTATTGTGGGGGTAATAGGATGCATGGCCGAGCGTGTTAAAGACACCCTCATCAACGACCATGGTGTTGACCTCGTTGCTGGGCCCGACTCTTACCTCGACCTCCCCAACCTATTTGCAGCTGTAGAAGCAGGCGAAAAGGCCATAAATGTGGAATTGAGCACCACCGAGACCTATCGCGATGTAATACCTTCACGCATTGGGGGCAATCGCATAAGTGGGTTCATAAGCATTATGCGTGGTTGCAACAACTTCTGCTCATACTGCATTGTACCCTACACTCGTGGTCGTGAACGCAGTCGCGAGGCACAAAGCATTCTCAACGAACTTGCCGACCTTCAAGCCAAAGGGTTTAAGGAAGTCACTCTTCTCGGTCAAAATGTAAATAGTTACAACTATATCGATGCCGATGGCAATGCTACAAACTTTGCAGCACTCTTGGCAATGGTGGCCGAAGCAGCACCCAATATGCGTGTGCGTTTCACCACTTCTCACCCCAAGGATATGAGCGACGAAATCATCGCTACTATTGCCCGATACCCTAATGTGTGCAACCACATTCACCTACCAGTGCAATCGGGTAGCAACTCGGTGTTGAAAAACATGAATCGCCGTTACACTCGCGAATGGTATCTCGACCGCATTGCAGCCATTCGCCACGCAATCCCCGACTGTGGCATCTCAACCGACATGTTTACAGGATTTTACGATGAGAGCGAAGAAGATTTCCAACTCACTCTCGACCTCATGCGCGAAGTAGGTTTCGATGCATCGTTTATGTTTAAATACTCTGAACGCCCTGGCACTATGGCTTCAAAACATATGCCCGACAATATAGCCGAAGATGTGAAAATTGACCGCCTTAATCGCATGATTGCACTCCAAAACGAATTGTCGCTTGAGTCAAATCGCAAAGACATAGGCAAAACATTTGATGTATTGGTCGAAGGCGTGTCTAAACGCAGCAAAGAGCAATTTGTGGGTCGCACCCAACAAAACAAAACTTGCGTGTTCCCTCGTGGCAACTATCGAGTTGGCGACATCGTAAATGTGCGCGTGCTCGAGGTGTCCTCAGCAACTCTCATCTGCGAATTGGTTGAAAATTAAAAAAGGAGAAAGGAAAGAGGAAAAATAATTTATTTTTGTTCTTTATTCTCCATTGTGCATTATAACCCACGAGGAGCTCAACGAGATTCATTCGAGTTAATTATGCATTATGAATTATGCATTATAAATTATGGTTGAAAAGCTATGGAATAGGAATTACATAGCGGTGTGTGCTGCCAACTTTTTGTTGTTTTTTGCATTCTACTTATTGTTACCGATGCTACCGCTATACTTGCGCGACACTTTTAGTGCCGACAAGCAGTTGATAGGCATCATTCTATCGGGCTACACAATCACAGCTCTCATGATTCGCCCCTTTGGTGGTTTCATTGTCGATAGTTTCCCTCGCAAGCAGGTGCTATTGATATGCTACTTCTTGTTTTTCGCCTTTTTTGCTGGGTACATTGTCGCAGGCACAATATTATTGTTTGCCATCATTCGTGGCCTTCATGGCTTTGCCTTTGGAGCAGTAACCGTTGCCAATAGTACAATGGCCATTGATGTACTCCCCTCATCGCGACGCAACGAAGGGATAGGCTACTATGGCGTGAGCAACAACCTCGCCATGGCAATAGGCCCATCGATATCGATGTATCTCTATGACCACCACATCGACGCCAATGTAATATTTACAATCTCACTTGTGGCTGCAGCCATAGGGCTATTGTGCAATGCCTCGGTTAAAGCACCTCAAAAAGAGTTATCCCGAGAAAAGCAACCTATATCGCTCGATCGTTTTATCCTCACCAACGCCACTCCCGAGTGCTTGATGGTCATCTTTTTCTCGTTTGCTTATGGCATTCTATCAACCTATCTCGCCATTTATGGAAAAGATGAAATAGGGATAGAGGGTGGCAGTGGACTATTCTTCACAATCCTTGCCATAGGATTGATATCGGCTCGCATAATATCGGCTCAATGGGTAAAACGAGGACAACTCACCCTCAACATAGGTGTAGGAATGATTGTTACAGTCATAGGATTTGCTCTTTTCACCTTTTGGCGCGACATCACCGGATTTTATCTATCGGCAGCCGTTCTCGGCATAGGATATGGCGCAATGTGCCCCTCTTTCCAAGCCGTATTTGTCAACCTTGCACACAACAATCGCCGTGGCACAGCCAATTCCACCTACCTCACCTCATGGGATTTAGGATTAGGGATAGGCGTACTCGTAGGTGGCGCAATAGCCGAAAGGCTATCATATCACGACGCTTATATTCTCGCCGTCGCAGTGTGCATCATAGGCACAATCGCTTTCTATAGCCACATCGCCTCCCATTTCAATCGCAACAAATTGAGATAGAAACAAAAAGCAGTGAACACCATTGCCCACTGCTCGATTCGTTATGTAGTTGTGCTTTAGAAGTCAAAGCCAAAATAGAAACTTAACCCATGATTTAAGGTTTCGTCATCTACTTTATTATATGGATCCCATTGATAGTGGTTTGATATGCTTTGTTGCATAGTATAGCCTATTCCTACATTCAAACCAACTCTTCGAGTTAATCCAAATCGGCAACCAATGCTTGGTGCTAAATACAATCCTTTCATGTATCCTATGAAGTTATAACCCCCTTTTACATCTACAAAAGGAGTTATGTTGCCATTCAATGGAGTTACTCTCACATTGGCGAAGAATGGCATAGTAAACCATGTTTTAGTCGTATAACAATCTAATGAAAATCCGGCTCCAACAAAGAGATATGGATTAAATTGATAACCATGTGATGTTGACCAAAAAATTTTGTTTGAGTCATATCCACTTATCTCATTTGCGACTCCGTCCATGCCAACATTTTGTGAATAACCAAAATCAATAAAACCTTTATATCCTCGTTTCACGCTATAATCTTGCGCAAATGTGCTTAATGAGACACCGAGCATTAATGCTAACGCAACTATCACCTTTTTCATATCTATTAAATTTAATTGTTATAAATCTTTATATTGCAAGAGTTTGTTTTGCAAAGATGCAAATTCTTTTCATAAAATACAAATAAAAATAGCGCTATTTTATTGGGGGGGTAAATCATTGCTATTCAATGACTTACAATTAACAAGTATTTACCAAAAGAGATTCCTACATGTATCATTTTTTGCCTTTAAACTTTTTGTATGTGAATTATGTTTTATTACCAGTTTAGCACTTCTTTTCATTCTAAAACTTGAAATCATGGCACAATTTGATTTTTCGGCAGTACCCATTCACCCCGGTGAGGTTATTAAAAATGAAATAGGTTATAACAACATCTCACAACGCAATTTGGCTAAAGAGATAGGGATGTCGTATTCAGCACTAAACGAACTCCTCAACGCACATCGTCCACTCACCACAAGCACAGCCTTAATGGTAGAGGCAGCTTTAGGACTCCGTGCCGACATTCTTATGCGAATACAACTCAATTATAACCTCTATCAAGCACGCCACAACTCACAACTGACGAATCAAATAGACCAAGTAAAATACATAGGCTCTGCCCCTTTTCACTCATAAACCACAACAAAGCAGTGAACGAAAAATCGCCCACTGCTTTATGCTATATAGCCTGTATTCCTCTTAAAAATCGAAGCCTACATTTATACCAAATCCATTAGTGTCCATCATTACCCCCTTGTAATATCCCATTGGGTCATAAACATATTTGCGTTTAGGTACGGTTATATATGTATATCCCACCCCAACATTGATACCTACGCTTCTTGTAATTCCAAATCGGCAACCAATATGTGCTGATAAATATGGACCTTGGAAATATCCCAAACTATATCCACCTTTTACATCAACAAATGGGGTAATATTACCGACCAATGGTGTTACTCGGGCGTTTACAAATAATGGAACGGCAAAATACAAACTTTCAGTGTAGCAATCGAGTGAGACACCCCCTCCTAAAAAGAGGTATGGATTGAGTTGAATACCATGTGATGTTGTCAACTCGATACGACTCATTCCAAACTTTCCATATTTTTGGCTTGTGTGAAATTCCAACTCCGAACCACTATAAATAAATCCTGCTTCAAAGAATCCTTTATATCCAGGTTTTAAGCTATAATCTTGAGCAAATGCACCAAACGACAAACCTAAAATCAATGTCAATGCAATAATTACCTTTTTCATAACTTTTTAATTTTAATGTTTTCAAAATTTGTTCTTCTTAAGAGGTTATTTATCGCAAAGTTAACAAAACTTTTCCTAAAAAAACAAATATTATCAAGGGCAATTTAATGGGGGGGTAATTTATTGACATTCAATAAGTTATATATCAAAAAAATCAACACAAAATAGCAACAAAATAGGAAAACGCATCTTGAAGATGCATTTCCCCTTTGGTAATTCGTATAATTCTAAATGGATTTACACCCAAATGTTCTACATAAAGAACTTCACTCCGGCAAAGTAGGTGCGAGGAGCTGTGGGACCATAGAAATAGCCCGAGTCGCGGAATGTGCCTGTGTCGAGGTCTTTTTGGAACGCATTGAATATGTTTTTCACTCCGGCATTGACTTGCATACTTAATAGTTTGGTTAAAGGGATGGTGTAGTTTAATTTCACATTAAAGTCAAAGAAATCGGGAGTGTGAACCAATTCATCGTGCTTGATGTAGTTATTAGCCACATATTCATCATAATAAGGATCATCTTGAAGCACTTCGCCAGGAGCATAATGAGGCACATACATGCGACCAGTATATACGCCCGACAATGCCCATTCAAAGTTGCGGAACAACTCACCACTCAAAGTAAAGTAGCCATATAAATCGGGGGTACGCATCATATATTTTGTTGGAGCAACCGATGGGTCTTCACTCCATTGTTCGGCCTCTTTATAACGACTTTGTTGCCATGTAGCCCCAAGTTGCAATGCTATATCTTTTCCATGCGCAATCTTGAAATCAACATTGGCACCATACACATGAGCGCCACTACCATTGCGACGAATCTTAACATTTGAACGCAATGAGTCTTCTTCAAGCACAAACACATCGTCGAGAGTGGTATAGAATCCTTCAACAAGCAAGTTGGCTTGCCAGTGACCTATGTTGCACACCCAATCGACCGAGCCACTAAACGAGTTAGAGCGCTCTGGGCGCAATCCATCGGCAAGTTCGATTAATGTACCTTCACCACCTACGGCTGTAATGTGAAGGTCTTCATCATAGGCTTGAGGTGCACGGAAACCAGTTGACCATGTCACTCGCGCTTGGAACTTATCATTTGCCTTATACATAAGATTTACACGAGGGCTCAAAATAGGGTTCTCAATGAGGTTGTGATTATCGAGGCGCAAACCTGCAAGCAATGTAAAATGATTCATTTTCCACTCGTTTTGCACAAAAGCACCAAAGATTTTCACTTCTTGAGTCATGTCACGCCCATACCCCACCATCACATCGTGCATAGAGTTGCTTTGGTATTCAAGACCGGCAGTAAATGTTGCAGGCGAGAAAATCACTTTGTCATAATTTTCAGTGTACATACCACCCACTACCCATGTCAAGTCGTCGGTTTTGCCATATGCATTAGGATTTTGTTGTGCTCCGTAGTAACTATTGCGATTAATATCTTGGATTGAGGTGTAGAGCGACATGCGATGCTTATACTCATTCCACGATTGTTCATAACTCAAGCCTCCACTATTGATGAGGTGACTGGTTTGCTCTGTAATATCTGACTGGAATGGTTCAAGATCAAACTTATTCCCTCCACGGCGAAACTCGTTGGTTGTGTGATATTCCAAACTAATGCGACTAAACATTGATGGGCGATAGTAGGCATTAACACCAAAAGAATTAAGATTCATCAATCCCACCTCCGAGAAACCGTCACTATTGGCATCATAGGGGTTGCGATTACGGAATGTTTCATAAAGAGCAATACCATACTTGTTGTCTTCCGACACCAATGAGGCATTGGCATTCATCACCTCTTCCCATGCACCACCATTCATATTTGAGATGGTAGTTCCCACACTAAATGAGTTATTAATAGGGTCTTTTGTGATAATATTAATTGTTCCACCCACAGCATTTGCACCAAAGAGAGCCGAACCGCCCCCACGCACAACCTCTATGCGGTCAATCATATTCACTGGCAACTGTTCAAGAGCATATACCCCCGACAATGCACTTACCACCGGACGGCTATTAATCAACACTTGCGAATAAGGCCCCTCGAGTCCGTTGATGCGCACTTGTGGGAACGCACAGTTTTGACAACTATTTTCGACGCGAAGTCCCGATTGGAAATTGAGTGATTGCGCCAAGTCGGTCGAATTGGTTCTTTCAAATAATTGTTGGTTCAAGATATTAACCACCACAGGAGCCTCACATCGGCGCACAGCATTGCGCGATGCCGACACTACTACATCGTCGAGTTGCACACTACTTGCATCGAGTTCAACATCAATATGCTTAAACTCATGCCCTTTCAATGACACTTCGACCTTTTTTGTCCCATAGCCCATACATTGAACGCGAAGGGTATATTTGCCGTCAGCGAGGTTTTCAATAAAGAACTCACCTCCGTCGCCAGCCATTACACCATCGGCCGTTTCTTCAACATATATTGTAGCAAATGGTATTACCTCATGGCTACCATATTCAAACACATGGCCGGTAATAGCATTTTTCTTAAATTTATCGAGATTTTCTCCATGTGTGTGACCATGAAGATGGCAATAATGCTGACCATGTTCATGGCTATGATCTTCGCCATGCCCAGCCGCACTCATAGTAGCATATGCGCCTATTAACATAGACACACACACCATAATTATTTTTTTCATTTTGAAACTTGTAATTAATTGGTTGTAAAAAACTCTATCAGTTTAGTTGGTAAATCAGTTTTTTTAACAACACACAGGAGGAGCTCGCAAAGAAATGCCGGCTTCTCTCGCATTAATTACATTTAGGTCGTGAGTTACATATTCAATCTCCTCAACGCTATTGTGATATACCTTAATTTCATCACATGCTGCATGCTCAAGCCCATTAAATGAGCTCAACTGCCCTATAACTAAAATTTGCGATGAAGAGTGAGAGTGATTACTATTGGTAAAGGGGTGAGAGTGTGCCACCATTGTCCCCTCGACATTGTGAGTGTGCACAAACATCGTAACAGCAACCTTGTAGGTCATCAACAGCGCTAATAATAGCACTGCACCTATTGCTTTGCGATGTTCTACTCTCATTTTTATATTTATTATCTAAAAAACACCACAAAGTTACACTTTTTTCAACATTTTTACAACCAAAACTATTGACAACGGCTCTTGATTGTATTAATTTTGCAGATTATTAACCAAATTGGCGTTTTATGCGCATAAATGCCAAACCATTTTTTTACATGAGCAAAAAACAAAAATCAGCAATATCAACTTTCAGCGCACAAATCACCTCTACGATTAGTGTCACATTGGTACTCCTAATATTGGGCATTGTAGCCTTTATAGGTGTTGCTGCAAGAGGCATCTCAAATGATCTCAAAGAAAACATTGGATTTGTAGTGATGCTTAACGATAGCATTTCCGACTCGGAATTAAATGCACTTAAACAAAAATGGGCTAAAGCCCCATATGTTGCCAGTCAACAATTCATCTCGGCCGATGAGGCTTTGCAACAAGAGTCGGAACGCATGGGCGAAGATGTACTCGAAATGATGGCAGGCATCAACCCTTATCAACCCGAATTTGAAATAAAACTCAAGCCCCAATACTCATCACGCGACAGTATTGAATCAATTACTGCTTCACTTGTAGGAGTTAAAGGCATTGAGAATATTGTAACCGACACCACTATGATTGATGAGATAAACACCACCATCAACAATGTGATTTTAGCTTTAATCATTATTGCCGGAGCATTGCTTTTAATATCATTTGTTCTCATCAACAACGCAGTGCGACTCACCGTATATTCTAAACGATTCATCATTCACACAATGAAACTTGTGGGCGCTACTGGTGGATATATACGCCGTCCATTTATAATAAACAACATTGTTCACGGAATATTTGCGGCAATAATTGCTAATGCCATACTTGCTGGGATATTCTATTACCTTCGCACCATTGATTACTCGGTGAGTAACACCATTTCATGGATTGATGCAGCATATATTTTTGGCGGTCTGCTTATAATTGGCATCATAATATGCTCTTTTGCCGCGCTATTTGCCACCAACAAATATTTGCGTTCAAACTATGATGACATGTTTAAATAACAACAAATATTAAAAAAGATTCAATTTATAATGGCACAAAAAATCAACCGACCAACTTCTCGAATTAACCGACCAACTCCTCCCGAAAACAAACGCGTTGTTTTCCCATTGCATCGTATTAACCTCATCCTTATGGCAATTGCCGGAGCGATGATTGTACTTGGATTTGTATTAATGACTGGCGACAGCACTTCAATGGAAAGTTTCAACTCCGACATCTTCAGCACTCGTCGCATCATCGTAGGTCCTACTATCGCGTTCCTTGGATTTATATTTATGGGATTTGGTATCATCTATCGTTCAAAGAAAGAAAAATAGTACTAAATGGATATTCTCGATTCGATTATTATTGCCATCGTTGAAGGGCTCACCGAGTTTCTCCCAGTATCTTCAACCGGGCACATGATTATTACTCAAAACATTTTGGGTGTTGAAAGCACCGACTATGTTAAAGCATTTACTTTCATCATTCAATTTGGCGCAATCCTATCGGTAGTGTGGCTATATTGGAAACGCTTTTTCCTACTCAATCTCACTCCTGCCCCCGAAGGTGCCGGATGGGCAAAACGTTTCTTGCACAAATATGACTTTTATTGGAAGCTATTCATCGCATTTATCCCTGCTGCCGTGTTGGGACTTTTATGCAACGACTTCATCGACGAAATGCTCGAAAAAGTGTGGGTGGTAGCCGTGATGCTTGTGTTAGGTGGTATTTTTATGCTCTTCTGCGACAAGATATTCAACAAAGGTAGCGAAGACACCAAAATGACCGAAAAGCGCGCCTTTATGGTGGGACTTTTCCAATGCATATCAATGATTCCTGGGGTATCACGCTCAATGGCTACTATAGTGGGTGGTATGGCACAAAAAATGACTCGCAAGGCAGCTGCCGAATTTTCATTTTTCCTTGCTGTGCCCACAATGCTCGGAGCTACCGTGTATAAAGCCTACAAACTCATCAAAGATCATGGCGTTGAACTCATCACCGACAACCTCAACACTTTGATTATTGGCAACATCGTAGCATTTATTGTGGCGATACTTGCTATTAAATTCTTCATCAACTTTGTGTCGAAGCATGGTTTCAAAGCCTTTGGATGGTATCGCATTGTTGTGGGTGGTGCTATACTCATAATGATTGCTTGTGGCATGAACTTACAAATCATGTAATAACTACATTTAGACTATGTTTAATCCGTTAGAAGGAGAAATATTATATATCGACAAGCCTCTTCATTGGTCATCGTTTGACGCGGTGAAGCGTGTGCGTGGCATTATGGCTCGCCGTCTCAAAATCAAAAAGATGAAAGTGGGACATGCTGGCACACTCGACCCTTTGGCTACTGGTGTGATGATTGTGTGCACCGGAAAAGCTACCAAACGCATTGATGAACTACAAGCCCACACCAAAGAGTATGTAGCCACCATTGCTTTAGGAGCAACAACTCCGTCGTTTGACCTCGAAACAGAGATTGATGCTACATATCCTACCGAGCACATCACTCGTGAAATGGTCGAAGGGGTATTGAAAAAATTCACCGGACGCATCGAACAGGTGCCACCTGCATTTTCAGCGTGTAAAATAGATGGCAAACGCGCCTATAAAATGGCTCGCAAAGGGAAAGAGGTAGAGCTAAAAGCCAAAATTCTTGTTATTGATGAGATTGAACTTTTAGAATATTCTCAACAAAGCATCGTGGTGAGAGTCGTTTGTAGCAAAGGCACATATATACGCGCTCTTGCTCGCGATATTGGAGCTGCGCTCAATTCAGGAGGTCACTTGACTGCTCTTCGTCGCACTCGCGTGGGTGATGTCAAGGTTGAAGATTGCCTATCGGTAGAACAAGCCGTTGAAATGCTCAATAACATCGAAATCGTTATGCCCGAGGCCAACGAAAACAAATAATCAATAGAATAATAATAAATCACATAATAAAACACCTTAATTATGAAGTTATCACAATTTAAATTCAAACTTCCCGAAGAACTTATCGCTCAAGAACCTCTTCCTGGTCGTGACGAATCGCGACTCATGGTAGTAAATCGCAAAACAGGCGAAATTCAACATCAATATTTTAAAGATATTATACAACACTTTGACGAAGGTGATATCTTCATTTTTAATGACACAAAAGTATTCCCTGCTCGTCTTTATGGTAATAAGGAAAAAACTGGTGCTCGCATTGAAGTTTTCTTGTTGCGCGAGCTCAACCACGAGCATAAACTGTGGGATGTGCTTGTAGAACCTGCTCGTAAAATTCGCATCGGAAACAAACTTTACTTTGGCGAAGATGAATCAATGGTGGCCGAAGTAATTGACAATACTACCTCTCGTGGTCGCACTCTTCGATTCCTATTTGATGGTAGTCACGAAGAGTTTAAAGCAACCCTATTCCGTCTTGGACAAACTCCACTTCCCGAGTATATCAAACGCGAGCCCAACGAGGATGATGCCGATCGTTATCAATGTATCTTCGCTAAAAACGAGGGCGCTGTAGTTGCCCCTGCTGCCGGTATGCACTTCAGTCGCGAGCTATTGAAACGCATGGAAATCAAGGGTATCGAACAAGGATTCCTCACTATCCACAGCGGCCTTGGCAACTTCCGTGAAATAGATGTGGAAGATCTCACAAAACATCGCATGGACTCGGAACAAATGGAAGTATCGCCCGAACTCGTTGCTCGAGTAAACGCAATTAAAGATGCCGAACACAAAGTGTGTGCTGTGGGCACATCGGTGCTTCGTGGTATTGCAAGCGCTGTTTCAATGGGTGGTCACATGAAAGTTTATGAAGGATGGACCAACAAGTTTATCTTCCCTCCTTATGACTTCACTGTTACTGATGCACTCGTCAGCAACTTCCACTTGCCCTACTCTACTATGCTTATGATGGTAGCAGCATTTGGTGGTTATGAATTGACAATGGAAGCATATGACCAAGCCGTAAAAGAAGGATATCGCTTTGGGGCTTATGGTGATGCAATGCTCATTTTATAAAAAATCATTATGATAATCAATGAACGAGATAGCCGTCACGAGCAAGTGCTCGCGGCGGCTCGTCAAATGATGACAGCTGCACGCACTGCTCCCAAAGGGAAAGGCGTTGACATTATCGAAATTGCCTTCATCGAAGGCGAAGATTTAACTCGCTTGTCAAATAAAATGGTGGCAATGGTTGAAGAGCATGGCATGAAATTTTTCCTTCGCGATGCCGACAATGTGCTTCAGGCCGAATGCGTGATGCTAATTGGCACTCACACTCTCACCCAAGGGCTCAACTGCGCTCATTGTGGATATGCCACTTGTGCCGAAAAGCCTTGCGAAGTGCCTTGTGCAATTAACACTATTGATGTAGGGATTGCTATAGGCTCGGCTTGCGCTATGGCTGCCGACTTGCGTCTCGACACTCGTGTGCTATTTTCGGCGGGATTGGCTGCTCAACAACTCGACATATTAAATGGTTGCACTCAAGTGTTTGCCATTGCAATTTCGGCTTCATCTAAAAATCCTTTCTTTGACCGTAAACCCAAGGAAGAACCCAATAAATAATTATCGACATGGCCGACACTTTCTACACACTTGACACTCCTGCCGAAGGTCTTTACAAAGAGAAGATGAGCAAATTCATCTCCTTTGCTGTGCCTGTAACATCAGCGGCCGAGGCTAAAGAGGTGGTGGCAAAGTATCAAAAAGAGTATTTCGATGCTCGCCATGTGTGTTGGGCCTATATGATAGGGACTGCTCGCAATGAGTTTCTATCAAATGATAACGGCGAGCCAAGTGGCACTGCAGGCAAACCTATCTTGGGTCAGATCAACTCTTTTAATCTCACCAACATCGTTATTATAGTGGTGCGCTACTTTGGTGGCATCAAACTTGGCACCTCGGGGCTCATCGTTGCTTATCGCGAAGCTGCTCGCGAGGCTATCCTTGCTGGCAACATCATCGAATGCCACGAAATGGTTTCTATAACATTTAATTTCCCCTATCTTGCCATGAACGATGTAATGAAAGTGGTTAAAGCCCCTGGCATTAAAATCTCTAATCAAGTTTTTGACAATGCATGTCAAATGACCGTAACAACTCGATTAGACAACCGAGAGTGCCTTGCCAATAAACTCCTCGACATTGATGGTGTAACTTTTAACGAATAACAATTCTCAACAATAAAACCCATGAAAAAATTCTTCCTACTACTCGTTGCCCTTGTGGCGTTATCGGCAACTGCTGCCAATAAAAGCGTAATTATTGATGGTAAAATTACCAATTCAAAGTTCTATCCTGGCACTGTTCACGAATACAAAGTATATATCCCCAAGCAATATGACGGCACAAAGCCTGCTTGTCTTTACCTCGGGCTCGATGGTATTCTCTACAATGCTACAGCTGTAATGGATACACTCATTGCCAAGGGCGAAATGCCTGTTACTATAGGCGTATTTGTAAAACCTGGTCGCATCGCCAATGATAGCACTGTTATTCGCTACAATCGCAGTAACGAGTTTGACCGCATTGATGATACTTTCGCTCGTTTTATCGAAACAGAACTGCTCCCAACAGCCGAAAGCCACAAACTCGACGATGGACGCACAATAAAAATATCAAAAGATCCCAACGACCGCGCAATTTCGGGTGCAAGCAGTAGTGGTATTGCATCATTTAACACAACATTCCTACGCCCCGACCTCTTTAGTCGCATCTACACCACCTGTGGCACATTTGTTTCAATGCGTGGTGGTCACGAATACCCTGCACTAATTCGCAAGTACGAGCCTCGCCCTATGCGTGTATATATCCACGATGGGTCAAACGATGCATGGAATCCTCTTTTTGGACACTGGTATGAGCAAAATATACTTGTAGCATCTGCTCTTGAGTTTGCCGGATATGAATATAAAGCGGTGTGGGATGATGGCAACCATAGCATCAAAAACGGGTCAAAACTATTCCCCGAAGCAATGCGCTATCTATGGAAAGACTATCCTGCTCCTGTAAAAGCAGGCAAAAGCAAAAACAATATGCTCCAAGCAATACTCCTTGACGGAGAAAATTGGGTGGCATATAACGGAAAAATGCCCAAAGTAGCCATTTGTTCGGCTACATCGCCCGACGGCAAACTATTTACCGAAGCCGAAAAGAACTCTGACTGGCTCATAAGCTACACCGTTGATAGCAAAGGAAAAAAATCAAATCGCCAACAATATTATTGGCTACACAATACCTTGCACCAATATTACGACATTATTGGCATGCTATATGCAACCGACGGCAACCTTTATGTAGCAACTAAGATGGGAATCCAAGTATGCGACCATAGTGGCCGTGTACGCGCAATACTACCCTATCCTACAGCCAACGATATCGCATCATTTGCCTTTGAAGGCAACAACCTATATGTAAAAGATATTAACGGCAAGATTTTCACTCGCAAAATCAATGCCACAGCCCATCCTCAAGGCGCACCCAACATCACCTATAAATCACAAGGCGAAGGTTAATCAATCCTCAACTCATAGCACAACGACGCCCGAATATCCACATTCGGGCGTCGTTTTATATATTACAAGGATTTCTGAAATCTTTTATTTTTCCTCTTGCATTTATCCTTTTTCATTTTATAAGCCAAACATCTCTTCGTAGTCGCTCTTGTTGGTGCAATATGATTCTCGCATGGCATCAATGATACCTTGGAGTGTGCTTTGATTATTATCATACCACTCTACTGGTGGATACCAATGCACATCGTCGCGCTTTTGAGATTGCTTGAATGTTACCCCTTCAAAGTAATTTGCTGGCATACCCGAATCGTAAGCTTCCATCAAAAATCCCTTAGTTGTCTTTTTAAGGCGTTTGTCGCCTCCATTAAGCCAACCATGTTCGGGAGAATATGCTTGCAATATACCAGCTGTAAATTCGCCAGTTTCCTCATTATGGTCAATCATTTCCAATCGATAGTGGCGAGAGCTGAGTGTTGGCTGACTGAAGCCATTCATTGACATCACTAATTGAAAATATAATCCTGCAAGACCACTTCCGTCCGGATTTAGTTTGAGGTTGCCGATCGTGAACGAACCGCCATCAAGTACCATCCATTTGCGTCCAGTTTCTTTTTCAACCTGATAACCACTAATGCGGAATGGTGCTGAGAACATATTACACGACACATCGGGCTCAACATATTTCTTCTTTGGGTCAATCATTGCCACAATAAATCCGTGAGTATTGTCTCCGTAAGGATTAGCATCGGTTTTCGATGCATTGATTTGAGCATAATAAGTTATGTTGCCATAACTATGGTCTTCAACAACCAATTCTTTATCACCTTGGTAGCAACCTGTGTGTTGAGGAGCTTGGTCATCATCTTTCTTGGCAAACTTCACTTTGATATGAACATTTGACGTTACTGTAAACGCATTTCCTACCGATATTTTTCCGACATTCCCTGCATCATGAGAGATACTAGCTACAGCCCAGTCTTTGGCTGGTTTAACACTCAATGTTGCATTATCGCCATATTCAAATCGACCAGTGGGAGAAATAGTAGCAGACCCTTCTCCTTCGGTTGATACGGTTACGTTATAAAATGTTCGTTCTACAACAATCGGTCCGATAGGTGGAATTTCAACCGGAATAATCACTGTATCGGGAGGCCATATTGGTTGTGGACCGACTTTAGGAATAGAATCCTCGGGAGGTGGTACTGGCCAAGGTTGGTTGCGTGCATCTTCTTTATCTCGATAACTCAATACCAACACAATTTCGCCGTCGGGGCGCAAGAATCCACAATCCTTACTATTGCCCCAGTTTCCTGCTCCAAACTGAGCATAACCCGATTCGGTAAATGGTAAGAATCTTTCTATCCCAAAATCATCTTTTTCATAAGATGATAGAATAATATTCCCTTTGGCATTGATAAAATAATTCTCTACATCGGCATTCTCCACCAAGCCCAATCCTAATGGGTCAAAACGTGGTTGATGCGTTAATGAAGAAACTCCATCAAAACTACTTGATGTAAAATTCTTTAATTTGGCAAACTTGGTATTTATAACATCTACCCCACCACCATAGTTACCTGTTTTTGACACATAGGCATATCCATTATAGAATGGCGTAGCGTATTCGTATGAACCTAATTGATTGAAATTGGTGTCGTAATAGTTATATTTATCATTCTTATACACATAGAATATCCCATTCTTTACGGACGACACCTTTGAACCACTTAACACTCCCGACTTAAACACCACCTTACCAGTTTTATCGATAAGGTTATATTCGCCATACACTGTTGATGGTTGGGTGGGATCATCACATACTCTTACCCACGCATAACCTTCGCTAAAATCAGTAGCATCTGAGCAGTGTTCAATAGGCTGAATCACAACTTTACCATTTGCGTCAATATATCCCCAACTATCAAATCCTGTGGGATATGCACGCAATCCGTCGCTCAATGGACGCATACATCCATCATTTCCTCCATAAATTTTGAGGTGTGGATATACTTTCTCTCCTTTAACATTGATATAAAAATACGAATCACGCCCATTAGTTTTTGCCTTTACGATAGCAAGTCCATCAGCGAAATTTGTTACTGCTCTCCACGAGGGATCAAGCTCTTTAACAGCACCATTGGTATAAAGTAAGCAAATAACTCTTTGCCCTTTCGCATTTGCTTTTGTGCGACGAGCAGGCACTACACCACTATTAAAAAGCGGAAAATCATTAGAGTATGACACATCTTTGCCGCAATATTCCCATTCCTCATCAAAAAGCTTCTCCCCTGTAATTTTCCAGAAAGAGAATTTATTGCGACTTCTGATTGCAAAAATTCCATCATTCACCGATGAAAACTCAGCATAATCGTCAATTCGTATAAACTTTGTTTTATTGGTAATATATGGGGTATTATATACTGGTTCTGCATCGTCCCAACGGCTATCATCAATTACTGGTTCTTTTTCAGCAATTACCTCGTCCGATTCTGCCGATTCTTTTTTGTCGTCAGTTTCTGATGTTGAATTAGTTTTTGAAGAAGAATTGCTCTCCAAAGGAAGGCCCTTTGTGAGTTTATCAATGCCTTCATTTACTTGTTCTAATGTCTTATTTACCTTTTCAAGCCTTTTGCTTAACTTTTTAAGGAGTTGAGCATCGGCACCTGGCGGAGCAATCAATACTGCTACGATAAACGCCAATAACACTGTAGTGAATTTTGGTTTAAATAATTTCATAAGAGGGAGGTTATTAATTTTACTTGAAGTATTGTCTCTTACAAAAGGCACTCTGAGTGCTAATCGTGGCATTATTATACCACATAAATATCTTTTGCAATGCAAATTAAACAAAATTATTCATAACTTCAACATATTTTCAGCAAAATTATACACATTCAATCAAAAATGTGAGTTTTTGTCATAAACAGTGCATAAACAAAACGAGTTCGGGATATTGTCCCGAACTCGTCTATTTTAGAATATTGATTGTCAAAGTTTTTACATAACTACAACTTTTGTCACTTTACCATCAACACGTACTAAATAAACACCTGCGTTACATGACACATAAGTTTCGTTTTCGCTGATAAGCATACCTTGCATGTCATATACTTCGATTGATTGTGTATCACCCGAAATTTCAATATATCCCTTACCAGCAACGACAGTCGTTTCAATAACTTCGGCGCCGTCAACTCCTGTGAGAGCTTTCACTTCAAAGGTGTACATTGTAGCAAGTTGTCCTGGCACATATTGATAGAGACTTACCGTGTTGTCACTATTTACTTCGGCAGTAATGCAGTTAGGATTAGGCGAGACTGCTGTAGTAGTCAATTCCTCAGTGTGAGTAGCCACAACAATATTATTATTCAAATCCACAATTTGGAATCCATCACGATAAGATGTCCCTTTAGGTTCTACCGAGTAGTAAACATTGCCAACCTTAAAGATTGTACCACCTTGAGTTGTTGTAATTCCATTATCGGCATAAGACACAAATGAAGAACCATTGCTATGGAAGAAATGTTTTTGAGCACGCACACGCACTGCTATATCATTTGATGTATAATCATTGCTCAATGGAGTAGCAATTGATTGTCCGTCGGCTGTTACTGCACCTACTGCAATCGCTTCAGATGATTGTTGTACACCATTTTTAAATACGATTTTTGCTACCGATGTAGCTCCACTTGGGAAGAGATATAACGCACCACCATTGCCCATGATATCACCAGTCGCTTTGCCGATATATTGCATTTGAGCAGCAGTTACACCCGCAGGCATTGTGATTGTCAAGTCTCGCATTGAAGAACCTCCAGCAGGGAGAACTTTCATAGCTGTATTACCACCGGCATACATCGATGTTGACACGACAACATTACCTGCAGCATCGCTTGTGATACCAGTACCAGCTACCGAAGCAATACCTGTATCGGTTTTACCATTTTTATCCCAATAATATAGTTTAGAGGCTGAATGGTCATTTACATAAATCTTACCATCAAAAGCAGTTGCCCAACGGCTTGCAGAGTTTGCAGCAAGATGACCTTCTGTGTGAGCCCATTCTTGAGTCAACGCGTAACCTTCGGCAGCTTCTTCGTTAGCGCTCAAGTTGTTTTCAGGCTCTTCAACTTCAATTGTAAATCCATATTGTGAAGATGCTTCAGTAGCAAACGCATTGTTGGTGCGAGGCACACTAAATGCTTTGAGGATCTCACCATTATTGCTCACTGCATAAATGTTATTGGCTCTATCCCATGCGATATCATTAATATTTTTACCCATACCATGAGTGATACGAATACGCTCAGTCAATGTAGGAGTGTTCTCGCTTGAGTAAGTAATATCATAGATTGAGAATGTTGTAGTTGACGACGCAATTGCTATTTGAGTAAAATCGGGGTTGAATCTTATACCTCCGCCACCACGCACAGTTGTTACGTCGAGATATTTTTGAACGCCTTGCGAATTGATATAAACAAGAGCTGGTTGTGAAGTTGATGGAGAATCGCGATATTGACAATACCACAAGCCTCCACGGTTATCATAACAAAGATTTGTTCCCGAATAGTTTACAGTATATTTGCCCGAAAGAGCTGAAACAGGACCTGCTGCTCCACTCCAATTTGCATTTGAGCCAAGCGCATATTGATCAACACGAGTTACCGATGTTGCTGTATTAGAAAATAGCGTTGCTTGCCCCGAAAGCATTGCAAGAGTCAAATTATCACCTTTTCCTTTTACATCAAAACCGATGTTAGGTGCAGAGATAAATGTCGAGCCATTTTCATAGGCAAAAGTAGTAGCGTTTAATGCTCCACCTGTAAATACATTTGTGAACGCTGCATTATTTTGTTGTAAAGCAGTAGCATTGGGAACTTCAAGGAGATAACTTCCACTATCATTTTGACGGGTAACAAAAATACGCCCATCTTCAGCAACTCGTACTTTACGGAAGTCTGCTCCCGATTTAGTTCCTACGGTTTGGTCAAATGTTACACCTCCAGTATATACATATTTACCAGTAATCCAGTTTTGTATACCTATAAATCGAGGAGTAAACATATATAGACCTTGACCACCATTAGCCGAACTATAGTGAACAGAATTTGTTGTTGCACGACCTTCGGTAACATAAATGCGACCAAAATAGGGCGATTCAAAATCGCGATCGGTATCGATGCCTTGTGGGTGATTAAAACGAAGCGACTTAAACTCTTGAACTGCATCTTTTGTAGCACCAGTAACCTCTATAGCCCATGTATAGTCGCCAGCAGCTAAGTCTGATAGATCGATTTCGGCAGAGTGCCCTGCTTCGGTGCATTTATCGCTTCCAAGAGCAACTGATTTAGCCACAGACCCATTTTTCTTCAACACAACCTTCACACCTGTAGCTGCCGTATTAAGCACATAATTCACTGTCAATTTATTTTCCTTTACCTCACCAGTAACTTCAAAAGCAAAAGGATTTGCTGTCCCAGCTGCTGGAGTTACCTCTACGAGTGTACCTGGTTGAGGGTCAGGATTAGGTTCGGGGTCGGGGTCGGGAGTTGTGCCACCCAATGAATAAACAGCCATTCCCGAAGCTACAGCGCGTTCACTTCCATCGGCTGG
Organism: Muribaculaceae bacterium; assembly: GCA_045637505.1. Classification (GTDB taxonomy): domain Bacteria; phylum Bacteroidota; class Bacteroidia; order Bacteroidales; family Muribaculaceae; genus RGIG4079. The sequence goes on along the minus strand of JAZTZO010000020.1, from coordinate 113,663 downwards.
TTTGGTCACCAAAGAGCCATTTATAGTCATTTGAGCCGAACCTCCACCATCGACTTGAAGCACAGTTTGAGCTCCAAATTGTTTCATAATATAACTTGCTCGAGTACAAGTTGCTCCATATGACACACCTTCGGTGCTGTTTTGACCTTTATCAACCACGCACATGATAAGTTTTGTGCCAGCCGAGTTGATACCATAAAGCGAACGAGCGTAAGCTGTTGTGTTATACGATTCATCTGTAGCACGAGTGGTAATTGTGCCATTTTGCATTACAATGGCATTACCAGCCATAACATTTGTAAATGCAGGTATTGCCCCCCCGCTTGTTGGTTCCCAATAATATTTAAATTGCATTTTATCGCCAACTGCTACCGATGCCAACACATTTTGGCTCACTCCAGGCGCTGCAACAAGCACAAAGTCATAATCGCCACGAGTGCCACCCGAAGTGTTTGTTTTAATTGCACCAACAGTTGCTTTTACCCATGAATTATGAGTCAAAGTTTGACCAGCGTCCATTTTAAGATAAATCTCTGTAGATGTACCAGTCACTACCGATCCTGGTTGACCTGCTGAGGTATTTAGCACCTTGAAAGCTCTATCTTTAGGAAATTCGGGAGTAAACAATGCCATATAATCACTTGCAATACAATATTTGTTTACCTCGGCAATTTGCAACACATTAGAATTTTCATCGCTACCCCATTTTGCAGGACACATTGCTTTAACGACAGTCTTATAATTGCCAATCACTGCTTTGCCATCGGCAGTAATACCCAACACTCCTGTGCGAGTAGGACCACCATTCCATTGATCGTGTAGGTAATTAGTTTCGGTTTTAATTACACCATTTACCATACAACCACCCAAAAGAGTGTTTGTAGCATGGACACCTGCTGATGTAGTGGTTTGTGATGACATTGACCAGAAATGGCCGTTTTGTGTCACTACTGCTGTGCGACCAGCATTCTTTTTGCGTGTGTAAAAACTTGTCATTTTTTCTGTTTTTAACAACGCGTCACTTGCTGTAAATGCCTCAACTTTTACATTAGGATTGGTCAAATCAACCTCTACGATGCTTACATTACACGAAGAAGGCGCTGTGAAACGCATACGTGTATGCTTCACTCCAGAACTTGGGGTCGAGCTACTTGTTACCGTATAGGTATAAGTTTCGCCACCAGCAGTAAACGACTCGGCATGCGCCATCAAGGCCATTGCACAAGTCATCACTAATAAGATAACTTTTCTCATGGGATTATTAAATTTTTAGTTGTTAGTATATTTTTTACAAATATAGTTTATTTATATTAAAAAACAAAGAGTTAAATCATTTCTATAAAACAACAAGCCCCTCCTTAAAAAGGAAGGGCTCTTAATATCGAATTTAGTTTTATTATTTTTCTTCGATTGTTACTGCGCGACCGAGTGCTTGATATTTTTCACCAAGGTCAACAAGGTTTGCATGGTTAACTTTAGCTTCAACTTGACCTTCAGGAACACCAAGTTTAGTGAGTTGTTTCTTAACACCGTTTACACGATTGTGACGGAGACGAGTGTTAATTTGATCATTACCTGTGTAGTTGTCAGCCCAACCAGTGATAACATATTCAGTATTTGGGTTATCTTTCATAACTTCTGAAACTGCTGTCAACACATTAACATCCTTTTTAGTGAGTTTGTACACATTTTTAGGATAGTAAATTGTTGCAAGAGGAGCTTTTTTAGCTTCAGGTTCTGGCTTTTCAAGACAAGCTTTGAGTTGTTGTTCAAGGTCAGCGATACGAGCATCAGCAGCTTGAAGACGAGCACGGAGAGCATCGCAGTTTTCAGGCTCTGGGCAAACAGGAACGATAGGAGCATTCCATTCGCGTTTTTTGAACAAGTAAGTTACACCAAGGTAAGCTTGAACGTCGTGTGATGTTTTGTTCCAACCCATACCTGGTTCATCTTTGTGGTTGTCGATACCGCTATAACGGATATCAAGAGCAAGTTGAACTTGTTTTGAGATATTGAATGAGTTGATGATACCACCACGGAATGTGATTACGCGGTCATCATTGAATTCCCAACCTTCACTATCCAACAAACCATTTGCATCTTCATATTCAGTATTAAATGTTTTAGATGTTGACCAATAGCCACCACCACCAACATACATTGAAAGGTTATACCAACGATTAGGTTTATAACCACATACGATGTTTGTCAAGTTGAACATTACATCAAATACTGGACCGATTTCAGAATATTTTTGTTGATACATTCCGTCAATCATAGGTTTATCCCATTCAATACCAGTACCATCAGGAGTTGATGACAAACCTTTACATTGCAACCAGTTTACACCTAAACGCACACCAATTTCGGGAGAGAACCATTTACCTACATAGATAGAAGCAGCTGGCGACAAACGGTTATACCAATCACGGTTACTATCACCAGGCGACATGTAGAAACCTACACCACCTTCACCAGTAATAAACCAGTTGTCTTTAAACTTATTAAATAGATAACCTTGTGAAGGATCCTCTACATAAGTTACCTCTTGTGCTTGTTGAGCCATAGCTGCTTGACCCAAGAAAAGCGCACAAATGAAAGATAAGAATGTAATTTTTTTCATAGAAATATTACTAATTTTATTATTTATTTTTCTAATTGAGTATAAATCAGCGCTAAGTTACATTATTTTTCTAAATATAACATTATTTATCAATAAAATAGCGCAGAATTTAAACATTATTTAACTCTTTTTTTTTTAAATGAATGCTCACACCCTTATTTTCAGAGCATTGCTTTCACCTCGTTGAGTATGTTTTCGGTTGTGAAACCAAATTTCTCATCAAGTACTTTAAATGGTGCCGATGCGCCAAATCTTTCAAGACCATAAATCTTTCCATTTGCGCCTACTACACTACTCAACACCGATGGTAAACCAGCAGTCAAACCAAATACAGGCACACCCACAGGGATAACCGATGCTTTATATTCAGCATCTTGGCTATTGAATAATCCTATAGAAGGAACCGAAACCACTTGAGCTGCCACACCTTCTTCTTCGAGTTTGCAAGCAACATCCCAAAGCAATGACACTTCCGAGCCATTACCTACGAGCACAATTGCAGGATTTTCGGTCTTTTTCAACGCATACCCACCGCGACGCATGCCTTGAGCATCGGCATAACGATTACCCGATGTTGATGGGATATCGTTCACGTCTTGACGTGTAAGAATCAATCCTGTAGGAGTTTCTTTATTTTCCATAGCCATTTCCCATGCAATAGTTGTTTCGGCGCTATCAGCAGGACGAAGCACAAGCATTGCAGGACGGCCACTTAAGTTATTCATTTGTTCGAGAAGACGTATTTGAGCTTCTTGTTCGATAGGCTCATGAGTTGGACCATCTTCACCTACACGGAACGCATCGTGCGACCACACATATTTCACAGGGAGTTCCATCAATGCAGCCATGCGCACTGCTGGTTTCATGTAATCAGAGAATACGAAGAATGTACCACAAGCAGCCATCATACCACCATGGAGCACAATACCATTCATGATTGATGCCATAGTCAATTCGGCAACACCTGCATGGAAGAAACCGCCCGAGAAATCACCTTTTACGAGCGCACCTGTTTTTTTCAAGAACGCTTCGGTTTTGTCAGAGTTTGCGAGGTCGGCCGATGATACAATCATATTGTTTACCTTTTCGCCAAGCACACTCATCACATTAGCCGATGCTGTGCGAGTAGCGATATTTGGTTTATGAGCTATTTGAGAGTAATCAATTTCTGGAAGATTACCTGCAATAAAATCAGCAAGTTGTTTTGCTTGTTCAGGATTTGCTTCGGCCCATGCTTTTTCTTGTGCACGACGCTCTTTAACGATTTCACGCAATTGAGTTTCACGTTGAGCATAAAGGTCTTTCACATCATCCCAAATTACCCAAAGATTCTCGGGGTCGCCACCAAGATTTTCAACAGTTTTTGGGAAGTCAGCACCCGATTTACTCAATGGTTGGCCATGAGTACTGCATTGGCCTTCAAAATTTTCTCCATCGGCTGTAACACAACCTTTACCCATAATAGTGTTACCGATGATAAGTGTTGGTTTTTCGGTTTCAGCGATAGCCTTATCAAGAGCCGCAGCAATTTCTACAGGGTTACAACCATCAATTTCAATTACATTCCAATGCCATGCACGATATTTTGCCGCATAATCTTCGGTTGTAACAGCATCAACATCGGTTGAAAGTTGCACTTTGTTGCTATCAAAGAACATGATGAGATTGCTCAAACCGAGGTAACCTGCTACACGGCCCGCGCCTTGAGAGATTTCTTCTTGGATACCACCATCAGAGATAAATGCATATGTTTTGTGGCTAATCCATTCACCAAAACGAGCTGCGAGGAAACGCTCAGCAATCGCCGCACCCACTGCCATTGTATGGCCTTGGCCAAGTGGACCTGAAGTATTTTCCACACCACGCTCAGGACACACTTCGGGGTGACCAGGTGTCACACTACCCCATTGACGGAATTGTTGCAATTCCTCAATAGTATATTTACCAGTAAGAGCCAACACGCTATATAACATTGGCGACATATGACCAGGATCTAAAAAGAAACGGTCGCGCGCAATCCATGTGGGATCTTCGGGGTCGGTAACAAGATATTTTGAATAAAGAACATTGACAAAGTCAGCACCTCCCATCGATCCTCCGGGGTGTCCTGATTTGGCTTTTTCTACCATTGCTGCGGCAAGAATGCGAATATTATCGGCCGCTTTGTTCAATATCTTTGTGTCCATTTTTTATAAGAAAAAATATAATGAATTAATGATTTTTATTATTAATGTACGAAAATACAACAAAACTCTCATTTAGGCAAATTTCACACTATAAAAACAAAAAAATTGTAGATAAAAAATAATGCGAGTGCAATTAGCATTCGCATTATTAATATTTAATTCATTCAACAGTCTTTATTCTTTCACCGCCTTTGGTTTTGAGCCCACCAATGCATAGAACAACAAGTAGCCTATCATCGCGAATACCAACCAGTAACTGCTTATTATAGATGTGGCATCAGCTATCGCACCTTGAATTGCCGGAAGAATGCCACCGCCACACACCAAACACATAAACACGCCCGATGCCACAGCCGTAAATTTGCCCAATCCGGTCACCGACAAGTTGAAGATCGCGCCCCACATCACTGATGTGCACAACCCACAAAGGATAAAGAATATCACATTGATAGGCAAATTCATCATCGAAAAGCTCAAGCCTCCTTCTTTTTCAATTCCAAGCATTGGCACAATCACATTTTCAGAGGATAAAATTCCCGCCAACACGAGTACCAACCCAAGTGCCGACACAAAGGTAAGCATCGCTCGACTCGAAACCTTTCCACCCACTGCTCCGCCTATCAAACGGCCAACAAGCATCAACAACCAATACATTCCTACTGCCGCACCGGCTATAATCGACGTATCGGTAGTGTTATTTGCTTTAACAATGCCACTTTCTGATATATATTGGAATGAAATATTGGCAATGCCCACTTCAATGCCCACATAAAAGAATATCGCAATTACACCAAGAGTGAAGTTGCTATATTTAAACGCACCCATCACTTTGATTTTTTCCTGTGGCTTACCCAAATCGGGGTCCTCAGGCAACTTTGAAAAATAAAGCACAGCAAATGCCACGGCAAAGACGCCCATAGCACGATAAAACACGGGGTCGGCCGATGCAATATTTTGAGCTTGACCACCAATAAGATAACCCACTACAATAGGTGCCAATGTCGCGCCAAGCGAATTAAAAGTACCGCCAAACTGCACCAATTGGTTCCCCTTATTTGGAGTTGAGCCTAAACTGTTAAGCATGGGGTTCACTACCGTGTTGAGCATACACATTGAAAATCCTGCGACAAACGCGCCTGCCAAATAAAGTACCACATTATTTCCCATTCCCGAGAACCATGTGATAAGCACTCCGGCAAAGCCCACTGAGACGGCAGCGAGTGCCGTCACCCTATAACCATATTTCTGCAACAATTTACCTGCCGGGATACCCATCACGGCATAAGCGATAAAATTGGCAAGATTGCCCAATTGCGACATCAAACTGCTTCCGCCTGTAAGCTCCTTAATCACATTACCAAGAGGGTTTTGGTAACCGGTAACAAATGCAATCATGAAAAACAGCGCAAACATTATCACAATAGGAAGCGTGTAATTCTTTTTAACGGTCTTAGATTCCATAATTATTATATATTTTATTAATTATTTAATATTGTCTATATCCAAAGATTGTAGAGCCTATTCTCACCATTGTGCTACCACACTCTATTGCCATGAGGTAATCATCGCTCATACCCATGCTTATATGCTTAAAATCGTCGTTTTCATTCAATAACGCACGAACTTCTTTATAAGTTTGGCTAATTGCTTCAAAATCGACTCTAATGCGCGTCACATCGTCGGTATTTGTAGCCATACCCATCACTCCCACCACTCTCACATTGGTAAGTTCACCTAGAGCCCCCGATTGCACAAATTGCAATAATTCATCGGGTGAGAATCCAAACTTTGTCTCTTCTTCAGCCACATGAACCTGCAAGAGCACATCAATGATGCGATTAAGGCGTCGTGCTTCGGCATCTATTAAGCGCAACAATCGCTCCGAGTCAACGCTATGTATCAGCGATACATATGGCATAATCATACGCACTTTATTTGTCTGCAAATGCCCTATAAAGTGCCATTGAATATCGTCAGGCAATGAAGTTGCTTTGGCTTTCAGTTCAGTAGCTCGACTTTCGCCAAAAACTCGCTGTCCCACCTCATAAGCTTCCATTATAGCCTCATTGGGATGAAACTTCGACACAGCAATCAATTCCACTCCATTGGGAATGGTTTCTCGCAACTTCAATATATTATCGCCAATATACATTTATGATTTAATTTAGGCATTTTCTCCGCCAAGATTAGCCTTGTACACATCCATGATAGCAGTTTCGGTGATAGACACGATATCAAAATCGGCCAAAGTTCCCTTCATACCTTCCATAAAATTATCGTATGCACCTTTAAAGTCGCTACCAGCAACAAGGATTTGTGAAATCTGTTTCTTTTCGGCTGCAGTCTTTTCATCGATAGTGATAAATGCCACTTTCACAAGATACCACTTGTCGGCGCTATCATCCCAGAAAATCTCACCAATGCGAGTTTTCTTTACAGCCTTAATTTCTAAACCACCCGACACGAATGGAGTCAATTCATCAATAATTCGTGCTTCTGCTTCTGTAAACGAGAGAGCATCAACCATATATGGTTCGGTAACTTTTTTCAACGAACCATTTTCCATCATTTTATCAAATTGAGCCTTACACTCAAACCAATTTGCCATAATTTTATTCTTTTAATTTTATAGATTAAACATTTCTACAAAGATAATACAAAAAAAGGAAAAATGAAAAATGAAAAATAAGAGAGAAAAGGCGAAAAGAAAGAGGCAAGGATAATAAGAAAGGAAACGAGAAAAGGGAATTCATTAGCATATAACGCTCGCAAGGATTCCGAAGGAATACTTCTCGTTTGCCAGGGATTGAGCCATCAGGCGAAATCTCTGGGAAAAGGCATAGCACAAAAACACCGAACCTGATAAGGTTCGATGCTTGGCAAACAAAAAAACACGGCCCATAAGAGCCGTGTTTTTATTATTATAGTGTTAAAATGCTTATTTTGCAAATGGAACTACATTTTCAATCAAAGAACCTTTTGACACTGAAGGTTTATTTGGAGTTAATGACTTAATAGCTGCAGTATTAGCAGTCATTGACTCATAAACGCCAGGCATAAATACTCTGAATTGACCATTAACATTTGATTGATATAAACCAAAGTCGTTATAGTTAGCCATACCAATCAACATAGTTCCAGCAGGGAATGAAATGATACCATCTTTGAACGTTCCACAATAACCAGCATTTTTCACTGCTTCAAATGGGTTACCTTTCATATCTATGTAGTAACTTGCCATAGAAATAAAGGCAAATTCACCATAACCCCAATCCATACCTGAATAGAACATAGGAATTACAACACCATCAGGATCAGTTGCATCAATTACCATGTAGTAATCTTTTGATGTATCGTAATCACCAGGTTCATTGTAAGGATAAGCTGCACCATAAGGGTTAACCAAACGATAGCGACCTGGATACTCAAGATGTTGTTGAATTTCTACATAATAGGCAACATTTTCTACTCCAAAGAATGTTGTTACCAAGTCTTCAACATACACTGCATTACCTAATGGCAACCATTCAGGAAGTTTTACAGTAATAACCTTAGTAGCTTTATCATAATTTGATGCACCATCAATAGAAAGTTGCACGTTTAAAGTAGAAGGTGATTTTTTTGACAAATCACATGTCACAACCAACTTTGCAGTAGCTTCACCAGCCTTAAACGATACTTGGCTTGGGATAGAGAGAACACCTGCTTCGTCATCTGATTCAACTGATATAGCTACATCTTGGTCAGCTGTAGTATCCACACGGCATACTTCTACATCAAACGATGTTTGACCAATAGCCAATTGAAGAGTAGAATTTGGCTCTTCAAAATATACGCCCAATGCATCTTCAGGAGCGGCAGGAGTATATTCTACCTCTTCGGTACACGCTGAGAATGCAAATAAGCCAACCAACGCGCCTAATATAAGATTAATTTTTTTCATAATTTTTCTCTTTTTTCAATTTAAGTAATTCACTCAAATATTATTGGGCAGTATATTTTTCTGAAGGATCAGGATTACCCCAACCAACAAGCGCCTTATTGTTATTCTTTTCGGTTTGAACAATGCTAAGATTCATCCATGCTGGACGAGTAGCAGTATTGAAACGAGCAGTTTCTTGCCAGTTTGAACCTTCATATCCACGTTTTACTGGCATATTAAGACGTTTGTAATCAAAGAATGACAAACCTTCGCCCCAAAGTTCAACACGCTTTTGGAATACAACTTCTTCAACAAGAGGAGCACCTGCAAGTTGACAAGTATAAGATTTATCACGATAGTTCTTCATGAAAGACACAAGCAACGAAGCATCTTCGCCTAGGTGAGCAGCAGCTTCAGCTTCGATGAAATACATTTCTTCAACACGCATCAAAGGATAAGCCGATACAGCACCTACAGTTGGTTCTTCTATATCACCATTCGCTGGGCGGAATTTTACTGAAGCATAGTCAACAAGAGCATCTCCACCTGCGATATATGGAGTCATACCATAAAGAGCAGTACCTTTAGGAGCCTTCCACATAAGTTTACGGAAGTCAGTATTATTAAGACGAGCATACATGCTAGCGTCAATCATAATGTTAGGTTCAGCAGCAGCATATCCAAATACAGCTTCGTTTGACATCCAAGAAGTCCAGTTCAAAATACCTGATTGAACAACATTATCTTCCACTACCATTTGAACACCCCACATCCATTGATTGATGTCATTAAAACCTTTCGCGAGGTCAAGACATTCTTCTTGAGTCATAGGAGTTACACTCGCAGCATTGATAGCTTTGCGAGCATATTCTTTAGCATTTTTGAAATTTTCAGCAGAACTAGCATCAGTACCTTCACCAGCAAGCCACATATAATAACGAGCCTTCAAACCATAAACTACAGCCAAATCAGGCAATGTTTTAGCCGCTAATGAGCCTATATTTACAATATATTCTTCAGCTCTGTTCAAGTCGTTAATAATAAATGCAGCCATTTCTTCACGAGAAACGCGAGGATTGTTACGAGTTTCATCTTCACCCATACCCTCTTTTACGATGGGCACAGTGAGATTCAATACGTCATTTCCATCTGGATTTATACTTGATGTTACATCATTAGGAAGGAATTCCCACATTTGAGCCATGTCAAGATAGTAATGAGCACGATAAGCTAACCCAACGCCAAGCATACCAAGTTGTGCTTCAGTTGCAGTTTCAGGATTAACTGCACTAATCAAGTTATTAGTAGTTTGCACACCTTTCCAATAGAAGTTCCAAAGGAATTGACAATATACATAACTTTCACCTTGATATTTATTAAGTTCCCAGTTAGTGTACCAGTTGTAACCCGAAGCTACAACAGGAAGGTCGCCGGTCATCACGTCGCGGATGTGCATCACAGAACCATAACCCCAGTCATAGTGATAAGAAGAACTGAGAGTTGCATAGTTATTCATAAACGCAGGCATAGCCCAAAGAAGAGCTTCAGTAGCCTTAGCCGAAGAAGAGATAACTTCATCGGTAGCGATATCAGTAGGGAAAGTTTCCTCGATACAACTTGTTGACATCAAAGACGATGCTGCAAGACCGAGCCCTACAAATAATGTTGATATTTTAGTTTTCATATTTTGCATTTTTTATTTTTAAACCATTAAGTTTAGAAAGTTACTGACAAACCACCTGAGAGAGTACGGATAGGAGCATAGTAGCTGTTTGTCACAGAACCTGTGATTGACTGACGTGGGTCAAGACCTTGACGTTTTGACCATACCCAGATATTATCAGCAGCAAAATAAATACGAACTTTATCCATACCAGCTTTGCGAGTAACAGCCAATGGCAATGTGTAACCAAAGTTGATATTGTTCAAACTGAGGTAAGAAGCATCTGTCAAGAAACGGTCAGATGATGCAGTTGAGTAGCTGTCACCAAATTGGAAACGAGGAATGTTGCTGTTAGGATTAGCAGTGCTCCATGATTTGAAGATGTCAGCGTGGAAGTTTGTACCTTTTGAACTTGCAGTTGGAGATGACATCATACCTGCGTAGTCACCATCATAAACTTGACCACCGATTTGGTAACCGAAGTCAACTGAAAGGTCGAAACCTTTGTAATTAAGAGTTGTACCGAAACCACCATAAAGATCAGGAAGAGCAGTTCCACATAGATAGTAGTCAGCATCGTCATATTGAGTTGTTGTTTTGCGTACTTTATCCATTACTTGTTTACCATCTTCACCCATTACTGGTTGACCAGCAGCATCTACACGTGGTTCTTCAGCATCGTAGTACCACATTGATTCACCATTTTCATTAACACCTGCATATTGACGCATGCGGAAAGTGTAGAGTGAAATGCCTTCACCATAGTAGTAGTTACCGCTTGAGTAACCTTCTACGCCACTACATTCCATAGTTTTACGTTCTTCAGGAAGATAAGTGATTTTATTTTTATAGTGAGTCAAGTTCAAGCGTAAATCCCAAGAGAAATCACGAGTTGCGATAGGAGTACCTTGAAGTTCAAGTTCAACACCTTGGTTACGCATATCACCTACGTTAGCAGCATATGAAGTGTAACCCATTGAAGGTGGTAATGGGAATGAGAACAACATATCAGTTGTTTTACGATAGAAGTATTCTAATGTACCGCTGAAGCGACCATTCCAGAATCCGAAGTCGATACCAGTATTGAAGTTACCTTGTGATTCCCAAGTGATATCTTTATTACCCATACGATAAGGAACTGCAGATGGGTTACCACCAGAGTTTACGATTTCGTAAGTGTTAGTGTAAAGGTAGTTAGTAATGTTATCGTTACCTTGTGAACCATATGACAATTTATATTTCAAAAGGTCAACCCATTCAGCAGTGAAGAAGTCTTCTTTTGCGATATTCCAAGCAGCACCAGCTGACCAGAAGTTACCCCAACGGTTATCTGGGTGGAAACGAGAAGAAGCATCGCGACGGAAAGAAGCTGAAGCAAAATATCTGCCATCAAAATCATATTGTACACGACCAAAGAAACCTTCTGTGTTGTAATCAGATTGATAAGAGTTTGTACCACTATCAGTGATACCACCAGCTAATTCAGTATTATTTGGATCAAAGAAGTTAGATTTGCTACCATACAAATATTTGTAGTTGTAAGCATAGTATTCGTGACCAACCATAACATCTACATTGCTCTTGCCAAATTGACGACCCCAAGTCAACAATTGTTGATGGTTTTGCGCAGTAGAACGAGAGTGGCTGATTGTAGAGATACCATTAGAGGTAGCATATTGGCCATAGTATGGGTTAGTAAATGAGGTAGAGCGAGTTTCGTCAATAGTTACACCACTATTCCAAGTGAATTTGAAATCTTTGAGGAATTTAACTTCAAAGAAACCTTGTGCAGTGAAAGCGTTACCTTCGTAGTTATCTGTATCAAGTTGGTTTGTTGCATAAGGGTTAGCACCTGAAAGGAATGGACGAGAAAGACCAGCATTATCTTTGCTACCGAAGTCATAGATAGCGAAACCATTATCATCTTTCATGATGTTACCTTGAGCATCACGTACATAAAGAGGATAAATTGGCGCAATTTGTGTTGCGTAAGCAAAGATGTTATCTGAAGAATTAGATGAACCATCTTCACCAAGTGAATTAGCATCAAAACGTGAATAAGAGAAGTTACCACCAACTTTCAACCAGTTTTTAACTTGGTAGTCTGCCTTCATACGACCAGTGAAACGTTGATAATCAGAGTTAGCAGTAATACCTTCGTTATCAAGGTAGCTCAAAGAAGCATAGAATGAAGAGCGGTCAGTACCACCGTTAATAGCCAAGTTATATTCTTGACGAAGGCTATTTTTATAAGCTTCGTCCAACCAGTTGTCAGGAGTCAAATAATAACCATTAACAACATTACCAAGAGTTGCGTTAGGATTAAGTTTACCATTTACACCAATTAGATATTGACCTTCAGGCACGTTATAAACGTTGTAACCAAGACCAGTACCATCACCATAAATCATTGAAGCATTAGCTTGAGCATGAGCAGCAACGTCAGTCAAACCATTGCCTAAATAATAATTTTTTAAAGCACCATAGTAAGCTTCATAGTATTGAGCTGGAGATGTAATGAAGTTGTAGTCTTGAGTTGCGCGAGTGTTGGCACCCCATTTAGCATCAAGAGAAACTTTAGCTTCGCCTTGTTTACCTTTTTTAGTTGTGATTACGATAACACCATTAGCACCACGAGCACCATAAAGAGCTGTAGAAGCAGCATCTTTCAATACTGTCATTGATTCGATATCTTGAGATGAGATATTGTTAATATCACCATCATAAGGAGCACCGTCAACGATATACAAAGGTGTATTTCCGGCACTAATAGAAGAGATACCACGAATGCGAATTGTTGGTGAAGTTGCACCAGGTTGACCTGAAGCGTTGTTCAATTGAACACCTGATACACGACCATTCAATGCATTAGTTGCATTTGATGATTGAATTTTGTTGATGTCTTCAGATTTCACTACGGCTGCCGAACCTGTATAGGTTGATTTTTTAGCAGTACCATAAGCAACAACCATCACTTCGTCGAGGTTGTTTTCTGAGTTAGTCAACTCGATACGCATTTCACCTGAAGTAATAGTAACTTGTTTTGTTACCATACCAACGTAAGATACGTTCAATTTTGTCACTTTAGCGGGAACTTCGAGAGTAAAGTTACCATCGAGGTCGGTTGCTACACCATTACCGCCACCTACCGGAAGAATAGTAGCGCCTGGAAGAGGCTCTTGGTCTCCGGCATACACGACAACTCCCTTCACCGTACGAGTCTGTGCTGACGCGCAAAGGCTAATTGAAAGGACTGCCACAAGTAATAGAAACAGCTTTTTCATAAATTAATAATTAATTAAACATAGAATAAATTGTTATTATTTTTTATTTTTTCTCACGTTTTAATTTCGGCATATAACAATGCAATACACCTATTAATTTGCAAAGATATACAAAAAAATCTAATAACAAACAAATATTAGCACTTTTTCTTCGGTTTTAACATTTAACACTTTGATATTTTTATTTGATTTAGCACTCATTTTTGTTCAATTTATCATTTTTTCGACCCATAAAAGAAACAAAATGACACACAAAACAAACTTTTTGATTAACCTACCCACCCCATCTATATGTTAAAAGAGTATTAATAAACAAAGAGGTGCATCAATTTTCATTGACACACCTCTTCTTCCTAAAATTTCGCTGTTTCTATATATTATATATAATAATGTGTATTTATATCTCACTACAATTTTCGTCCTATAATATCGTCGTTTGAAATAGACTTTGATGTTTTCTTCACTTGTGCATTAACCGAGCCAAAGCGATATGCTATTCTTAACATTGCTAATTTGCCAGTATTCATCATTTTGGTGTCGGAATATCCAGTATAGTCGCCATTGACATAATTTTGTCGTGACACTTGCGAGCTTTGTCCAATAGGATTCAATGCAAAGACGCTTACAGTAAGTCGGTCTTCTTTCAAGAATGAACGTTGGAGTGACAGGTAGTAGTTCCAACCATCGTTTGTAACATTTTCGGTATAACTATAAACATTATTGACACTACCCGAATTTCGTCCACCGGCAACTTCAAACCGCAATTTCCAAGGCAATTGTTGTGTTAATCGAGCCATGCATCCCCATTGCCAACGAGCTTGTCGCAATCCTTGCTCTTTAATTTCATATTCAGCACGATATGCCGAACCGTATGCGTTAAGTTGGGTTGTAGGTGTGATGCTCCATTGGATATTTGCATCAAGGAAGAGAGTGTTGTTGCGACCAACATTTTTATAGGTAGAATAAATGTGATTGTCGATAGCGGTTACATACGACACAATTCCGTTGTTTGAAAATTCATAGTTGGCCGACACATTGAGGTTGAATTTAGGTTTGATTAACATATAGGTCAACTTCATAGAGTTGTGACGCGCACTTAAAAGATTGGGGTTGCCTTGACTTGTGGAGTTAACCCCTTCTTCTACGGCAGGATTGAGGTAGCTTATGCCAGGACGGTTGATGCGAGTGGCATAATTAAATGTAAAACTATTTGCGGCATTGGCTTGCCATGAAAGAGCAGCCGAGGGCACCCAGTCGCTAAATCCTTGTCCAAAATTGGGCTGCGAACCATCATTAAATTTGGCATTGAGATAAGAATATTCATATCTGATACCAGCTTTTGCGCTTAATGATTTCCATTTAAATCGATACTCGCCATATCCAGCCAACACTTGTGTGAGGTGCGAGAAATCGCTAAAAGTTGTGTCAACTCCGAGATATTCGTTTGTTGTTGTGCTATGATTATCGCGAAGAATATATTTAGCACCCACGTCAATGGTATGATATTTTGCAAATGGACGAGTATAGTCGGCTTGAATAGTATGTTCCATAAAATTCAAGTTAAACAATGAATGTGTTCCAGTGTAAGCGACTGGCATATTTACCATGTCGTAGTATTCTTGCGATTGATCTCGGTCTTGGTCGGTTGTAGATACAAGATATGATATATTGAAAGTTTCCCCTTTGCGATGAGTAGAGCGCTGATAACTCACATTCCCAGTAAAATCGAGATAATTTTGAGGATAGAAATATTTTGCGTTATAAGAGTAGATAGGAGTGCCATCAGCTGCGGTCATTTGAGAGGATGTCGTTCCTGGCACATCAAGGTCATGCCAATAGCCATTGAAAGAGAGATTGAGAAGGTTGAGCGTGTCAGGTTCCCAACTTGCATCGGCGCCAAACCAAGTGCCCCAACCTTTGTGGTATCCCTTTGATATATAATCCATTGAAGCACCACTATCTTTATAATCATAATGAGTATATGTTTCGCTTTCACTTGAAAGTTTATTCATATTGTATGTGCCGGCATAGGCCGAAATAGCAACTTTATCGATTTGCGAAGTTAACCACAACGAGCCTTGTGGGGTGCCGAGTGTTGTGATTTGAGCCGACACATTTCCCATTACACCTTTTATCGTGGTGTCATCGTTGGTTACGATATTGAGGATAGCCCCTACCCCTTCGGCATCATATTTTGCTCCTGGCTCGGTTATAACCTCAATGCGCTTAATCATTGATGCAGGAATTGCCGAAAGCACCTCTTTGGGATTACTTGAAAATGAATTATTGGGGCGACCATTTTTATACACTTTAAAATTGCCCGAACCTTTCACTGTGATATTATTTTGTGCATCAACATCAACCATGGGCACTTTGCGGAGCATTTCTATGATAGTTGCAGTTTTAGAGTCGGCATCGGCTTGCACATCATAACCTATGCGGTCAATCTCTTTGGTTACGAGTGGGCGTTGAGCCATCACTGTCAGTTCGCCAAGCACCTCGGAGTTATCTTTTATCACCATTGTGCCCATATCGGCAACGGGAGAGAAAGTATTGATTTCAAAATTGCGCGAAATCTCGGCTTTCCCTGTTGAATGAATCTTTAATTGATACTTCCCAGTCGTTTTAAGCGATTGTGAAAATGCGCCAGTTTCATCAGTCACACCCATCGATATAGGTTTCAGCGTATCGGTCACATTAAAAACTCTGATTGTCGCATACATCTCGGCCTCGCCGAGCGAATCTACAACAACCCCTTTCACTTGATATCCCGACGCCACGGCTTTTGCCGAGAATAATAAGCAACAAAATATGATTAATTGTTTTAAATGTTTCATTTTTGTAAATTTTCAACTTGTAAATATAACTTTTATTTTTATCGCGATTCAATCATTAGACGCACATACCACACTTTTTGTTGCAAATAGCACTCAAAAAAAAATACTTTTCGCTTAAAAAAATCAACAATGCAAAGATACCACCTTATTTAATATAAATTACCCCCCCCATTTTTAACATTAATTAGCACATCCTCTTCTCATATGTCGCCAACACCTACTCTTATTCCACATATTGACACTTTTATAGGCATATTGCTCTAAAAAAATAAATTTTATCGTGTTTTTATTTGCATTTTGTCATTAAAAAACATAATTTTGCAATCAATTCTATAATAATGTTAGATGAACAGTCAATATTTGCAAACAAATCTTCCAATGACACACCTGCAATCAGTGGTGGTCGTCGTCAACGTCCTTTAATAAAGGGTGGGAAATTTTGTTGTACATATGATACATTAATTAAATATAAACATATAACATGAAGCCTCCCCACCATGCATTAAACGCAATAGGGAGGTTTTGTAGTTAAAAAACGGAGGAAAATAATCATGAGTAAACCACTTAGAAGTGCTGCAAGCACTCAAGGTCGCAGAATGGCAGGCGCACGCGCTCTATGGCGTGCAAATGGTATGAAAGAGGAACAAATAGGCAAACCTATTATTGCCGTCGTCAATTCATTCACTCAATTTGTTCCTGGCCACACTCATCTCCACGAAATAGGTCAAATAGTTAAAGCCGAAATAGAAAAACTTGGTTGCTTTGCCGCCGAGTTCAACACCATTGCCATTGATGATGGGATTGCAATGGGACATGATGGTATGTTATATTCACTACCCTCTCGCGACCTCATCGCCGACTCGGTTGAATATATGGTAAACGCACACAAAGCCGATGCTATGGTGTGTATTTCTAACTGCGACAAGGTTACTCCTGGTATGCTCATGGCTGCTATGCGATTAAATATCCCTGCTATTTTCGTATCGGGCGGACCTATGGAAGCTGGCCGTCTTGGCGAGCGCGCGCTCGACCTCATCGACATTATGATTGATGCTGCCGACGATAGCGTAGATGATGACACAGTAACCAAACTCGAACAACGCGGATGCCCCACTTGTGGCTCTTGCTCGGGTATGTTCACTGCCAACTCTATGAACTCGCTCAACGAAGCAATAGGATTGGCGCTCCCTGGCAACGGCACTATCGTGGCTACACATGCCAATCGCACCGAACTGTTCAAAAAGGCAGCTCAACAAATCGTAAAAAACACTTTTGCATACTACTATGATGACGATGAAAGTGTGTTACCTCGTAGCATTGCCACTCGTCAAGCTATGCTCAACGCTATGGCTCTTGATATCGCAATGGGAGGCTCAACCAACACAGTGCTTCACCTTCTTGCTATTGCCCATGAAGCCGAGGCACAATTCAACATGGCCGATATTGATGCTCTTTCACGCAAAACTCCCGTATTGTGTAAAGTTGCACCTAACTCTAAATATCACATTCAAGATGTGAATCGTGCTGGCGGTATCATTTCAATCATGAAGGTTCTTGCCGACCAAGGCATCATCGACACCACAGTAAAACGCGTTGATGGATTAACCCTTGGCGATGCTATCGAAAAATATGCCATCGGTGGCAAAAACTTTGATGCTGAAGCCGAAGCGATGTGGAAAAGCGCTCCAGGCGAAAAGAAAAACCTCGTACTCGGCTCACAAAACTGCACATATGAAACTCTCGATACCGACCGCGAAAAGGGTTGTATTCGCGACTTTGAACATGCATATGTTAAAGATGGTGGTCTTGCCGTTCTCCGTGGCAATATCGCACTCGATGGTTGTGTAGTAAAAACTGCAGGTGTAGATGAAAGCATTTTCCACTTCCGTGGCCCAGCAAAAGTATTTGAATCACAAGAAGATGCCGTTGAAGGAATCCTCCGCGACAAGGTTGTTGCTGGCGATGTGGTAGTCATCACCTACGAAGGACCTAAGGGTGGTCCTGGTATGCAAGAAATGCTCTACCCCACAAGCTACATCAAGAGCAAGCACCTTGGCAAAGAATGTGCGCTCATCACCGATGGTCGTTTCTCGGGAGGCACATCGGGCCTTTCTATTGGTCACATCTCGCCCGAAGCTGCTGCAGGTGGCAACATTGGACTTGTGCGCGATGGCGACATCATCGACATCAACATTCCTCAACGCTCTATCAGCGTAGAAATCAGCGATAAAGAACTTGCCAACCGTCGCAAAGAGGAAGAGGCTCGTGGCAAAGAGGCATTTACCCCTCGCAGTCGCAATCGTGTGATTACAAAAGCACTTCGCGCCTATGCTTCAATGGTGACATCGGCCGACAAAGGTGGCGTGAGAGGAGATATTTAAATAGTTGAAAATTGAGAATTGAAAATTGAAAATTATTACAATATATGGCTGAAAAAATAACAGGTGCCGAAGCGATTATCAAATCGTTGATTGCCGAAGGGGTTGACCTCGTATTTGGTTATCCCGGTGGCGCCATCATTCCAGTATATGATAAACTTTATGATTATCCCGATCAATTAAAACATATCCTCGTTCGCCACGAACAAGGAGCCACTCATGCGGCTCAAGGTTATGCTCGTGTAACTGGCCGTCCTGGCGTGGTCATCGTTACATCGGGGCCTGCTGCAACCAATGTAATCACAGGGTTGAGCGATGCTTTAATGGATAGCACCCCATTGGTAGTCATCACTGGTCAAGTGGCTTCATCATTCCTTGGTAGTGATGCATTTCAAGAAACCGATGTGGTGGGTATAACCCAACCTATCACAAAATGGGCTGTACAAATACGCCGTGCCGAAGATATACCTTGGGCTGTAGCTCGCGCATTCTATATCGCTAACACTGGTCGTCCTGGTCCTGTTGTGCTCGACATCGCAAAAGATGCTCAAAATGGGCTACTTGAATGGAGCCACAAAAAATGCGACTATATACGCAGTTATATACCCTACCCCAAAATCAAAGATGAAGACCTCAAAGTGGTGGCCGACCTCATAAATTCGGCAAAACGCCCAATGATTCTTTCGGGACATGGTGTAATGATTTCGGGAGCAGAAAAAGCGCTTGCCGCATTTGCTGAAAAAGCCGACATTCCTGTTGCTGCAACACTACTCGGCCTTTCAACTATGCCAAGCAATCACCGATTATATAAAGGTATGCTCGGTATGCACGGAAATATCGGTCCTAATGTAAACACCAATCGTAGTGATGTAATTATTGCTATAGGTATGCGTTTTGACGATCGTGTAACTGGCGACACCTCAAAATATGCCAAACAGGCTAAAATTATCCACATCGATATTGACTCATCAGAGTTTGACAAAAACATCGCCACCGATGCCACTATTCATGGCGATGCGCGTGAAGTGCTCGAAAAATTACTCCCTCTCATCAATCCAGCCGACCACAGCGAATGGCTTGCAACATTTGATGAATGTGCCAAAGTGGAGCAAGAGAAAGTCATCAATCGAGAAGTGTTCCGCACCGAAGGCACTATGACCATGGGCGAAGTGGTACATAAAGTATCTAAAGCCACTGGCGACAAGGCCGTATTGGTTACCGATGTTGGTCAAAACCAAATGTTCTCATCACGCTACTTCCGCTACACCGATCCCAAGAGCATTCTCACCTCGGGTGGTCTCGGCACAATGGGATTTGGGCTTCCTGCTGCAATAGGAGCAAAAATGGGTGCTCCTGAACGCACTGTGTGCTTCTTCTGTGGTGATGGTGGCTTGCAAATGACTATCCAAGAACTCGGCACAATCATGGAGTATGACACCGATGTGAAAATCATACTTCTCAACAACAACTTCCTTGGCAATGTGCGTCAATGGCAAGAATTATTCTTCAAATGCCGTTTCTCTCAAACTCCTATGGTTAACCCCGATTTTGTTGCGATAGCCAAAGCATACAACATCGCTGCCGAAAATGTTGAAACTCGCGAACAACTTGACGATGCTATTGCTCGCATGCTCAACCACAAGGGTGCATATTTGCTCAATGTAAACATCGATGCGACCGACATGGTATTCCCTATGACACCTCCAGGAGCAGGAGTTGACGACATAATGCTTAACGCCGATGAAATGTATAAAATCGACTAAAACATTGTAAACAATGGAAAAACAATTATTTACTGTTACCGTATTCTCTGAAAATCAGGTTGGGTTGCTCAACCAGATTTCAATCATATACACTCGCCGTTGCCTCAACATCGAGAGCCTCTCGGTGAGTCCATCATCAATCGAAGGCATTCACAAATTCACCATTACAACATGGAGCGACCGTGTGACAATGGAAAAGGTGGTGAAACAAATCGAAAAGCGAATTGATGTGTTGAAATCGTTCCTTTACACCGATGATGAAATTGTGTATCAAGAAATTGCACTCTACAAAGTGCCCACCGAGCAACTCCTCAACGAGAAAAATCTCGAGGCAATAATTCGTCGCCACAATGCTCGCATTCTTGAAATCACCAAAGAATACACCGTGATTGAAAAATCGGGACATAGCGATGAAACCGAGGCATTGTTTGAAGAATTGAAACATTATGACATTCGTCAATTTGTGCGTAGTGGCCGTGTGGCAATCACTAAATCGCCCGAGGAATATGTAACAATGTTCCTTGAAGAGCAAGCTCGTCGTCGTGCCGAAATTGAAAATTGATTCAAATGGAAGCACCTAAAGAATATACCCACAAGTATTTCCTCACAGCCGGAGAGTGTAATGCACAACAACAAATGCCCATCACTCTCATTGCTCAACGCGTGATTGAGGTTGCAACCGAGCATGCCAACATACTCGGCGTGGGATATGCCGACCTCATTAAATCAAAAGAAGGCTGGGTGTTGAGCCGTCTCTCCATTGAGATGACTCGCTATCCTGGAATAAACGAGGAGTATAGCCTAACCACATGGATTGAAGGTTTTAATCGTCTATATTCAGAGCGTAACATGGAAATTCAAGACGGCAACGGGGAAACAATAGGATATGTACGCTCAATATGGGTAGCCATTGATATGGAAACTCGCCGTCCTTGCGATCTCACAAAAATAGATTGGCTTGCTAAAACAATAAGCGACCGCCCATGCCCCATTGCTAAACAAAGTCGATTGCTCCCTATAAAACCCGAAGAAGCAACCATCTCGGCTCAACATCGATTTAAAGTGAGCGATATCGACTTCAATCGCCATGTAAATAGTGTGAGATATATGGACGCATTCCTCAATCAATGGGATTTGGAACACTTCGACAACAACGACATTGCTCGTTTTGAAATACAATATCTACACGAAACTCATTTTGGCGACAAGGCTCACATTATTACAAAATGCACCGAAAACATTGCCGAAACCGAAATTTTGGTAAATGAAACAGCAAATTGTAGAGCAAAAATCGAGTTCAAAAGTAAAAAATGACACAAAAATTAAATATTTAATTGCATTTTGTTGCAGAATTACAATAAAAGCAGTAAATTTGCAACAAAATCAAACAAACTAATAATATTCAATTATGGCAAAAATGAATTTTGGCGGAGTTGAAGAAAACGTAATCCTCCGCGAAGAATTTCCTTTGGAAAAAGCTCGTGAAATCTTAAAAGATGAAACTATAGCAGTGATCGGTTATGGCGTTCAAGGTCCCGGTCAAAGTATGAACCTTCGTGACAATGGTTTTAATGTAATCGTTGGTCAACGCCAAGGTAAAACATTCGACAAAGCAATCGCCGACGGTTGGGTACCAGGCGAAACACTTTTCAGCATCGAAGAAGCTTGCGAAAAAGGTACTATTATTATGTGTCTTCTTTCTGACGCTGCTGTAATGTCGGTATGGCCTACCCTCAAACAATACCTCACTCCAGGCAAAGCTCTTTATTTCTCTCATGGTTTTGCTCTCACATGGAGCGACCGCACAGGTGTAGTTCCTCCTGCCGATGTTGATGTAATCCTCGTTGCTCCTAAAGGTTCAGGTACATCATTGCGCACAATGTTCCTCGAAGGTCGCGGTTTGAACTCATCTTACGCAGTTTCTCAAGATGTTACTGGTCGCGCAACTGATCGTGCTCTTGCACTTGGTATCGGTATCGGTTCAGGCTACCTCTTCGAAACAACTATCGAACGCGAAGCTACTTCTGACCTCACTGGTGAACGTGGTTCATTGATGGGTGCTATCCAAGGATTGTTGCTTGCTCAATATGAAGTACTCCGTGAAAACGGTCACACTCCATCTGAAGCATTCAACGAAACAGTTGAAGAATTGACTCAATCATTGATGCCTCTCTTCGCTAAAAACGGTATGGACTGGATGTATGCTAACTGCTCTACTACAGCTCAACGTGGTGCCCTCGACTGGATGGGTCCATTCCACGATGCAATCAAACCAGTTGTTCAACAACTTTACAACAGCGTTAAAACTGGTAACGAAGCTCAAATCTCAATCGACAGCAACTCACAACCCGACTATCGCGAAAAACTCGAAGAAGAACTCAAAGCTCTTCGTGAAAGCGAAATGTGGCAAACTGCAGTTACTGTTCGCAAACTTCGTCCCGAAAACAACTAATCTACAATCTCACAGAGATATAAATAACGCAAAGTGCGATGCTAAACATTGGGCATCGCACTTTTTTTGTGTATTTTTCTTTAAAAACCTTTGACAAAAACGAAATAATATATACCTTTGCCGATGTAATGGTGTGGATACCCTTCCGGGTCACTCCACTTAATAGGGAATCAGGTGTAAATCCTGGACAGTCCCCGCTGCTGTGAGTTTCATTATCACTCACCGACATTCACAACCTGCCACTGAGGCGAAAGTCCTTGGGAAGGCGTCGGGATGAGGAAACGAGTCAGAAGACCTGCCACTACATTTATTTCAATAGCTTACGAGGTATGAGTTTTGAAAAGTTAAGACATGTAGTTAGCACTCGTCTTCTTTTTTCTTTGTTTCTGCCACCCTATACTAAGATAGGAGTGCAATCACATTTTTAGGCTTGACAAAGTGTCGCCTCAAAGCTATTTTGGTTTATGACATAATATTTATCAAAATGGTGAGACATATATTTATATCCGCAATTCTCTTTTCTATGCCCTTTATTGCAAGGGCTAATAACGAGTATGACTTTGAGAACGAAGATTCGACTTATACCCTCAAAGAAGTACAAGTTACAGCACAATCCTATAAAGAGGTAATTCCCGCACAAACACTACAAGGTCAACAACTTGAAGCGCTCAATAGTCATTCCGTCGCAGATGCTGTTCGCTATTTCTCTGGAGTTCAAATTAAAGATTATGGTGGCGTAGGAGGTATAAAAACCGTTGACATTCGCAGTATGGGTACTAACCATATGGGAGTTTTTTATGATGGTATTCAACTTGGCAATGCTCAAAACGGACAAATTGATCTCGGCAAATTCTCCCTCGACAATATCGAAGAAATATCCCTGTATAACGGGCAGAAAAGTGATATTTTTCAGCCTGCACGAGATTTCGGTTCGGCAGGCACGCTCTATTTAAGGACTAAAAGACCTACTTTTACAAACACCAAGCGCTACAATGTTAAAGCTATATTTCGCACAGGCTCTTTCGGCTTGGCAAATCCATCTATTTTATATGAGCAAAAATTAAGCGAAAACATCAATTTATCACTTAACGCTGAATACATTTATGCCAATGGGAAATATAAATTCAGATACAAGAAAGTTTTTAGTGATGGCACTATAGCGTGGGACACTACCGCTATACGACAAAACGGAGATATCGAATCGCTTCGACTGGAAGGTGGTCTGTTCGGCCGGTTAAGTTCTGGACAATGGAATCTGAAATTCTATTATTATGACTCGGAAAAAGGCATTCCTGGAGCCATAGTTAATAATATGTGGAAAAATTCACAACGACAATGGGACAAAAATTTCTTTACACAGGGAAGTTTCAGAAAACAGTTATGCGATAATTATGAAATTCTCGTAAATGGGAAATATGCACGCGATTATATGCGTTACCTGAACCCCGACACTACCTTAATGTATCTCGACAATAAATTTTGGCAAGATGAAATATACCTTTCTGTAGCAAATAAATACTCTATTCTCAAAAATTGGGATGCAAATCTTTCTATTGACTATCAATGGAACACTCTTGATGCAACGCTTACTAACTTCGCCTATCCTACTCGCAACACTTTGCTTGTGGCATTGGCTACAAGTTTTCAATGGAACGGCGTTAAAACGATGGCGAGTATTTTAGGGACTTTTGTCTCGGATAAAAGTGTGGCAACCTCTGGCACTGGAAGCACAACCAATATTTCCAAACGACGAAATGAGGTCACCCCTGCAGTATTCTTGTCATATCAGCCTTGCAAAGAATTTCCGCTAAATTTCAGGGCATTCTATAAACGCATTTTCCGCATGCCCACTTTCAACGACCTTTATTATACCGACATTGGCAATGCTAATCTCAATCCCGAATTTGTCAACCAATATAATGTAGGGGTGCAATATTCCAAACTCTTTGACGGATTTATCAGTCGTGTGCTATTGAAGTCGGATGCATATTACAACAATGTTACCGACAAAATTATTGCTGTGCCTAAAGGTACAGGGCAATATCGTTGGATGATGATGAATATCGGAAAAGTAAAAATCAGGGGTATTGATGTGAACGTCCAATCGGATTGCAGAATTTTCAAAGACGCAAAACTAAGTCTGAATCTAAATTATACTTATCAGAAAGCTCAAGACTATTCCGACCCAACCGACAACGAGCCCGAAGCCGGAACTTATAAGGGACAGATTTCATATATCCCTTGGCATAGTGGTTCGGCTGTTGCAAGTGTAAATTGGAAAGACCTTGATTTGAATTACAGCTTTATATATGTTGGTGAACGCTATCACAATTCTTCTAATATTAGAGCAAACTATGAGCAACCATGGTACACTCACGATCTTTCGGGGAGCTATCGTTTTAGGTTCAACGATATGCAACTTACCGCCACTTTGGAAGTGAACAACCTTCTGAATCAATATTATGATGTAATAATGAATTACCCTATGCCGGGCCGCAATTATAAATTCATCTTAAAATTCGAAATATGAAAAGTTTAATTTATCTCTTATTCACAATGTTATTGTTAACGGCTTGCCGAGAGGACAATGAAATTTTTATCCCCGAAAACACAACTGTATCAAGCCCTGAATTTACAAGTATAACTGGTTTTTATTTGCTCAACGAAGGGAATATGGGGAGCAATAAGAGCACTCTCGACTATTACGATTGCTCTACTGGTGTATATACTCGTAACATTTATGGTTACGCTAACCCCGATGTCCCAAAAGAAATGGGTGACGTTGGCAACGATATTGCAATTTATGGAAATCGCTTGTATGCTATCATCAACTGCTCAAATAAAGTAGAAGTAATGGATGTTGCAACAACAAAGCGTATAGGGCAAATCGATATCCCAAATTGCCGATACATTAAATTCCACAAAGGATATGCCTATGTTACATCTTATGCTGGACCTGTTGAGATTAATCCCGATTATCAACAAATTGGATATGTTGCAAAAGTTGATACTACTTCGTTGGAAGTCGTTGATCGTTGTTTGGTTGGGTTTCAACCCGATGGAATAGAGATAATGGGCAACAAGATTTATGTAGCCAATTCAGGGGGGTATATGGTGCCTAACTATGAGAATAGCGTCTCGGTTATCGACATTAACACTTTTGAGGAAGTAGAACGAATTGATGTTGCGGTAAATCTGCATTACGTTATGGCTGATAATCATGGTTGCCTGTGGATTTCGTCAAGAGGCGACTATTATGATACACCTTCTCGGTTATATTGCTATGATGTTCGCAAAAAACGCATGATTGCCTCTCTCGATGTACCAGTTTCGGATATGTATATCCAAGGCGATTCCATATATGCTATTAGCGCTGGGTGGAATCATTTTACATCGTCATATAATGTAACATACTCTATCGTTGACGTCAATCTCAAGACTAAAGTTACTGATAACTTTATTACAGATGGCACTGATACTAAAATAAAAATGCCATATGGTATAGCCGTAAACCCCATTACAAAGGAAATATATGTAACCGATGCAAAAAATTATGTCAATCCTGGTACTCTATACTGTTTTGGCAAAGATGGCATATTAAAATGGAGTGTCCGCACTGGAGATATTCCAGCACACTTCGCATTTGTAGGAGAACAAACAATAGGAAATGAACAATAAAACTTTATAAGTATGAAAAAATTTACATTTACATTAGGTGTGATTGCTATTGCTTTTTCGGTTAAGGCAAACAGTCCTTATATCACCAAAGTGTATGATTTCTTGCCAGCTCCAGGGCAATTTATCAACACAATGCCCGAATATGAGGAAGGTGACACCAAGGCTACTATTTTAACTAAAGTTGAAGAACAGATTTGTGGTAACGATGACGACGGAGCAACTCCCGGCATGATTTCACTCGGAGCATATGGAGGTTATGTCGTGTTCGGTTTTGACCATCCAGTTGTCAATGTTGCCAACGAATATGATTTCAAGATTTATGGGAATGCGTTTAAATCAAACCAAGCATCTGATGGTGGCAGTTGTGAGCCAGGCATCGTAATGGTGAGTCAAGACATAAATAAGAATGGATTGCCCGATGATGAATGGTATGAACTTGCAGGATGTGAATATGCTAAACCTGAAACCATACGAAAATATAAAATCACTTACACCAAACCTGATGACAATAGAGCTATAGGTGCCGACCCCGACCCTAATAACAAATACATATGCGACCGCACTTATGTCAAGTGGGTAGATAATCAAAACGAGACTGGATATGTAACGCGTAACATTTATCACCGTCAATCTTATTGGCCCTTGTGGATAGATGATACCGAAATTTCATTTGAAGGTTGTCTTCTTGTCGATAATGCTTATGATCAAAGTGAAAATGGCTCTTACTATGTTCTGAAATTTTACGATTGGGGATATGTTGACAATCAACCGAATGCTGATGATCCTGGATTCAAAATTGATTGGGCTGTTGATGCCGATGGCAACTCCGTTACACTCTCTTATATCGATTTTATAAAGGTATATAGCGCGGTAAATCAATGTTGTGGTTGGATTGGGGAAACATCTACCGAAGTTTGTGGAGGTGAAGACCTACACCCTAATGCAGTGATATCATCAGGCATTGAAAATGTGATAGATGATGATTCTGCGCCAATAGAATATTACAATCTGCACGGCATTAAGGTCATGAACCCTAAAAACGGGATTTTCATCAAAAAACAAGGCTCTAAAACATCTAAAATTATTTTATAAACTCACAAAATATTACAACAATGAAAAAGATTTCTTTTCTAATGGCATATATTGCTACAGCATTTTTGAGTATGGCACAATACTCTAATGGCGCATTTTTATTAACCGAAGGACAACTCGGCTCATCTTCTGGTGGTCTATTTTGGTTAAATCCTGAAAATAACGTTTTCAGTTCATCATCAGTATCTCAATCACAATTTGGCGAAACATCGCAATTTGCAACAATCTTTGGGGATAAGATTTTCGTAACCTCTAAACAAGCCGGTACATATGGTGGTGGGCTTTTTACAATAGCAGATGCTAAAACAACTCAAAGCCAAACTACATTCAGTTCTTTGCTAAACGACGGACATAACTATGACGGACGAGCGTTTTGTGGTGTTGACGAAACTAAAGGTTACTTGGGCACATCAAATGGCATCTTTGTGATTGACATAATTGACAATAAAATAGTCAAATTTATCGATGGAACAGAATGTGGCTATAAGCCTGGCGAAGTCATTAATGGCGGTTATTATCAATATGATGTTTATGCTCATCAGATTGGTTCAATGGTTAGAGTAGGTAATTTTGTATTTGCATCACAGCAAAATCGTGGAATTCATGTAATTGATATTGAAACCGACGAAATTGTCTATACAATTTCAGAATATTTTGATTTGATTGCAGATGATGGCAGTGAAGGGCCTAAAGCATTAGACGGCTCTTTTGGCGAATTGGCACTCTCTAAAGACGGAATGCTTTGGACTACAATTTGCGACTATGAAAACTACTCCTACGAGCATCATCCTGAACAAAATAAATTAGTGCTTATCGATCCTATTATATGTGAAGCTATAGCATTTCCTATCGAAAGTAAAATCTCGGTGGCTTGGTCAACATGGCGATATGGGATGATGCAAGCTTGCAATTACACAAATCGAATTCTGTGGAAAGATGTTTGTTATACCGAATGGGATTGGAATACATTCGAACAAATATCAGTAGGGAAACCTCAAATTTGCTATTTTGACATAGATAATGGCGAAGAAGGTGTGTTTGTTGATGTGTCAGAAATTAACCCCAATTATTCAATTTATGCAGGATTTAGCATAGACCCCGAAACTGATAATGTGTACGTTCCTGTATCGAGCAATGCTGGTTACGGACCTTGGTATTTATTGATATTTAATCCTCAAGGGGAACTTATTGGCGAGCCTATTCAAATTCCTATTGGCGAATGGAGCGACTATCCGGCAATGGTTTTGTTTACCGATGACTATGCTCCCGAATTTAACATAGAAGACACACAAATTCTTAAGAAAGGTATTACTCCAAACGGATATACAGTAAGATTACCAAAATCTGAATTAGTATCAGATAAAGACAATCTTAATGTAAGCATTACCCTTGATGTGGAATTTACTGATTGCACGGCAAGCAACTACTCTTATGCAATAACAGAATCGAATGAATTAGAACTTTGGTTGCTCGACAGCGGTCAGGCTACAGTCAAGCTAAAAGCCCATTCTAATGGCAAAACAACAGAGAAAGAAATATCTCTATTAACAGAAGACCTTTCAACTTCTATTGAATTAGTTGATTCTGACAACAATGCTCCTGTTGAATATTTCAATATGCAAGGTGTAAAAGTTAAAAATCCCACAAATGGAGTTTATATAAAGAAACAAGGCTCTAAAATTACTAAAGTAATAATTTAGCAGTTCCATTAAACCTCAATAACGGCATTTATTTTGTAGTTACTGATAACCAAAAATACAAAAATTGCCATAAAATAAGGGATTAATCTCGTTACGAAAAAAATGCGAGACTTAATTACATGTGTCGCGCTTTGTTATCTCACCCTTTGCATTTTTAATTATAAATCGTAAATTTGCAACTAAAACGCAAAATCATAAATTAATATAACAATGTCTAAAATAGTTACAACATTTAGGAGGTATAAAGAACCAATTTTCAACACCCTTTCGGCTATACTATGCTTAATTATCATTTATGAGTCATTGTTTGTTGAAATTCGCTATTGGCGTGTAGCAATTTTTGGAATTCTCTTAATATCTAACATTGCCGACCTTATTCTTTTTTGGAAAAATAAATCAAAATAGGTTATTTAATGCATTTTTTGCCACAAAACGACGATATTTCGTGATATTTTGCTAAATTTGCAGTAAAATAAATAACACATAATAATTATGACACAAGAATTAGACTGGGGCAACCTATCATTTGGATATATCCCAACAGATTACAACGTGCGTTGTTACTACAAAGATGGCAAATGGGGAGAAATTGAAGAATCAACCTCTGAGTCAATCAACATACACATGGCATCTACATGCCTCCACTATGGTCAAGAAATCTTTGAAGGATTGAAGGCTTTCCGTGGCAAAGATGGCAAAGTGCGCATCTTCCGTCTTGAAGAAAATGCAAAACGCATCATCACATCGGCCGAAGGTATCAAGATGCAACCTATCCCCGTAGAACTCTTCTGCGACATGGTGAAACGCGTGGTAAAACTCAATGAACGCTTCGTTCCACCCTACGGCAGTGGAGCATCACTCTACATTCGTCCACTTGAAATCGGCATTTCGGCACAAGTTGGCGTGAAACCATCAAGCGAATACCTTTTCCTCGTTCTTGTAACTCCCGTGGGGCCATACTTCAAAGGTGGATTTAAGAACACCAACATCTGCATCATGCGCGAATTTGACCGTGTAGCACCAAAGGGTACTGGTCGTTGGAAAGTGGGTGGCAACTATGCTGCAAGTCTTGAGGCTGGCGAAAAAGCGCACGAACTTGGATATTCGGCAGTGCTATACCTCGACCCAAAAGAAAAGAAATATATCGACGAATGTGGTCCTGCTAACTTCTTGGCAATCAAAGATGGCAAATACATCACCCCTGCCTCTGAATCAATTCTCCCTTCAATCACAAATATGAGTCTGCAACAAATTGCTAAAGACATGGGCATTGAGGTAGAATGTCGTCAAATTCCTCTTGAAGAACTTGAAACAATTCAAGAAGCCGCTGCTTGTGGCACTGCAGCTGTGGCATCTCCTATCGGTGAAATCCACGACCTTGACCTCGACAAGAAATATATTATCTCTAAGAATGGCGAACCTGGACCAGTTGTGACTGCACTTTACAACAAACTCCGTGGCATTCAACTCGGCGAAGAAGAGGATATTCACGGTTGGAACACTATCGTTGAATAATTCATAATGCATAGTTCATAATGCATAATTAAAATGACTTATCAAGAGATCATCGATAAATATTATCCCGTAGGCACCAAGTGCCGCGGGATTTTTATTCAACACAGCCGTCAAGTGGCCGACAAAGCCCTTGAAATTGCTCGTCGTTGCAATCTTGACATTCCGTTAGATATAGTTGAGACAGCAGCAATGCTTCATGATATAGGCATTTTCCTAACAAATGCCCCCGATATTGATTGCCATGGTTCGGAACATTATATATGTCATGGAATTCTTGGCGCTGAACTCTTGCGCAAAGAGGGTTTTGATGCGGAGATTGCACGCGTAGCCGAACGACACACCGGGGCTGGCCTCACCATCGACGACATTGACCGCCAACAACTACCCTTGCCACGCAAAGACTATTTACCCGAAACGATGCTTGAAAAACTCATTTGCTATGCCGACAAATTCTTCTCTAAAAGTGGAGCAATGCAAGAGAAACCACTCGACAAAGTGAGAGCATCAATGGCTCGCCACTCAGCCGACAGCCTCACCCGCTTCGACGAGTTACACGATTTATTTAGATAGATTATTTGCGCTCCCTAATACCATGTCACGCCATTAGATGACGATGAGCGTTTGTTATACTTAAGGTCTGAGAGCATTGCCGATTTAACAGCAATATTGAAGGTATAGGATTTATATGGGCCTACTGGCACAAAGCTTGCTCGCATCGTGAAGCAGTGCAAGTCGCGCGACAGATTACAATTCATATATGCAAGTTTGCCTGTATCAAAATTAAAACTTGCCGTAAATCCAAAATTCCAATTCTTAGTGGGACGTATATTCCCCGAAAAACTCAAGTTTTGCGTTATTTTGCCTTTATACTCAAGTTTTTCTTTATCAAACTGGCCATAGCCATAACTAACTGAATAATTCATGGTCAAGTTCCATGGCACGTTCCATTTCATATAACCATCTTCGTCGGTAGCCACATCGCTTTTCTTTTTAGAGAACGGTGAACGGCTTTCGTCTTCGGTAGATGAGCCATCGTCCTCCATTTCATCGCCTACAGCATCTTCATCGCTTGCGATGTCTCCACCCCCTTTTTTCTTGCGCTTAAATGTGTCGTTGTTGAATGTATAGGAAAACGATGTGCCTGTACTCGACAATCGTCCCCAGCCTTTACCTGCCTCCCAGCGAGGTATATTTACACGCACTGGATTGCCATACTCATTTAATTGATAGGTGTAAACATCCCACACAGCCGATAAATTAAGATTGAAATTCTTCACTAATCGAAGGTTGATTGAGGTATTGAGGTTACTCCAATTTAACGAGTCGGCAGCGAAGTTATAACTTTGCGATATAGTAAAGTTTTCAATCAATGAAATTTTCTTTTCGCCTATGCTATCATTATCACTCCTCACTTTCATTTCAAGGTTGTTGGCCAACGACACCGATATTGCCCCTGTTTTTCCTTGTCCGGGCACGCCAAATAGGCTATTGGGGAACAACGAATATTTCCTTGTTTGCTCTTTGCCATTCACATCGACATAACTATAACTATCATAATAGCCAAAGAAACTTGATGAGAAGTCGGGCGCACCGGTGAATGTGATTGTAGGGGTCAATACATGTCGTATCATTTTCACCTTTTTACCCAAGAATGGCAATGGCTGGTAGAAACCATAAATCTTGGTATCGAGCGACATCGACGCCGAGAAATCCCACACATTGTAGAAATTATATACGGTGTCGCACACCTCGGCTGCCGCATTGGGATCCCATTGACGACGCACCTTGTTGGTGTACATGCGGTCGGTAAGCGAAATTTGCGGTGTAAAATTAATATACTTAAACAAGTTGAATGTGGCCGAAATGGGCACCGAATGACGCATACCATTACGCCAATCTTTCACTAAATTCTTATTAAAAAATTCATCTTGTTTTGCAGTCAACGAGTTTTGGAATTGACCCGAATATGACATTCTAATTTTTTCATACCATTTTTCCTCTCCTACGGCGCGTTTTCGTTTAAATGGATACACTTGCGACATTGACAATGTGAAGTTGGGAAACGACACGCTCAAGGTAGAGTCTTGTGTGCGTTGAGCCACATTGAGTGTTGTTGACAATGACCATTTTGATTGAGGAAAGCGATAGGTTAAATTCACCGAACTACTTTTTGTGTTTTCGGTAAATGCATTGCTATAATAACTATTCAAGTCGTTACGCGAATACCCACTTGTTGTGAAGTTTACACTTGCCGAGAAATTGAGATTGGGGTTGGCTTTAGAGTCTTGCGAATGTTGCCAAAGGACTTGAAAGTTGGTTTGTTTTGAATAATCGGGCATCCCTTTATCTCCATAAATCGATTTGAGATAACTAATATTGAAGTTACCCGAAAATTTATATCGTTTCACATAATTTGAACGCGCTTGTAGCCCCCATGAGCCCTTTGTATATAGTTCACCAGTAAGCGCCAAGTCCATATTATCATTTATCGCAAAATAATATCCTCCATCGCGCAAATAAAATCCTCGTTGATAGTCATCACCAAATGTTGGCACCAATATACCCGAAGAATATTTCTTTGAGAAAGGGAAATAGCCAAAAGGCACAGCCAATGGCAAGGGCAAGCCCGAAAGCACCATATATGCCGGACCAGTCACAATATCTTGATTGGGACGCACCTTGGCTTGAGTTAATTGGAAATAGAAGTGAGGACAATCGTGTTGATCACAAGTTGTATAACGACCGTTCTTGATATAATAGGTGTCATCTTCCATTTTTTTTGTTTCACCACCAGTGAGATAACCCTCGCCCTGCTCGGTGATAACATTTGTGATATACCCTCTCTTTGACTTGAAGTTATACTTCATTGTTTCGGTCTCATAGGTAGCTCCACCTTCATCAAATACTGGCTTCCCAATCCACTCTCCCAATGAATCCTTTCGCCCCACTGCATACACGAGGCTATTTTTCATATCCATATCGATTTGGTCGGCATCAAGCTTGAGTTTTCCATATGTCACAGCCCCTTTGCCATACATATAAACCCTATTATCGCCTGTCATCACAATCGAATCTTGTGATGAGAAAACCACTTGATTGTCCAAGTCGACCTTTACTCGACGTATGCGCGACTTTTGTGTTGTATCATTCGATGTCACGCTCTCATTTTTGACAATAGAGTCAACACCGATGGCATTAACCTCATTTTTAGGCGATTGCGCACCGGCATTAAATGCCAATAACATCAACAAAATTAATATATAGAATTGAGAGCGTCTCAAAAGTTTAATTCACTTTATTTCAAAATGCAAAGATAGTAAATCGTAAGGGATTAGACCTCATATTTTCCCCTTTTTAACTTGATTATAGATTTTACAACCTAAAAATACAATCGAGAAAATCATTTCGCTTGCCTACGCCACACTTTAACTGTGTCTAATATGCTTATGCGTGAGCAATTAGCCTGGATTAAAACGGATACCCTATCGCAAGATGAAATGCCCACGAATCTTTAAATGATTTCATATTAAAATACCCTCTTTTGCCAGTATCATAAGGAGCATGTAGTGCTATACCTAGATCGGCACGAACAACAAGCATTTCCATATCAAATCTCAATCCAGCACCTGTTCCCAATGCCAAATCGCGCAAGAATCGTGAGCCCACCAATGTTCCACCAGGACGCTGTGGGTCATCTTCAAGCAACCACACATTTCCCGCATCAACAAAAAATGCACCTTTAAACATTCCATAAATAGGGAATCGATATTCCACATTTGCCTCAAACTTAAATGTACCTGTTTGGTCAAAATAATTATCGGCCGATGCCCCTGGAGCTCGATATGTACCAGGCCCAATACTTCTCACGGCAAAACCACGCACCGAGTTTGCTCCTCCCACATAAAACTGCTCACTATATGGCACTTGCGAAGAATTTCCATAGGCATGCGCTGCTCCTACTGCAGCTCGAGTGTGTAACCAATGATTTCCACCAAGTCGGCAATTAAACACCACTTGAGTTGAGCCCTTTATAAATTGAGAGAATGGAGTGTTAAATAACTTCTTCTCCCCATCACTACCAGCAAGTTCCCACAACGACCAGAACAGATTACCCGCTTCTTGCACCGAGAATTGCCAGTTTATCGCGTTATTTCTATCAATCTTGCGGTCGTAGGTGTAGGAATAGGCTATTTGTGGAATAAATTGATCCTTAAAACTTTGCGCTACAGCAAGATTTTCGCCCATTATTGAGTCAAAATCGGCCGTAGTATTTATGAGTTTGGTATAAGTAATTTTCCCCAACGTGAGAGTATTGGTCGAATACCTCGTTGACTGCCAATCATAACTCATGGCAACATTGAATTGCCCCATCTTAAAATAGTGAGGACGGTTAAGAATTTCAGCATCAAGCGAAATCCGTGTCCAGTTCAATTCACGACGTCGCCGTGGGATAAACTTGGGTGCAAGCAATCGAGGGAATGACAACGATGTATTAATCCCGAATTCATAAGAATTAAATATCGAACTACTATTACGCCCCGTTTGCCATTCATAAGCACCCACAAGACTCACATTCAATTGCTCTCCACCACCAAACAAGTTCTTATGCGTTAGTCCCAACGACAGCCCTGGCCCCAAATAACTATTTGATTTTGATGCAACATTTACTTCTATACTTGCCTCAAGAGCAGCATCTTGAGTGCAATCAATTTCCACATTAAGTTTATTGTCGGAGCTTAATGTATCGGGGACTACAGCAATGTTTATATCTTTAAAAATACCCATTCGCGACAAATAGGTTTGCGTGCGATTCATGTCACGCACCGAGAATGTTTTGCCCTCCCTAAATGTCACACATTCTTGAATTAACTGATGTCGAAACTTGATAGGTTGCATCTGCACAATCGTTGCCCGTTGAGTTAAAATCGTATCGGGCGTTCCTCCCCCTTCATAACGATTTATTTTAACCGTCACATCGCCCGTTACATATCGTTTTAGCGCCTCATTGGGCACATCATCGGCTATAATCATTCGCAATGCTATACTCTGTTGCGCGATAGTACTATCGGCAAGATACTCAATATAATCGGGTCGGAAATAATAATACCCTTTATCTCTCACTTGATTAGCTATTTCGGTACGCAATTGAGCAAGCGAATCGGTGCAATAACGCACACCTTTAGTGAGCATTTTTGACCTTATCGTTATTGAGTCAATGATATGATTGAGGTGATTTGTGTCGGGGAGCAATTCGACTGAATCGATATGATAAACTGGCCCGGTTTTTACATCATAAGCCACCTTTACCTTTTTAGGATTTTTCCCTTGAATCAATTTATAATCTACGACCGAACTAAAATATCCGTTATTTTCGAGTATCTCATCAATCATTTTTATACGCAATTCGGGGCGCACATCAGACAAAAGCACTGGCTCTTCAACCAATTTTTCATACAACCACCCCTTCAAACCAGTCGCTTCGCTGTTCCAATTATTATATACCCACAATCCCACAGGGAACGGATGGCGTATCGATGGCGAAATCAGGCTATTGTTAGGGGCTACATTTACAGCCTCTTTTATTTGCGACTTTACATCCGACGGCAATTTCTCATCGCCGAGCGAGGTGATTTCCACCCCTTTCACTCCTGTATAAAGTGGGTCATCGATACTTAATCGCTTTGTAGTCGAGCACGAGGTCACACTCATTGCAATTGACAATGCAACAACCACTCTACTCAATATTTTCGCCACTTTTATTCTCATTGTTTTTTCTCTTTTCCAAATAGGTCTCTCAACGACTTAAGTTTGCGTTTATACACAAAACCCACACCCGTTTGCGTTATTTCACCCTCAAGAACACTTTCAAAGC
This sequence comes from Muribaculaceae bacterium, assembly GCA_045637505.1. GTDB lineage: Bacteria > Bacteroidota > Bacteroidia > Bacteroidales > Muribaculaceae > RGIG4079. The sequence goes on along the minus strand of JAZTZO010000020.1, from coordinate 76,698 downwards.
CCACTTGACGGAATAATTTCACATACATCGTTCCGCTCTTGTTTAGCATATATTCAAACGATATATCGTTTATCAAGTTTTGTGAAAAATTCTCATCAACATCGGCATCGGTCGAATAATTTCCACCCACTACAATCTTGAAACGATCGTTAAACAATGTCTTTGAAACCTTGTAACTATAACTCGTTGCCTTCGATTTATTTCCATCGACAGTTTTATCATATTGATCAATCCCGAATGAAATATCTACAAACCCAATATTGTTTGCTGCCCAAGTATTTAATCTCGATTCAACAAACGAATATAGTGGATTTCCTACTAAATTGGTGTTCCCTTTTGAACCCGAACCCGAATAAACATTATACAACAACATATTCATTGCTTGACTGGCTCGTTGTTCGGCACTCATCGATGAGAGTTCGTTGGTTATCGTAATATCCTCTGGAGCCGATAGGTCAAAGGCTACATTCATATTTTCCAAACTATTTGTAACCGAGAGTTTCACTTTAAAATCAACCAAACGCGAGTCTTGTCCCTCACGAGTAACATTGGCTTTCAAATCATCTACAGCCGATAGGCTCAATGTGGGGTTAAGCATATCGCCATTAAATGCCACATAACTACCTTCGTCAAAATTAAATAACTTTTCCGACATCAATGGTGGTGTATATCGCACAAAACCTTTATTAATCGTGTATCGACCAGTTACTCGGCTATCGTCCATCTTGTCGAGCGAGTAATTCAATGTACCACTACCTTGCAACTGCACTTTGTTTTTACCATCGGCCGAAAGATCTACATTTAATGTTGTCCCCTCCGACACTATCAGCGCTACATCAAGGTCCATTTGCATCGCTACGATTGACTGCTCGGTTTCTTCTACATGTGTAGTATCGGAGAATTTCACAAACTTCACCATATTTTCGGTGCTATATGATGTTATTGCCGAGGTTGCCGAGGGCATTATATAGGTGACATTTGAGCCCGACAACAAATCGATTGTTGCATCAACATCCAAATGCGATAAATCGCCTTGCACATCGGCATCTACATCAACAAATCCCTTACCATACACATCGGCACGGCGCGATTTATTGCTTCCCACAATCTGCATATTGCGAGCCTTTAGATTCAAATCAATCTTGGGCGCAGATAACTCTTTTATATCAACCGTTCCGTTTACCTTTAACGGATTTTTATTTACTCCGGTTATTCCAAAATCGTTAAATGTCACCACATTATCCTCTACAGGGATTTCCACCTCTGAAAAATTCAGCGGAGTACCAGTCATGCCCACCAACACTGCAACCGAGTCAAAATCGAGCTTACCGTTTAGTATTGGAGCATTGCTATCGCCTGTTATAGTCATCTCACCATTTAATGTTCCACTCAATGTTGCTATATTATTGGGTAGCATAGGGTTTAGCACTTTTAGTGGAAAATGAATCATCGAGAAATCGAGCATTAACGGATTTTGGCTCGTGCTATCGTTGAGATTGCCTGCAATAGTCATCGTTTTTTCTCCATCAACCATCAGTGCAGCCTTCGCATTAATTTGACCTGCATCGTCGGTGCTCACTCCTAAATCAGCAACAAACGATCCCACTCTTTCTTTCCCTACAACAAAGTCTTTGAGCGACACCATTCCATCGCCATTCAAGCGACCATCGTGCCAATTAATCTTCATATCGGCCGACATATCACCTTTTATAGGTGGCGCATATGGATTAAATGCTATCAACTCGGCAAGTTTAAGGTCTTTTATCTTCACATGCAAGTCCTCTTGTTCTCCATCGTGCGACTCGCCGTGGGCCGTAAATATATTGATTGAACTTGTTGAATTTTTCATCACCACATCGGCATCAACATGATGTGTGTACATATTATACTCTATGAAGTTCTCGTCGTTTATATCCCACGATTTATATGCAAGCATCGGTGTCGCGGGAAATAGTTCAAACCTCACAAGCGAATCACCCACCTGTGCCAATGCCCCTATATTATATCCCTCTTCGCCAGCAATGTTGCGATGTTGTAAATGTGCCGACACCAAATCATCGGCCAAATATCCGTCAATCGTCACATGTGCAAACTCATCAAATGTTCCTGGTCGATTACCTACTGATGCGTTATACATCAATATTTTATCATACTGATTGGCCGTAAGGCTAATCGTATCGAGTTGTGTAGTGCCCATCTTGTATTCATATACATGAGCCGACAAATTAATCATCGAATCATTACTCAGCTTTAACGACATGCGATTAAATGATTGGTCCATTGATGCCAAATATTGCGCCAACAAATTTTGCGAGCCGGCTTTCATAACCAAATTAAAGCGTGGCATCACTTGTTGAATTTGCTCTACATCAATCTTTCGTGAATCTATTTGATGCGACAACACATCGGCAAGTGTCACCACCTTTGTGGCCAACGAGTCAACCTTGTCGGTAGTACTCAAAAAAGCATACATGTCATTGTTGCGCATGGCTAAATTGATAACCGAGTCAGAGGCCATCACCTTGGCATTAATATCCTTTACTGCAAGATTGAGCGAATCGCTACGCCAATCCATATCATCAACTTGCAACATTCCCCTCACCTTGTGTGCTTTAACATCGAGTGCGCCCTTACTATTGAAGAGAGTGGTCAACAATGCTTGCTCTTGTGTCATTCCGAGTGCATAAAAATCAAGAGAACGGATATCGGCATTCACATCCCATTCCAGCGAGCTCTTGTCAAACTTGCAACATGCCATTAAATCAAAGTCGGCACCCTCATTTTCAGAACTCAATGCAACCTCTGCATTATGATTTTTCATCATCACATGCGCTGCAATATCCTTATACTCATCACCTTGATACTCGACATATTCAATATCGGCTTGAGCATCAATAACCATATTGCGATTAAATGGGTTATAATGCTTTCCATTAGCGTCCAACCTTCCCGATACTCGCTTAACCCCCATCTTGGGCATAAATGCATCAATAGGAAATTCTATCAATTCCACATTGAGGTCATACCCTTCGGCACGGCTATTCCACATCGCTTCCATTGCCAAGTCTCCGCCACGAGTATGGGCATCAATCGCACCCTCAATAAGCCCCGGAGAGAAATCAACATTCCCAGCAAGTGACATTTTAGGTAGCACTAATAACTCATTGGCATCATCTCCTATAAATGCGTTCACAAAATCGGCATCAACGATTTCTCCACTAACGCCCAACGCACCTCTCATGTGGTTAAAATCGGTTACATTTGCCACATATCCATCGGCTTCAACATTTACTCGACCATTTAAATCGGCTTGCAACTTATTTATTGTGAGATACTTTAACGAACCTTCCAAATTTACATCAACAAACAGTTTGTCGTGCATTGGCACGCCTCGCATCATGGGTTTATATGCTGGGAACATTGTTGCGACATCGGCTATACCCAGCTCGCCGTTTCCTATCAATAACATTTGTGATTGTGCGAAATCGCCTATCATGCCCAATTTCCCATCGGCTTTAAGATGAGAGTTGTTGGTCATCACATCAAACTGACGCAAATACATCGCATTTTCATCGAGAGCAAATTCGCCATGACCGTGCAATGTAATACCACATCGTTCTTGAGCAGTAAAGTACCTTATGGGGATAGAAATCTCTGATGCTTCATTGTAGAATGACGCTATTTTAAGGTCAAGGCTATCAACCTGTATGTAATTGAAATCCAATCCAGGCATAGGCTCAACATTGGCCAACGCATATAATGCTTTAGATTTTATAAAATCAATCGAGTCAACCATTATGGTCCACGGTGCTGAAGGGTTATCATCGTCTTTAGATGGCAAAGCCTCGGCTGTAGATGCTATATATGTCGCATCAAGTTTCTCTCCCTGCACAAGCTCAACAACAACTTTTTGTTCGCCTAAATCAACCTCCATATTTTTCACCGAAGCATCAACAAAATGCGTTGAAAGCGAATCAATAGTAGCCTCTAATGCCATGTGGTAGGTAAAGTCGCGCAAATGCAAATCTTTTGCTTTGATTTTCCATGGAGCAGACTGCGCTGTGTCGGCAACTGTAGGCGTCGTATCATTTTTCAACAACAAATCTACTCGTCCGCCTTGTATATCGGCTTGCGTGAGATTGATATCACTTGAAGCAAGGCCCACCGATGCATCTTTTATAGAAAGTTTTGATGCAACAATCTTCATAAACATCGCCGAATCAACATTCCCCATTCGATATCGTGCATCGGTCAACGAAGCCTCATTTACTTCTACCCGACCATATAGCAACGGCATCAACGCCACCGATACAGTAGCTTTCTTTGCAGCAATAAGAGTGTCATTTTGAGGTTCAACGACCAACAACCCTTCAAGTTGCACATCTAAAGGAAAATCTATCGAAAGATAATCAAGAGCCACTTTCACATCGCCCGATGCGTTTACTCGCGACACCAGTTCGACTCTCAACTTATCTTGAAACCAATCGGAATATGCAACCTGTACAATGCCCAAGACCAATAATAGCAAGGCTACTATTGCCCAAAACATTGTTTTAAATATATTTGCGACGACCCGTTTCAACTTCAAAGTTACTTATAATCAAGCAAATTTAGTTCAAAAACATCGTTTTTGCAAATAAAAAACATGCGCAATAGACCCATATTATCCATTGCGCACATTTTCTCATAGTCTCAATTATTGTTTAGAAATAAAAATTCATTGTGCGAGTGTAGTGCAACATTCCACAACCAATCTCTTGAGCCACTCCCTCACCCATTGAATTGGCAACGATTGCCAACGCAAAACGCAATGCTGTTGCAGGGCCATTGGCTGTGATAATATTATCGAGAGCCACAACTGGAGTGTCGCGCATCACAGCTTTCACACATTCCCCTTCAAAACCAGGATAACATGTTGCTTCTTTTCCATCAAGAATGCCGAGAGGATAAAGAACAACAGCGGGAGCAGCACATATTGCCGCAATCTTTCCACCTGCTTGCGCATGTGCTTTGAGTGCTTTGCTAAGAATTTCACAGTTTGCCAAGTTAGTCGAACCAGGCATACCTCCAGGAGCGATGAGCCATTCGGCATTTGCCAAATCGGCCTCTGAAATCAACATATCAGCAAGCACGGGAATGCCGTGAGCGCCAAGCACTTTATGGTCGGCAGTAACCGATACCGTTTTCAAATCCATACCAGCACGACGCATAACATCAACAACTGTCAAAGCTTCTATTTCTTCAAACCCTTCGGCTAAAAATAAAAATGATCGTTTCATAAAAAAATGTAAAGTTTGTAGGTTAATAATCTATATTTTTTTAACTTTGTAAAGTTACATAAAATATAACATTTCTCAAATAGTTTTTGTTTTCTCACCCTACAATATTTACATAAAAATAGTGTGCATAAATTTTCGCACACTATTGTATTTATCCTGTTAATTCCCCTAAAACCACTCGTTTTTTTGACGATACATCTAAATTTCCTGCATTTAATTTGCTTTTTCGTAATAAGTTTGTAACTTTATTGCCACAAACTAAACTTATTAATATCATGAGAGTAAAAATACTTGTTGTTGACGATGAGGAGTCAATATGCGAAATTTTGAAATATAATCTTGAAAAAGAAGGTTATGAAGTAGATTGTGCTTATAGTGCCGAAGAGGCTCTTGCTCACGATTTGGCTGCATACTCAATGTTTATCCTCGACATTATGATGGATCGTTTGAGTGGCTTTGATTTTGCCAAGCGTCTCAAAAACAACACATCAACCGAAAGCACCCCTATCATCTTTTGTTCGGCCCTCGATGGCGAAGACGACACCGTGATGGGGCTTAACATAGGCGGCGATGACTACATTACCAAGCCGTTTGTAATAAGCGAGGTATTGGCTCGCGTGAGGGCTGTGTTGCGTCGATCACATATTACTCACAACCACATTTACAACATTTCAAAAAGCATATACGAGCCCGACATCACATTTAAAAACCTACGAGTAAATCGCAACGAAAAACTCGTTTTTGTAAATGGCGAAGATATACAAGTGACAAAAACAGAATTTGATATTTTACTATTTTTCTTAACTCATCGCAATCGCATTTACTCTCGCGAAGAATTGATTAGGTTTATTTGGGGGTGCGATGTTGATGTTACTGGCCGAGCCATCGACACTAATATCACCCGATTGCGCAAGAAGCTTGGCGAATATGGCAACAATATCATCACACGGTCAGGTTTTGGCTATGGGTTCAAAGAAACAAATTAGTTATCGTTGGCGATTGTTTTTACCATTGACTGCATTATTGTGGATTACAATTGCAACAATGGTGGCAATCCAATATGACAGGGAAAAGGCCTATCGCAGCGACATTGCTCGACAACAATTAGAATTCATCAACAACCGCATTGTTTTTGCCTATGAACGAGGTGGAAACATCAAGCCTTTTATGGAGTTTGTAAAAGAATATTTTGAGCAATCGGTTTATGATGAAGTGAGAGTTTCGGTATATAATACCGCAAACAACCAACTCATTTCGGCCATTGGCGAGCCCATTAAATATAATAAGTCAGATGCCGACAAACGGCCCAACTTTTTTTATGCCGAACAACGAAGCAAGGACAATTCATTGGTGGTTTATACGGCAATGCCTTATACCATTAGCCTCACCGAAGCATTAGCTCCCGACTCAACTATGTGGATAATCATACTCATATTTGCTATAACAATCACGATTATAGCATATATTTCCACATCCTACTTAAGCAAAAATGTAAAACTTCTTCATAAGTTTGCCAAGCAAGCCGCTACCGAAACCTCGCTCGATGCCAGTTACCGTTTCCCTAAAGACGAATTGGGTGAAGTGTCGCAACAAATTGTATCACTATTCAACAGCAAACTGCAAGCCGTAGAAGACAGCGAACGAGAGCATAAAATTGCACTTGATGCCATTAAAGAGAAGAGTCGCATAAAACGCGAATTGACCAACAATATCAACCACGAGATTAAAACTCCAGTGGGAATCATTAAAGGATATATCGACACCATTGCCGAAGATGCCGAAATGCCCGAACGAACTCGTATGCATTTTATCACAAAAACTCAAGAGCAAATTACTCGATTATGCAACCTACTCAACGACATCTCAATGATTACTCGCCTCAACGAAGCAGCGTCAACAATTCCCATTGAGCAACTCAATTTCCACGATTTAATAAATACAATAGCCAATGAGGCTAAAGAATCGGGCATATTAAAAGAGATGACATTTTCATATGACATTACTCCCAAGTGCATCGTTAACGGCAATGCGTCATTATTAGGTAGTGCCATTCTCAACCTCATTAAAAACTCGGTAGCATATTCAAAGGGGACAATGATGCGCCTTGAAAAAATAGGCGAAAGCGACAAATTATACACCTTCATTTTTTACGACAATGGCACAGGTGTTGATGAAGAGCACCTACCCTATCTCTTCGACCGTTTCTATCGCATTGATGCAGGTCGTTCACGCAAAGTAGGTGGCACAGGATTAGGACTCCCCATCGTAAAAAACACCATTCGCACCTTTGGAGGCAAAATCACCGTCAGCAATCGACATCAAGGAGGCCTCGAATTTAGATTTACATTACCTAAAGCCAACTAAATACATACGAAAACTCTATATACAAAAATAGCGATGCTCAACACATCGCTATTTTTATTAAATATAATAGACTATTTATCAATATTCATTAATCGTTTGCTTGGCCACACTTTCCCAATTATATTCGTCCAAATCATACTCACATACTTGATGTGTTTGATATATTTGTGCAATGCGCTCGGTCAAGCTGTCAACGTCACATTTTTTAGCATAACACTCTTGGGGCAACTCTATGAGATGAGTAGCAGGAATATCCGACACTACCATAGGCAACCCATAATTCATTGCTTCAAGCATTACCAATGGGAACCCCTCATTCTCAGATGACAAAACAAACAAGCGTGCATGGCTATAAAGTTGGCGCAAATTTTCGCCACCTACAAAGCCAGCGAAGACCACTTTATTATTAACGTCAAGCGTTTTTAGGCGTTCAAAATAAGAATCTCCATGATCGGCAGCTCCAGCAATTATCAACTGCTTTACCGAGTCAAGTCGATTTACTGCCTCAACAAGATATTCAAACCCTTTTTCGGGAGTGAGACGTCCCACCCCGAGCACATATTCACCTTTTATGGCACCTATTTTCCCAAGATAATCAGCATTTTCGCTTCGAGTAACAGCATCTATGCCGTTGGGGATATATACCGCTTTCTTTTGAATCGGCTCGGGCGCTTTAGCCATTTGGTATTTATTCACAAAGATTATCTTATTGGCAAACCCAAATGACAAGAACTCACTTATGCGTAGTATCATCTTGGCCACTGCTCCCCACTTTTTGTGTTCATAATTGGGACTATGATAGGTTATAACCACCTTGAACCCAAACAATCGCAACAATGGAGTAAACATTCCTGGTCCAATGTTGTGAATATGCACTACATCAACGCGATGGAACAACAAGTGCATGCAACATAAAAATGTATGAAACACAGCCTCAAACCCCTTGATACGAGTTGAGGGAAGGTCAACAAATGAGATACGCGAATATTGTGCCGATTTAGACAACGACGACAAGTATGGACGACGACGATATACCTTTATCGCATCAATAGCAACTCCATAACGAGTATATAAGCACTCACAGTGACGTTCCACGCCACCTTGAATGTCAGGAAATCCTCTTGTGCCTATTACTGCTATTCTCATTATTAATCCCAGCAAATATCCTTGCCACGATAAATTCGCCACTTATTTTTCAATACCCATTTTATAGGAATCCAAGGACGGCGCACCATATCATGGCGTTCTGTTACGATGAAGGCGCAGTTTCGGTTACAATTATTCACTTTTTCCATTACAGCCTTGGCTTTTTCTGAGGCCATGATATTCTCAAACGAATCTTCTTTAATGTTACCCACAACCCATTCTTCTCCAGAGCCATTACATGGTGACACATTTCCCCATGGATCGATAAAGAAGAAATCAGTCATTGCACCACATGCAGGGCGATAACCTGGCTTATCTCCACGAAGACGGCGATGGATGGAACGATTAAAGAATGCTCGACCATAATCTTTCAGTTTATTCTTTATTCCACGACGTTTTGAGGTCAACAAAGCCTTCACAAATAGTTCATGTTGTTCTAATGCTCCTTCACTTTCAATCACGTTATCATCTTTATGGAAATACCAAGAATTGTGAACTGTAGAGTTCCCTAATTCGACATCAAGAGCTACACACAATTCATATAGATGAACTAAATCTTTATAGTTGTCGGGTGAAATCACTACTGAAAAACCAATATTTTTACATTTGGTTTTCTTTAACTCTAACATTGTGCGAAGCGCATGGTCAAATCCGTTTACTAACCCACGTTTAGAATCATTTATTTTAGGCAAACCTTCAACGCTGACACGAATTAGGATATTTGGGTACTTATTAGCCAACTCTACAATTTTCTCAGTATTGTAACCATTGGTACTAAGTTCCAACAATGATGCTTTAGGATATAAAATTTCAAAAATCTTATCTATATCCTTTCTAATTGTAGCTTCTCCACCGGTTATATTTATACGCAAGCCTGGTGGTAATTTTTCATAATAAGAAGCATCAATCTCTTCCTTTGGATGAGTTTGATGTTGCCAAATATTACACATATTACACTTTGCATTGCAACGGAATGTAGTAATTAAACTACCTTGTACTATATTTTTCATTATAATCAATTTTTATTATTTACAAAAGTAATCATTATTTAAATAATCTCAATCATAAATATCAATTATTTTTTCATAATGGGCATCGGGTGAAAATATCGCTAACGACTCTTGTTTAATTTCGTTGTATTGCCATTCTTTATTTAGCGCTAGCTCTATAGCTTGTTTCAATGAAATTTTATTTCTTGCTTCAAACATGATTCCCGTTTTCTCATCAATCAGCTCTGGAATACCAGCAATATCAGCTCCTACGATAGGTGTTCCTGCACACCGTGATTCAATAACACTCAATGGATTGTTTTCATAACATTCCGATGGCACAACTGAAAACCGAGCTCCAGACAGCAACTTTGCAACTGTATTTGCATCTTGATGCCCCAAGAACTCTATATTAGAAAATCTAGCACATTCTTGTTTTAATTGTGTTTCAAGAGGACCTCCTCCCACTACTTTGAGTTTAAAATTCACCTCTTTTGCGACATTTACTAGTGTAGCCACGCCTTTTTCTTCTGACAATCGACCAACATAAATATAATAATCTTGTCGATTCATCGCATTTAGAGATTTATATGCCTCTAATTTCACGGGATCAACAAAATTACACACAACGTCAAGCTTACCAAAACCACCCAATTCCATACGACTTTGCATAAACTTACTTGGGCAAACAAATGTGTCAGTATATTTTTCTAGCTTTGTTTTATTCCAATATTTGGCCTCCATATATGCAAGTGCACTAGCGGCAGTGCTGCCTTTCATACATTTATATTTCAATACATATGACTTGTCATTATAACACAACTCACATGGAAGTCCGTCCCTTGTACACGCATATGATGGACACAATAACTTATAATCATGTAATGTCCATACAACCTTTGTGCCAAACTCTTTCGCCTTTTTGGCAACAATAGGAGAAAGATAAGAATGTATATTATGTAAATGAACCACATCGGGGTTAAAATCTTTTAATATGCGAGCAAAATCTTCTTTTATTGACCCCATGCCAAATATACGCTTCGCTGCATTCAACTTTGCACCGATTCCCCCAGAAAATTCCACATTCGATGCAAAATACTTTGCATATTCCGATTGCATATTCTCATCATATTGCATCGCAAATACCGCAACATCATGTCCTTTTTCTCGCAATAATTTCTCCAAATTTATTGCGCACACACAATCTCCACCTCGTGGATAATAAAATTTACTTACAATTAACACTCGTTTCATAATCCAAATTCCTCATATAAGCACTAAATTTTATATATCCGAAAGTTATTTTATTATCAATTTATTCATTAGCTTCAATAACTTAATATTAATTACATTTTCCCACAAATATTGTTTCATTGACTGCTTAATATCTTCGCAATCAAATATAGTTCTATCCATTTTATAATAACGCTCCAACGCAACACAAAACGACTCGGCATTATCGTCACATATCAACCCATTTACTGGCTCAATCAAAATACGATTTTCATATGTATTAGTCGCAATACAATACATCCCAGATAATACATATTCATAAATTTTGGTTGATGGTTGACAATCATAATAAGGTGTCATAGGGACAAATGCTACGCCTAAATTTGCTTTATCAAAAAACGGCTTTAGATTTTCATAATTTACACGACCATGAAAGAACACTTTATTTGAAAGCCCATATTTTTCAATCGTTTGTTTTAATTGTCGCTCTTCTTCTGGCAGGCCAAAGCCTATAATATCATACTCAATATCAGCCTCGGGATACATTTTGCAAAAATCAGCCAATCCCACAACCGTTTTATGAATATCACGTTGCTGTAATGTCCCCACATATAACATCTTTACTGCATTATATTGCCGTGGCTCAGCACTTATTTCATCGGCTCCTAATGGAACTACATCATAAGAGTCATCCTTTAGTTTTAGTAATTTCGCCAATGATTCACTTAAAATCATTATATAATTAAACAAAGAAGCCTCAAATTTGATAATCCTATTATACAATTTGCGTTTTATCTCATTTTTCGATAAATCGCCCGAACGGATATCAATTACGATTGGCAACTCCTTTGACACAATTTTCAATATACTACACCCCCTAAAATATGAACATAACGCAACATCTATCTTTTCCTGCGCTTTGAGTTCTTTAATTTTTGAGAGGAATATCTTACGCCATTTTACGCTACTTGATTCTTTGACATAAATAACACGAACACCATCGATATGCATTTGTGGCAAGCCATGGTCATTACATAAATAAGTTATCTTATGCCCTTGCTTCTCCAAATGTTTACAGTAATGATAATATCCAGCCTTATATCCAAATTGATCTTGGTTTATCATTAATATATTCATATCCAAAGTCTATTTAAGCAATGATTCCACATTAATTGTATATAATCGGCGCTTGCCATCATGTCCCGATTCGAAATAAACTATTGTCCCTTGCATATTCCACTTGGGATGCAAATCTATTCGCCCTGGGCCTTTATATTTCAAAGGTTGATAGAAACGGCCAAGACAAATGAGGTTATTGGTTCTTATATTATATAGATACAATCGCGACATTGCATCATGACCTGGATAACTATCGGTAACCATCCATTCTCCACGATTTATTGTTGATGGATGACCATCGGTTTTAGGGAGTTTTGTTGACAACAACTTGCGATTATCGGTTTTATCCTCAAACATCACATATGCATCGCCTGTTTCGGGAGTGTGACAAAAAGAAACGATTCTGTTATTATCAACCCAATATGAGTGAGAGGTCATCTTATCTCCATTGAGAATAAACATATCCGAGCCATCGGCATTTGCTGTAATCAAACGCATAAAACGACCTTTAGGTCCTACCCAACGATGTAGGAACATAAATCGCTTACCATCGGGTGAAATATCAATATGATTTACCTTATGTTGAGCACCCTCCATCGTGTCGGCAGGCTTGAGTTCAATGAGTTGTTGCAATGTGATTATCAATTTAACTTCTTTGGTTGCCACATCTATGTGCCATATACCATCAACATCGTTTGATGGCAATTCAATGTTTTTATGGCAAAAATATCCATAATCGGGTCGCATTACTGCCAAACGATCAAAATTTAGCGACAACGCATAATCTTCTTGTTTTGAAAGGGCATAAATAGGCATAGGCAAAGTGTCAATTTCCTCATGAGCATCGGCATCATATACCACTCCCTCATATTTATCGGCCGATTGATTATAGCGATTATAATATGCTCGATTAGGGTGAGAATATCCCCATTGCAACATACATCCTTGTTGCAAGTTGTATGCCATAGTTTCACCAAATTCGTGCTCGCCATTGGCATCACGATAATATAGCGACACTCTATCTTTTCCTTTAGGCACACAATAAAGCACCTGTCCCTTGTCATTCTCGGGCGAAACATTATAGTACCCAAAATATGACATAGAAAAATCAGAAACAGGCTTCAAGTCTATCTCTTGCGACACTACTTCTACCGAAGTATAAAATCCGTGCTTTATATACCTCATATATAGATATCGAATATAAACATATGGTGGTCGCAAAATTGCTTTTACTATTTTTTTCATTTCTTTAATTTTGACTTTAGTTCGGCAACTAGGTAATTAAACGCTTCAACCTTGGTTATTTTCATTACACCTATATACACAACGGCAAAACATATCGCTTGTGCAACAAGCAGTAACAAATAATGCATATTTATAAATACTAGCAAATAAGTCACTACTGAAGCTACTGCTGTCACCATTAAGTTTGGCAATAAATCTTTAGCTTGGCTTAATATTCCATATCCCGTATATTTACCTGTAAAATAGCCATTCAAAAAAAATTCTATAAATGAATTTATTGCCAATGCCCACATTATACTCATCGCGCCATAGCCAAGATATATAAAACTAAAAATCATGCTTAACCCAAACACTTTTTTAGTTATCTCTAAATATAACACGATATCACTTTTCCCTACAGCCTTTAAAGCATTTATATTTGTATTATGAACAACTAATAAGAACCCGAAACCACCACACAACCATTGAAAATATGGAACAGAAGGGATCCACTGCTCCCCGAATAAGAGTCTAAAGATTGGCTCTGCCATAATAACCAAACACATCATTAATGGAAAATTTAACAGTGTCAATATTTTCACACTGCGGCTTAACCCTCTTTTGAGATATTCTTTATCATCTTGTAATTTTGAAAATATCGGGAATGTAACTTGATTTACTATCGTAAGAATCGTGGCAACTGGCACATCTTGTAAATGTTTTGCTTGTGAGTAATATCCCACTTCTGACTTTGGGAAAAACTTTCCTATTATAAGAACTTGCAAATTTCTATATGCTTCACTCAAAACATTAGCCAGCAATAATTTTGATCCATATCCAAACAAGACTTTAAACGAAGCTCCACTAAATGATAGGACAGGACGCCATGAAGATAATAACCACAAGAGCATACTTTTCATGATACTATTAACCACATACTGCATGACCAAACTCCATACTCCCATTCCACATATAGCGCCCACAATAGCAACAATTGAAGACACAAAAGCCGCTACGACTTTTACTATTGTGATTCGTTTAAAATCTACCTCTTTCATCAAAAGGTTATTTTGAACAGCCCCAAATGCGTCAATAACAACTACTAACCCTAAAATTTTTATAAGTTTAGCTAATTGTGGTTGTTCGTAAAAAAATGCTATTGTTTCTGCTCCTAAAAACAACGCCACATAACAAAACACAGCAACAACTACATTCGCATAGAACACTGTAGAGCAATCAACTGTTGTAATCTTTTGTCGCTGAATCAAAGCATTTCCAAGGCCGCCATCGATGAGAATTTGTGAAATCATCACAAACGCCATTAAAACACCCACTAGCCCAAAATCTTCGGGGGTAAGCATCCGCGCTAACACAATGTTTGCAGTAAATAGAATCAATAGAGATCCAAAGCGTTCACAAAAACTCCAAAACGCCCCTTTTACTGCTTTTTGCTTTATATTTTCTTGCGACATTTCGTTTTCTTTAATTAAAGTTTGCCATCGGCATTTCCATCAAGCATCCACTTCACATCGTAAACAACGCTATTTTCATTCAACAACGATTTTACGTCGAGTGATTTGAATTCATTGTGAGCTACAGCAACTATAGCTGCATCATATTTTTCACCGGCAGGCAATTGATTGTTAATTTCAACGCCATATTCATGTTGCGCAACGGTCGCATTTGCCCATGGGTCATATACCATAATATCGATGTTATATTCCTTGAGAGCATTGTAAATATCAACAACCTTTGTATTGCGCACATCGGGACAATTTTCTTTAAATGTAAAGCCCAATAATGCTATGCGACAACCATTTACTTGAATGCCCTTCTTTATCATCAATTTCACAACTTGCGAAGCCACATATTCGCCCATACTATCATTCATGCGACGACCGGCAAGAATAATTTCGGGATTGTAGCCATAGCGTTGAGCACACATTGCCAAATAGTATGGATCAACACCTATACAGTGTCCACCAACCAACCCAGGACGGAATGGCAAGAAATTCCATTTAGTACCTGCAGCCTCAAGTACAGCTTGGGTATCAATGCCCATAAGATTGAAAATTTTAGCCAATTCATTTACAAACGCAATATTGATATCACGTTGTGAGTTTTCAATCACTTTTGCAGCTTCAGCAACTTTGATAGTAGGAGCAAGATGTGTTCCTGCGGTGATTACCGATGAATATACCTCATCAACAATCTTACCAATCTCGGGAGTTGAGCCCGATGTTACTTTTTTAATCTTTTCAACTGTGTGAAGTTTGTCTCCCGGATTAATACGCTCGGGCGAATAACCTGCGTAGAAATCAACATTATATTTCAATCCCGATACACGTTCTACCACTGGAAGACACTCATCTTCGGTTACTCCAGGATAAACGGTTGATTCATAAACCACAACATCATCTTTAGCGATAACCTTACCCACAGTTTCACTTGCGCCATAAAGTGGAGTCAAGTCGGGGTTGTTGTCACGGTCCACAGGAGTAGGCACTGCTACCACATAGAAATTACAATCGCGAATATCCTCAACATCGGCGGTACATTTAAATCCATTTGCAATTGCACTTTGCAACAAATCGTCAGCAACTTCAAGAGTTGCATCGTGACCTTGCATCAACGCCTCTACACGAGCTTTATTCATATCAAAGCCCACTGTAGTATATTTTGTTGAGAACAAACGAGCTAAAGGAAGCCCCACATATCCCAATCCGATTACTGCAATCTTAATATCCTTATTCATAACATTCAATTTTATTTAAGGTTTTTCCAATACCATCCACAAGCTTCTTTCAAACCTTGTTTCATGCTAAATTGTGGGTCATAACCCAACAAGCGTTTTGCTTTATCAACACTCGCAAGTGAATGAGGGATATCTCCCACACGATTTGGGCCATGAGTAGGAATCACATTTGCGATTTCTGCATCATATGCCGACAAAAACTCTTTCAATGATTCTACTAATTGATTCAATGTAGTTCGCTCTCCATAAGCAGTGTTGTAAATTTGATTTACTGCTGCACTTCCTGGTTCAGCTTGTAGAGCAAGGTCATTCATTTGTATCACGTTGTCGATATATGTAAAGTCACGGCTATATTCTCCATCTCCGTTGATATTTGGTGCTTCATGAGCCATAAATTTCTTCACAAACGATGGAATAACTGCAGCATAAGCACCATTAGGATCTTGACGACGACCAAACACGTTGAAATAGCGCAAACCTATGAATTCAAGACCATAAGTGCGAGCAAATACATCGGCATATAACTCATTGACATATTTAGTGATTGCATAAGGAGAAAGCGGACGACCGATAACCTCCTCTACTTTAGGCAATGATTCGCTATCGCCATAAGTTGAAGAACTTGCTGCAAACACAAATCGTTTCACACCAGCATCACGCGACGCAACAAGCATATTTAAAAATCCACCAACATTCACATCATTTGATGTAATAGGATCTTTTACCGAACGAGGCACCGAGCCCAAAGCTGCTTCATGAAGCACATATTCCATACCCTCAACAGCCTTGCGACAATCATCAAGATTGCGAATATCTCCTACAATCAACTTGAATGTATTTGGATATTGTTCTATCAAGGGCAATATATTTTCAATATGTCCTGTTGCAAAGTTATCAAGACACACCACATAGTCACCTTTAGCCAAAAGGTATTCACATAAATTCGAGCCTATAAATCCAGCTCCTCCTGTTACTAATATCTTTCTCATATCAGTTACAAATGTTATATGTATATTTTTTATTATTTTATCGAAGTATACTAACTATTTTCTGAGTAAACAAATCCGCCCCTTTACTATTTAAGTGACTTCCATCTAAAAATAAAGACAAATTACCTATAAATTCTGGAGCATTAGACATATCATAAAACTTGACACCATTTGCCATACAAATATTTTTTAATGGCACATATCTATTTGAATTTCGTCCTGCTAAAGTTGGAGACACGATAAAGACATATTCTATTTCAGCCCTAGTATCAATTAATTCCTTCCAATATCTCAATTTAAGAGAATCTACCGTAAAAACAGAGTCAAAATCTGGTTTAGGCATTTTAGTAGCAACTCCATATTCTGGGCGATACCCCTTGTTCCCTACAGTTTGCATTGGACTTACGACATCAGATATCACTTGCAAGAACTTACTATTATATTGATACATATTTGATTGCATCTTATATTTTTCAGTAAAATCAACATCATTAAAAACTTCTTTTAATAATGAAAAATTATCATAATATGGTTTAAGCCATCCTAAATATCGATGCTTATCATCTTCTCTCAAATCATATTCATCTGTAATATCAAAAATTATCATCTTGGGCTGATAGCGTTGTTTTAACATCTGAATCCTCGCATATGATAAAACTATTCCATTCCCATCTTGGCCACAATTATAACAAGATAATCCTAATGAGTCTTCAATTATCTGAGGATTATAGTGATGAATTGCTCTTGAAGATCCAAATATTAATATATCATCATTAACTTCATTTACGATGTTATTATTACGCCAATTATCGCCACCTCGTGCATTTTCTATCAAATTAGAAAACACAATACCTGCGATTAAATCTATTAATATAATTATACCACAAAAAAGCAATATTTTAGTAACGAATCTTCGCATATATCAAAAATTAGCATAAATAAATTGTCCAGCATCAAACACACCACATAACATGATAATTACAAATATTGAAATATAAGAAAACCATCTTATTATACTATTTTTGTTGTTTATCATTTTAACTTTATTGGGATAAAATTCTTCAATAGCATCTTTTAACATCAGCATTCCAACTCCCAACAAAACAAATACTGTATTAGCTTTTTCAGGCAAATACAAAATACCGCCAACAGTAAACATCCTCTCGATAAACAACAATGCATCTGAAAGATTTTCAAATCTAAAGAAAATCCACGCAAAATTTACTATTAAAAATGTAATTACAATTTTTATAGTTTTACGCCAACCTATATAATTCTTTTTATCTTGTCCTATTATTTTTTCTATTATTTGGCATACTCCATGTATTACCCCCCACATAATAAAACTCCATCCCGCACCATGCCATACGCCACTTACAAAAAATGTTACTAATATATTCCAATAGCTCCTAATATTAGAGCAACGGCTACCTCCCAAAGATATATAGATGTAATCCTTTAGCCAAGTTG
This sequence comes from Muribaculaceae bacterium, assembly GCA_045637505.1. Taxonomy (GTDB): domain Bacteria; phylum Bacteroidota; class Bacteroidia; order Bacteroidales; family Muribaculaceae; genus RGIG4079. The sequence goes on along the minus strand of JAZTZO010000020.1, from coordinate 58,130 downwards.
AAAGCGACATATGCCAACGTCGCCAAAAATCGGTTACACTTGACGAAAAATATGGTCGTTTAAAATTCTCTGTAAGTTCAAAACCTAATACTTTCCCTGTACCTAATGCCATCAATGAATATCCCGCGAAATCAGCATATATTTGAATTGAATAAAGTATACTTGCCACAAAACATGTTATACCAGAATAATTTTGATATGCAATATAAACCGTATCTACATAAAGCCCCACTCTATCGGCTACTACAACCTTCATAAACATACCCCATAATAGGAGTTTTAAGCCACTAACTGCTTTCGCATAATCAAAATAAGCCCGTTCGTTTTTAATTTGTGGCAATAACAATGACGCCTTATTAATTGGGCCAGACACGATTGACGGGAAAAAACTTATAAACAACGCATAATTAATAAAATCTCGTTCAGGTTCTATCTTTTGACGATAAACATCTATTAAATATCCTATTGATTGAAATGTAAAAAAAGAAATTCCTATTGGTATTATCCAATTAAGGCCAGGGATATTTATTCCTAGCCCCATTATATCAAACAAATTATCTACTATATCAGCTAAAAAATCAGCATATTTGAAAATTACCAATGGAAATACTGATAATATAATCCCTATTGAAACTATAGATTTTTTACGGTTGACATATCGCCTAAATCCTAATGCAAATAAATACGTAATCAAAGTTACTCCAAATAGCACAATTGTCGCTAGAGCATTAAACTTCATATAAAGCAGATAACTAACAATAAGAAGATATGCATTTCTCAACCTATTTACTCCTGAGGGAATAATATAGTAGCCAAGAAATAAGATTGGGAATATTATTACAAATGAAAACGAATTAAAAATCATATCTAATTATTGTAAAAATTAATGCCTATTCAATTTGAAATCTTTCTCCTTTCATTTCATATGAACGAATTAGAATATAAAAAAACACCATTCCAAACAATGCAAACCTAAACGAGTCATTATAAAAAAAGATTATTACAGTTGCTACGAATAAAAATATTTGCAAATTTATCAATCGGTTAGGGATTTTTTTCCCAATACCAAAACAATAACAAAAATACAATATACAACCTATCAACCCAATATATCCTAATTGAACAAGAGTGTAGAACGAAAATATCTGAGTACCTCTTAAATACCATTTATATTCCTTTGCAAATTTTGTTTCCTCAACTAAGGTTCCTCCTTTAATGTGCGATAAACCTGCACCGAAAAGCACATTGTTCCCACTAGATTCCATCAAATCCGGGAAAAAAGCCAATTTGGTAAAACGAGGTATATCGACAAACGTCTCTCCTTCCTCAAAAACGCCATCTTCTAGGGCTTCTATGATTAAAATAAGTTCATCAGGATCACTAGTATCAATATAGGACTCCGTATAATATTCCATGGATGTAATATCGTCATCATTTCCCGTTGCCGACATATATACATTCAACAGCACCATAAACAATCCTAATAAAACTGGGAATCCTATAATAAACTTTGATATTACATTTTTATCAAACTTTACTAATAGAATAATATACAATAAAACTAAAATAAAGCTAACCTTTGTTTCATTAAAAAAAATAGGCAATAATAAAATTATTAGGGACTTATTTGAAATAAGGCTCACAAAATAATTATTATAATCCCACTTCTTTTGTATTAAATAGAAAGAAATAATACATATCAATATTGATGCAATCCCTGAATAGCCGTTCCCCATCGACCCGCCTCCGTGGTCATTTGCTCCATATTTGAGAAATTGGAAGAATATACAACAAAACTGTATTATTAGGAAGATATATAATGTTTTATCAAATCTTTTTTTAAATTCATTGCTATATTCAGATTTAAAAAAAGACAATATAATAGGAAACATTAATAGCGATATATAATCCCTTGAACCATTGACAAAATTTAGCACTCCTAATTTCGCCAATACACATGTCGTAAATAATGCATAACAAATATATAGAAAAACAAATACTTTACTCCATTTATCTTGTAATGTTAGGAATGAAAGGGTTAAAATTACGACATCTAATAACAAAAATACTACAGAACGTAATGGAGCAAGAAACGGCATAATTTCTTCAGATATAAAACCAAATGTAGCCCATATCCAAAAACATACAAAAAAAACTGTTATATATAGCCGAGTTTTATTTATTTGCATTTATTTAGATAGTGTTTAATTATCATCTTTTGATCCATAACCATATCCATAACCATGTGACAACTTGGGATTTGTATCATTTACCACTACTGCCACATTCTTAAGTTGACCTCTTTCCACTACCGAATTAAGGTATTTTATAAAGCTCTTTTTGGTGTAATTGGCTCGTGAAACATAAAGTGTAACATCACTATATTTTGACAAGGAGAATGTATCAGATACGAGTCCTATAGGAGCAGAGTCGATGATTACATAATCATAGCGTTGCTTCAATATGGTTACAAGTTGTTCTATTCTATCGGTAAGAAGCAACTCCGATGGATTAGGTGGCACTGGACCGGCAACAATTATGTCACAATTACTATGATGATTTATCAAAGTATCAATATCATCAATTGCCCCCGACAAATAATTAGTTACTCCAGGAGAACTTGGCAGCCCAAGATTTTGCGCCAACATAGGCAAACGGATATCCAATCCCACAAGAACAACTTTTTTATTCAATAGAGCAAGCGACTCGGCCACATTCATTGATACAAATGTCTTACCTTCACCACTACAACTTGAGGTCACAATCGCTACTTGCGCATTTTCAACACTCTTTGGCGGGAACATAAATTGCAAATTGCTACGCAACAAGCGGAACAACTCGGCAATAGGGCGAGTAGATGTTTCGCTCACTACAATAGGATTGTCTTTTGCACGACGAGAATGGCAAATCTCACCTATAATTGGTAATGAAGTCAATTTATTCAATGATTCTATTGAGTCAAACTTATTATTAAGCAATGATTTAATATATAGCCATATCGCGGGTATAAGCAAGCCAAAGAAGAAGGCCACAACTATCACCATCATTTTCTTTGGAGCAATAGGCTCATTAAACGCAAATGCGTTATCAATAATTTTACCCTTTGGAGTAGTTGCAGCAAGCACCAATTGATTTTCCTCACGTTTTTGGAGCAAGAAACTATACAATTCACTCTTAATCGTTTGATCGCGTTGCATTTCAATAAACTCTCTTTCTTGAGCGGGGATGCCACTCAACTTGCTTTCCGATTCACTCGATTCTGATTTTAATTCCTTCAACCGCACCGATGCACTTGATACTGCACGACCAATAGATTTTTTTACATTATCGCGCATAGCATCAATTTGGTCATTAATTGCCTTCAATGCAGGGTTGTCCCCTTTCGCATTAGCTTCAATTTCCATGCGTTTAGCAATCATTTCGTTGTATGTAGTGATTGCGTCTTCAACACCCGACAATTCAGGTGCAAATGGCATCATTGAATAGTTATTTTTGGGATTACTGAAGAAGTCATTAGCCATTTTCAACACTTCATATTGAGTTTCGGCTGTCAACATTGCATTTTCAAGCGAACTTTTCTTCTGCATCAAATAACGAGCTTCGCTCGACACATCTACAATATTTTTTGATTGTTTATAGTTTTGAATTTTACGCTCCGAAGCTGCCAACGACACATATAAAGTATCAAGTCGTTCATCGATGAATCGCCCAGTATTCACCGCCATTTCATCTTTTTCGCGTTGACCACGACGGTTATATAATTCAATCATTTTATTTAGCAAATCCTTACCTCGGTTGATATTAATATCATCATAATACAACGAGATACCATTAGCCTTCTTTTCAGTCTTTAGAACAGTCAAATCATTTGTTATCACCTCGGCATATACCGAATTACCAGTCACATTAGCCGTCACTTCTAATTCTTCTCCGGGAACATAATATTTTGTTTTATTTATTGAATAGATACCATATGGTGTCTTAACTACCATCGGCAATTTGTCGCCACTCACCTCGGCCAATGTAGTGAATCGACCTTTTTTCACTACAACATCAATTTTACTTAAATTTTCGTTGGCTTTGATTACAAATTTCATGCTTGTAGAGAGCGTATCAAACACCTCATCGGGAGCCGAAATTTCAATTGGGCTATTGTTGTAATAATATTTTTTACGCAAAAAGCCATTGGGACTTGAGTATGAGCGGTTCAATTTCAATTCCTTGATTGCTTGCTCTTTTATTGAATGAGAACCCATAACAAGCACCTCATCCTCAACATTACTACCTCCTACACCACCAAGTGAAAGGCTTTGCATTAATGAAGAGCCCATTGAGCCAGCACCCTCATCATATGTTACAAGCACTTTAGCGTGAATGTTATACACCGAATGTTTTACATATAGATAGGTTAGGCCTAATCCTCCACACAACACAAGTGATAGAGCAAACATCCACCAGTTGCGACGCAATAACGCAATTATTTGCGACACGTCAATCATATTATCATTGGCTTTATTTTCCATTGCTAAAAATTGGATATTATTTAACTGTCAAGGCGATAATTAGTGACGCTATTACCGAACAAGCGCTCACTATTGTTGACACTACTGAAATTTTATATGAATTATTTTGATTATACTTCGCATTTTCACGGCGTATTTCATTAGGCTCTACATACACCACATCGTTTTGTTGCAAATAAAAATATGGTGATGACAAAACCTCCGATTTATTTAAGTTTAAGCGTTGATATATGCGTTTACCATCGACCTCGCGTATCAACATTACATTGCCACGCTCGCCATATTCGGTCAAGTCTCCGGCATCAGCCAACGCGTCAAGAATAGAATAACGCTCTTTTTTCACCGAAATAGCACCAGGCTTTTTAACCTCGCCAAGCACATTTATTCTAAAATTAACCAATTGCACTCGCACTATGGGATCTTGAACATCTTTACTAATGAGTCTTTCAAGCTCTTTAGTCAATTCTTGGGTTGACAATCCACCTACATGCAATTTCCCCAAAACTGGGAATTGGATATCACCATTAGCATCAACTATATATGTTTGTTGTTGTGGTTGAGTAGTGGCAAGCACGTCATCACGCATTGCGGGATTACTCAATGTGAGATTATACATTGCAGTTGCCGTGGGGACCATTGATGTTACTGTAATAAGTAGTTCATCATCGGGAATTATCTTGATTCCATAATCCCCTTGAGCAAACTCACCCGACACTGAATCCTTAATATCCTCAAAATAAGGCAACGACGTCGTGTATGTTGTACATGAAGAAAAAGCAATAGCAACAATAGTTACCACATATAATACACATTTTTTCATATTTATTTCTTAAAAAATATATTTTAATACTATAATATAACGAGCCAAAACAACAAATTATTATAACTCATTAACTATTTTTTTTGCGAGTGCAAAGGTAACCATTTCCATTGCAAAAAAAAAGTTTTACACATCTTTATTAAAATAAAGCCTTTTCTCTCTTTTCCTATTTCAAAATTGAGGATATGTTTGTAACTTTGCAGTTCTAAAAAATAATAACCAAAGAATGACTCCATTTTTCAACTTCGACATATCGTTAGCCACAATCATATTGCTTTCGGTTTCAGCCTTATGCATTTTATTCTTGCTCACATTCTATCGCAGTCGCGTTGCTCGCATAGCAAAGCATCAAAAAAAATGCAATGAAGCCGAAAACAGTGCGTGCGACATCTCTACCGACGACATATATCACTCCGAGAGTGGTTTCGACATCACACCATCTACTCTACCATCGGCATCGGTAATCGTATATTGTAACGATGATGCCACCAACCTTGCCCAGTTACTTCCTCAAATCCTCGAGCAAGACTACCCCGCGCCATTTGAGGTTATCGTGGTCAACGATGGTTCGGTCGAATCTACAAGCGACGTTGTCAATCAATTAGAGATGACATACCACAACCTCTATCTCACCTACACCCCCGACCGCTCACGCAGTCTCTCGCGCAAAAAACTCGCACTCACTATAGGCATCAAAGCCGCTCGCTATGAGGTAGTTGTCACCGTGAATGCTAACTCGCGCATTCACTCTCCACAATGGTTATCGCTCATCACTCGAAACTTCAACGAAAGCACCGATGTAGTAATAGGATATGCCACCCCCGATGCCAGTACCGACACCTATCCTGGGCGGCGGCGTCGTGCGTTCGACCGCGTAGCCGAAGCCACTACCTATCTCTCGGCAGCATTAGGCAAAGCCCCCTATCGTGGATTTAGCTACAACCTCGCATATCGCCGCGAATGCTTCTTCAACAACAAAGGATTCTCTCGCTCACTCAACCTCCACTTTGGCGATGATGACGTGTTTATTAATGAGATAACAACCTCTTTCAACACCCAAGTAGAATTATCCAACGACTCAATCGTTGAATGCCAATTCTATGACCCTATTGAAACTCACAAAATACTCAAACGCCGTTATAGCTACACTTCGCGTTACCTACGCAAAGGATACCGAACATTCTTCGGCATGTCATCACTCACTTTTTGGGTGTGGCTACTAACATCACTCACAGCTATAATTATCTCATTACCTAATCTATTCCCAGTGGCAATAGCGTTCATTTTGAGCCTCATTTTATGGATACCCATCATATCCACTTGGCGTGGAGCCATGAATGCATTACAATCACGCAAACTGCGCTTCTCTCTTCCTTGGCTCATAATGACTCGTCCATTCTACAATGCTATGTACAAACTTCATAGCCGTCGCAATTATCGCCGCAACCACACTTGGTTAAAGAAATAAGACAATCATAATAACGACGTTTTCCCCTCTGCAAATTTCACATTTGCAGCACCCTATTTCGGCTTGGCGATTGATGCAATCATTAGCCATAAAATTACTGTTAAATAGATGCTATCGTGAAATATAGTTGCTATCTTGCTGCGACTAGAATCTTTTTGGGTCGCCCCAAAAAGAGTGGCATAGGTCTCTCTCGTTAGAAACATATGCTTTTAGCCTAGTTAGGGAACTACGGCTCCTTTATTTTTTTGTAATTAGATAATTGACCTGCTCTGTTATATACTAGCCATCCCCTCGTGGTTGCCTGTAATATCGCTAAAGTCATCGAAGACAACATCTATAAAATCATCATCTTCTAAAGAAATCTCATTTTTAAAGAATGATGCAAACGAAACATGTTTTGCATGTTTTTCCCATTCATCAACTCCTAATCCAGGTCTATATTTTTTATAATCTTTAAGATATTGGCAAGTGCAGATATATTCTTTTAGCGAATTTGATGAAAAATGTAAATTATCTAATATAAACGCTCCCGAACATTGATCAGCGCAAATTATCACTTCATTACAGCCAAACATTTGTGCATGATTATATATCCTCATGCGATAATCACGCAACCACTTAACACCTTGTGCATCATTGTTATGAAATGTATTTTCTAACCAAAACCATCTTGCAGATTCTAATCTTAAATGTATATTTTCTTTGTAAATTAAGAGGTCTTCAGATTCACCTATTACTTCATATAAAGCATAAGGGGGCCCTTCTATATCGTCAAGAAGCATCTCTCCTGCACAGTTTTTGGTTGCAGCGATACGTATATTATCTATCCCTACTGTATTCAATATTTGATGGGCTTGATATTCGTGAATTATCATTGTCAGATATTCATTGGAGCTATCGATATTGAGCACTTCAATATCAACGAAAAGGGATTCATCATTAGAGTAATTTACGATATTATTATCCACATCATACTCGTACATTTTTATATAGCCGAGTTTGATGTTACGATTCATCCTTTTTGCTACTTCTTTAGCTGTTTCAAATGGGTCATCAACTGGCAAATTATTATTTAACCCAATTTGTGCAATGTCCAATCCCATAAGTTTTCTTAGAATTTAGTGTTTGGTTATTGGCAAATTATTAAATCAACACTTTTTAAGCAAATAAATTAAGTATTTACATATGTACTGACACAAGAATACCCTGAAGTTTTTTTTGTCTCGTAGTTAGACCTTTCTGACTTTATAGTGAATGGGGCGCATTCTGATTAATCTTTATAAAACCACCAAAACCAATGATTGGTACTCCCTTGATTTTTGCCAAAAAATATTTTGATAACAAAAATCACAAAAAAAATTGGAGCTACAATCATTGAGATTTTAATAATTAAAGTTATTATCCAAATTAGAATATTGCTAAACATAGTGTTAGATTTTAATTTTTAATATTAGATAAATTTATTCAAAAAATTGGAACAATCTATTCTTATTTTGATTTGTTTTTGCTATTGATATTTATATATTTGTGGAGCTTCCACTTTTTATATCTGATTCATCTTTGCGAGAGAGAGCAGGATCATCCATCCATTCTATAGGGTCCTCATCAGATTTTATAGCCCAAACAAAGGCTGAAACAATCCAGACCAATAAACCAATAAATAACCCTCCCCAAATAATGTAGGATACAATATGCAATAATATATCTTTGAGGATTTCCATATAACTGGTTTAAAGATGTTACAAATAGCTTTTTGCAAATATAGCAAAACAATTTAAATTTACAACTATTTTAATTACATTTTCGACATAAGCACCTTATCCTGTGACGACAACAAAAAAGACAGATTTAACGAAGATTGCGCTTTGATAAGATCAAATTTAGGAATCGATCCAATAGCATGCAGTTATGAGGAACGGGCAGAGAATTATACCCAGGCCTTATGGCTGGAAAAGTGGAGGTTAAAAAATCTAAATGAGATGATAGTGAGGATGTTCAGTCAAAAAAATCGTTAAGCCTTTTTGCGGAATAATGAGATAAACGGTTTAACTACCCCTTGATAAATAAACCAAAGGAACAAAAAAGGGACGCTGATGACCAGTATAAACTGAATAATCACTCCTAAATATCCAATTATGGTAATGATTAAATCCATTGTTCAATAATTACTTCACTACAAATTTATAAATAATATTCTATATGGCAAGCATTTTTGATTATCAATTTAATGTCGGCGGTAATTTTACCGCTGCTATCGACGGAATGGCAGAGAGCACATGACTATTTTGCGCTAAAATAGTGGACGGCAATTGTTTCTATGTATTACAACGGTTTCATCCTACTTTTTGTCCACCCTGCCATAAGATCAAATTTAGGAATCGATCCAATAGCATGCAGTTATGAGGAATGGGCAGAGAATTATGCCCAGGCCTTATGGCTGGAAAAGTGGAGATTGAAAAATCTAAATGAGATGATAGTGAGGACGTTCAGTTCGGGAAAAGGTGCTCGGTAATAAAATCCCTTAACAACAAACTAAATGTTTATTTCCAAAAGAAAGGGTTTCGACATTGAGGAGATTTTCCTTTTAAGAGTTCGATAATAAACATAATAAAGCCGATAAAATAGAAAAAAAAGCCGATACCAAGCACAAAAGCTACGATATAAACAAAAACTTCTACTAAAAAAGTGACTATCATAAAATCTTATATTGAAATATGCTTCAAATATAATAAATTAATTCGAAATGGCAAGCATTTTTGATTATCAATTTAATGTCGGCGGTAATTTTACCGCTGCTATCGACGGAATGGCAGAGAGCACATGACTATTTTGCGCTAAAATAGTGGACGGCAATTATTTCTATGTATTACAACGGTTTCGGTTACCTGGACAAATTTAGGAATCGATCCAATAGCATGCAGTTATGAGGAATGGGCAGAGAATTATACCCAGGCCTTAGGCTGGAAAAGTGGAGGTTGAAAAATCTAAATGAGATGATAGTGAGGACGTTCAGTTCGGAGAGGGGCTAATGATTGCGGAATGAAGACCACCATACCCACCATGGCATTGTCGTTGAGTTACCTTTTGATTGTTTGCCTTTGAATGCAGACAGAATAATTTGGATTAACATAATGAATAGACCGATAATGCCCAACGTAATGACTGTACATATACACCAAACTATTAATTGCAAAAGAATATCTATCATATAGCAAACTATTATATGATACAAATTTAACAAATAATTTTCAGAAAATACAACTATTTGATTATATTTTAATAGCAACAATTACACCACACATCTACAAAAAAATAGGCCCAACGAAATCGTTGAGCCTATTTAGCCAGTCGGGGTGAGAAGATTCGAACTTCCGACCACACGCCCCCCAGACGCGTACTCTAACCTGGCTGAGCTACACCCCGGTTTGCCATAAAAGCGGTGCAAAGGTAGATACTATTTTTTAATCGTGCAATAGAGCATCATATTATTTTACATTTTTTCACTATTCACCCTCATTTTTTACTTCAAAAAAGTCATTTATTGCGCTAAAAAAATTTGGTCAAACACCAAAAAATTAGTAACTTTGTTAGCTGAAATGGAAGACTCTTTAGAGTCTCCATTACGTTCACTTTTTAGAAGAAAAACAAACAAATATAGACTCCTATTTATGGCAGAATTAGAAGAGGAATATGGTGCGAGTAGTATTCAGGTCTTGGAAGGCTTGGAAGCTGTACGCAAACGTCCTGCAATGTACATTGGCGACATCAGCGTCAAAGGGCTTCACCACTTGGTGTATGAAGTAGTCGATAACTCTATCGACGAAGCTCTTGCCGGATTTGCCAGCAATATTGATGTAACCATCAACGAAGACAACTCTATCACAGTAGTTGACAATGGTCGTGGTATCCCCGTGGGTATGCACGAAAAAGAAAACAAAAGCGCTCTTGAAGTTGTACTCACCGTGCTCCACGCAGGGGGTAAATTTGACAAAGGCTCTTACAAAGTATCAGGAGGTCTTCATGGTGTGGGTGTATCGTGTGTTAATGCACTCTCATCTTACCTACGCGCCGAAGTGCGCCGCGAAGGTAAAATCCATGTCCAAGAGTATGCTTATGGCAAGCCTACTACCGAATTACACATCGTAGGCGAAACCGACCAAACCGGAACTTGCGTAACATTCAAGCCCGATGGTTCAATCTTCACCGAAACCGTCTATGATTACAGCACCCTTGCCAATCGTCTTCGCGACTTGGCATTCCTCAATGCCGGCATTACATTGACATTGACCGACAAACGCGTCGTCAACGAAAACGGCGAAGCTAAAAACGAAACATTCTACTCGCAAGATGGTCTTCGCGAGTTTGTAGAATACATCGATGGCAACAAAGAATCGCTCATTGGCGATGTTATCCACCTCAACACCGAGCGTCAAGGCATACCTGTTGAAGTAGCATTGACCTACAACAACACCTTCAACGAAAACGTATACTCTTATGTAAACAACATCAACACCATCGAAGGTGGTACACACTTGACAGGTTTCCGTCGTGGATTAACTGCAACATTGAAAAAATATGCCGAAGACAACAAAATGCTCGAAAAAATCAAAATCGAGATTGCCAGCGACGATTTCCGTCAAGGTGTAACAGCTGTTGTTTCGGTAAAAGTTATGGAACCTCAATTTGAGGGACAAACTAAAACTAAACTTGGCAACAACGAGGTCATCGGCGCCGTGCAACAAGCCGTAAGCGAAGCCCTTCGCAATTACCTCGAAGAGCACCCCAAACAAGCTAAAGCTATCGTTGAAAAGGTAATCGTAGCAGCTCAAGCTCGCCACGCAGCCTACAACGCTCGCGCAAAAATCCTTCGCAAATCACCACTCAGTGGTGGTGGTCTCCCTGGCAAACTTGCCGATTGCTCATCACGCACAGCCGAAGACTGCGAACTATTCATCGTCGAAGGGGACTCGGCAGGTGGAACTGCAAAACAAGGTCGCGACCGCACATTCCAAGCAATACTTCCATTGCGAGGTAAAATCCTCAACGTGGAAAAAGCCATGGAGCATAAAATATTTGACAACGAAGAAATCGCCAACCTCTTCCGCGCCATGCGTGTAACCATTGGCACCGAAGAAGACAAAACGCAAGTCAACCTATCTCGCCTTGCCTACCACAAGATCATCATCATGACCGATGCCGATGTCGATGGTAGCCACATTGCAACATTGTTGATGACATTCTTCTTCCGTCGCATGCGTCCAATCATCGAAAACGGATATCTCTATCTCGCTACTCCTCCATTGTATAAATGCTCTCGTGGTAAAGTTGAGGAATATTGTTGGAACGACATCCAAGTGCAACAATTCATTGCTCGCCATGGCGACAAAACCAAGGTTCAACGCTACAAAGGTCTTGGTGAAATGAGTGCCGAAGAACTTCGCGACACCACCATGGACCCAGAACAACGTATGTTGAAACAAGTCAATATTAGCGATGCAGCCGAAGCCGATCGCATATTCTCAATGCTTATGGGCGAAGATGTAGCTCCCCGACGCGACTTCATTGAAGCAAACGCCAATTACGCCAACATCGACGCATAATTCAAATATAAAAACGCGCCGCAACTCTTCGGCGCGTTTTTTGTTAATCAACAAAAACCAACTAAACAACTATGGCACGTTCATCAAAGAAAAACAGCGCAGCTAGATTGTCTATACTGGTAAAGGAATTTGTCAATCAACAAAAAAACAACACCTTTAACTACAAGCAAGTGTCACATGCCATTGGAGCATCAACACCCAAACAACAACGAGCAGTAGCACTTGCCCTTGCCGAACTGGCTTTTGACGGCGAATTAATCGAAACTTCGCCTGGTAAATACAAAGCTCCCATGCGCACCAATTTTGCCACTGGCACATTTGTGCGTCGTAGCAACGGTAAAAACAGCGTAATCACCGATGACGACGGCGAATCAATTTTCGTTGCCGAACGCAATTCAATGCACGCCCTCAACGGCGACAAGGTAAAAGTTAATATCGCAGCCCATCGCCGTGGAGCCGAGCCCGAAGCCGAGGTCATCGAAATCATTGAAAAGAAAGACCAGGTATTTATAGGACAACTCAAAGTCGAAAAGCATTATGGTTATCTGCTCACCGACTCAAAGTTCCTCGCCGTTGACATCTTCATTCCTAAAGCCAAACTCAAAAATGGCAAAACAGGAGATAAAGCAATCGTTCGCATCACCCATTGGCCCGAAGACGACAAGAATCCCAAAGGCGAAGTAGTTGACATCCTCGGACGACATGGCGAAAACAATGCCGAGATACACGCCATCCTTGCCGAATATGGATTACCATATAAATACCCCGAAGCAGTTGAACGCGCAGCAAACAAGATTGATGCAGGCATCACGCCCGAAGTTATAGCATCACGCCTCGACATGAGAGACGCTATTACTTTTACAATCGACCCTCGCGATGCCAAGGACTTTGACGATGCTCTCTCAATCACTCGCCTATCCAATGGCAATTACGAAATAGGTGTTCACATTGCCGATGTAACTCATTATGTAAAACCCGGGTCAATCATTGACCGTGAAGCCGAAAATCGTGCAACATCGGTATATCTCGTCGACCGCGTAGTACCCATGCTCCCCGAACATCTTTGCAACGGCATTTGCTCTTTGCGCCCCAACGAAGAAAAACTCGCATTCTCATGCATTTTTGAGATGGACGACAATGCAAAAGTAATAAAACACAAGATTGCACGCACAGTAATAGAAAGCAATCGCCGATTCACCTACGAAGAAGCACAAGAAATAATCGAAACAGGATATGGCGAATACTCGCAAGAGATACTCACTCTCGATCGTTTTGCCAAAGTCCTCCGCAAAGAGCGTTACGAAAACGGCTCGGTTGAATTCAATCGTTGCGAAGTGCGTTTTGATATCGACGAAACAGGACACCCCATCGGTGTATTCTTCAAAGAATCAAAAGACGCCAATAAACTCATCGAAGAGTTTATGCTCCTTGCCAACAAGACCGTGGCTCGCGAAATAGGCAGCGTTAGTGGCAAGAAGAAAGCCAAAGCATTTGTATATCGCATTCACGACGAGCCCGACCCCGAAAAACTGTCGGAACTTGCAAAACAATCACGAGCATTTGGCTACAAGATTAAAGATTCAGGCTCGGCACGCGACGTAAATCGTTCAATCAATCGCATGCTCAGCGAATTAAAAGGGAAAGGCGAAGAAAACTTCCTATCAACTCTTGCCATTCGCTCAATGGCCAAAGCTGTCTATACAACCGTTAACGTAGGGCACTACGGATTGGGATTTGAATACTACACCCACTTCACATCACCCATTCGTCGCTACCCCGACATGATGGTACATCGACTTCTCGACAAATACCTCAATGGTGGCCGTAGTGTAAATGTGGACAAACTCGAAGACCAATGTAAGCACTCTTCAAGCATGGAGCAACTTGCTGCCAATGCCGAACGTGCTTCAATCAAATACAAACAAGTAGAATTCTTGGCCGACCACCTCGGCGAAGTGTTCGAGGGTATTATTTCGGGCGTTACCGAATGGGGCTTATATGTAGAACTCGACAGCAACAAATGCGAAGGAATGGTTCCCATTCGCGACCTCACCGACGACTACTACGAATTTGACGAAAAAAACTACAGCATTGTAGGTCGCCACACCAACACTCGCTATCGTCTTGGCGACAAAATCACAATTCAGGTAGCTCGTGCCAACCTCGACCGCAAACAACTCGACTTTGCCATCGTTGACGACCGACATCCTCGCCGCAATGAAGATGCTTTAGGTCGCAAAGTTTCGGTTGCACAAGCAATAAGCAAACCCTCGCCCAAAGGAAGAGGCAAAAAAGGCAAACGCCGATAATATATTCATCTTAAAAACGCATTTATTATGAACAAAGGAGCTATTGAAATAAACAAGCTACGCATATATGCCCACCACGGCGTTCTCGACCAAGAAAATCGCGTTGGCAACGATTTCCTCGTAAGCATAAAGGTATATTACCCCATTTCGCGTGCGATGGTCAATGACAACCTTTCGGGAACCATCAACTATGCCGAGGCAATTGAAATTGTCAAAAATGTAATGAAAACACCTTCTCACCTCATTGAGAATGTGATAGAACGCATAAGAATCGCCCTATTAAACCGATTTCCACTAATTGAAGGGGGAACAATTAAAATCGAAAAACTTTCACCACCCATTGCAAGCACCCAAGTTGAGTCGGTTTCGGTTATATATGAATGGTAAAGATTAATAAGCGATAAAACTTTTATGAAATGGCAGTCAATGACTGCCATTCTTTTTCAAACAGCAACCGCAGCTCTTTATCACTCTTTATCTTCTGCTGAAAATCGCGCAAGCGTTGAGCATTTGGCGACTCGGGTATCCACAATTTCATATAGCCACCCTCGGCATACTTCTCATTCATATGCTCAACAAATCTATTATAATGTCCATCTTTGTCGAGATGGGGATAATGAGCCAGTCCATATTGTATTGTGCGACGCACAATCGTAGCTCCATCAATCAACCTATCGGCCTCGGCAACAATCTTCCCATATATAGAGCGCGGAACATTTTTATTTGACGCGCGATGATCTTCTACCGCCTCGGCAATTATCACAATTTGCTCTTCACTAAACCATTGTCGCAAACCATCATCGGCCATCACTATTTGGCCCGACGCTATATGATGGTGCTCTCGCCCGGCAATCAATCCTGTATCATGATAAGCCGCTATTGCATATACCATATTTATATCCACATCATAATACCGTGCAAGTTCAAGACTTTGATTTATCACAGTCATCACATGATTACGTCGATGACCAGCATCAAACTCATCATAACGTGGAATTATCTCTCGTTCAACATACTCTCGCAATGTAGCACATACGCAATCCATGACTAAATCAGAACTCCACATGATACTCCCCTATCTCCGAATAAGAAAATACTTTAGTTAACGATTCCTTTATCCCCTCTAAACTAAATTTATCTTTAGGCAAAATAACTATATATGCACCACCATAAAAACCAGAAGCTTCTATAATCAAATTGTGTTTAACTTCTTCATCGGTGAAAATTAATTCTATATACAAATCTTTTGGCTGATTAAACAACTGCCATTGACAACAATCAATCAACAAAGATTGATATTTTTGCATATTCTTTTCACTATATTCCATTAACACTTCACGATTATCACTCAACTCACGAGGAGCCTCTATCGCCAGATTTATTGTAGCACGCCCCATTGTCATTGTATTTACAATAAAGTCACGACTCATTTGGGTCATTATTCCACAAGATGGCTTATAGCAATCTATTAGATATAGACTTTTAAGGTCTCTATCTAACATTTGAAGATGTTGCATTGAATCTGACAATTTACCCATTTCTTCGCTCTTCACTGCATTACAAAGAGTTACATAAAACATCTTCAACCTTTCACATGTAGTATTTTCAATTGGATTTTTCATAAATGCCTTTGTTTCTTTATCTTTATAGAAAGAATAGTTTACTTGTTCAGAATTAGAATAATCTAGCCCTTCCTTTTGAGGCATAGCAGTCTCCACCGAGGATGTTATTATTGAGTTAATCAACATAGCAACATTTTGCGGGATTACCAATTTACGCTGTACACATTTTTCTTTTTCAAACTCATTATATATCAACACATACGAGTCATATTCATCTACTAAATATACAGCATCTCCACCATGACTACCTCCCCAGCACTCACATCCCACCACAAATCGGTCCGGTTGTAAAGCCTGCAAATTCTCATCATGCGAATTCCCATCAATCTCAATCATTAATTGCGACTGAGCCGATAAACATAGACTTATCACACTAAAACACACGTAAAACAAAATCTTTTTCATGAATTTCTTGATTAATATTTTTCACAAAGATAACAATTCCACATTTTTAAACAAAACAACAATCTCAAATAATCTCTTTTCACTATCTTTGCAAAAAATACATAACTATGACACAAGAATACAACAAAGCAAACTCTCACGAACGCGATTCTCTAATCCATTTCAACGAAGAAGCACACAAGTACAGCATCAACGGCAAGGAATTAATTTCAGTCACCACTCTCATCGAAGATTGTTTCCCAAAATTTGATGCCGACTATTGGGCTGCAAAAAAAGCCATCCAGCTTGGCACTACCGCCGAAGCACTAAAAGCGCAATGGGCTGCTAAAGCTCAACTTGCTTGCGAACTTGGCACCGCCATGCACGACAAGATTGAAAAATATTATATGGGAATCAACAGCGAAAGTGATGAGACTTTCGACTTATTCCTTCAATTTACCAAAGAGCACACACTACACCCCTATCGCACCGAATGGCAAATATACTTTGAAGAGTATGGCGTAGCCGGCACTCTCGACTTTCTTGAGTATCAAAACGGCGTTTTCACCATCTATGACTGGAAACGCAGCGAAAAACTCGTTCAGAATGGAGTGATTGAAAAAGAGAGCCCTTGGGGCAAAAAAGCCCTCGCTCCCGTGTCGCACCTATCCGATACTACCTACTATCACTATGCGTTGCAAGTGAGCATGTATCGTTACATTCTCGAGCAAAAATATGATATACATGTGAGCCAAAACCGACTCGCAGTGTTCCACCCCAACAACGGCCGATATCATCTCATCGACATCCCATATCTACGCAAGGAAGTTATAGCAATCCTCAACAACTACGCCAACAACCGATAGGCACACAACACATCTGTGACTATATACAACAAGGTGTATCTCAACAAAGATACACCTTTATTATTATGTTCACTCTAAATCTAAATGTGGTAAAAAAAATTGTCCGGAAGCTCCCTTCAATCAGGGAGCTGCTGGACTAAAGCCAAAAGGCATGATTTGTGATTCTAAAGATAGCTGTTTTATAGTAACTTTAAGTGTAGAGATTATATCATACTTACATTATACTACACTTAAATTCAATCTACTACGTTTCTCAACGTTTAAATAGAATCTTGCCTTTTCCTAGTCCATTTATGCGTAAAATAATTAATTAGCCCAAGGAATTAGCAATGGTAGTTACCGTTATGAATTACAAATGTAATTATTTCTTTTTTAATACACAAACATATATTCACAAATATTCACATATCAACCATATCACCCCAATAAATTTAACTACTTTAAACATTAGAAACATTTATTAAACATAAAATTATCCTTTGTCAACAAAAAACACCATAACTATGACAATTTGCAAACAAATGACACTAAAGTTTCTCCTTGTGGTAGCGGCATGTTGCATCCTCAAGGTGATGATTTCGATGGCACTCGCAAGAAATATAACGATAAATCTCACCGCGACATATATGCAACATTGCGTGATTTTGATGAATAAACTAAAAAACGAGCAAGGAGATGTATTTATTTAAACACATCTCCTTGCGTAGCAATATACCTATTGAAATTTATTCCATCAATTTGCGATAGCGACGACGAGGGGGTTCTTTGCCTCCGTTATGGGCTTTTTTAAATTCTTCATAATCAGAATATGAACCTTCAAAATACACCACTTCACCATCTCCTTCAAATGAAAGGATGTGCGTGCAAATGCGGTCGAGAAACCAACGGTCGTGACTCACAACTACTGCACATCCGGCAAAGTCGTCAAGACCTTCTTCGAGAGCACGAAGTGTATTCACATCAATATCATTGGTAGGTTCGTCGAGAAGCAACACATTGCCCTCTTCTTTCAATGCCATAGCAAGGTGAAGGCGATTGCGTTCACCACCCGAAAGCACACCGATTTTCTTTTCTTGGTCAGCTCCCGAGAAATTGAATTTAGAAAGATAAGCGCGAGCATTTACATCGCGGCCACCCATGCGGAACGATTCTACGCCTTGAGATATTACCTCATAGACCGATTTTTCGGGAAGGAGGTCGTGGTGGCGTTGGTCAACATAAGCGATTTTCACAGTTTCGCCCACGTCAAATGTACCTGCATCGGGTTGCTCTTGCCCCATGATAAGACGGAACAATGTAGTTTTACCTGCACCATTAGGACCGATAACACCTACAATGCCGTTAGGTGGCAATGAGAAGTTGAGGTCTTTAAACAATTGTTTTTTTCCATATGCTTTAGCCAATGAAGAGGCCTCTATTACCTTGTTTCCGAGACGAGGTCCGTTAGGGATAAATATTTCAAGACGCTCTTCACGCTCTTTTTGGTCTTCATTCAACAAGCGGTCGTAAGATGAAAGACGCGCTTTACCCTTGGCTTGGCGTGCTTTGGGAGCCATACGCACCCACTCAAGTTCGCGTTCAAGAGTTTTGCGACGCTTACTTGCTTGTTTTTCTTCTTGAGCCATGCGTTTGGTTTTTTGTTCAAGCCAAGAAGAGTAATTGCCTTTCCAGGGAATACCTTCACCACGGTCAAGCTCAAGAATCCAACCTGCCACATGATCGAGGAAGTAACGGTCGTGAGTAATCGCGATTACAGTACCGGGATATTGTTGCAAGTGTTGTTCGAGCCAATCGATTGATTCAGCATCGAGGTGGTTGGTAGGCTCATCGAGCAACAATACATCGGGTTGTTGAAGCAATAAGCGACAAAGAGCTACACGACGGCGCTCACCACCCGATAGAGTGCCTATTGTTTGGTCATCGGGAGGACATTGAAGGGCATCCATTGCACGCTCAAGTTTGCTATCGATATTCCAAGCGTCGGCAGCATCGAGTTTATCTTGCAACTCGGCTTGACAAGCAATCAAAGCATCCATTTTGTCGGGATCTTCAAGCACATCGGGATCACAGAACGCAGCATTTACTTGGTCAAATTCGGCAAGAAGGTCCATGATTGGTTGCACACCTTCACGCACTACTTCAATCACAGTTTTATCGGCGTCGAGTTGTGGTTCTTGTTCGAGATACCCCACCGAGTAACCTGGAGAGAACACCACTTCGCCTTGATAACTCTTATCAATACCTGCGATAATTTTCAACAAAGATGATTTACCCGAACCATTCAAACCGATGATACCAATTTTAGCACCATAGAAGAATGATAGATAAATGTTTTTCAATACTTGTTTTTGGGGAGGATAAATTTTACTCACTCCCACCATTGAGAATATTACTTTTTTGTCGTCGGCCATAATTGTTATGGTAGATGATTTATTATTAATTATTTTCGTTTTTTGGGTGCATAACGCACTTGGTAATCACATCGAATTTTTCCGTCGATAATATTATTGAGTTTACCGCGAATAAGTTGCTTGCGAATCAACGACACATGGTCGATATAAAGTTTACCCTCAAGGTGGTCACACTCATGTTGCACTATACGCGCAAGGAAACCACTCATCTCTTCTTCGTGAGGTTGGAAATTCTCATCAAGCCAACGAAGACGAATGTGCTCTACACGATTCACATTCTCCGACAATCCGGGAAGACTCAAACATCCTTCGCCACGAGTAACCTCTTCGCCATCTAAAATTTCAATTTCAGGGTTAATGAGTGTAAGTTTTCGTCCTGCACACTCGGGGAAATTTTCAGCCACAGGATCGGCATCAATCACCACGATGCGGTCATTGCGACCTATTTGAGGCGCAGCAAGCCCTACCCCTTCCGATGCATACATCGTTTCATACATGTTGTCAAGGAGTGTTTTCAAATCGGGGTAATCGGGGGTAATATCTTCCGAAACCTTGCGGAGCACTGGGTGCCCATATAAATATACTGGTAATTTCATGTATTATATGTTTTACTTTGCAAATAATCATTAAGTATAATCGTGGCCGAGATTTCGTCAACAATAGCTTTATCTCGTCGCGCCATTTTCTTCATTCCACCATCGAGCATTGAGCGATGAGCGAGTACCGAGGTAAACCGTTCATCCCAAAACTCCACTGGGATATTGGGCAATTCTTTTTTCAATCGATTAATGCCGGGGGTTATATATTTCATCGACTCCGAGTCTTCGCCACGCATTGTGGTGGGATGGCCCACTATGATTTTATCAACAGGCTCTGTCGCTACATAATTCTTAATAAAATCAATCAATGTGTGAGTGGGCACAGTGGTTAATCCATTTGCCACAATACACAACGAGTCGGTCACGGCAATGCCGCAACGCTTACGCCCATAGTCTATTGATAACAATCGTCCCACAATGCAAAGTTAGTCATTTTGCCGATGATAGGCAACTGTTTAAATCTATTTCACTCGAGTGATGCATAAAAATCATACAGCGCACGGCGCACTATTTGACAATCAAAGCGCGAAGCAACCGATTCACGAGCATTTTTTGTAAGATAGCCCCGCTTTTCATCGTCTTCACACAAGTCTTTCATTGCTTCATACAATGCATCGGCATCACGAGGCGGTATTATCACACCATTTTCTCCTGGTATAATTATTTCATTACATCCGTTGATATTAGTCACGATTGAAGGCAACCCCATTGCTCCTGCCTCAATCACCACATTAGGAAATCCTTCGCGATAACTTGGGAATGCCAACACATCTGACGCTGCAAGCCATGGGCGCACATCTTTTTGCGAGCCAACAGCTTCGATTGCATCATGAGTGTCAATTATATGTTGAGTCTCTTCATTTAGAGGGTCCAACTCTGCTTCGGTTCTTCCCACGAGCACCAATCGAGTGTGAGGATTTTCCTTGTTTAATCTCACAAATGCCTCAACAAGTTCATGAATACCTTTGTCGCGCACTAATCGGCCAATAAACACAAATGTAAGAACTCCTTCCTTTCTTATCTTTGCAGCCTCCTCTTCAACCTCGGCTGTGCGACAATAGTGTTGCAATTCGATTCCTCGCACATTCCCATTAGCCAAGACTTTCATGGGTTTACGGGTTATTTTACCTTTAATCAAATCGTTTTTCACCCCGTTACCCTCGGGTATTACGTGAGTTGCACATGCACACAATATGCGGTCGGTCGTTTTCAATATCATACGATTTAAACCGGTAGCTGTGGGCCACACTAATCCGGTAAAAGTGTGCACCCTTCGAGGCACACGAGCAAGCCATGCAGCCACCATACACATCAACCCAGCCTTTGGTGTCATGCTATGCACCATCCATGGGCGTTCACGGCGCATCACTTTATACATTTGCCACAACGATTTTATATCGTTTTTCACCGATATACGCCGTTCCATTTTCACGGCAATAGTGCGCACCCCTTCTCGTGTTGCCACCACATCCAATTCGGGCAATGGCGATGACACAGCAACAACTTCATATTGCTGATTTAGTTCTCGTAGCATATCCTTGCAGAATGTTTCAAGCGAAGTGGGAACAGTAGTGGCTCGTATGATTTTTCTCTTCTTTTGCATTACTCACATCTGTTTTGCTATGCAAAAATAGCAAATATCTTTCAATGATTTTTCGCAATCAATAAAATTACACTAACTTTGTGGACGAAAACGGGTATTTTAATGAGATTTTACTCCTATAAAATCATTTTATTATGTGTAGTTACAGCTTTTCTATGGAGTTGTAGCTCTACCAAGCATGTCCCCGATGGAAAATACCTCGTAAATGAGGTCTCTATAACGGTTGAAGACACCAAAGATGTAACATCGTCGGAGTTACACAACTATTTGCGTCAGATTCCCAACCACAAAGTTCTTGGTTTTCTAAAACTCCAACTCGCCACCTACAACATTTCGGGTAGCGACACATCTAAATGGCATAATCGTTGGTTTCAAAAACTCGGGCAAGCTCCAGTGATTTATGACCAACAACTCACCGATGCTTCGGCCAAACAACTCAAACTTGCAATGGTCAACAAAGGGTACCTCAACGCCAGTGTAAGCGTTGACACTCTTGCGCGCCCTTCTAAAAAGAAGATTGATGTCAACTACATCATTCACGCTGGCGAGCCTCATAAAGTGTCTTCAATAACCTACGATATCCCCGACACTGCCATTCGCAACATTGTGTTGCGCGACACTGCTTCATTTGCAATAAGACCAGGCGAACTACTCGACCGCAATATTCTTGATGAAAACAGAGCTTTAATATCGCAACGCCTCAAAAATCGAGGATACTATGCTTTCTCTAAAGAATATATCACCTACACAGCCGACACTGTTGCTGGTTCTAAAGGAGTGGATTTAACGATGTCCATTAATCCTCCAAAGACAAAACGCGACACTACTACTATAATAGGACAACACGAGCCTTATTTTATTCGCAACATATATTTTATAACCAACTTTGATGCAACAAAAAACAATGCATCAATAATTCAAGGCGACACAATCATGTACAAAGGGCTAACATTTGTATATGGCGATGACTATTATATAAAACCACAAGCGCTCGAAGAGAAATGTTTCATTAAGCCCAATCAGCCATATAACGCTCGTGCCATTGACCGCACCTACGAATCACTTGCCCGTCTCACAATCTTGAAATCAATAAACATCGAGATGCGCCCCATAGGAGAAATTGCTGGTCAACAATGGATGGACGCATATATCTTGCTGTCGCGAAACAAAAAACAAAGCGTAAGTCTTGAATTAGAAGGCACAAACTCTGAAGGCGATTTAGGGTTTGGGATAGGTGCAACATATCAACACCACAATCTTGCCAAAGGCTCAGAGCAGTTGACCACAAAGTTTCGCATGGCCTATGAAAGCCTATCGGGCGACCTTGAGGGATTGATTAATGATAGATACACCGAGTTTGCTGGCGAGGTAGGCATACGTTTCCCTAAATTCATGAGTCCTTTCTTGTCAACAAGTTTCAAACAACGCATGAAGGCCTCTACCGACTTTGCCCTATCATTTAACTACCAAGAGCGCCCCGAATACACCCGCATCATCGCTGGGGCTGCATGGAAATACAATTGGGTAAATCGTAACAACACCGAGCGTAGCACATTTGACTTTATCGACATCAACTATGTATATCTACCCAAAAGCACATTTAGTTTCATAGAGGATATCGAAAACCCATTGCTACGATATAGCTACGAAGACCACTTTATCATGCGCACAGGTTACAATTTTTATCGCACCAACAAGCGCTCGCCATCGGCATCTATGCAACGAAAAACATGGCAACCATCTATTTATAGTTTAAGAGCTGGTGGTGAATTGGCCGGGAACATTCTATATGCAATTTCTTCGCTCGCTAATCAGAAACGCGACGATGGTGTGTATAAGATATTTGGCATACAATATTCTCAATATTTCAAATGCGACTTCGACTACATGTATGCTCGCAACTTCAATCCTCGTCACTCACTTGCATTCCATGTTGGAGCCGGTGTGGGTGTACCCTATGGCAACTCCAAAGTGTTACCATTTGAAAAGCGTTTCTATGCTGGTGGAGCCAATGGCGTGAGAGGATGGGGAGTGAGAACACTCGGTCCAGGTAGTTACGACTCTCGCAACTCGGTAGATAATTTCATCAATCAATGTGGCGACATTCGCCTCGACCTCAACCTTGAATATCGCGCTAAATTGTTCTGGCTAATCGAAGGTGCACTTTTCGTTGACGCTGGCAACATTTGGACAATACGCAACTACGAAAACCAACCTGGAGGTGCATTTAAGTTTAACGAATTCTACAAACAGATAGCTTGTGCCTATGGAGCAGGCATACGCCTCGATTTCACATACTTCTTGCTTCGCTTTGACCTCGGGATGAAAGCCTACAATCCAGCTCAAAACCAAGAGCGTTGGCCACTTCTCCACCCTCGTTGGAAACGCGATGCATCATTCCACTTCTCGGTGGGATACCCATTCTAATTCATAATGCATAATTCATAATGCATAATTTCAACTTTTAATTTTCAACTCTACATGAAATCCTTGGTAATTTTTGATCTTGACGGCACACTCCTCAACACCATCAACGACCTTGGTGAAGCCACCAACTTTGCGTTATCTCAATGTGGATTTCCCACTCACAATATATCATCATACCCGCTTTTTGTGGGAAATGGCGTCACCAAATTACTTGAGCGCGTGCTTCCTACCGAAGCCCGCTCGGCCGAAAACATTGAGAAACTTCGCACTCACTTCATTGAGTATTATAATAACCACGACACCATTCACACAACACCCTATCAAGGCATTCCCGAATTGCTCAAGGTTTTGAGTCAGCAAGGCATAAAACTTGCTGTCGCGTCAAACAAATATCACGAGGCAGTGGTGCGACTCATTAATCACTATTTCCCCAACGAGAACTGGGTAGCTATCGAGGGGCACAAAGAGGGATATCAAGTTAAGCCCGACCCTTCAATCGTGTTTGACATACTTCTCAAGTCGCCAACTCCCAAAGATGAAGTCTTATACATCGGCGACTCGGGAGTAGATATGGATACTGCTCGACGTGCCGGTGTGGATTCGGCAGGAGTAACATGGGGATTCCGCTCCGTTAGCGAACTTCGCGAACACTACGCCGACAACATTATAAACCACCCAGGAGAAATACTAAACCTCATATAGCTATGAGACTTCGCATTTTATTCGCTCTGCTCACTGCATTACTCATCGCCACTGCGATAGGACTTACTGTCATATCCTCACAAATAAGTAATGTCGCATTTTATCTTGCTGAAGGATTTTTGATTTTATGTATAGGCTTTTCATGTTACTTCTACTTCAAAGTAATGAAGCCACTTAATGCACTAAACACAGGTCTTGATTTACTTCGTGCTCAAGATTTCAGCAATCGGCTATCCCTTGTAGGTCAAAAAGATACTGACCATATTGTTGAGATATTCAACCGAATGATTCTGCAATTAAAAAATGAGAGATTAAAAGTGAGAGAACAAAACCATTTTCTTGATTTAATCATCAGCAATTCCCCGATGGGAGTAATCATTCTAAACTTTGACAATGAGATTACCTCTATTAACAAATCGGCAATAACTCATCTTGAGCTAAAAGCTAATCAAGATGTTATCAATAAAAACATCAATACGATAAACACCCCTCTTGCCAAACGCATTAATGCACTATCGCAAGGCTCGACCGAAACTATCAGAATTGGGAACGCCAAGATATTTCGTTGCTCACGACTATCTTTCATCGACCAAGGATTTCAACGGCCTTTTATTCTCATTGAAAGTCTCACCGAAGAGGTTATGACTGCCGAAAAAAAAGCCTACGAGAGGGTTATTAGAATGATAGCACATGAAGTAAACAACAGCGTTACCGGTGTTACATCTATTCTTGATTCGATAAACGAACTCGACTTAGCAAATGATTCATCGATTGATGTTTCTGAGGCTATGACTATATGTATTGAACGATGTTATGGATTAAGCAAATTCATCACTCGATTTGCCAATGTCGTAAAAATCCCCTCACCTATAGCCGAAGTTGTGAATCTCAACGACTGCATAAGCAAGTGCAAGGCTTTTATGGAAAGTATTTGTTTGAATCGAAACATCGCTCTGTCGCTTAACCTTTGCAATGAGGATATTATGGTTAACATCGACACAACACTATTCGAACAAGTTCTTGTTAACATCATAAAAAACTCAGCCGAAAGCATTGGCAACGATGGCGAAATTTCCATTTCAACAACTTCAAACCCACCATGCTTAATTATTGCAGATAATGGAAAAGGGATACCCTCCGAAACAGCCGACAAGCTATTTACACCATTCTTCTCTACAAAGCCAAATGGCGAAGGACTTGGATTGATTTTCATTCGAGAAGTATTACTCAAACACAACTGCAACTTCTCACTCTACACCTACGATGACAGCATAACTCGCTTCACCATTTCGTTTTAGGATTATAATTCTATTTCGCTATTCCATACTTTTCCATACGTCGGTATAACGCTCCCCGGCTAATACCCAATGCGGTTGCGACTTGGGACAAATTGCCACCATATTGCGAAATGGCTTGCATTATTGTTTGCCGTTCCATATCATCAAGCGTCATTCCCGACATCAACTGTTGCGAACTTGACTTTGTAATCACATCCGAGCCATAATTTGTTCTAAAATCGTCGGCAGTGAGTTTTGATTTATCGCACACCAACAAGGTGCGTTCAACCAAATTCTTTAGCTCCCTGATATTTCCCGAATAGTGCAACCCTTTTAGATAATTCATTGCCGAGTCATCAACCGACACCGGCTTTAATCCAGTTTGCTCACACACTCGTTGCACAAAATGATTTACCAACAACGGAATATCATCGGGGCGTTCTCTCAATGGGGGCAAATGCAACGTGATTAGATTGATTCGATAAAACAAATCCTCTCGAAATGTTCTCTCATCAACCATTGAACGCAGGTCGGCATTAGTTGCACTTATTACCCTTACATCACAACGACGATTACGACTATCGCCCAACACCTCGTATGTATGATCTTGCAATACTCTCAACAATTTAACTTGACAACTTTTATCCAAATCGCCTATTTCATCAAGAAAAATCGTTCCCTTATTGGCTATTTCAAATCGTCCTTGTCTATCTCCAACCGCCCCGGTAAATGCACCTTTCCGATGGCCAAACATCTCACTTTCGAACAAGCTTTGAGATATTCCGCCTAAATTAACCTTTACAAACGCATTTTCACGGCGTTGACTATTGCGATGAATTGCCTCTGCAATTAATTCTTTTCCAGTACCACTCTCACCGGTTATCAGCACTGATGCATCGGTTGTTGATATACGCTTTACCGTATTTAATACATCCGTTAGTTGTTTACTTTCTCCAATTATTCCACATCGGTCAAAAAATGCTGTTTCACTCGGCTGCGATGATTCAGATAGTTTTATGGCAGTTTCAATTCGTTGCAACAACGAAAAATTATCCCATGGTTTTGTTATAAAGTCAAATGCTCCGGCTTTTATCCCTTCTACAGCGAGTTGAATACTCCCCCATGCTGTCATTAAAATAACCGGCACTTGAGGCTGAAATATCTTAACTTGTTTTAATAATGTCAGCCCCTCAATGCCATCGGTCGATAATGAGAAGTTCATATCCATCAATATAAGTTGTGGAGCCTCAACTCTAACAACCGGCATTGCCTCAGCCGGAGATGCAACGGTTTTAACTTCATAGCCACTTCGTTTCAACACCAACGATAACGAAGTGCGAATACCTAAATCATCATCTACTACAAGTATCATCTTTCTTTATCTATATGATGACAAATTTAATCATTTTCTCGTTATTAAATCTCTATTATTTTGTCAAAATCGGCATCTATACTGCAATTTCTTTCAAAATCCCACAATGTGATACTTCTTAATTGATAATAGTAATACCAATAATAGAACAATTCGTTAATACACTTTTGTCGGGCTTGGTCTTTACTCGATTGAGCATCATTCAAATCAAGTGTGCTTAATTTTCCCAACATAAAGGTTTCTACATTCGTATTATAACGACGTTGAGCAATTTCATCGGCTTCTCGTGCAATTTTCAATTGTTGACGTTGATTGTTAAACTGCTCGGTTAGGATAAACAAATTTTGATTAAAATCCATCGACTCTTTTCGCAGTTTATTCTCAATAACCTCTTTATTACTTTGTGCAACCTTTACTTTCCCTTTGCGTTTACCCCAATCGAGTATAGGTATTTTAACCCCCACCTCAACGACTTGATTATCTTTAAGAGGATTATATGCCCCGGCAAAAGTTTGGTCGGTGCCGGTAAAGCCTATTTGTGCATATAATGATATTTCCCTCATATTCCCTTTTGCTTTTGCCACTTCATAATCAGCTTCAATGCGACGGCGTGATATATTTAACGCAAAAGGGTTATTTGCCAATGCTTTATCCAATATTTCTTGATACTGCAATTCCACATTGGGGATTGAATCGGGAACAATGGGAATAACATCATCTACCCCATTCAAATCAATAAACGAACACAGCTTAAACATCGCACTTTTCATCGTGCTTTCATTATTCGTCAAATCGGCTTGAGCATTAAGTAAATTCAGTTTCAATTGCAATAAATCATTCTCACTGATTTTCCCCATTTCCCTCTTTGCTTTTGCTACCTCATAAAGTCGCTCGGCATTATTGATGTTTTGCTTCGAGATATTCACATTCTCTCGAGCAAGCAACAAATTAAAGAAGTAGTTAATCGCAACGATAGCAACATTTTCAGTTTCGGAAATAAATGACGCCTTTGCTTCTTGATAACGTAATGGGTCGATTTTTCGGCTCCATTTCACATCATTCACTCCAAATATCGGCTGTGTCAAGGTCAATGCAATAGGCACGCTCATAAATCGTTTTGTTTTATCGCCATTTAGCTGTTGCATATAATCAAGTGATGTCGATAACGAAATTTTTCCACCAGTAAACCATATATTTTGCTCTATCGACACATTGCCCGTCATGCTCAAATTGTTATTTCGCACAAATGTATAGCTTCCATCTACTTGTTGATACGCACTATATGTTTTATTATAGCTTGGCAATACCGAATTAATATTTACCTCAGGCAACAAATTGGCTCTATATGTGCGATATTCCCAATATGCAGCACGCAACTCATTTAGTGCCACAGCAGCCTCAACACTGTGTGAACGTGCTCGCAATATTGTTTCTTTCAATGTGAGACGGCATGTTGTGGCAACACTCAACTGAAAACAAAATATATAAACCAATATAAATACTACTTTTCTCATTTGTGCATTGTTTTTGATTTGTTACACAACTTGACGTCCGTCGAAGAATCGTATTATACGATCGGTTTGTCGTGCCTGTTCCTCATTGTGAGTAACCATAACTACCGTTTTGCCATATTCCTTATTTAGTCGCTGCAACAACTCCATAATATCGGCACTCATTTTAGAATCAAGATTACCACACGGTTCATCGGCAAGAATTATTTCGGGGCTACCAACTATCGCTCTTGCAATTGCCACTCTTTGACATTGCCCTCCCGACAATTGTGATGGTCTATGATTGATACGATGGCTCAAACCCACTCTTTCCAGAGCCTCAGCAACTAATCGATTGCGTTCTTTCCCTTTCATGTTACGATAAAGCAATGGCAACATAACATTATCGGTTACCGACAATGAATTTATCAAATGAAAACTTTGAAAAACGAATCCGAGTGTTGAGTTTCGGAACGATGCAAGTGCTTTTTCATTCATATTATTTGCCACAACACCGGCAATCTCAACTTGCCCACTTGTGGGATTATCCAATAGTCCCATTATATTGAGCAATGTTGACTTTCCACAACCCGAAGGTCCCATTATACTCACAAAACTACCTTTCTCCACCTCAAGATTTACATTATCCAAAGCTTGTGTTTCGATTTCTTTTGTGCGATAAATTTTATTTACTTCTATAAGTTTTATTATTGTATCCATAATCTTATTTCTTTTAATCATTAAACCATTCATTTTTATTCATCACGCAATGCGTCAATCGGATTGACATTGCTAATTTTTCGTGCTGGTATATATATACCTATCGACACTGTTAACACTACAACAACATAGCACAACAATGATATTATCATAAAATGCTCGCCAAAGTTTGTTACCCAGTAATCTATAATATTAAAACCCTCATCATATCTTATTGCGAAAGCTTTACTCAAAAATGGAAATTCCAATGCGATGTGGTAATAAATGAAACAACCTATCGCAACAGCTATCATTGACAACACGACACCCTCGCCAAGTAACATTTTGCGAATATTCCATCGCGTAGCACCAAATGAACGCATTACTCCGGCATCACGTGTGCGATTGCGTGTTTGCAACCAAAATGTGCCAACGATTCCCAATACCACATTCAACAAAAAGAATATAGTAAGTGCCAGTATTATTTTATTAAACACGGCATATTCACTACCTATTTGACGAATCATATCGTTATAAGAACTCACATCAAACACATAGTAGTTGCCCGAATTATAATAATCTCCCGAAGCCTCAATGCCTTTCACAAACTCATTCACATTAACATCGGGCAACAATCTCACAACCATTGTAACCTCAGGTTCTTTCGAATCATATTGAGGACGAAAGGCCAAACTATTGACAGGACGAAATTGTTGATGTCGAACATCTTTAAGCACCCCTTTTATCGGGCTCCAAATTGTATCATTATTCCAATTTACGTAATAGAGTTTTTTCCCTACTGCATTTTCATCGCCAAAGAATCGACGTGCATAATCCTCGGTTACTATAATATCGCTATAGCCATAATCCATTTTCGATAATTCTTCGACCGATGGACTTCCGTCAACAGCTTCCATTCCGTATGTTTCAAAAAAATTATTTCCGGGCATAAATCGGATTACATCGACTTGTCTCACGACTGTATCCACTGCTTGATTTCCCGACTTATAATCATACGACATATTTGACTCCGAATTAATATAATTCCACGACGTAAACATATATGTTACGTTCTCCACCCCTTTTTGAGCTTTTAACTTTCGCACAATTCTATCTACATGCTCTTTTCGTGAATCAACATTGTCATATTCTGCGTTATACTGAGCTTCGGAAGTGCCATATTGAACCAAATCAATACGGCATAAATGATTGTTTTGATAACCTAACGGCATTGTATCGTTATACACATATACTACAGACACATCAAGCAATACCCATAATATTATTGAAACAATAATTAGTTCAACAAAAATCCACCCATTATCCTTGCGATGACTCCACAAGTTTTTTATAATTATTTTCAACATAAATCAATTATTTTTAGCGTTTAATGACTCTACTATCGGACATTTCAAGGCATTGCGAGCAGGAATATATGCACTCATCACATTCAAAACCACACAAGCAAGAAATGAAAAAAGAAATACAATCGGAGAAAATATCATTTCAATTGTAAGTTTAACATTTGAAGTCCCCGACATTTCTTCCAATTCGGGCAAAATCACCATAAACAACCAATCTTTGCAACAATATATGAACACCCACGACAAGATAAAACCTATAACACCTCCTAATAGTGTTAGAAACAAATTTTCCCACATTACCTGCCTCAATAATTTACCTCGGGTTGCTCCAAATGATTTACGTACTCCAAGTTCGAGACTTCGCATACTCATTCGACCCGAAATCAAACCACTTAAATTCAGTGCCGGAACCAACAACAATATAAAAATCACAGCAAATATAATTTTACAACCGGTCGAACTATAAAACGTGGACAAACCTTTTGAATCTATCACGACCGACGACTCCATATCAGTATATCCCGGACTTATTTCAAACTCCGTATTAACTGAATTATATTGACGCATTAGTTCAGCAATCTCACGTCGCAACGCATCGGCTTGAGTTTCATTTTCAATAAGAATCCTAAATTTATATTGACCGAGACAAGGGAAAACTGCATCAGCTTCATCATATCCATCGGCTGTTGTATAAGGCAATATCACCCCAGCAAATGATTCTGACATAATCATACTTGGTTCTTCATAAACGCCACAAACAATATACTCTTTATTTCTTACTGTAATTGGTTTTTCCATTGCACCATTAACTGAGCCAAATAGTGCTTTTGCAGCTTCGTCGGATATCACTGCTCGTTTTAGTTTTCCATCAAACTCAGATTGGGTGAATGGTCGTCCCTTAATAAAATTAAATTGATAAATACGAAAAAACGCAGGATCGGTATATCTGCCATATAACCCAGCCTTTGTTTTTGCAGTTTTCACAGAAGTACGACCTATAAAGCCATATTCTGCCGAAACTTCTTTCTTGTTTTTTAATTTATAAAACCATTCTTCAACAGCCTTGTAAGAATAGTTCGACACACTCATTCCTTTTTCATCAGTCCTTTTAACACACAAATGTTTTACATAATACACATTCTCACGATTTACATCGGGATAAAGTGGTGCAATATCCAAATATGCCACCACTACCATAATTGTTGTTGAAGCAATAGCAAGTGCTGTCCCAAAGATATATATCCCCGAAAAAAGTTTGTGTTGCTTCAACAATTCAATTGCTTGTTTGAAATAAATTTTCAGCATAAAATGATTGTTTTATTATTTAATTAATTTTTAATTTTCAATTTAGGTGCATTATAGCGACTCATATCGCTTAATACCACCTGTTCGCCTACATGCAAACCTCTCACAACCTCAACATAATCATAATTACTTACTCCAAGTTCAACTTGTCGCAATTCCAATTCTTCACCATTTCGCACATACAACATATATGTTCCCGGCTCTTTATAAAACGATGCATTTTTTATTCGCTTTGCATTTTCTTTTACTCCATCTGAAATATAAACATCGGTTTTCAATCCGGGACGAAATTGTGCCAAAGAATCATTATCAAGTTGAACAGAAAAACCTGCAACACCATTTTTAGCTGTTGGTTCAATATTACTAACCAACCCTTCATAGTCCTTCCCGTTTATTCGCACTCTCACATCATTTCCCACTTTTACACGATTGGCATACGCCTCAGCCACTTCGCCATTTATCTTAAAGTGTTTCAAATCGGCAATAATTGCCACTTGACTGCCTTGTGCCACCTGTGCACCGATTTGGTTATTTATAAATGTAAGCGTTGCAGAACGTGGTGCTTTTATTTGAGCATCGTCAAGAGTTCGTTTCATCTCATTCAATTCTTTTTTCAATATTGACAATTCCAACTCTTTAATTTGATATCCTGCTGCTCGTTCTTTGCTCTCATTTTCATATTGAGTTCGCAATTGTTGCAACCCTAATTCTTTTGATTTGCACATAAATTGCACCTCTTTTACTTTATCGGTTGTGCCACTTCCAATACTATCTAAAAACTTTTCATTACCTGCCTCAACCAGCATGCGATTATATTCCATTTCGGCAACTTTGATTTTTATTTTAAGGTCAGACAAAAAGGTGTTGTTACTTAATCGAAATTGTTCTAATTCATAGCCTTTCATTTTCACTTTATCAACCATATTCTTATAATCGGTTTGTGCCGATTGCAAATCAAGCATCAGTAGTGGGGCTCCCTCTTTTACAAAATCACCCGTTTTAGCATAAACCTCAATAATTTTAGTATTTATCGGGGCTATTATTATTTGTTCATAAACCGGAGACAATACCCCCGATGCACTGATACTGACATCTACATTTCCATTATCCACTGTACATAACTCCAAGCTATCAAGAGCTACATCATCTTTCATAAATGAAATCGCAATTATGATAAATGCACACACTCCAACAAGCATTATCGAGTATTTCAAAATACTCTTCCATCGCTCACGCACTTTTACTTCCTTTGATATTTCTCTGTCCATAAATATTTACAATAAAAATTACGCTTCATATATTATCAAAGCATGTGCCAAAAACTTTAACCACTAAATATCAACAATTTAGCAATTCCACAACTGTCCATTATCGAACAGTTGTCCGTTATTTAGAATGGCACAATGTTTGTTTCTTATTTTACTTGCGTCAACACATATAAAGTTTATAATTAAACAACATGAAAATTAAATTTACAATCATTGCTATATTAGATTTGGCTCTGTTAGTTTTTCTCCTTATTAAAGGATATATAATGTTCTTTTTTTGCCTCTTAGGCATTAGTCTTTGGTTGGGTGTTGTTATGGTTATATTTGCAGGTATGGAAGATGGCTTTAGACAAAAATTCCCATTTGATTTTATTATGCAAATAAAATGGTTAATTGATTATTTTGAGCAAAAGGGGTTTACTATGTCCGATTATGAGAATTTAGGAACTGAAAATCCAGTTGTTGTAATGAATAATCCAAACGGACAAAGAGTAACTATCCGCTTAAATGCACCTATTAACCAAAGATACTCAATAGATATAAATTCATTAACCGATGAGACTACTCCTGTAAATTGGCATTTTTCAGATTGGAATAGCAAAGAAAAAAAGAAACAAATAATCGAGGACTTAGATAAATATTTTTCAACTACATTAGATTAAGAGCTTAGTTGCAATTCCAATTTTACTTCCTTCATAAGTTTGCCATTAACGTCGGAGAGGATATTTTGTTTAAGTTGTTGGCACAAAATTTTTCATTTGAATTGAAATTCGAACCAACAATACTCTAATTTTCTCAACAAAAAGCCGTAACTTTGCAACTCCTTTGTAACAATTTTTGTTGCAATACAATTTTACAACTAATAAACTATATATTCCAATGGATTGGATACAAAACTTATTATTTCCGGGGAATGAATCATTAGCGAGCACAATCGTGCTCTATTCTTTTGTTATTGCACTCGGTGTATATTTGGGCAAACTTAAATTTTTTGGCATTTCGCTCGGCGTTACATTTGTGCTATTTGTGGGCATCTTGATGGGCCACTTTGGCTATATCGTTGACCACCAAGTATTGCATTTTATTCGTGAGTTTGGCCTCATTCTATTTATTTTCTCCATTGGTTTACAAGTTGGACCAGGTTTCTTTTCATCGTTCAAGAAAGGGGGAATGAAACTCAACGGATTGGCCGTGTTGGGCATAGTTCTCAATGTAGCAATCGTGTTGGGCATATACTTCTTTGAAGATGGCAAAACATCAATAGAGGCTCTTGTGGGAGTTATGTCGGGTGCTGTCACCAACACCCCTGGTCTTGCTGCTGCTCAACAATCGGCAACAGCTGCTCAAGCCGACACAATGGCAATGGGTTATGCCGCAGCCTACCCTCTTGGCGTAGTGGGCATTATCCTTGCTATGCTCATTATCAAAGCATTATTTCGCATAAATGTAAAAGATGAGATAAAAGAAATAGAGGAAGAGCAAGAAAACAGCCAACTCAAACCTCATATTGTCACATTTGAGGTTGCCAACAATCTCATTGAAGGGAAAAATCTCGTTGATTTACACAACATCATTCAATGCAACTTTGTAGTATCACGATTGATGCGCCCCGACGGGACTGTCGTAATTCCTAAAGCCGACACCCAAATTCATAGTGGCGACAAACTATACATAGTGATGTCGGCACAAGACGAAGAGCGTATGAAGGCTGTCATTGGCCCCGAGGTGGAAATGGACTGGAACGCAGCTCCATCACAAGTGGTGTCGCGTCGCATCCTCATCACTAAAGGGAACTACAATGGTGTAGCACTCGGTTCGCTTCGCCTTCGCATGGGCTACAAACTCAATGCCACTCGCGTGAATCGTGCCGGTGTTGATCTTCTCGCCGCGCCTAACCTTCGTTTGCAAATAGGCGACCGCCTCACTGTAGTAGGAAACCTTGAAGATATCGAACGCCTTGCGAGCAAACTTGGCAACTCGATGAAACGCCTCAACGAGCCTAATCTCATCACGATATTCGTGGGCATTATGTTTGGTATCATACTCGGCTCAATCGATGTGGGCTGGGGAATGAAACTTGGGCTTGCAGGCGGTCCACTCGTTGTGGCAATCCTTTTAAGTCGTTTCGGTTATAAATTCAAACTCATCACCTACACATCTTCATCATCTTCGTTACTGATGCGAGAGTTAGGGATATGCCTTTTCTTGGCCTCGGTAGGAATATCTTCGGGACAAGGATTTGCTGAAACCGTATTCAACACCACCGGTATGTGGTGGGTTATATGGGGCTTTATGATTACCCTCATCCCGCTTATTATCGTAGGCTCAATAGCTCGTGGATATTACAAACTCAACTTCTTGACCATAATGGGTCTTATGTCGGGAGGCTGTACCGATCCCCCTGCGCTTGCTTATGCCAACAATTCGACTGGCAACGATGCTCCAGCTGTAGCCTACTCTACCGTTTACCCACTCACTATGTTCCTTCGTGTAGTGGCAGCACAAGCCCTTGTGCTATGTTTCATGTAGAGAAAGTAACTAACGCCATTCAATTCCATTGAGTGCAACCATAAGGTCGGTGTGTGATTGGATTCCACTTGCACGCCACACTACCTCGCCATTCTTAAAAATCATAATTGTAGGCACCGATCGTATGCGATAACGGTCGGCAAGTTCTTGTTCTTCATCAACATCTACCTTCACCACATTCACCTCGTCGCCCATTTTTGCCTTAAAGTTGTCAATAATAGGGATTTGCCTACGGCATGGACCACACCAAGTAGCATAAAAATCAACCACTGTGGGGCGTGAGTCTTTGATTATTTCATCAAACTGTTTCATATCACATTTTATTTGGTTTAATCACATTAACAACCTCATGGGCATTTTAGTTCAAATTTTACGAAATTACAACGATGTTTTGCAGTGATAATTTGTAGAGGTAACTTATTATTCATAACTTTGCATTCTTAAAGCATATACACATAGTTTTATGGCACGTATAAATCTAAAAGGCATGGGGGTTGCGCTTATCACCCCATTTAAACAAGACAAAACAATCGACTTCGATGCTCTTGCTCGATTACTCGAATATCAAATAAAAAACGGGGTGGACTACCTCGTTGTGCTTGGCACAACTGCCGAAACTGCAACACTTTCAGCCGATGAAAAACGCCAAGTGCGTGATTTCATTGTGGAACGAGTGGCCGATCGCGTGCCCCTCGTTATAGGCATTGGCGGCAACAACACAATGGCTCTTGTTGAAGAATTAAAGACTTCTGACCTCACTCCATTCAGCGCAGTGCTTTCAGTGGTTCCCTACTACAACAAACCCTCGCAAGAAGGAATATATCAACACTATAGTGCCATTGCCAAAGCATCACCTATACCAGTAATTCTATACAATGTACCAGGGCGCACAGGCGTTAATATGACTGCCGAAACTACGCTTCGACTAGCGCGTGACCACGAAAATATCATCGGTGTAAAAGAAGCATCGGGCAATATCACCCAAATGGACGATATTATCAAGAACAAACAAGAAGACTTCATGGTAATATCGGGCGATGATGGCATCACATTCCCACTCATCACCCTCGGTGCAGTAGGCGTTATATCAGTAATTGGCAACGCATTCCCTAAAGAATTCTCCAAAATGGTGCGTCTGGCACTTAACGGCGACTTTGAGAAAGCGCTTTTGATTCACCACCGATTCACCGAATTGTTCAGCCTACTATTCGTTGACGGCAACCCCGCAGGAGTGAAATGCTTGCTAAATGCTATGGGATATATTGAAAACGAACTCCGTTTGCCACTTGTCCCTACACGCATCACCACCTACGAAAAAATTCGCCAAGTACTTGATAGCTTAAACTAAAAAACTTTTCACATCTCGTTTTGGAATATTATCCCATAGAGATTCGTTTAAAAGTTGGCAAAATAAAAAGAAATCATTAACTTTGCACTCGCAAAGCAAATTTGCAACAAGGTAGGTCCAGTAGCTCAGCTGGATAGAGCAACAGCCTTCTAAGCTGTGGGTCGTGGGTTCGAATCCCGCCTGGATCACAAAGGAGAGTCAATCGACTCTCCTTTTTTATTGCTATAATATAAATAGATATACAAATAATAAGTTTTATCGGCACTATTTATTACCAATCTTCGTCGTCTTCATCTTCGCAGTCATCATCATCATTTTCTGCTGCGTCTTCGTTGTAATCGTTGAGGCCATCATTGTATCCATCGTCATAGCCTTCCTCATAGCCTTCTTGGTAATCGATTTCGTCATCGCCGTCATAAAGGCTCTCATCATCATAGCTTTTCCCATGTTTTTTACCAGTTGACCCGTCATCATAGCCATCGTCATATCCATCATCATATCCCATATCATAAGCTTCAATAGG
The DNA here is from genome assembly GCA_045637505.1 of Muribaculaceae bacterium. Taxonomy (GTDB): domain Bacteria; phylum Bacteroidota; class Bacteroidia; order Bacteroidales; family Muribaculaceae; genus RGIG4079. The sequence goes on along the minus strand of JAZTZO010000020.1, from coordinate 19,621 downwards.
GTCGTCTGATTCAGATTCTCTCTTGTGGGGTGGATTTAACACCGTCATTGCGCCATCGTTCATGATATTATCTTATTTATGTTTTACGATTCACAAATTTAGCAAATATATGCTTATTAGTCAATATACTTAAAGTATATAATTCAATTTCTATTTTTCGCTAAAAGATTATACTGCCAATTGTATCAATGTCTGAGAATGGCTTTTCAAATTTTGTTTGAATACGTATTCGATGCTCATAACCACCTGACAGGTGGACATTTTCAGTTTTAGATGATAATACTATTTCTGTCGGAGAGTATTTTTGATATTCTTCTTTTGAGGAATATAACAATGATTCAAAATACACATAATCATCTTTAGGAGAATAAATTCCAACAAATGAATCCCCTTTTGATCGCAAGTTTTTTCCAATGAAGGCTGAATCCACTTTCATTTTTATTAGATATACGTTAAAATCTTCGAATTCATTTCCTCTAGAGTTATATAAAAAAGTTTTTTCTACTAAATATCCTTCAAAATAGTAATCAGCTTTTGAGAAATATTCCTTTACCATTTCGTCATATAACTTCTCTTTATTATTTTCATCTATTGATCGGAGTATAAAAAAAAGCACTCCCATTATAAAAACAATAATATTTATCCAAATTTGTCCCTTTGTTATTCTTTTTGTTTTTTTCATGATAATCTTTATAACTAACCATTTTACTTTCCTTAAATCCATCAATAGGTTTTTCTACCATTTCAACCTATTTTAGAACAAAACGCTTTTATTATTGAATAATATTTCTCGGTATCATTTTTTGAGACGGCGAAGTGGGTAGAATCGTTAAGCCACAACACTTCAAGATATTCAGGCGAAATAGATTGTTCAAAAATCTTCACACTTTTAAGGCTAACAACCTCATCGCGACGGGCTTGAATCGCGAGAATCGGCACTGCTACTTGTCGAAGTTTACGCTTTGTTTCTCGCATCAAGTGATATAAATCAATCATTCGTGGCAACCATCGCATATATGTGAATATCGAACAATCATCTACCCCTTTTGATTGTAATAAGGCTTGAGCCGAATCATCTTCTGCCAACCTCAATTTCAACCCTATCTTCAAATAGTTTTTTATTGCTTGTAATTTCACCCTCACTCTCAACGGAATATCAATGGCAATAATGCCCTCAATTTTATCAGCACAATTTGCATAGTTGAGTATCGACAACAACCCTCCCATCGAATGGCCTACTAATATTATTTTGCTGTATATTGACCTATATCTATCAACCTCATTCTTTACCCATTCCACCCATTCACGTTTGTTACTTCGCGCAAAATCCTCTCCACTACCACCATGACCGGGCAACAACAATGATGCCACTGCCACACCAAGACCTCTCACCTCATTCATCAATGGGAGAAATTGATTTGGGCTTTCCACGATGCCATGAATAAATATTGCTATCGTAGAGGAACCTTCAACCGGGTTATATATAGGACAATGATTATTCATTATCCACAAAGATACAATAAAAACGCACCTAAAACTAAATTTAGGTGCGTTTTTGTCGTATATATTATTTTTTGTTAGTCTCCCATCGTGATGAGGAGTTCTTCGTTTGAGGATGTGCGTTCCATACGGTCTTTTATAAACTCCATTGCTTCTATTGAGTTATAATCCGATAGGTATCGACGTAGAATCCACATACGATTGCGCATTTCAGGATGTATCAAGAGGTCGTCGCGGCGTGTACTTGATGCCATAATGTCAACAGCGGGGAAGATGCGTTTATTTGACAATTTACGGTCGAGTTGCAATTCCATATTACCTGTTCCCTTGAATTCTTCAAAGATTACTTCGTCCATCTTTGAACTTGTCTCGGTCAATGCTGTTGCGATAATAGTGAGCGAACCGCCATTTTCAATGTTACGAGCTGCACCAAAGAAGCGTTTAGGTTTCTGGAGCGCATTTGCATCAACACCACCCGAAAGAATTTTACCTGATGCAGGCGACACAGTGTTGTAAGCACGAGCAAGGCGAGTAATTGAGTCAAGCAATATCACAACATCATGTCCACATTCTACCATGCGTTTTGCTTTTTCAAGCACGATGCTTGCGATTTTCACATGACGCTCGGCTGGCTCATCAAATGTCGATGCGATAACCTCGGCGTTAACGCTACGGCTCATATCGGTAACCTCTTCGGGGCGTTCATCGATGAGGAGAATCATAATATATGTTTCGGGGTGATTCTCAGCAATAGCGTTTGCGATATCTTTCAATAGGATAGTCTTACCAGTTTTGGGAGGTGCCACAATGAGACCTCGTTGTCCCTTACCTATTGGCGAGAACATGTCAACAACGCGAGTTGATAGATTACATGTTTTACCACTTGTGAGGTCAAATTTTTCATCGGGGAAAAGTGGTGTGAGGTGTTCAAAGGCCACGCGGTCGCGAATAAATCCTGGCATGCGACCATTTACGCTAGTCACGGTGCTCATGGGGAAATATTTTTCTCCTTCACGAGGTGGGCGAATAGTGCATTCTACCACATCGCCTGTTTTAAGTGCAAAATTCTTTATTTGCGATTGTGTCACATACACATCGTCGGGCGATGAAAGGTAGTTATAATCGCTTGAACGAAGGAATCCATATCCATCGGGCATCACTTCAAGCACACCACAAGCATTGAGGAATCCATCAAAGTTATATTGAGGTTCAACAGGCTGTTGTGGTTGTTGATATTGTTGCTTATTATTGCGATTTTTTTGTTTTTTATTTTGTTTTCCTTGTTGTTGAGGTCTTTCTTGTTGTTCACGACCAGGTTCGCCTATAATGATAGGACCTTGTGGCATAGGAGGCACTGGAGCAGGGGCTGGAGTGGGCACTGGCGCTGGATTATTGGCTGCTTCCTCTTTCTCCTTTTGACTACGAGGAACAAATCGGCGACCTTCGCCTCGTGGGAAGAACGAGCCAAATGACGAATTATCCTTAGGACGGAAATCCATGCGAGGTTTTTCTTCTTGTAGAGACGCCTCGGGAGTTTGGGCAACAACGCCAGCTTCGGCTTCGGGCTCGTTTTGAGATTCTTGTGATTCAATGACAATAGCTTTTGGCTCTTCATCTTTGGCCAATGGAGCAATCATTGTCATTATATCTTTTTCATCAAGTTCTTCAACAGGAGTGGCAGGTTGTTCGGCAGGTGCTACTGCTACCTCTTCGACCTGTTTTTTATCTTTTTTTGCTGTAGTCTTTTTAGTTTTACGAGCAGGTTTTGCCTCGGTTGTAGGTTCTTCGGCCGGGAGGTCTATCTCTATTTTTGATTCTGTCGCGACAACATCCTCAACCAGTTCTATCTTTGACCCAGTAGTATCAGAATTGGCTTTTTTCTTTGTTTTAGGTTCTTTTTTAGACTCGGTCGATTTCTTTTCTTTTTTAGCTTTAGGCTCTTTTGTAATGCGCGATTTTTTCTCGGCAACGGTTGTTGTAGCCATAGCAATAGCTTGTTCATCAAGAATGCGATAAATCAACTCATCTTTTTTTGAAGGATCAATTTTTTTCAATCCCATAGATTCCGCAATCGTTTTGAGCTCTTGTTCGCCCATTGCGCTAAGGTCGGAAATATTATACATAAAAATTATAAGTGGATTATAACGATATAATCAAATTTTAGAAAATTGTAGCTCACGCTCAATCGTGGCTCACATTTTTTTTGGAAATTTAAAATCGAATAAATAGTGGAATAAAATTGTTTTGTTTTCCTTGTGCTTGTTGCTTGATTACTTGCAACACAAAACAATTTCGTTTTGAAATCATTGCAAAGATAGATTGCATTTGGCAAAAAAACAAATTTTGCATAAAAAATGTTCGCCATTTGGTTCCTAAAATGCCACATTTTAGACCAAATCTGATTATTTTTAGATAAAAAAAGTGGGCATTGACAAGCCAATACCCATTCCCATATATATGTTTTCGTTATCGCGAATTATATTTTGCTTTCCAGTATTGGCTTTTTACAGCCGAGAAATCATCGCCCATATTTGCCCAATACATCGATAGTTCGCGTTGTGCCGACTTATATCCACCATCGGCCGATCTCACCAACAACTCATAGGCCATATGTTGATTTGCCTCAACGCCAAATCCATTTTTGTAGCAAAGGTACAACATAAAATAGGCCTCGGCGTTGCCCGTAGTCGCTGCTTGTCGGTAAGCGCCTATTTGTTTCTCATGAATATGGGCATTGCTATACACCGATACCTCGGTGCACAATCTATCATATTGCTTAAACAATTTAACAGCCTTTGCGTAGTTCTTTTTCACTCCTATGCCCAAGGCATAACATTGCGCCAAGCGATATACTGCATCATGATTTTCCTTTGATGCTTCTTTCATGAGCTTAAAAGCTTTTTTCTCATTCTTGTCAACCCCTACTCCCTCAAAATAGCAATCGGCAAGAAGCATTTTTGCGCCCATGTCACCCTCCTTTGCTTTCTTTTCAAGCTTTTTTATCAACGATGCATATTTTAATAATCCTTGATAATATGCACCCTCGGGCAACCCGCAATCAGTTGCAAGAGAGAAATACTCGGCGGCTTTTTTATAATCTTTAAAATCACACATGTATAATTTACCAAGATTCACCACCGCCTCGGCTTTACCATATTGATATGCGAGATTATAATATTTTATCGCACGAGTTTTGTCGGCAGCCACTTTCTTTCCATGGTCATAACTCACGCCCAAAAGATATGAAGCATTGGCGTTGCCCAATTTTGATGCTTTTTCAAGATATTCCAATGACTTCGCCATATCTACATCTCGCACCGAGCCTGCGAAATAGTGCAATGCTGTATTATATATTGCATCGGCATGATTTTGCGCCACAGCCTTATCATACCATTCCGATGCCTTTTTATTATCTTTTTTAAGTGGAGTAGCCTCGGCATACATCAATGCCATTTGATATTGAGCCTTATCATAACCCAAACGAGCCGCTACTTCAAATTTTGCTACGGCTTCGGTTATATTCTGTTTCACTCCATAACCCATAAAATATTTTATGCCCAATTCATATAAAGCCATTGGGTTTCCTGCAGTTGCGGCTATTCCAAAAAGTTCCAATGCTTTATCGTTGTCATACTCTACGCCCACACCATTACTATAACACCAACCCAACTCTGCAACTGCATTCACATCGCCCTTCTCGGCTGCTTCTTTTATTTCATCGATACGCGAAGCATAACTTTGAAACATCTCACATTCGGTCAAGGCAAGAGCAACTCCAGGGCTACCAAGTTTTTCGGCTTTTAGAAAATATTCTTTAGCCTTCAACAAATCCTGCTCTACTGCGATACCATAGCAATAAAGCGACCCCATTGCCATCACTGCTCGTGGAAAATTTCTCTTCGACAAACTATCGATTACGACTAAAGCCTCATCATCATTTGACATATACACGTCGTTTATTGCCTCAAAGGCCTCTTCATATTGAGCCTCATAGTCGCCATTGGGATTGAAAACCATTTCGGCTCTCAATATAGGGGTAAACATAAGCACCCACATCAACAATAAACCACACTTTTTCATATTAATATCGCTTTACAAAGGTTATGCTTTTATTCTTTTTATACAATCAATCACCACCTTTAGTTTTATCATTAAGGCGTAATTTTATCTATGTTTATTTTAGGTTGTTAAATAAACTTCGTCTAATTGCAAATATAGAATATTAATACTCTCTTTGCAAATTTTTTATACACAAAATATGTGTCGTTTTTTCATTTACTTTAAAAAGTCGTGAAGCGCGCATTCCCACTACCCACAAAATCTCTCCATTGCGCTCTAAAATCCACACTTTACTCTTATCTATCAACGACAATTTTGCATCACTAAAAATGTCACTCAACTTCTTTGTCCCATTCATCCCGAATGGAGCCAAACGATCACCTTCACGCCAATGGCGCAACACTATATGAGGTTTTCCTTCCAACACTTTTGCGTCAAGATAAATAACATCGTTATCCTTTTGTGGAGAGAATTGTGCGCGGCTAATTTTCTCTACAAGCAATTCAATAGGAGCAATCACATTACCTGTCAAATCCACCTCATATTCCTCATTGTGATGGTTATATTTTTCGACCTCACAAAGTTCGACTCCTCCTCTATTTACTACTGCGACATATTGTTGAGAATAAAACACGCGTCCCGAAGCCTCAACAGCATCAATCATCCTCCTCACCTGTTTTGCGTTAAAGCCATATGGGCTCAACATTTCAAAAAGCAATGTAAATGGTGAAGCATAGTTATCCAACACTTCAGCCAATCTTATTACATTTCCGGTCTTATATTTTTTTGATGCTTGAGCAATCGTTTCGTTATATATTTCGCGATTTTCCTTCAAGTATTGTAGCGATTTCATCAACATATCGCTTGCGCCAGGAAATGCCTTTTGCAACACTGGCAACACCTCATTTCGCAACTTATTGCGTTTAAACTCACACTCGGCGTTTGTGCTATCTACTACATACTCAAGCGTTTTGTCTTTAAGATACAACTCAATATCCTCGCGCGACACATTGAGCATTGGTCGCACAATATAACCATTTATCCATCGCATGGCTGCCACTCCAGCAATTCCACTTCCTCGCAATAAATTCAAAAACATCGTTTCGATATCATCATCGCGATGATGTGCAACGGCAATAGCTTGGGCATCATATTTTTGACGAAGTTGTTCAAACCACTCATATCGCAATTCACGGCACGCCATTTCGGTCGACACTTTATGTTCATTCTCATAAGCTTTCACATCAAAGTGAACAACTTCGCATCGACAACCCAACTCGCCAGCAATCTTCACTGCATATTGCTCATCGCGATTTGACTCATCGCCTCGAAGATGAAAATTACAATGAGCCACTACACATCGATATTGTAGCGCGCACAATATAGCCAACAGCGCCACCGAGTCGGCTCCGCCACTCAATGCTACCACCACACAAGCATCGTCATGTAGCAATCCATGTTGTGCAATATTTTTTGAAATTTTCTCTTCTAATTGATGCATCTTTAAAATAGTCCTTCAAGAATTTTCTCCATAAAAATCCATGTCATATATCCACACAACGCGCATTTCATCACGGTTCCACATAGAAAACCCAACACCGAGCCTATCCCCGACTTAACAGCTTGACCAGTGTCTTTTTTACCCATTTTTTCGCCAATAAATGCGCCTAAAAATGGGCCAATTATCAATCCCCATGGCAAAAAGAAAAATCCCAAAATAGTTCCTATCAAACTACCTCTCGACCCCCATTTGCTCGCTCCAAGATACTTGCTGCCCCACATCGGAATCAAATAATCAAGGACTGTTACCACCACAACCAAGCCGAGCAATATCAGCAACAACGGAGTTGAATAGTCATAACGATCGGTAATGTGGAGTAACAAAATACCCACATACGATAATGGTGGACCAGGCAATCCAGGAATTACACACCCCAAAAGCCCCACCAAAATACAAATCAAACCTAATATTACTGCAATAATCGTCATAATTTCAATTTTATTTTACAAAGATACAATGATTTAATTCCAAATATCAGTTATTACCCACTTTTTTTTTGTAAATTTGCACAAAGAAAAAAACTAATCATTGCAATGTTAGAAAAAATAAATACACTTAAAGCCCAAATCGAAGGGCTAACTGCAAGCAATGCTGCCGATGTTGAAGCATTGCGCATCAAATATTTGAGTAAAAAAGGTGAAGTATCGTTACTCTTCAATGATTTTCGCAATGTTCCAGCCGACCAAAAGAAAGCAATGGGGCAAGCTCTTAACGAATTGAAGAATCTTGCAAACGATAAAATCAACGCTCTTCGCGATGCTGTTGAATCGGTTGAAACTGTTGCCGACGGCCTTGATCTTTCGCGCACCGAATCACCAATCAAACTTGGTTCTCGTCATCCATTATCACTTGTACGCAACGAAATCGTTTCAATTTTTGCGCGTCTTGGCTTCTCTATTGCCGACGGCCCCGAAATTGAAGACGACTGGCATGTGTTCTCTTCTATGAACTTCCCTGCCGACCACCCTGCTCGTGATATGCAAGATACTTTCTTCATTCAACGCAATCCAGCCGATGTGTTGTTGCGCACTCACACCTCTTCGGTGCAAAGTCGCGTAATGGAAAAAACTCAACCACCCATTCGCATCATCTGCCCAGGACGCGTTTATCGCAACGAAGCAATCTCGGCTCGCGCACACTGCTTCTTCCACCAAGTTGAAGCGCTCTATGTTGACAAGAATGTATCGTTTGTTGACTTAAAACAAACATTACTATATTTTGCTCAAGAAATGTTTGGACCAGCAACACAAATTCGCCTTCGCCCAAGTTACTTCCCATTTACCGAGCCATCGGCCGAAATGGATATCTCATGTAACCTATGTGGAGGTAAAGGATGTTCATTCTGCAAGCACACAGGATGGGTAGAAATTCTTGGTTGCGGCATGGTTGACCCCAATGTTCTCGAAGCATGTGGCATCGATAGCAAAGAATATAGCGGTTTTGCTCTTGGTATGGGTATTGAGCGTATCACCAACCTCAAATACCAAGTAAAAGACCTTCGCATGTTCTCTGAAAACGATGCTCGTTTCCTTGAAGAGTTCCAAAGCGCGCATTAAACAATCAAGCTCATTTGATTAAATCACAACGATGACAACCAAGCAACGATATCAACAGGTAATTGAGTGGTTTAAAACTGCTATGCCCGTTGCTGAAACCGAGTTACACTACGACACTCCCTTTCACTTGTTGCTTGCTGTCATTCTTTCGGCTCAATGCACCGATAAACGAGTAAACCTCATCACTCCTGCATTGTTTGAGCGATTCCCCTCGCCCCATTCATTGGCCGTAGCATCGTTTGATGAAGTTTTTGATTTAATCAAATCGTGTTCATACCCCAATAACAAAGCTCGCCACTTGATAGGTGCAGCTAAAATGCTCGTTGATGATTTCAACGGCGAAATACCAGCCGATATTGATTCGCTCGTAAAACTCCCAGGTGTAGGACGCAAAACTGCCAATGTGATGCTCGCCGTTGTTTTCAACAAAGCAGCCATGGCTGTTGACACTCATGTATTTCGTGTTAGCGAACGCATTGGACTTACCACCAACAGCAAATCACCTCTCGAGACAGAGCGCACCCTTTGCAAAAATATCCCCGACGAAATTATCCCATTGGCCCATCATTGGCTCATTTTACATGGCCGATATGTGTGCAAGGCACGACGCCCCGACTGTCTTAATTGTGGATTAACTCACGCATGTCGTTTTTACCGTCAAGAAGATAAATCCATCTAAAACAAATACCATTATGGACAACATGTTTCTTTTTATAATAGAAGTAATTGGTACAATCGCATTTGCTATTAGTGGCATAAGAATGGCTGCCAGCAAGCGCTTTGACTGGTTTGGTGCATATGTAGTGGGATTGGTTACTGCTATCGGCGGTGGCACATTACGAGATGTGCTTCTCGACGCTCCAGTGTTTTGGATGCAGACATGGTGGTATCTTGCTGTGACAGGGTTGGCATTAGCATTTGTAATTATATTTCGCCAATCGTTGGTTAAAAACCTTCGAGCATTGCTACTATTTGACACCATCGGGCTGGCCCTTTTTGTCGTGATAGGTATTCAAAAATCGCTTGCTTTTGACTTCCCTATATGGGTTGCAATTTCAATGGGTATGATTACCGGCGCGTTTGGTGGTGTGATTCGCGACATCCTCATCAATGAAGAACCTCGATTCTTCCGCGAAGACATATACGCAACGGCTTGCCTCGCTGGCGGTGGTGTATATTGGTTGACTCTCGAATGTGGCGGGTCGGAGATATTCCAACAAATCCTATGCGCTGCAACCGTTATACTTCTTCGCGTTTGTGCCGTCAGATTTCATTGGCAACTTCCAACACTCAAACACGATAACGATTAATCTGTTTCATTCATGCAAAAACGACAAACAGCAATTCAATTCATTAAATATGCATTGGTGGGCTGTCTTAATACGGCCATCACACTCGGCGTCATTTTTGTGTGTAAATCGTTTCTAAACATAAACCCATATGTGGCCAATGCTCTTGGTTACACTGCCGGACTCATCAACTCATTTATATGGAATAAAAATTGGGTATTCAAGTCACAAAAGGGATATAGCCGTGAAGCGATAAAATTTGCCGTTGGATTTGCTTTGTGCTACGCCATTCAACTCCTTGTGGTATATCTCATCAACTCAACTCCATTTGGCAATTATCAATGGGAAATATTGGGAGTCTTCACTCTTTCGGGATATGGAGTTGCCACTCTCATAGGCAATGTTACATACACCCTTGCCAACTTTGTTTATAATCGTTTGATTACATTTAAATAGAAACACATACTTTTAACCTTACTTTTACCAATGAATCGCATCATCACATTTATTTTAATCCTCACTACTTCGTTATACCTCAATAACGCATTTTGTCAATCTCAAAATGCGTCACAAATACATGCAAAGGCGATAAGCACAATAAACGACAATAATCAAGAGAACGACAGTATAGCCATAGAAATGTTTAAAGAGGCTTTAACGCTCAATCACACCCAATCGGCTCGATACCTCGGCATGATGTATTGGTTTGGCAAAGGAGTTGAAAAAGACCGACGCGAAGCACAAAAATACTTCTACATGGCCGACTGTTTTGACATTGACCGTTACAATGCCCAACTACCCGACTCGGTAGCACCTCGCAAAGTTACAAACAAGGCATTCTCTTATTTTTTCATTCGTGTCACTTCAATTCACAACGGAAGCAATTCTAAAATTGAATGTCACGAAATAATAAATACAATCAACAGCCAATACCCTCATCTTTGCGCACGGCTCGAGCATGAGCCACCTTATTGGAGGATAAACGCTGGCTATTTCCAAACTCGCGAAGAAGCCAACGCAATGGTTAAACGCATCAAAAAAGCTTATCCACAATATCGCAACGCCACCGTTTTCAAATCATCTACCAAATATCGAAAATAACAATTCACATATATGGTCTTATGCAGCGAGAACAGAATGTTTTCGCTGCATAATTTTTCTTTTTACCCCATTGGCTTCCTTTTACACCATATTTTTTACTACTTTTGCAGTAAATAATATTTTATAATGGCTGGAATACAAAAAACAAATGTGGCACGGTTGCTTGATAAGGCTAAAATTCCTTACGAGTTAGTCCCCTATACTGTTGACGAAAACAATCTTGCTGCCGACCATGTGGCCGAGGAATTGGGTGAGGACATCAATCAGGTATTCAAGACTCTCATACTCCATGGCGACCGCAGTGGGCACTTTGTGTGTGTAGTTCCAGGCAACACCGAAGTTGACCTCAAAAAAGCAGCAAAAGCAGCCGGCGCAAAGAAAGCCGAAATGATTCCAATGAAAGAATTATTGCCATTAACTGGCTACATTCGTGGTGGATGCTCACCCATAGGAATGAAGAAACCTTTTCCCACATTTTTTCATCAATCGGCACTCGACTTTGAGGTAATATTTGTGAGCGCTGGGGTGCGTGGATTGCAACTTAAAATCAATCCTCAAGACCTCATCTCTTATGTTAAAGCGGCGGTTACCGACCTCACTCAATCAATAGAAGAAAACGACAACAACGATGAATACGACTGGAAGAATTTTTAGAGTAACAACCTTTGGCGAATCGCATGGAGCGACCGTGGGTGGTGTTATCGATGGCATGCCTGCTGGCATTGAAATTGACCTTAATAGAGTGCAACACGAACTCAATCGCCGCCGTCCCGGTCAATCGTCGATTGTTACTGCGCGCGATGAGAAAGATCAAGTAAAAATTCTTTCGGGAATGTTTGAGGGGAAAACCACTGGTTGCCCCATAGGGTTTATCGTTGAAAACACCAATCAGCATTCGGCCGATTACGAAAATATTCGCGACACATTCCGTCCATCGCATGCCGATTTCACTTATACCTCTAAATATGGCATTCGCGACTATCGTGGAGGTGGACGCTCATCGGCTCGCGAAACAATCTCTCGTGTCATTGCAGGTGCGTTTGCGCGCCAAGCATTGGAGCAAATTGGCATTAAAATATATGCCTACACTTCACAAGTTGGCAACATTGCTCTTGATAATGACTATACAAAATACGACCCTACTCTCATTGAAACCAACGATGTGCGTTGCCCCGATCCTGAAATAGCACGACAAATGCACCATCTCATTGCCGAAGTGAAAGCCGACGGCGACACTATTGGAGGTGTAATCACCGGAGTTATCAAAGGCTGCCCAGTAGGCCTTGGCGACCCTGCTTTTGGCAAGCTACATGCTCGATTGGGCGAAGCTATGCTCGGCATCAATGCAGCAAAAGGATTTGAATACGGAATGGGATTTGAGGGCGTTGGCCGTCGTGGAAGTGAGATGATTGACCATTTCTCTAACGAAAACGGCACAATCAAAACTACATCAAACCATTCGGGAGGCATACAAGGAGGCATCTCAAATGGCGAAGATATATACTTCCGTGTTGCATTTAAGCCCGTAGCAACATTGCTCAAAGAGATTGAGACAATCGACAAAGATGGCAATCCCACAATTCTAAAAGCCAAAGGTCGTCACGACCCATGCGTATTGCCTCGTGCAGTGCCCATCGTTGAAGCTATGGCTGCTATCGTTATTCTTGACGCTTATCTACTCAACAAAACAAGTCACATTTAATCACTCATGGCACAAGGTTATCGCGACTTTGCACAATTTTTAACCGAGCACTTTGATGGCAAGATGCAGAAGATTGCTATCAATGCCGGTTTTACATGTCCTAATCGCGACGGGTCGAAAGGCCGTGGTGGGTGCACCTATTGCAACAATCAAACTTTTAATCCTGCCTACTGCACACCTATGCAATCGGTTGCAGAACAACTCGAAGAGGGGAAACGATTCTTTGGCAAGAAATATCCCTTGATGCGTTACCTTGCATATTTCCAAGCCTACACCAATACTCATGGCGACATTGACCGCATAATGGCGATGTATCGTGAGGCGTTGGCGATTGACAAAGTTGACGGCATCATTATAGGGACTCGCCCCGATTGTATGCCTCAAGAACTCCTCAACCAACTCGCCGAACTACACAAATCACATTGGGTGATGATTGAATATGGCGCCGAAACATCTCACAACTCCACTCTCGACTTCATCAATCGTTGCCATTCGTGGGAAGACACTATTGATGCAGTAACACGCACTCATCAAGCAGGAATACCCTGTGGATTACATCTCATTTTGGGACTCCCTGGCGAAACCGAAAAGATGATATTAGAAACTATCAACAAAGTGTCACAACTTCCTCTTGACACTATTAAACTACACCAATTGCAACTTGTGCGTGGCACTCGCATGGCCAAAGATGTTGAAGAGGGGCTATATGATGTGCGTCATTTTACCGTTGAGGAATATATCACTCTTTGTTGCAAAGTGATTCAATACACATCTCCATCAATAGCCATTGAGCGTTTTGTGTCTCAATCGCCCGACAATCTACTCATCTCGCCTCGGTGGGGATTGAAGAACTATGAATTCACAAATCTACTCAATAACACCATAAAAAAATTAGGACTCAAGCAAGGAGAATTGCTCAATTCCTAATCCTTATTCTGATTTTAGTCTTCTTTATTTCAACAACGCAGCAGCATCTTCATATTCTATTTGCTTCATAGGCACTTGTGTCAATGAAGCATCGAGCTTGCTCTCATCATATGCTTCAGCAGGTTGCACTCCAGCCGATATAACTTTTTCTTTAGGATTTACAAAATATACGGCTTCAGCACCAAATTGGCATATCATATTGTATGCTTCTATAGTTGGCTCATTGATGGTATAAATCACAGCATTCTCCAACGAAGCCATTCGCGACATTGCGATTGCAGTTTCTACCGATGTAGCTTTATCGGTGGGCTCGCCCACACATTTCAATGCGCCATTTAAAACGATAACCGTTCCACATGGGACTCCACTTTCTTTCACGCCATCTTTTGCTACTGTTACAGCCATATCCATCCATAACTCATCATGTATAGTCACCTTATAATCTTTTGAGATGGGAATTCCTGCCATTAACGCGTTTGTGGTTAATGTTACCATTGCTACTATTAGAAATAATACTTTTTTCATAATCGTTTTATTTGTTTTTTAATATTCTATTTTATCATCTTTTGCTTTCCATTTTTCAAAAGCCTTAATGGTGCGAGAGCTATCCATCTTTATGCATGGTATCATGCGCTCGGCTTTGGGCTTATCGAGTTCTTGATATATAAATCGGTCACTAAAATTTATCGCATCGGCATCATCTTGCGTATTGCCATAATATATGCGACTAATTCCCGCCCAATAGATAGCACTCAAGCACATAGGGCATGGCTCGCAAGAGGTATATATCACACAGCCCGACAAATTAAATGTGTGCTCCTTGCTACATGCATTGCGTATAGCATTTACCTCGGCATGAGCTGTGGGATCATTGCTCACAGTAACTCTATTTACTCCAGTAGCCACGACCTCGCCATTGCGCACTATTACTGCTCCAAACGGGCCTCCTCCCTCGTCGATATTATCCTCGGCAAGAGTGGCGGCCATATCCATAAATCGTATATCTTCGGCGGTTATTTTCATGTGAGATTTATAAATGAGGTTGTAAATTTATAAACTTAATACTTAACAACCAAACGCTTTTACACAAAAAGTTGTTAATTAAGATATCTAACACAAAATTGGAGGAAGCCTTGCCTTTCGGCAAAATCTCCCTCCAATCTTATTTCTTAATTGTTAGTCTTATTAAAGCGAGGTCAAATTTGACGAAATTGTGAACGATTTCACTTGTGTGCCCCCTGAGAATGAGCCACCCTTTGTCACTTCATTAAAGACTGTTCCACCGCTCACCGTGCCTCCTGTGTAAAGTTTGTATGAGCTTCCCGATGTAAATTCGGGCAAAGTGATATAGCAACCTTGACTCATTGCTTGAGGAGCCTTAAACGACATAATATGTTGTCCCGATGAAGTTGTTACAGTAATCAATGTTCCTGCCGAAATTGATGAAGAGTATTTGATTGTTGGCACCTTACATTGAGTTGTTGTGAGGTTCAACATGTTACCCTTTTGGTTGATAATAGTTCCTCCTGTGATTGATAATTGACTTGCTTGGTCCACATCGATTCCTTCTTCAGGATCACGAGAACCACTTGCAAGAAGGAGTCCGCCAGTAATTGTCATCTTACTATTAGAGTCAACAGCATCATTTCCTGTTGCAACACAACGCAAGTTCCCTCCATTGATATTGAGTGCACTTGCTGCATTTAGACAGTCGTCGTATGTTGTGAATGTTAAGTTACCACCATTGATTGTGATTGTAGTTTTTGACTCCAATCCTTCGCCACCTTCGGCCGAAGATTTAATTGTGAAACTACCACTATTGACTGTCATTGCCGACATTGCCTTAATAACTTTAGGGCTTGTTGAGCCACTTGATGAAGTAGAACTTCCAGGACGACCTGGTTGACCACCACCCGATGACGAACTGCCCAATTTAGCACCTGTTGTTTGTGCAGTTACTACCAATGGCGCAATTTCTCCCACAGGAGTTTCCTCTTCTTCGGGAGCGCTACCGCCTTCCTCTTCGCCTGTGGCTTCGCTATATTTGAAACATGCCACACCTTGGAATGGAACATTTACCCACACATAGTAATAGTCGCTACCCGACTCGACACAAACCGAGTTACGGAAGCATGTATTACGAGTTGTTCCAAGACCATTACAAGGGAATGTTCCCACTAATGAGTTTGATGACATATTAATAACCGAAACCGCTCCATCAGCAATCGCTGTATTTGAACTATTCAAATATGTTGATGCCGCAGCATATTTCACGCCGTTATATGTAAAGAATTTCACATCTGTACCTTGATTATTAACCAATCCACTTGGCATTTCTTCAATATAAGCACCGGTTGAGCTGAAATGTGCAGTTGCATAATTAGCCAATGAACTTGCCAACCAGAATGAACCATCACTTTCTACTGTGATATTTGAGTAAGGTACACCTGATGCAATTTCATAAGCCGAGCCATTTTTTGTCAAATTAATAGTTGTAGGAGTGGTTGATGTGATTGCTCCGTTTGAAATAGTATAATAATATACTTGGCTTCCATATGCAAACCATATGCGGCCATTTGTCATTGTACCACTCACCGACATTGCATCACCAGCACGAGTACATGGAGGGGTTGCATTCAATAACACTGTTGGTGCAGAATTATCACTATCCCATTTATAAATCACAAGATTTGTTGATGTATTTGCTGCAAGGTTACAAGCAAGAACTGTGCTACCAAGAGTTTCTACTGAACTGAGGTTATATGTACCTGCTGTACATGATGAAGTGTTCAACGAACCACTTTGTGCACCTGTATAGGCATTAATAATCTTAATTGTGTGATCAGTTGCACTTGAACCACGACACACAGCATATAGTTTTCCGTTAGCTAATGCTATATCTTCTACACCTTGAGAACCTGTAGTAACCCAACTTGAGCTATTGCCACCTGTTTGTGAATAATTCCACACTTGTTGTATTCCTGATTCACCACTACTTGTTGGAGGTGTTACTGTAATATCGGGCGATTGACCATCAACCGTTCCCATCGTGATTTGTTGGTCACTCTTAATACATTTACCACCTGCACCGGTTGATTTCACATTAAATGTACCACCTAAAAGGTAAAGATTTCCATCTACCGAGATACAAATTGGGCTATATGTATCAGTGCCTGATGATGCAGTATAAGTCGCAGCACTACCGGTTGTAGTAATAGTTACATTTCCAGCGTTGAATGTTGCCACTCCATCTACCGAAATGCCTTTACCACCTACTCCCGAGTGAGTAGCATTAATAGTACCTCCATTTTGAGTATAATTGCCGTCACATTTAATCAATGTACAATGTGATGGGTCATAATTTACAACTACACTACTACCTGTTAGAGTTCCGGTAATTGTACCACCCGAGATTGTTGTATTAACATCCGATTTGATACCTTTGGCCGAATTAGCCTTAACATTAAGTGTGATTGTACCACCACTCACATTTACATTATTATCGGCCGACACACAAGTAGGAGCATAATTATCGGTAACACCCGATGTGTTGGTATAAGTGCCATTTCCACCTGTTACAGTAACCGACAGATTACCACCTTTTAGATTTACATTTCCATCGGCCGAGATTCCTTTACCACCTGCACCCGAGTGTGTGATGGTGATTTTACCATCGGTTTGCACAAAATCAACATCTGTTTTAATTGCAGTACAATATGATGGGTCATTTGATACGATTGCAACTTCACCAGTCATATTTGCTGTGATTGTACCACCATTCACAGTCATTGTTTGTTTTGTTTTGAAACCTTTACCCTGTGCAGCAGGAACAGTTAAAGTAATATCACCTCCGTTTACAGTAATAATACTGTCGCATTTTATACCTTTTGTATCAGCCGATGAAACTGTGATATTCATTGTTCCACCATCTATTTGGATATAACCAGCATCGCCATCAATACCATCTCCAGTTGCAGCAGTTGTTAGCGTTCCTCCTGTCATCACAAAGTAGTCATTAACACGAATACCATCATTTGCAGCTTTTACAACATTAACATTACCACCTTGGATATCTATATAGTCATCACTACATATACCATGCTTGTAATTACCTGTTACATTCAATGAGCCACTACCGGTAAAAATTATTTGACCTTCACTAAAGAAACATCCCTTTTGATCTTCTCCACTAACAGTTGTATAGAATGTAGCATCGGTAAGAGTTGATGTTCCCATCAAGTTTACAGTACACTTTTTACCCGTTTGAACATTAATAGCAGCACCATCATCATTGGTAATGCTCACATTATTCATGTTAAGATTGAATTTCGTATCGGAATAAACCTTCAACGACCCGGTTGTAGTAGTTCCGGTCAATTCATATGTAATTTCTGAAGTCGATGTTGATGTAACAACAACATCGGCACCTATTTTTGTTACAGTTACACCTTCAAACGCAAATGGGTTGATTATTTCAGCATCAGAGCCATTATATTTCACTTCAACAACCGATGTAGCTTCGCCAAGTGTAACTTTCGACACCTCGGTGTTGGGCATCGTTTTAGTCTCACCATTAGTAGCTGTAAACACTACATTATTACCATTCAACGACACACTATCAGCAATCGTAATAGGCAACCCCAAAGTTATGTTATCGGTGCGATGAATCCACATTGTTTCGGCAGCCCATGCCAATGAAATTGCCGATAATGTTAAAGCGACGCCTGCTATTACTTTCTTATTCATCATTTCACAATTTTAGAAGTTAAACTACCCGATTTCACAATATAAACACCATTTGATAGTGATTGTACTTCAATTGAAGATTCGTCGGTCGATAAAATCAAACTCCCATCAGTAGAATAGATTGAAATTCCTTCTTGTGATGATTTCACAATTACACCGTCGTAAACGATACCATTTGCGCCATCTACAACATCGTCAATACCCACATTAACATCTCCATTAAAACGAAGAGAAACAAATGTAGATGATGAATAAGTTTTTGAACTTCCATCGGTCATAGTCAAAACCACCGATCCCGAGGGGAAAGTTATTTCCTTAACTTTGCCTATTTCAAATTGAGTATCACCATCTTTTTGTCGCAAGTATATAGTATCAGCGGCAAATATAGGCAACACAAGCAACATCATAAGGAAACAAGAGAATACCTTTTTCATGATAGCCTAATTTTTAGATTTAAACATATTATTTTCAATTTAATATGTAAAATTAAAAAATTAACAATATCACAAAAAAATTAAATATTCAATTAACACACGCATATTGACATATCAAGAATATTCATCTATTAAGTATTCGCAATTTAACATTGATTCACACACCACCTATATAAAACAAGGACCACAATCACTCATCACACTCCCAGCATATAAAAACAAAAAGCCTCGACTCATTACTGAATCGAGGCTCTCTTGGATAGGGGGCGGTGACCTACTCTCCCACTTTCGCAGTACCATCGGCGCGGTGAGGTTTAACTTCTCTGTTCGGAATGGGAAGAGGTGGAGCCCTCACGCTGTCATCACCTTAATCTCTTTCGTTATATCCCTCTTTTTTATGACTCCGCTGAGCCTGAAGATATACGTATAAGTTAAAAAAGTACACATGCCGGAAACTGACGTTTATCACTCATTCGCTGTTTTTTCGTCGCTCTGATTCAGAGTTCCTTATTTTGACAGTTGCCTGCTTTACGAAGTATTCGGGCAATTAGTACTGCTCAGCTGACATGTCGCCATGCTTACACCTGCAGCCTATCTACGTCGTCGTCTTCAACGGCCCTCATTGATATCTTATCTTGGAGCTGGCTTCGTGCTTAGATGCTTTCAGCACTTATCCTACCCAGACGCTGCTACCCTGCAATGCACCTGGCGGTACAACAGGCTCACAGGAGGTCTGTCCAACACGG
>JAZTZO010000019.1:0-53081 GCA_045637505.1 Muribaculaceae bacterium | reverse complement strand
TGGAAAAATTATTTCTTTTCGCAAAATATATCTAATTTTGAATAGTTGAACTGTAATACGGAGCTAGCTCCGTATTACACTCTTATTTTAATTATATATTTATTAACAATTTAAAAGTAAACCTTTTTCAGGACGATACACTCAGTAATTTTCAAGAGGAGAGTTTTATGTTATTGATATTTTTAGCTGTATCCTTGTTTTTTGTAGGAAAAGAGGGGTGCCCAATAACAATCTACTAATTACACAATAAATTGTGCCAACATGTATATAATTACCTAATATAATTACTTGAATTTTGAATGGATATTATTAAAATACATTGCATCATTCTGCGTGAAAGATGCAAGAATATATGTAAAAAAATACAGCCATCGGAGTAAGCCGATGGCTGTGCCATTTATGAGGAAGAATATTTTTTACTTAATTACAAGGCGTGCGGTGCGTTGTGTGCCGTTATCGAGCACCGAAACGATGTAGATGCCATTAGAGAGGCCGTTTGTGGCGATTTGATTGCCATAGCCTTTAGCGATTAATGCACCTGCTGCGTTATAGATGGTGTATGATGCTTGAGCCGATGCGTTAATTGTAACTACTGCACCTGCTTCAACAGGGTTAGGAGCAATGATAAGTGCATCGTTGGCATTGTCGGCTATAATATTATCGACACCGGCATCGGGTGAAATAGCTGTATATACGCCGTAGATATGAGGAATCTCGATGCGTCCTACAGTGTTTACTGCATCGCTAAAGTAAACCGAAATAGCATTGATTGTGAGAGGATAAATGCCAGCGTCGGTGATGTCGGCAAGTTCGCTCACAGGGATTGCAATGCGGTTAACGGTGTTGGCTGTGAGAGTAGGAGTGATAGTGATGTTAGATGCTTTTGCACCTTGACTTGGCGACACTTGAATGGTGATTTGTTTGATTGTAGCGTTGCCTGGGTTGAGTTGCAACTCAATAGAGTCGGG
The DNA here is from genome assembly GCA_045637505.1 of Muribaculaceae bacterium. Taxonomy (GTDB): domain Bacteria; phylum Bacteroidota; class Bacteroidia; order Bacteroidales; family Muribaculaceae; genus RGIG4079. The sequence continues at coordinate 52,113 of JAZTZO010000019.1, read as the reverse complement.
ACGGCTCCAAATAGCCAATTCTTTAGCCATTCTCACATATGCGTTGCGCGAAGAACTGATAGTGTAGTCAACAGCAACACCATTAGAACCTAATGCGCTTATTGCTTCGTTTTTAACACCACTCTTAGTGAGTTTCCAAGTGTTGATGTCGATGTTTGTTTCAGCATCTTGGTAGCGTATTTCGGGGATTTCTACTTTAACGAGGATAGTGTCGGAGAAGTCTTCAACGACTCCAATTACACGAGTAGTGCCATTTTTAATGCCTTTCACTACGCCTGCAGCATCAACGGTGGCGATAGAGTTGTCCATAACGCTCCATGTCAATGCCGAGTTTTCAAGAGGCATTTCTTTGTCGCCAACGATTGCAGTTACCTCCATTGCATAGTCGTTATAAGAGTCAACTACTACACTATCGAGGCGGAATGATGGTGCGCCACTGCCTATTGTTACGATAACCTCGGCTTTGGCATCTCCATAAGTTGCAGTGAGCACGTGTGAGCCTTCGCCGTTAGAGAATAGTATAGTGCCATTTTCAACGATTTCGCCCAATTCTTTAGGACATGATAGGGTAGCTCCTTCAAAGTCGTCAGAAATCAATACACCATATTTATTGAACGCATACACGCGAGGGTTATAGAAGCCATATTTAGGTAGCGCTGTTTTGAAATCTTCAAAAGCAAGAGCTGCAACTGTGTTGTCAACAGGAGCATTTGATACGGCAAACACGCCATTAGTCACAGCGCGTTCTTTGCCGTCGCTGGGGTCGTTGCGCACACCAAGCACCTTGGTGTAAAGAGCCGAAGAACCACCACCATCGAAGTTCATAGCTTCGCTACAACCCACTTCGCGCATAATGTCGGCAAGTACTTTTGATACGCAACCTTGAGATGCTGTAGAACGACCATCAACAACGAGCAACACGAGTTTTGTGCCAGTAGCATCGTAACCTACGGCGGTGCGAGGATTGAGTGCAGTCAAGTGGTCAAGAGCGCTCTCGGTGTTAAGAACTACACCTCCCGAAAGAATCATAGGTTGTCCACCAGCCAATTGTGTAGGGATAATAGTGTTGTCGCCGAGCTTCATTTGGGTATCGATGGTGATTTTTTCGCCTTGAGTGAGACCTGCAACAAATGTTGCTGCTGTGCCGTGTCCCGAAAGTACATAACTGCCAGCAGGAATTGTAGTTGAGCCTTTAACATGAGGAGCCTCGGCTACGGTCATCTCCATAGTACCGAAACGCAAAGAGCCATCAACAGGAGTGATGATTACTTCATACCCATAGTCGTTAGTGCCCGATGTAGTGCCATATTTAGGAGTATAGATAACGAGGTTGTTTTCGGCACGAGCATTGTTGACCGATGTGAGTTTGGCCGATGTGCCATTGCTTGAAGTAACAGTACCGCTAAATGTAGAGTTGCCCAACAATGTTTTTTTATCGGCATCGATGCCCCAGCCAGTCCAACCGTTGTTGTTGGCATACCATATTTCGTTGTTGATAACGGTAGAGCCAATGGGTTTGCTATAGCCAAAGAAATCGGCATTCACGCCTGCAAAATATTGTACCTCATCGGTGGTGTTGGCTTGAGCCATTTTTGATACAGCAGCACCACCAGCAAGAGAATTTTTGTTGGCAGGAGCTACTCGCATTTCCACATTGGGGTGAGCGAGGTCGGTAGTTGTGTAGAATACATTGAGGTTGTAGGCACCCTCCACGCGAAGCGATGTTTGGGTAGTTCCTGGTCCAATGGGAGCGTGATACAATGTATCAACTGTGTAAGTGTTGCCTTGCAAAGTCCATTGCTTTGCCGCCCACGATGCAAAGGGGGCTAATAGGGCAAGTGAGATTAAAAGAGTTTTTTTCATAAAAAAGTTATGTTATTTAATAATTATTTTAGTCGTTAGATTGTCGCAAGAGATGAAATACACCCCTGGCACAAGAATACTGGTATTAATCGTGTTTCCAATCTCGGAGGCTATTAATGAGCCTGTAATGGTATATATCTTGTAGGGTATGTTGTCGTGAATATTGAGTGTGATTGTTTCGCCTTGAGATGCGGGGTTGGGGTAGGCAAAAAGTGTAGTTGAAGCGTTGTTGATTAGCACATCTTCTACTCCGGCATCGGGCGCAATCGCTGTGTGAACACCATAGATATGAGGTATTTCGATGCGTCCCACGGTGTTTACTGCATCGCCAAAGTAAACCGAAATGGCATTGATCGTGAGAGGATATATGCCAGCATCGTTGGTATCGGCAATGTCGCTTACGGGTATTTGTACACGATTAATGGCATTGGCGATGAGAGTGGGGGTTATTGTAATATTTGTGGCTTTAGCCCCTTGGCTTGGGGTTGCTTGAATGGTTATTTGCTTAATAGTGGCGTTGCCTGGATTGAGTTGTAACTCAATAGAGTCGGGGCGACTCCATATCGCCAATTCTTTAGATAGTCTCACATATGCGTTGCGTGATGAGCTGATAGTGTAGTCAACAGCAATGCCATTAGAGCCTAAAGCGCTAACCGATTGATTTTTCACACCACTCTTGGAAAGTTTCCAAGTAGAAATATCGATATTAGCTTCGGCATCGTGATAGCGCACCTCGGGAATCTCGACTTTTACGAGAATGGTGTCGCTAATGTTGTCAACTGTGCCAAAAACTCGAGTAGTGCCGTTTTTGATGCCATGAATAACACCATCTTCATCAATTGAAGCGATAGAGTAGTCGGCAACACTCCAGTCTAAAGCAATATTGTCAAGTGGCATTTGACGACCGGCTACGGTGGCCACAACTTCCATCGGGTAGTCATAGAAAGAGTTTACAACTACACTATCGAGGCGGAATGATGGCACACCTCCCTCGATTGTTACGGGGACGGTTGTTGTAACATTGCCAAGGCTTGCTGTAAGCATATGGCTGCCATCGCCTTTGGCAAATAGGGTAGAACCCTCATTAATTATGTCGCCCAATTCACTGCTACATGAAAGGGTGTAATCGTTGACATTGGTGTCGATAAGTAGCCCATATTTGTTGTAACCATAAATTATAGGTGTGTAGTTGCCATATTTGGGCATTTTTACGCTCCAATCGGCAAATCGTATTTCGGTTATAACATCATCGGCGGGGGCATTTAATACGGCAAATAGACCGTTTGAAACGGCTCGTTCCTTGCCATCGCTTGGGTGGTTGACGATTCCAAAAGGTTCGAGATACATTCCCGACGAACCACCACCATCAACATTGACGGCATCGTAGCAACCGAGAATCTTCATCAAGTCGGCGCCTTCGGGGTATGTACAGCCTGTAGAAACTCCACGACCATCAACAATGCACCACACCATTTTGCTTCGATCTTCGTTGTAGCCAAACATTGTGCGAGGGTTGTTGCTATCGCGACCATTGATGAAGCGTATTGCTTCGTATATGACTTCACCTCGTTTAAGGATGACTACATCGCCACCGCTACATTCCTTTATGTCGGGTGAAATACTATAATCTTGTAGAGAGATATTGCAATTTAATGTAAGTTGGTCGCCAACTTTGAGTTTGGCCAAAAGAGCTTCTTTTTCGGCTCCCATTGCGCTAATAACAACTTCGTCGTGAGTGATGGGAGTGCATCCAGCTGTAGTAGGCTCGGCAGTGACTATGAGTTTTATGGGTCGATTTATTCCCCATGATTCGCCATCGGCAAGTCGCACTTTTACATCGGTGCAACCACTCACGCGGGTTTGACGGCCATATTTTGAGTTAAATAGAACTATTTCGTTGTCGTAAATATCTTGGTTTATGCGAGGGAGATTCACAACAGTGCCGTCGGGCAAACTGATTGTGAATGATTGAGTAGGATTATCACACCACATATTTTTGTTATAGTCCATAAAGAAATGACCATAATCGGCAGCTGCGAGATAACCTGTTCCGGCAATTTCTCCATTCATAATGCAATCCATATGGGGTTGTCCGGCATATTGGGGCACATATGAAGTAGTAATATAGAAATCGGCATTTACTGCGGCAAAATAGTGAGTGTTTTCGTTTGATTTTCGTTTGGCAATGCTCGAGATTTGCTCGGTGGTGAGGGTCGTGTCATTGCCTATTTCCATACGATATTCAACATTGTCATATCCCTTCATGTCCATTTCAAGGATGAATACATTGAGATTTTTTGTCTCAGAACGCATATTTAGTGCTGTGTGAGTAGCGCTAGGTCCAGCCTTGTAATGTTGCAAGGTGTCAACTGTAAACTCTGCCCCTTGTAGCATCTCAACGCGATTGGCATAGCCATAAAAGGAGAGTAACAATGCAGCAGCAAGAGAGATGATAAATCGCATGGTATTATAATTTAAAAGCCATAGGAGCATCACGCTCCTATGGCAATGTTATTAGAGTTGTATATTATTTAATAATCAATTGAGCAGCTGCAACAGTATCGTTGTCGATGACTTTCACGATATAAGAGCCACTTACGAGGGCTGCAGTAGCAAGTTGATTGCCTTCACCTTTAGCTACCAATGAACCTGCAACTGAGAAGATTTCCCATGTAGCATCTTCCGATGCGTTGATGGCAGCATTTTCACCTTGAGCAACGGGGTTGGGGGCAACAACCAATGATTGCATATTAGCACCGTCGGCAATAACACCTTCTACGCCAGCTTCGGGAGCGTTTTTGTAAACAGCTTCAAATCCGCTTATGTCGATGTGGCCCACTTCGTTGGTTTTGCCTTTGGGTGAAATAGAGATTGATTTAAACAAGATAGGATAGATGCCTATGTCGTTAGGGTCGCCAATTGCGCTCACTGGGATTGAAAGAACATTTTCTTTATTAGCTTCAATTGTAGTGAATGAGGTGTTTACTGCACGACCATTGTTAGGTACAAGGTTAACACCTACATTAGTGATTGAAAGAGCGCCTGGGTTGATGCGAATTTGGATAGTGTCGGGAAGACTCCAAATCTTAATATCCTTTGACAAGGTGATTTTAGATGAACGAGAAGAAGAAATGATGAAGTCGAGAGCAAAGCCTGAAGGAAGTTGGCTCATTGCTAATTCCTTAACACCACTCACGCTCTTTGACCAAGTTGAATCAACGATTACTGGGTCGATAGGCATTGTGCGAGAAGTAGGACACTCAACAGTGAGGTTTAATTTGTATTCTCTATCACCAAACAAGCCGATGAGGTCAGTTGAACCATTGGTTTGACCTTTAACGATACCATTTTCGTTTACAGTAGCAACAGCAGCATCACCCGATGACCATGAAAGAGCACGAGGGTCGAGAGGCATATAGGTAGTATTTACCATTGCTTGCACATCAACAGGCCATTCACGATAGTTATCGATGAGCACTGAGTCATATTTCAATTCGGCTGTACCAGTAGTACTAATTGTTACAGGGATAGTAGCCGATACACCATTGTATGTAGCAGTGAGGGCGTGAGTACCTTCGCCAATGGCAAAGAGAGTAGAGTCGTTGAGAATTTCACCAAGACCTTCGGGGCAAGAGAGTGTAAAGCCTTTGAGGTCGTTGTTAATCATTTTGCCATATTTGTTATAAGCATAGATTGTGGGAGTATATGCACCATATTTAGGGGCTTCCATTACCCAATCTTTAAATTGGATTTCAGCAACAACATCATCTTCGGGAGCTTCAAGCACGGCAAAGAGTGCATTACCTACAGCACGCTCTTTGCCATCGCTACAGTTGTTGCGCACGCCAAGACCTTGAGTGTAGAGGGTAGATGAACCACCACCATCAACATTGAGCGCTTCGTAGGCACCTGCATAGCGCATTACATCGGCAAGCATTGATGTGCGTACACCAGCCGATTGAGCCGAACGACCATCAATAACCATCATGATGATACTGTCGCCAGTTTGGCTCACACCAAGCGATGTGCGAGGGTGAAGAGCCGATGCGTCGGCGCGTTCTGATTCGGTATCGAGAGTTTCGCCACCACCCACATTTTTGGGGTTGCCCGATACGATTTGAGCAGGATAGATGCGTTTGTCGCCGAGGAGAACAATTTGATCAAATTCCACGATGTCACCTACTTTTAACGATTTTACAAAGTCGATTGCGCCAGTGTTGCAACCACTTGTGCTTGTACCATTACCATGGATAACAAAACCGTCAGAAGGGATAGCTCTATCGCCATCGGTTGTAGCAGTTGAAGTGATTTCCATGCGATATTTGCCACCAGCATAGAAGTTGTCGCCCTCAACAAGTTTTGCAGTAACTTCAGCACAAGCTTCGGCTCTGTCGGTGTTGTTGGTAGTGCCAAAATAGCGTGGAGTATAGATAGTGATACCATTGCTTGGTGACATCACGTTGACTCCTTTAAAGAGTGTAACTTTATCACCAAGAGTAGCAGTGCCGGTGTAGTAGTTAAGACGTCCCACATGAGCATTGCCATCGGTGTCAATAGTGAATTGGTAGTTAGAGTTAGAAGTTTTATAAACTTCGCGGTCAACAGTACAAGAGGTAGTAGGACGACCTACAAATGATGAACCGTTGGTAGCATTACCACTTGTAGAATAGAAGTCGCCATTGGTTCCGGCAAAATAAGAAAGACCCTCGGTCGATTTGTTTTTTGCCATTGAAGAAGGTGTTGCAGTTCCACCTACTTTATCGGTGGCACACACAGCACGCATTGATACACCAGGAGTGGTTTTGTCAATGGTGAGATAGAAAACTTGCAAGTTAGAAGTTGGTCCAGTAAGTTGTAATTGGGTTTGAGTGGTTCCAGGACCTACTTTTGCATGAAAAACGGTGTCGAGAGAGTATTGAACACCACGGATGTCGATAGTCTTGGTATATCTACCAGCATTTGCAATAGTCGGTATTAGGGCTATTGAAGCAGCCGACAATGCTAAAAGTAAAGATTTTTTCATATGTCTAGGGTTTAAGATTATTATTCGTAAATGAGTAATATGCAAAGATATAAATTATTCTTAATAATTATATAATAAACGCCAAAATTTTGAAAAATAAAAAAAATAGAGGTTGCTAATAGAGAAAAAGCAACCTCTAATGATATGTTCTATTGATTAAGGCTTAAACTTTAATTATTTCTAAAGTAGTCAATCCGTTGCGTTGTCCCACTACATAACGAGCCTCGGGAGAGGGTTCTCCAGTTTCATGGGCGCGTTGGAAAAGGTCGAGATATAATTCTCTCCCTTTTTCAAATAGAAGACAAGAAAAACTGTCGCCGGGGTTGATAGATGAATTTTCGGTGCGTATCACTTCAAAGCGATTGTTGCCGAGGTATTTAATTTCGCAAATGCGGTCGGGTTGCCAACCGAGAAGTATGCGAGTACCTTCTTTAAGAGATTGAGCGCTAATGGCTTTTGTGAGAAATAGGTCAGACTCTTTACCACTCTCTAAGCGAAGAATGTCGCAAAAATCATCCCAGTTTTTTGCTCCTATATATCGTGAAAGAACATCAAGAGTGCGTCGCGATACGGTATCATATCCACGAGTTGAGTAGCCCCACACTCGTTCAAGTGTGGTTTCCGACATGTGTTCGTGTAACTCCTTTTCCAATTCAGCAACCAATTGAATGAAATGGAAATGAGTGTCAAGAGCCAATTGGGATTTCTCTTTTACGCGACTGCGTAATGTGGCTATTTCGGGTAGATTTGTTTTAAAATTCATAACAGTTACAAAAATAATTACTATTTTTGGGATTGCAAAACCATAAAAACACCCCAAAAACGAGAAAATGATAAGTGAAACATTTCGCCCGGTAACTTCAGGAATGAATCTAAATGACTCATACACAGATGTGATGCTATTGAGAGAAGGTAGCATGTCGCGGTTGTATAGGGTGAGTAAAGCCGGCAAATATTTCATTATAAAGACAACGAAAGACAACACGGCAATGCAACTTTCTATGCTAAAGCGTGAATATGAGTTGTCAATAAAGCTACAACATTATCATTTATCGCATGTATATACCTATGAAGAACAATCGCCCGTAGGTCCTGGGATTGTTATGGAGTATATCGATGGGCGTGATTTAAATGAATATCTTGCCGAAAATCCCGATATTGATAGCCGCCGTAGGGTGTTTGCTCAATTGCTTGAGGTGGTGAGTTATATACATAAGAATGGAATTATACACAACGATTTAAAACCCGAGAATATTCTCATTTCACGAGCAAATGATGATGTGAAGTTGCTCGACTTTGGGTTGAGTAATAGCGATGCTCATTATTTGACCAAGTCAATGGGGGGCACTCGCGAGTATGCATCACCCGAGCTGCTGGCTCAAAGCGAAGATATCGATGCGCGCAGTGATATTTATTCATTAGGACATATTTTGCGAAAAATGTTCCCTCATAATTATCGAGGTTGTGCGCGCAAGTGTCTGTGTGTGAAGCGCGAAGATCGTTGGGTGAATGTCGATCAACTATATCGCAATTTTCGTCGCAGTGGGCATCCAGTATTTGGACTGATAATTGTGATTTTGATAGGCGCAGTTCTTGGTGTGTCATATTTGCTAAATGATGGAGGAATTAATGAAGAGCAACAACGCGAATTGCTCGACTCGCTTTCAATCGCACGCGATGCAATGGTGAAAGCGCAAAAAGATGCCGCCGAAGCAAAACAAGAAGCCACTATTGCGCAGCAACAATTTGACTCAATTCGTGATGTTCAAGCCAAAACCGAGGCCGAACGCCAACAATGGGAAGAAACGAAAAATTTGGCAGTGAATGAAATGAAGAAGCAACTGAATGGTTGTTATCAATTGGCATCTGATTCAATTGAAAAGACACCATATATGAGTTTTGCTTATCAAATATTAAAAAATTATACCATTAAAGCACAAGAGATAAAGAATAAATATATTGCATCGGCCGCTGATGAAACGATAGGAAGTATAATAGTTTCAACATTTGAAACGAGCAATTCGGGATATTCTAACGCATTAAATAACAAAGCAAAGTCAAAGCCAAATATGTATGATAAAATTGATGAATTGGGAGTCAAGAAAATTGAGTTCTATAATTCATTATTGCAAAAGGGGTTGCCCTTCCGAGAATATGAAGAGTAGTGGCTTTGTTTGGACTAATTTTATGCAATTTGTGGATTGAAAGTGTTATCTTTGTAGAATGAAAACATTTGAAGAATTGGGAGTGAGCGATGAACTGTTGCTTGCTATTAGTGAAATGGGCTTTGAAATGCCCATGCCTGTGCAGGCAAAAGTGATTCCTCACTTATTAAAAGAAGATAATGATGTTGTAGCGTTGGCGCAAACGGGTACAGGTAAAACTGCCGCGTTTGGTTTGCCAGTATTGCAACGCATTGATGCATCGTTGCGTGAACCTCAAGCCGTGATACTTTCGCCCACTCGTGAACTTTGTTTGCAAATAGCCGAAGACCTTGCCGACTTTTCAAAATATCTTCCCGAAGTAAAAGTGTTGCCAGTGTATGGTGGTTCAAGCATTGAGAGCCAAATACGCTCATTGCGTAGGGGAGTGCAAGTGATTGTGGCTACTCCTGGCCGTTTGCTCGACTTGATAAAACGAGGAGTGGCGCATCTCGAAAATGTGCACACCGTGATTCTTGATGAGGCCGACGAAATGCTAAATATGGGCTTTCTCGACTCAATCAATGAGGTGTTGTCGCATGTGCCCGAGCAACGCAAGATGTTGATGTTCTCGGCAACTATGCCCCCCGAAATAGGCAAGATTGCAAAGAAATATATGCACGACCCTGTTGAATTTGTTGTGGGACAACGCAATGAAGGGGCTGCTAATGTGAATCATATTTATTATATGGTGCATGCGCGCGATAAATATCTTGCACTCAAGCGCATTGCCGATAATAACCCTAATATATATGCTATAATCTTCTGCCGCACTCGTCGCGATACTCAAGAAATTGCCGATAAGCTTATACAAGACGGTTATAATGCCGACGCGTTGCATGGCGACTTATCGCAACAGCAACGCGACTTGACAATGAAGAAATTTCGCGACCGTGTGATTTCGATACTCGTGGCTACCGATGTGGCAGCTCGTGGACTTGATGTTGATGAACTCACCCATGTGATAAACTATGGTTTGCCCGATGATACAGCTGTATATACCCATCGCTCGGGTCGTACAGGTCGCGCTGGTCGCACAGGGGTGTCGGTGTCGATTGTTCATTCTCGTGAAAAGAGTCGAATTCGTGACATTGAGAAGATTATTGGTAAAAAATTTGAACGCAAGGAGGTTCCCTCGCCCGAGCATATTATTGAGAAACAACTTTATAACCTCGCTCATCGATTGGAACAAGTAGAGGTTAATGACGAACAAATCGATAAATATTTCACTGGTGTGAGCCGTAAACTTGGCTGGCTCTCGGGAGAAGATTTGTTAAAACGCATTCTTTCTCTTGAGTTTAATCGCCTACTTGAATATTACAAAGATGCACCTGTAATAGAGGTTGTTGAGGATAAGAAACCCAAAAATGAAAAGAAAGAACGAGGCGAGAATAACAAACCTCGTAACGATAAAGAGAAAGATCGTCGCACAGCCGAAAAAGGTATGGCTCGCGTATATATTAACCTTGGCAAAAGTGATGGGTTCTATGCCGGAAATCTCATTGAGATAATCAATAAATGGGTGCCTGGCGCTCGCGTTGAGGTAGGACGCATCGACCTATTGCCCGGATATTCACTATTTGATGTGAAGAAGGGTGATGCAAAGCGTGTGGTGGCATCGCTCAAGGGTAGCGACTTCCTTGGCAAACGAGTATTTACCGAGATTGCCGACCCCGAACGCGATTATGCTCGAGCATCGGCTCGCCGCAATCGCAAGAAGGCTGCTGGCGATGATGTAGATGAAAACGAAAACTTTGAACAGTTTAAGCGAAAAGGACGTGGAGGTAAGAAAATATCGCGTCGTAAGAAGTAGAAACATCAAGAAAAACGTTATACACGATATGAGAAGAATTGTATTGATTATAATGTGCCTATGTGTTGCCGGAATGTCGCTCATGGCAAAGGAAAATCAACGACAAGTGGCTGCGAAACACTTGTTTGTTGAAGCGCCTCAAGATATATTTCCATCAATAGATTACAATACGCGTCTTGATATGATTGACTACTATGAAAGTGAGTACAATCGTCCGTCGTTGAGCGTATTTGAGGACTCGTGTGTTATAACTTGTAGCGATACCACATGCATTGAGTTTAGGGCCTCGGATGTGTTGAGTTATCAGTTGTCAATGCCCGTTTATGATGTAATAGTGCTCATATCAACACATTCCATTCCTATGCCCGATAGCGAAATCGCATTTTATGACTTTGAATGGAAAAAACTCCCTACCGAGAGATTTTTTTTAGAACCAAAATTAGCCGACTGGCTCACCGATGAGGGAAAAAAAGTGCGTGCCGATGTGGAGAATGTGGTGCCATTCATAATTGCCAGTTATAACTTTGATGTAGAGACAGGAGTGTTGACTATAGCCAACCGTTTGAGCGAATATTTCGATAAAACAACATGGCAAAAAGTGTCAAAATGGATTCGTCCTCAACTCAGCTATAAATGGACTGGTAAAAAATTTAAGAAACAATAGTATTATAGAAAGCCTTTGATAATGAATGAACAATCACTCACACTATTACAACTCAATCAACGCATAGCATCGTTGATGACTGTTCCCGAGACACAAAATGTGTGGGTTACGGCCGAGTTGAGTGATGTGTCGGCTCGTGGTGGACATTGCTACATGGAATTGTTGCAAAAACATCTCGAAACGGGTGCTACTCTTGCCAAAGCGCGCGGAGTGATATGGGCAAATGTGTATTCTCGGCTTTCGGTCGATTTCTTTAATGCTACCGGTCAACGATTTGCATCGGGGTTGAAAGTGATGGTGCGAGCATCGGCATCAATGCACCCTGTTTATGGTATGTCGCTTGTGATAACAGCCATTAATCCCGAATATACTATGGGCGACTTGCTCCGTCGCCGTCGCGAAATTTTGGCGCGACTTGAAAGAGAAGGTATTCTTGAAATGAATCGCCAACTCGAATGGTGCGAAGTGCCACTGCGCATTGCCGTTGTTTCGGCTCGTGGAGCTGCTGGATATGGCGATTTTATCAATCAGTTATACAATAATACCTCACGACTAAACTTCAAAACTCAACTTTTTGAAGCTACAATGCAAGGCGATCGCACTCCATTAACGATTATTGCTGCTCTCGACCAAATTGCTCTACAGCAAGAGGAATGGGATGGGGTAGTGATTATTCGTGGAGGTGGTGCTACGAGCGACCTTGAAGCATTTGAAAATTATGACTTGGCTGCTCATATAGCACAATTCCCATTGCCAGTAATTGTGGGGATAGGTCATGAACGAGATATTACTGTGCTCGATTATGTGGCTAATATGCGAGTGAAAACACCAACGGCTGCTGCCGAGTGGTTGATAAATCGTGGAGATGAGGCGTTGAAATTTCTTCGTTCAATGGGTGCATCAATATTGCAAGTAGTGAGCGACCGTATTGCCGGATGTAACGAGCAATTATCTCGCTATGAGGCTATATTGCCTACAGCACCTTTGACTGCAATAGAAAGAGAATCGGCCCGATTGCGTGGTGATATGTTGTCATTGGCACAAATAGGCGCTCGTCGCATTACACCCGAACTCGCTCGACTTGAACATATTATGAACTCGATTGCATCGGCTACTGATGTGGTGCTTCGCCGCCGCAATGACCGTCTTGACTCGATGCAAGAGATGCTCAACGCTCTCTCGCCCGAGGCCACTTTGCGTCGTGGATATTCTATTACTCGTGTTGAGGGGAAAGCCGTAACCGATGCATCGCAAATCCCATCGGGAACAGAGATAGAAACAACTCTTGCCAATGGCACTATAATATCAGAAACAAAATAAAAAACTATACTAACTATGGCAAATGAACTGCAATTTAAGTCTGTAAAGGAGATGACTTATACCGAAGCTGTGAGCGAATTAGAATCAATATTGCAAATGATGCAAGGTGATAAATGCGATATCGATAGATTGACCGACTACACTCGCCGTGCAACCGAATTGCTCACCGAGTGCCGCTTACGACTCACTACTACCGATGAGCAACTACGCTCAATCCTCTCGCAATTAGAAAAATAATAAAATTATGAAACGCAAAGGTTGTATATTTCTTGTGATGTTGCTTTGTGGATTAGTAGCATCGGCTGCTGATTTTGTAGGGCATTGGAAGGGTAAGGTTGCAAATCTTCCTATCGTGTTCCACATTGCTCATGATGGAGAGTGGAGTGCAACGCTTGATTCTCCAATGCAAGGAGCAAAGGATATCCCTTGTGAAAAGGTTGTGGTAAAAGGTGACTCAATAGAGATTGATATGCCTGCATTGCGAGCAAATTATAAAGGAGTGATTGCTCAAGATGATAAATCAATAACAGGAACATTCACTCAAGGAATGTCAATTCCTTTAACTCTTACTCGCACTACAGCCGAAGCCGCTCAATTAAATCGACCACAAGAGCCTCAACCTCCATTTGTGTATAATGTCAAGGAGGTTACTTTTCAAAATGGTGATTTGACATTTGCCGGCACATTAACTACTCCCTTTTGGGGCAAAAAGCATAAAGCAGTAGTGCTTGTGAGTGGTAGCGGAGCGCAAAATCGTGATGAGGAATTGATGGGGCATAAACCATTTGCCGTTATCGCCGATTATCTCACTCGCCATGGTATAGCAGTATTGCGATATGATGATCGTGGGGTGGGTGGCTCATCGCGTGGGAGTGCCGATGATACAACTCTCGACTTTGCTACCGATGCGATGGCTGCAATCAATTATCTCAAAACACGCAACGATATTGATACTACACACATAGGCATCGTAGGCCATAGCGAAGGCGGATTAATTGCTGTGATTGATGCCGCAATGCATCCCAATGAAGTGGACTTTATCGTTACACTTGCCGGACCATATGTGAGCGGTCGTGATATATTGATAAAACAAAATCATCTTATATCGGAAATGGCAGGAATGCCTCTCTCTACACAACAAGCCAAAGATATTGAGGCAATGTTTGATGCGATATATAATTCTACCGACTCATTGCAACTTGCCAATCGCTTGAACGAAATAATGAGTGCGACTGGTAACCATAGCGCGGAAGAGATAGCGCAATCGGTTAAGGTGATGTCATCACCATGGTATGTGGCATTTGTGAAACTCGATCCAGCGAAATATCTATCGCAAGTAAAATGCCCAGTGTTAGCATTGAATGGTACATGGGATTTTCAAGTAGAAGCGACTCAAAATCTTGGTGCGGCGCGAAAAGCGATACCTCATGCAACAATAAAGGGGTATGATGGGCTAAATCATTTATTCCAACCTTCATCGTCACGCCAAGCAAGTATGAACTACGGAGGAATAGAAACGACAATCTCCGAACAAGTGCTACACGATATTATGGAGTGGATAAATAATTTGTAACAAACTGTTTCAAAATAACAACAATAGAGGCTGCATTTTAGTGCAGCCTCTATTGTTGTATAATGGGATAACGAGTGATTCGTTATTATGCTAATGCTTCGATGTTTTGTGGGTTGAGGAGTTGTTTTCCTTCGGGGGTGTACATGTAGGCAATGCGGTCGGCATAGGCTTTTTCAATTTTGCCGCGTACCATCTTCATTGTGCTGTTAATCATTTGGTTTTGTTCGGTAAATGGCTCAGCCAATACTGCGATAGCAGCAGGTAGCCAGCGGTCGGGGAACATTGTTTCGTGTTCGCCACCTTTCTTGAACATAGCCACATCGGCTTCAACCAATTTCAACGCCTCGATGCGACCTTCTTCGGTGTCGAGCGATAGACCTTTGTCTTTCAATGCGCGTTTCAAATAGTCTTTATTTGGAACAACAACAGCTGTAGTATAGGTCGATTGGTTGTTGTAAAGCATCACTTGGTCGATAGATGGAGCTAATTGCACCATTGCTTCCTCAATACCTTCGGGGCTGTATTTTTCGCCGTCGCTTGAGATGAGAAGACTTTTGAAACGACCTTTGACATACAACAAGCCTTCTTTTGTCATATAACCCAAGTCGCCGGTATAAAGGTAGCCGTCTTTGATGGTTTCGGCTGTAGATTCGGGATTTTTCCAGTAGCCAGCCATTACATTTTCGCCTTTAACGACGATTTCGCCCATTTCGCCTAATGGAAGTTCTTTGCCGTTGTCGTCGCAAATCTTCAAATCGATAGGAGTAACGAGTTTTCCGCTTGAGCCGAAACGATATTTTTCGGGTCCGTTTGAAGAAAGTACAGGAGTGGCTTCAGAGAGTCCATATCCTTGATACATAGGCATTCCCACGCCTACATAGAATTTTTGTAGATCTTTGTCGAGCAATGCACCACCACCGATGAAGAAACGAAGTTCGCCACCAAAGTTTTCACGCACTTTTGAGAAAAGGATTTTGTCAAAGAGCGCAACGAGTGGTTTGAGCAATAGACGGAAGCCCTTGAAATCGAGGTTGCTATCGCCGTAATAGGTTTGCTTAACTTTAAGACCGAAGTTGAAGAGTTTTTCGGTAGTTTTACCTTTGGCGCGAATAGCTTGCTCGATGTTTTTCTTGAAAGTTTTGGCCAAAGCAGGCACACTCAAAATGAAGTGAGGTTTCACCTCTTTGATATTTAATGGAATGTTTTTGAGCGTTTCCAATGGAGTGCGTCCTACTTGTACAGTGGCAACAGTAGCACCTTGAGCCATCATGATGTAGAACCCTACTACGTGCGCAAAACAGTGGTCGAGTGGGAGGATGATGAGTGTGCGCCATGTCTCGTCAATGTCAACGAGTGTGAGCGATTGCTCAACGTTGGCAGTGTAGTTGCGGTGAGTGAGTACAACCCCTTTAGGATCGGCAGTTGTTCCACTTGTATAGGTAATTGTTGCGTAATCATCGTTTTGAATTGATTGAGCCACGCTTAAGAACTCTTCCATGGTGTGTGAAGCGAGGAATTCATCACCCTTTTTTAGCACATCTTCAAGAGCAATTTCTTTATCTTCGTAGCTTTCTTGCTTGTCAAAAATGATGATATGTTTCACTTCGGGGAGCTCATCTTTGATAGCGCGAACTTTTTTGAGTTGAGTGCCCGAAACCATAATATATTTTACATCGCCATGAATGAGGCGAAACATTAGGTCGTTGCGTTCTTCAAGTTTGATTGAAAGGGGCACATTGACTGCTCCAGCATAGAACATTGCAAGCTCGCCCACAATCCACATGTTGCGACCTTCGCTCAATAGAGCCATGTTTTCGCCTTTCTTCACACCGAGAGCTTGAAGCCCTGCGCCAAGGCGATATACTTGATCTTTAACTTGAGAGTATGTGGTTTTAGTCCACTCTTTACCTACTTTTTCTAATAAGAAAGTGTTATTAGGATATCGTTTAGCCGATGATTCAAATAGGTCAACAATTGTTTTCTTCATAATCTTATGATTTAAATTTGAGTGTAAAGGTAGTAAAAAAAGTCAAAAAGTCATAAAAAATGATACTTTTTTCGCATGTTGAATATGTATTCCCTTTTATTAGTAATTATGCTCAAGTTAAGTTTGTAAAAATTACTCAGTTAAATTTGAAATTAAACATAAATTTTGATTTCTATAAAGAATTTTTTCTTTAATAATAGTTGTTAAGACGACTTATTTGCATTAAATTTGCATTAGATTTACACTTATAGTGTCAAATAGAATTTTCAAACTAACTAATTAATAATTTTAAATTCAAACTTCTATGTGGTTAACTAACTCATCTATAGGAAGAAAGCTCATTATGTCAGTAACAGGAGCTTGTCTTATCCTATTCCTTACGTTTCACGTATTGATGAATGCAGTTGCTATCGTGTGGCCTACTGCCTACAACACGATTTGTCAACTTTTAGGTGCCAACTGGTATGCGCTTGTGGCATCTATGGGTCTTGCAGCACTTTTTGTGCTTCACATTGTTTACGCGTTTATCCTCACTTTGCAAAACCGCAAAGCTCGTGGTAACGACCGTTACAATGTAACAACTCTTCCTCCTCATGTTGAATGGTCATCAAACAACATGCTCGTTCTTGGTATTGTTGTAGTGGCATTCCTCGCAGCTCATATGATTCAATTCTGGGCTAAAATGCAGCTCGTTGAAGCTATCTCTCACGACCCTGCAACTTGGGCTCTCGTTGATGGCGCTGCTGCTAACCCTGCAATGGGTACATTGTTCCTTCACGCTGCATTTAACGAAGTGTGGACTCCTATCGTTTACATCATTGGCTTCGTAGCTCTTTGGTTCCACATGAATCATGGTTTCTGGTCAATGTTCCAAACTGCTGGTTGGAATAACGATACTTGGTTGCCTCGTTTGAAAAAAATCGCTTGCTGCTGGACTACAATCGTTGTAGGTCTTTTCACTATCCAAGCAGTGTGGTTCACTATCGAAGCTAAAAACGGAACTTATCTCAACGACGAAGGTCTCCAAAAACAATACTTCGAAAATTATGTTGAAGCTATTCAACACGACCAACAAGTTTTCCAAGAACAAATGATGGAAATTCAACTTTCAGGCGTTTCTGAAGCTGAAATGGGTGCTAAGATGGCTGAACTTCAAGCTAAATCTGAAGCTAAATCAACTGTCTTGACTAAAGCTATCAAAACTTTCTGTAAAGATCTTCCTCAAGTGAAAGCGTTGATTCAACAAGAGTTGGCAATGCAACAAGCTCAAATGCAAGGTGCTGGTGCTCCAATGGGTGGTGGCGAAGAAGTTCCTGCTGAAGCCCCTGAAGCTGCTCCTGCTGATACAAACAATGTTAAACCAGAACAAAAATAATAAGCGATATGACTAAAATGATTGATTCAACTCCTATCATGAAGGATTATGCCGACATGTCTTCGGCTGCTGAAACAAAGATTGATTCTAAAATTCCTGAAGGTCCTGTCGCTGAGAAATGGACCAACTATAAAGCTCACCAAAAACTCGTTAACCCTGCTAACAAACGTAACCTCGACATTATCGTTGTAGGTACTGGTCTTGCAGGTGCTTCAGCTGCATCTACTCTTGGTGAAATGGGCTTCAATGTGCACAACTTCTGCATCCAAGATAGTCCACGTCGTGCACACTCTATCGCTGCACAAGGTGGTGTGAATGCTGCTAAAAATTATCAAAACGATGGTGACTCGGTTTACCGTCTATTCTACGATACTGTAAAAGGTGGTGACTTCCGTTCACGCGAAGCAAATGTATATCGTCTTGCTGAAGTTTCTAACAACATCATCGACCAATGTGTTGCTCAAGGTGTTCCTTTCGCTCGCGAATATGGTGGCTTGCTCGCTAACCGTTCATTTGGTGGTGCTCAAGTATCTCGTACTTTCTATGCTAAAGGTCAAACAGGTCAACAACTTCTCCTCGGTGCATACTCTTCACTCAACCGCCAAATCGAAAAAGGCACAGTGAAATCATTCAACCGTCGCGAAATGCTTGATGTTGTTATCATCGACGGTCGCGCTCGCGGTATCATCGTTCGTAACCTCGTTACTGGCGAAATCGAACGCTACGCTGCTCACGCTGTAGTTCTTGCAACTGGTGGTTATGGTCGTGCATTCTTCCTTTCTACTAACGCTATGGGCTGTAACGGTTCGGCTGCTATCCAAGCATTCCGTAAAGGTGCTTACCTTTCTAACCTTGCGTTTACTCAAATTCACCCAACTTGTATCCCTGTTCACGGTGAAGACCAATCAAAACTTACTTTGATGAGTGAATCTCTCCGTAACGATGGTCGCATCTGGGTTCCTAAAAAGAAAGAAGATGCCGAAGCTATCCGTGCCGGCAAGAAAAAACCAACCGAAATTCCTGACGAAGATCGCGACTTCTATCTCGAGCGTCGTTATCCAGCATTCGGTAACCTTTGTCCTCGCGACATCGCCAGCCGTGCTGCTAAAGAGCGTTGCGATGCTGGTTATGGTGTTGGTACAGGTCAAGCTGTATATCTCGACTTCAAATATGCTATCCAACGCCTTGGTGAAGATGTAGTTCGCGACCGTTATGGTAACTTGTTTGAAATGTATGAAATGATTTCAGATGATAACCCATACGAAACTCCTATGATGATCTTCCCTGCAAGCCACTACACAATGGGTGGTATCTGGGTTGACTACGAACTCCAAACTTCAATCAAGGGTCTCTTCGCTATCGGTGAATGTAACTTCTCTGACCACGGTGCTAACCGTCTTGGTGCATCGGCTCTTATGCAAGGTCTTGCTGATGGTTACTTCGTGCTTCCTTACACAATGCAAAACTACCTCAGCGATCAAATTAAAGTGCCTCACTTCTCTACTGATGCTCCTGAATTTGATAAAGCTGAAGCTGATGTTCGCGCTCGTATCGAAAAATTGATGAACATCAAGGGTAGCAAATCTCCCGACGAAATTCACAAGCGTCTTGGTCATGTTATGTGGGATCTCGTGGGTATGGGTCGCACACTCGACAGCCTTGTTAAAGCTCTTGCCGAACTTGAAGAAGTGCGTAAAGAGTTCTATAACGACCTCCGCATCGTAGGTAAAGCTGACGACCTCAATACTGAGCTTGAAAAAGCACTTCGTCTTGAAGACTTCATCGAAATGTCAAAAATGATGGCTATCGACGCTCTTCACCGTAATGAATCTTGTGGTGCTCACTTCCGTGAAGAATACCAAACTCAAGATGGTGAAGCTGCTCGTAACGACGAAGAATATATGTATGTGAGCTGCTGGAAATACAATGGCGAAAACGAAAAACCAACATTGTATAAAGAGCCTCTCAAATACGAAGCTATCGAAGTTCAAACTCGTAACTACAAGTCATAATAGTAACCACGGGGTAATCAGAGTCGCCTCATAAGTGGCTCTGATAGCCTACCAAATAATTAAAATTACAACAATGGAAAAAACAATTAACGTAAACTTGAAAATTTGGCGTCAACGTGGTCCTAAAGAACCTGGCCAATTCAAAACTTATCAACTTGATAAAGTATCAACCGATAGCAGCTTCCTTGAAATGCTCGATATGCTCAATCAACAACTCGTTGAAAAGGGCGAAGAGCCTGTTGTGTTTGACAACGACTGTCGCGAAGGTATCTGTGGTATGTGTTCACTCTACATCAATGGACACCCACACGGACCAGTTCAAGGCATCACTACTTGTCAATTACACATGCGTAAATTCAAAGATGGCGACACTATCACTATCGAACCATGGCGTTCTGCAGCATTCCCTGTAATTCGCGACTTGACAGTTGACCGCAACGCATTTGATAAAATCCAACAAGCTGGTGGTTACACTTCAGTAAACTGTGGTGGCGCTCCCGATGCTAACGCAATGCCTATCTCTAAAGAAGTAGCCGACATAGCTATGGACTCTGCTACTTGTATCGGTTGTGGTGCTTGTGTTGCTGCTTGTAAAAATGGTTCAGCTATGTTGTTCGTTTCGGCTAAAGTTAGCCAATTTGCACTCCTTCCACAAGGTCAAGTAGAACGCGCTCGTCGTGCTCGTGCAATGGTTAAACGCATGGACGAACTTGGCTTCGGTAACTGTACCAACACCGGTGCTTGTGCCGCTGAATGTCCAAAGAATGTGCCTTTGAGCAACATCGCTCGTCTCAACCGCGAGTTTATCAAAGCTAAATTCCAAGACTAATAGAGGTTAACCACATTTATCTCATAAACCCAGCGAGGGAGTTGCATTTGCAACTCCCTCGCTTATTTTTGTCGGAATGTAAAAAACAATTTTATAGAAAACGGGCTTAAATGACCATTAGACCAGATTTTGTAATAAAAAAGCCCCATAATCAACGATTGTGGGACTTTTCTTATGGGTATTAAGGTTTTTATTTTTCACGCATAAACACGCATATTGGAGTGCCTGAGAATTCCCAGTTAGCACGAATCTTGTTTTCAAGATATCGGCGGTAGGGCTCTTTTACCCATTGAGGTAAGTTGCAGAAGAATATAAATGTGGGCACGGGTGCGCCTTTAAGCATTGTCACATATTTAATCTTCACATATTTACCTTTGTTGGCAGGTGGTGGATATGCTGCAATAACTTCGAGCATCACATTGTTGAGTTGTGATGTGGGCACAAGGCGTGTGCGGTTGTTATATACTTCAACGGCAGTTTCAAGCACCTTGTAGATGCGTTGTTTGGTTAACGCCGATGTGAAGATGATGGGGAAGTCGGTAAATGGAGCAAAACGCTCGCGAATAGATGCTTCGTAGTGCTTGATTGCTTCGAGTGATTTGTCTTCAACCAAGTCCCACTTGTTTACACACACCACAAGGCCTTTTTTGTTGCGTTGAATCAACGAGAAGATATTAGTATCTTGAGCCTCGATGCCACGAGTTGCATCAATCATGAGGATACACACATCTGATGCTTCAATAGCGCGAATACTGCGTATTACCGAGTAGTATTCGATATCTTCGTTTACCTTTGTTTTCTTGCGAATACCTGCTGTGTCAACAAGGTAGAAGTCGAAGCCAAATTTGTTATAGCGAGTGTAAATACTATCGCGAGTGGTGCCTGCAATGTCGGTTACGATGTTGCGTTCTTCGCCAATGAAAGAGTTGATTAGCGATGATTTACCAGCATTAGGACGACCTACGATAGTAAACTTGGGTATGTTTTCGAGTTGCTCTTCATTGTCATCGTCTTTCTCGGGGAATTTAGCGACAACATCATCAAGGAAGTCGCCTGTGCCATATCCACTCACAGCCGATACGGGGTAGGGATCACCAAGCCCAAGGCTGTAAAACTCGGGCACATTGTAAAGCCAATCGTTAGAGTCAACTTTATTGGCTACCAACATCACCGGTTTCTTTGACTTGCGAAGAATCTCTGCCACATGGTCGTCGAGGTCGGTGACACCGTTCATGGCATCTACGACAAAGAGGATTACATCGGCTTGCTCAATGGCAAGTGCTACTTGTTTGTTTATTTCGCCTTCAAATATATCTTCAGAGTTTACTACCCAACCGCCGGTATCGACGATTGAGAATTCACGGCCACCCCATTCCACTTTGCCATATTGGCGGTCGCGAGTTGTTCCAGCGGTATCATCAACGATAGCCTGGCGCGACTCGGTCAATCGATTAAAAAGTGTAGATTTACCTACATTAGGACGACCTACTATTGCTACAAGATTTCCCATAATTCTAATTTCTGATGGTTTTTCAATTGTTTGATTACAAATATAACTATTTTATGTGAAAGGCTTTCAATTTTATTCAATATATCCAAATGAACGCAATTTATTTTCACGATTGCGCCAGTTGGCCTCTACTTTTACAAACATTTCAAGGTATATGCGTTTGCCAAAGAATGTTGAAATGTCTTTGCGCGCTTCTACGCCTACCTTTTTAAGCATTGACCCGCCCTTGCCTATAATGATTCCTTTCTGGCTGTCGCGTTCGACATATATCACTGCCATAATGTGGATTGCGTCGTCGCTTTCGTCAAATTTTTCTACGATAACCTCTACCGAGTATGGCACCTCTTTGTCGTAGTTTAAGAGGATTTTTTCGCGAATAATCTCGGTGACAAAGAATCGAGCAGGTTTATCGGTCAATGCGTCTTTCCCAAAGTAGGGTGGGCACTCGGGCAATAACTCAACGATGCGAGCCATTAGAGTCTTTACATTAAAATGCTCTTTGGCCGATGTTGGAAAAATTTCGGCGTTTGGCAATCGTTCTTTCCAACGAGTTACGATTTCGATTAGTTCGTCTTGACCTTTTAAGAGGTCTATCTTGTTTATAACTAATAATACGGGTATTTTTTCTTTAGCAACCTTTGCCAAGAACTCGGCATTTTTTTCGGGGTTTTCCACCACATCGGTTACATAAAGAAGGATATCGGCATCGGTGAGAGCGCCTTCCGAAAAGTCAAGCATGCTTTTTTGGAGCTTGTATTTGGGTGATAACACCCCTGGGGTATCGGAAAAAACGATTTGATATTCGTCTGTATTAACGATGCCCATGATGCGATGGCGAGTTGTTTGGGCTTTGGCTGTGATAATGCTCACGCGTTCGCCCACCAAGTCGTTCATTAGTGTAGATTTTCCTACATTGGGGTTCCCCACTATATTTACAAATCCCGCTCTATGCTCTTTAGTCATAAATTATAGGTTATAGTTTTATACAAAACAAACACGAAAATAGCCAATTCTCACATAGGGAGATGAGCCATTTTCGTGTTGATATAATTTTTTTGAAAGATGTTGCTTGTTAATGTTTTATTAAATATCCCAAACTACATACATCGCGCCCCAAGTGAAGCCTGCACCAAATGCAGTGAGAATGAGTTTGTCACCTTTCTTGATTTTCGCTTTATATTCATCCAAGCACAATGGGATTGATGCAGCGCTTGTGTTGCCATAATGCTCGATGTTGACAAGCACTTTGGCTGGGTCAACGCCTGCACGGCCTGCAACTGCCTCAATTATGCGCAAGTTGGCTTGATGAGGTATAAACCAATCGATAGAGTCCATTGTGAGCCCGTTGCGTTGAGTTACTTCGATTGAAGACTCAAGCATGTTGGTTACAGCATGTTTATACACATTGCGACCATCTTGATATACATAATGCTCACCGGCATCAATGCTTTCGTGAGAAGCTGGTTTTACCGAGCCCCCAGCTTTCATTAATAAGTGGTCGATGTGTGTTTCTACGCGGAACACACCATCAATTACACCTACATTGGCATCGTCGGTAGGTTCTACCAATACAGCTGCTGCTGCGTCGCCAAACAAGGGGCAAGTGGTGCGGTCAGAGTAGTTTACCATTGACGACATCTTTTCGGCAGCCACTACGACAACTTTCTTGTACATTCCTGAACGAATGTAAGCGGTAGCCTCTTGGAGTGCAACGATAAATCCTGCGCAAGCAGCTTGAATGTCATACGCATAAGCGTTTTTAAATCCACATCCGCCAGCAATTATAGAGCCAGTAGAGGGGAAGCGATAGTCGGGATTAGAAGTCGCACAAATCAATAAATCAACCTCTTCGGTATTAATGCCTGTTGATTCAATCAACTTGTTTACTGCACTTATGCCTAAAAATGATGAGCCCACACCCTCTTGCTTGAGGATGCGACGTTCTTTAATCCCTACGCGAGTGGTTATCCATTCATCATTTGTGTCAACCATTTTCGACAACATCTCATTGTCAAGAATGTCTTCGGGCACATATGATGCGATACCAGCTATTCTTGCGTTAACCATTATTGATTGGTTTTATTTACTAATATAAAATGAAAAAACATCTCCTAAAAATCAATTCAGGAGATATATAATTATCCACAGGGAATCTCCCTATTGCTCGATTAAACAGCTGCGTTCTTTTCGATAGCAACTTTGCCACGGTAGTAGCCACATTCGCCACATACAGTGTGATATACATGCCATGCACCACAGTTAGGGCAAAGAGCAAGTGTAGGAGCTACTGCTTTATCGTGAGTTCTACGTTTTGCAGTTCTTGTTTTTGATTGTTTTCGTTTAGGATGTGCCATTTTATTTTAATATTTTATTTAATTGTTTTCGCTTAATTCTTTAAGTTTTGCCCAGCGAGGATCAATAGGTTGCTCCTCATCTGAAACCGATTGTCCACCTTCTCCGGCTTGATGTTGTTGCAATATTTCGTTCATTGCTTCATTACATTCGCCCTCAGGATGAACATGCATGATAGGTATCTCTAACGATACTGTATCATAAATTAATTCAGCAACATTAAAGTAGTTTTCGTTCTCGGGGATTTCAATCACTTCGTCTAAGTCGTCGCAATATTCATCGCCATATTTTATCACAATGTGATATTCTACATCTACCGGTTGTTGCATCTCATCGAGACAACGGTCGCAAAGCAGTGTCATCTCTCCTGTTATTTCAAAGTTTAGGTCATAGATGTCACTCTTGTGGGTTACCGATAGATTCACAGTTAAGTTGGCATCATGAATATCGGAACTTTCCATATTAGCGAAAAATTCCTTGCCCAAATGGTACTCAAATTGCTGATTACCAATAGGCATACTCTTTAGCGGCAGCTTAAACTCTGAAAACTTTTCCACTTTATGCTTTTTGAAAAAACTGTGCAAAGTTAGTCAATATCTTCTATATAGGCAACTTTTCTGCAAATAATTTCATTTTTGGCGCCTATTTTTGACCCAATTTTGGCTCTTTAACTTGCAATCTATCGCCTGTTTCATCAACAATGCTGCGATGATATCGCTCGTCGTATCCTGGGAATTTAGGAGAAGCGGGCATGCCATAGGGTGTGCGTTCAAATTTTCCGTTCTTTTCCTTTTTTACATTTCCGTCGAGATATTTCACCAATAGGTAGTCGCCAAGTTTTTTATATTGGGTTACATATTTTTCTGACCATATGTTTGATAAGTCTTGCAATAGAGAGCTTGCTATTTGTGGCGAGAATTCGGCTATTTCGCGTTCTATCATTGCAACATCTACAGCTATTGAGTCCTCTAAACTTTTTTGCACCTTACGCACATCATCAATCATTAATGAGTAGCGTTGGTAGGTTTGATTAGCGACATAATTTGTTACCCAGAATGCTGCATCCCATGATATGTTATATAAGTCACCATTGCCCACTGCAAATTGGCGTGGGACGGTAGTGGTGCAGTTATAGAATGGGATATATACACAAGTGTTGGCATCGTCAACGCCAAACCACAATATGGTTTTCATATAGTCGGGTTTATAGGGACGCAATTGAGCCACAAGTGAGAAGCCTGTTTGTTGGGTTGCAATAGCGCGTTCGTGTGTATAGGTTTTGCCGTCAACTTTGTAGGTCAATGGACGCCAACGATATGGTAATTTGAAAGCACCAGCACCAATGTCTTGAGTCATGTCGAGAGGAGTGCCTTCGAAGTGGTCGCGCATCATGTTTTGCATATCGCGCACGCTCACTTTGCGAGTAGGTTTCACCCACAAAGGCAACACCTCACCCTCGCCACTGAGCACCCATGGAAGGTATGAATCCATCTTGTCGGCAAAACGATTGTAATAGCTCCACACACGGGCATCGCATCCACGTAGTGCGCTTGCATCGGTAATAGCATAGGCCAAAGAGAAACTAAACTCTTCGTCTTTGCCATTGAAGTACCCTTGTTTGCGAGCAAATTTGATAACATCGGGCGAGTAGATGCAGTTTTCTTTATCTTTTAATGGGAAACGGTGTATGCGAGAGTGGTTAGCGTGTCCTGAAATGCAGTCGTCGGGAATGCGTATTGCTACCCACACAGCGCCTTTTTCTTTACCACCTTTGCCTATGAGTTCCATAATCCACACCTCGTTGGGGTCGGCAATGGTAAATGATTCGCCCGAGCTGGCATAGCCGTAGTCTTTAACCAGATTAGTCATTACCGAAATGGCTTCGCGGGCAGTTTTAGCGCGTTGAAGAGAGATGTATATCAAAGAGCCATAGTCGATAATGCCAGTGGTGTCAACGAGTTCTTCGCGGCCACCCCATGTGCTTTCAACGATTACAAGACCATGCTCGTTCATGTTGCCAATTGTGCGATAGGTGTGGGCAACCTCGGGTATTTCACCCAAATATTTGCCAGTATCCCATTCGAAAACCTTTCGCATTGCTCCGGCTGGATGGTCGGCGGCAGGTTGGTTATACAATTCGCCATATAGAGTGTGGCTATCGGCTGCATAAGTCACTAAAGCGCTACCATCGGTAGTGGCTGCTTTCCCCACAATGAGCCCAGTGCAAGCGATAGCTTCGGCACCTGCAACAAGCAACATTGCTACTGTAATAATAATAGATTTAATTTTCATATCTTAATTTATTTGATTTCTACGATTTTTCCTTTTTCAATATACCACAAGAACCCTCTCACTGCTTGGAACCCCATATCGGTGAGTAGATTCATATAGTTTTTTACTTGTTTTTGATATTGTTCTTTATGCTCTTCGCCAAACTTGTAGTCAATGACATCGATAGTGCCTTGAGAGGTCCACACAACACGGTCGGGACGATATGTTCCTTCGGCATTTTTTAATGAGATTGATTGTTCAAGGAGTATCTTGTTATAGTTGTTAAACCAATGCGATACCCTGTCATCGGCAATAGCCTTTGATAGTATTTCAAAGACTTCATCTTTTTCTTGTGCATCGAGACGAGCACGGTAGGCAACTCGGTCTAATGCCAATTTTAAATCATCGGGGGTGCGCACTCTGCTCATAACATTGTGCAAGAAGATTCCTCTTTCGCGTGCTTTTGTGGTAGCATCTTCATCGGTGATGTTAAAATTTTCCCACACATCATTGCGTGAGTTGACAAAGTAGTATGCTGCTTCGCGATTTTCTACACGCTCGGCAGGGGGGGTATTTTTCTTATCATCGCTTTCGGCTACTGCTGTGGTGGGTTTCCCTATCTCGAGAATTTTATTATCAACTATGCCATCGAGAGGGATGAACAGCTCACCATTGGCATCTCTATAACGATCTTTGAGTGAATTGCAGAAAGTAGAAGTGGCGAGTTCAAACGCATCTTTGATGTCGGTTGCAATATTACGACTATTGTTGGCGTAGTAGATGCAATTTATACATAACTCATCAATGGCTCGTGTAAATGCTACATATGTGGTATTTAATTCGTCAATTTTATCGGCTTGATTGCTGGCTAAATATTCTGCTTCAAAAGGAGTGCCTTCAAGATTCTTTTTTGAGTTACTTAATGCCAATACAGGTGGCACGATTTCGTTGTCAAAGCAATCAATCTCAATGCCTTTAAACCATTTTAAATCGCTTTTCCCTGCGAGTTTCCATTTTGCTAATGGAATGTGTACACATTTAAATTCTAACCCCTTTGATTTGTGGATAGTCATAACTCTAATGGCATCAATATCGGTTGATGAGGTTATGATGTGTTCAGCCTTAGGGTTATCCCACCATTTTAAGAACGAATTGATATCGCTTTTGCCATGAGAACAAAAATCGAGCACTTCGTCTTGAAATGCAGTTAAAAAGACAGCCTCACGAGTGCGAGTCTCTTTGTCGGTAATGTAGAATTCAATAATGCGCTCTACCAACGATGGCAAATTGAGGCACCTCATGTCTAATACCGTTTCGAGAAGGTTGTCAATCTCTAATGGGTCTTCGCTTAATGCCAATTCGATGGCTTCATTGGGCGACTTGCCGTTGTTGGAATAAAAGATGTATCGATGAGTGAATTTATTGATGTGGCGTTGCGATGAACGGCGTGATGAGATGTCGGCCTCATCGTTGATAAGGCGCAATATGCTCAATATAAGTTTTACCATAGGTGACGAATCAATCTTAAATGAATCGTCAGAGATTATGTTTATTTTAGGGAAATCGGCATCGGGGTTGGCAATGAGCTTCATTAAATACTCAATTATTTTATGTCCATCTTTATTCCATCGCGTTAATATTGCGATGTCGCTTTGCTTATAACCCGAGTTTAATTGTCGCTTAATGTCGCATGCCATTTTGTCGAGAGCCATTAGCACTCTTTGTTCGTTATCGGTATCTTTATCGCCAAAAAACTCAACCTTCACATATCCATGGTGCGAAGAGTGTTTTGCCGATACTTGTTGCGTAACATTGGAGTAAGCGTCTTCGGCTTCTAATTTAGAAGCCAGTGCCGAAAATAAAGTGTTGTTAAACATTATCACTTCGGCCGAACTACGCCAGTTGGTGTTCTCTGTGATGTTGGCTCCACGCTCAATGATATTCCCTTCAAATTCACGCGACACTTGCTCGCGCAATAATGAGGGGTCGGAGTTTCTAAAGCGATAAATACATTGCTTTTCGTCGCCAATTATGAGATTGTCATAGTTGTTTGATAAACTTTCCGAAACCAATGGGTTGATGTTGAGCCATTGCATTTTAGAGGTGTCTTGAAACTCATCGATTAAGAAGTGTTTCAGTCTCATTCCCATGCGTTCGTAAATAAATGGAGCTTCTTCTTTGCTTATTATTCGTTGCAATAGGTCGTTAGTGTCCGACAATAAAATGAGATTATTTTCTTCTCTATATTGCTTCACATTTTTCAATATATCGCCAACGAGCCCAAGCATATAGATGTCTTTATGCAATAAACTTAATAATTTAAGTCGTTGCACTTTTGAGGTGATGGAAGCAACGGCATTGGCGATGGGCTCTTGTTTACATAAAGAGGCTGCGTTTGTTTTTTTCTTAATATATTCACCTTTGAAAGGAGACCGTTCTCCGGTCCCTACTTTTATAAATGAGGCTGTTATCTGAATTTCTTCGCCGCGTTTATATTTCGCCCATTTTTGTAATGGATTTAGTGTATTAGGTTTGTTTAATCCATCTAATTCATCTTCATTCAATATGCCTAATACCGATTTAGCCGATTGATTTATTTGTGTAATAATATTGTCTATTTCGGTTGTTAGTTTTTCTTCAAACTTAATGATGCGCGAAGAATCTTCAAAATATCCTATCACTTTATCATCTAATAGCAGTTTGAATTGTTCATTTGATGTTTTGCTCACGAATTCGTATAGTTCTTTGAATGCGTGAGATTTGCGATTAAATACATTGAATTTATTCCCTTTGTCAATAAGTGAGAACATGTATTTTTTAATCCATTTTGACAATTGTTGCGAATGTGCGTCGTCCTTATATCGAATGGTGTTGAGTAATTCGGTTATACCTGCTACAAACGCAAGAGAATCGTGGAGTTCAATCTCATAGTTGCCATCGAGCTCGGCTTCAAACGCAAATGTGCGCAATACATTTTGGAAAAAAGAGTCAATGGTGCTCACATTGAAGAATGTGTAATTAAAGAGCAATTGAAATAGCGCTATGTGAGCAGTTTTGCGCAATTGTTGAGGCTCGCAACGATATAACTTCAATAAGTCGTTAAGGTATGGGCTTTTTTCGTCACCCATCGAAGGCATTTCGGCAATGAGGGCAAGTTCCTTGATGATGCGACGCTTCATCTCTTCGGTCGCTTTATTGGTAAATGTTACGGCTAATATGCTTTGATGTTCCTCTTTGGGATTGGTTCTTAAATGATATATCCCTGTGTCGGGGTCTTTATATCCCAATAAGAATTTTATATACTCATATGTGAGAGTATATGTTTTTCCTGAACCAGCCGATGCCTTATATACTGTGAGCATATCGTTAGTGAAAAAATTAGATAATACGAGCTTTGTAACCTTGTTTGATGAGGAATTTCAAAACGGCGTCGCGCTTATCGCCTTGAATGAGTATCTCGCCTCCGCGAGCCGAACCGCCTGTGCCAAGAGCCGATTTCATTTTGCTTGCCAACTCGGCAACCTCATCGTCCGACATGGTGAAACCGGTAACAATTGTTGCAATTTTGCCTCCGCGGCCCTTTTTCTCGAGGATAATGTCGAGTCGAGGTTGCTTTGAAGATGTTTTTTCTTCGGCAATAGGTGCTGATTCTTCTCCTTGGGGTAAATCGGGGTTAGAGTCGAGAAATGCCTGTAGGCCGGCTTGCCAATCGTTCATTCCCATACTTTATTTTTTGTTCTTTTTATTGTTATTTTCTTTTTTGTGTTCATCGTCGTGGTGTTGATGCTCCTCGTCGATACAATCTTCATAGTCGTAGTCGGATATGTCGCAAGGAGTGTCAATGGCTCCCGATAGGGCCTTGAGTATTTCGCCAAACGGCATATCGTCAACTGGGATTTCGGCAAAGAATGCTGCTACCGAATCGGCATTCATCAATAATGCTTCGCGATAGCATTTTATTGCCATTGCCATATTGGCATCTTCTTTTGATTTTTCGGCAAGTTTGGCATAAGCCAACGATAAACGGCATAATTCGTTGATAGAAATCTCTTTTAAATCGGCATCGTCGGCAATGTCGTTACATATATCTTGAGCCGATTCATAGTTTTTGTCGGCGATAAATTGTTCTATTGCCGAAACTTTGTTTGTATCGACACTTTCGGAGCAAGCCGTGAGTGTCAATATTGCTATTAATATCAAAAAAAGTTTCTTCATGTCAAGTTGTTGTGGGTTTAAAAAGCAAAGATAGCATTTTTAATTAATAATGCATAATCACATGGGGATATTTTATGTTTTGAGAAGAATAGAAGAAGAATAGAAGAACAAGCATCAGGGTGGTTGATGAGTAGATGCTGATATTTTTTCACTAAATAGTCTATTGGCTCTCTTTTTTTGAGTAGTATTGGCTTAAAAGTTTCAAATCTCGATTTTTTTTGCTAATATTGCAGTTTGTTTTTGTATTAATATTTAATATCATAACTCTTAACACAATTAACTTAATGAAAAAGTTTACCTCTCTAATGTTGTTCCTCATAGCGGCTGTTGTGGCAAATGCGGCAACTCCTATTTTGGGAACAAATGTGGCAACGGTGGAACGAATGTATCAGTTTGTGAAATCTAAAAATAGTTCGTTTGACCGTGAAATTGCCGAACAATTTATGGCAGTATCTCCCATTTATGGATTGCGTGGAGATATCGCACTTTGCCAATCAATCATTGAAACAGGATGGTTTAAATACACAGGTGGGACTGCAGTAACCCCCGACGATCATAACTATTGTGGTCTTGGTGTGACTGTTCTTGGTCAAAAAGGTTGCCAATTTTCTACAGTAAAAGAGGGCGTGACTGCGCAAATACAACACCTCTATGCCTATGCTTGTACAAAGTCAATCCCTGCAGGCGAAACACTCGTTGATCCTCGTTTTAAATATGTAACTCGTGGTATTGCACCCAACTGGGAAGACCTTAGTGGACGATGGGCAACAGCAAGTGACTATGGTACAAAAATCATGAACATGTATAAAGATATGATGGCGTTTAATGTCTCTGGCGAAGAAACACCATCTACATCGCTCAAGGCGAGTACCACATCGGTGTCGTTGACAGGTGTTCAAGGTGGCACAGCTCCATCTACAACCGTTACAATTACTGGGACTAATCTCACAAGTGACATCAATTTCAGTAGCAGTTCATCGGCATTTACTGTTACTACATCGGGCTGGAATAGTCGCACAGGTGGTACATTGAAAATAACTCTTGATACATCTAAATCAATCGGCTCTTATAGTGGATATATCGCAGTGCAAAGTGGAACTACTCGCATTCAAATTAATTGCACAGGTACAATCACATCGTCATCAGAGCCAGCTCCTGGCACTCCATCGCTCAAGGCAAGCACTACATCATTGTCGTTTACAGCACAAAAAGGTGCTACAGCGCCATCATCGTCGGTGACAATTACCGGAGCCAACCTCTCAAGCGATATCGTGTATAATAGTAGTTCATCGGCATTTAAGGTGACTACATCGGGCTGGAATAGTCGCACTGGTGGTACAATGACAATAAGTCTCGACACATCAAAAGGTGTGGGGTCTTATAGCGGGTATGTTGCCGTGCAAAGTGGTTCTACTCGCATTGAAATTAATTGCACAGGAACAATCACCGATGCGAGCGAGCCAACTCCTACCCCCGGCACTCCATCACTTACTGCAAGTGCAACTTCATTGTCATTTACAGCACAAAAAGGTGCTGCCGCTCCATCGTCGTCGGTGACAATTAAGGGTGCTAATCTCTCAAGTGATATCATATATAATAGCAGTGCATCGGTATTTAAGGTAGTAACATCGGGTTGGAATAATCGCACTGGTGGCACAATGACAATAAGTCTTGACACCTCAAAATCACCAGGCACTTATAGCGGATATGTGGCAGTACAAAGTGGTTCGGCTCGCATTGAAATTAATTGTACGGGCACAATCACCGAAGCAGGCTCATCAGAACCATCTACAAATGTGTCAATTCCTACAGTGTTTACTAATGATTGGAGCTATTCAGCAGCAGGCGGCACATCTGCATCTTGGATGAATCCTGCAAATGATTATACTCGTAACATGGCATTGAAAGGAGATAACCTTTATGTAGTGCAACGCGATCCCGATAATTCAACCGGAAATATTCGTATCGTAAATGCCAATACAGGTGAGATGAAAGGAAGTTTGCCATCAACAGGAATTACTAAAGATGCATATCAATTTAGTTCGGTTGCAAATATGGGTGGCACTATCGTCGCTTGTAATTTGGCTTATGGCGCAACAAGTGCGTTGAAAGTATATAGCTGGAATAGCGACTCTGCAACGCCTTCTCTTGTGCTTGAAACAACAAGCCATGGAGGTCGTTCGGGCGACTTGATGAGCACATCGGGTACAATCAATAATGGTAAACTTTATTTTACTTCAAATACTGGTTATGAGGGTAAAGTATATGTTTATACTGTAACAAATGGCGTGGCAAATCCTACACCTACTGAAATTACTCTTAAAGATAATACAGGAGCAGCATTTAACTATGGTGGTTCATATGCAGTAATCGAAATTCGTGCCAATGAGGACGGAACATTCTGGGCAACAGGTAAAAATGGAGCTCCAACATTGTTTAATGCAAATGGCACATTCATTCGCGAATTAAATACTGCTGCTCTCGATGGAAATAGTTATGGCACAAGTTATGTTCCATTTGTTTATGGCAAATTTAAACTTGCAGCTGCTGTGACTTATAAAACATCGGTTCAACAAGGATATCTCAACCTCATCGATGTGACCGATGGCGAAGCTTCGGCTAAAAAACTCAATAGCTATCCTGTGCTTGGTGCAAGTGGTGTGTCAAATGGCACATTTGTTACTACTGCCATTGCAAAAGTTGATGGTAAAAAAATTCATTTGTGGACCCTTATCCCAAAACAAGGTGTGGCTAAATATACTGCTACTTGCTCAGAGTCGGGTGTCGAAAAAGTTGATGCCGATGAAATCATTACAATGGTTGTGTATGACAATAAAATTGAGATGAAAGGTGCCGAAGTAGTAAATATGTCAATTTACAATTTGACAGGTATTGAGGTTGCAAATGCTCAAGGAAACGAAGTGGCTACTGATAACCTCGTTCATGGCATATATGTTGTCTTGGCTAAAACTGCACAAGGTAAAATCGTCTCTGAAAAAGTGTATATCGATTAAAGAAGAGATAAAAATATTATAAAAATGAGATGTACCGATATCGGTACATCTCATTTTCTTTTAGGCAATTATATATCTGTTGGTACAAAAAATGGACTTTTCAGATTTTACCACCTCCCAGCTTTGCCGTACTTAATTGTCCCCTTGTTTTTCGCAGAAAAATAGGGGGACGAGAATTGCGAATTGCAATTCGGATGGGGGGATTCAATTTGAATCAACTAGTTA
Organism: Muribaculaceae bacterium; assembly: GCA_045637505.1. Taxonomy (GTDB): domain Bacteria; phylum Bacteroidota; class Bacteroidia; order Bacteroidales; family Muribaculaceae; genus RGIG4079. Next base: position 17,866 of record JAZTZO010000019.1, on the reverse strand, counting down.
CACGATAAATTGTGCCAACAAAGTTATAGTTCCCTTCTTTTATTTGATGCTAATAGTAGGTTGTTTTAAAAAGTCCACTTTGCGGCAAGGGTGGGGATGGCATAGAATTTGCCAAACTCGGCAAGGCAGTTGGAAATTTCAACTTCGGCTCCTACGCTGATTTTGCAGTCATCGTCAACCCAATCAAGTGGAGCAAAGTTGAACCAAAATTGAGGTCCGCTATTAAAAGAAAGGTTGCTCTTTAATGCAGTGTTACGAGCAAGGTCGGCATATCCACTAAATGTGCAGAGGCCTTTTGCAAAATGTATGCCCCACACAGCAGTTAATTGAAAGTTGTAGGGTGAAGCAGTTTTTACATCGTGACGATACATCGCTTGCACCGAGAATGTTTTGCTAAAATCGCAGTTGACCCAGTTGTAAGCAGCCCCGGCAAGGAATGCATTATTTAGTCCTGTGCCGCCATTATATTCGAGGTGAATGGCGACAGGAGCATTCCAAAATTTTAATTCGCGTGAAATTTCGCCATACACACTTGGCACAGTGTTGTGGGCAAAGTTTGCATCGATAAAGAAGTATGTGCTCCCCCATTTATCGGCAGTGAAGTTTTCAACAGTTGCAGTCCATTGAGGACGAGTAGAAAGATTTTTTCCATAAATAGCACTCCCCATGTCGTAATGGAATTGCACATTGAGTTGAGCCGAAGCTGTAATTACGCTGGCAAATAATGCTACGAGACAAAATAATTTTTTCATAACAAGGATGATTTAATAGTGTTGAGATTTTTATCTGCGATTGGTTTTATGTGATTTAGAAATTTAATTATCGTTTGTTCTTAAAAAATCGTTGCATTAGTTCTTTGCACTCATCGGCAAGCACACCAGGGGTGATTGTGGCCTTGGGGTGGAAAGGATGTCGGTTAGTAAATGCCGAGTAGCCACGCTTGTCGTCGCCAGTCCCATAGACAATGCGTGATAGTTGGCTCCACCCAATGGCTCCGGCACACATCATGCAAGGCTCTACGGTGACATATAATGTGCAATCTTGAAGGTATTTGCCCCCAAGAGTGTTGGCCGCAGCAGTGATGGCTTGCATCTCGGCATGAGCAGTAACATCGTTGAGCATCTCGGTGAGGTTGTGTCCACGACCTATGATGCGCCCTTTGCACACAACAACGGCTCCTATGGGTATCTCATCGGCATCAAATGCTTGTTGCGCTTCATCGAGGGCAGCACGCATAAATTTTATGTCTTGTTCAAATTGTGTCATAATAAATCTATTCTCATTCCGTCGTTGGCAAGTATCGTGTTGGGGAATATCTCGGTGGCTTCGTTGATTAGAGGCGACTCGTCGCGATATCTTTTAGAGAAATGCCCCAAGATGAGTCGTGATGCTCCAGCCATTTGGGCTATGCGAGCCGCTTCTTGAGCTGTTGAGTGCCCGCGGCCACTTGCCAGGTGGGCAAACTCGTTGGTATATGTTGCTTCGTGATAAATTGTATCAACTCCAGCCACCATCTCGGCCACTTTAGGGTTAAATGCCGTGTCGGAGCAATAGGCATAACTCATAACCTTGTCGGCATCGGTAGTGAGTCGGGCATTAGGTACCACTACACCATCGGGGGTTATAAAGTCGTTCCCCTCTTTTATGCCTTGAAGTTCCTTGATGGGTATGTTGTAAAACTTCACCATGTCACCTTTGAGATGACGCAATTTGGGCTTCTCTTTGAATAGAAACCCCACGCATGGCACTCGGTGAAACAATGGGATAGTTTCAATAGTAATTGCGTGCGACTCAAAAATAGTAGCCCTTTGGGGCGTGATGACATTGAATTTTATTTCAAAAGGGATGTCGCGACAAAAGAACTTGAGTTGTTGGTCAAAAAGTTCGGCACCTTCTTCAAAAATGTGTATTGTTACCGACCCCGCTTTCTCTTGTAGAGCCATTGACGATAGTAAACCTATCAACCCAAAACAATGATCACCATGAAGGTGACTTATGAATATGTGATTTAGTCGATTATATTTAAGCCTCATTTTGCGCATAGTTAATTGTGCCCCTTCGCCACAGTCAATCATAAATAGATTGTCTCTAATGTCGAGAATTTGCGCCGAAGGGTTATGCCGAGCAGTGGGTATTGCCGAGCCACAACCAAGAATGTTTAACTGAAATAATGCCATATTTATAATGGGTATTATGTTTGTTATACAAATTTATATATAAAAACCGGGACAAATTGTGAAAAAATATTAATTCTTGGGCAACTATATAACAAATGAGACTTTTTTCCGTATTGTAAATACAACACAACAGCAAAATAAAGAATAATAGACATTGGCAAGGTGGGATTTCCCACTAATGCAGAAAATTTGAATTAGTTTTTTCATAGGATTAGATTTTTAAGGTTTACAATGATAGGGTTGTCGTGAGATAACCCTATCATTTTTTATTGCAACTATGATAAAGTTATTAGGAGTTTTAATAAAAAAATGTAACTTTGTCAAAATAAATAAAATTTATCATGAAAGTTCTTAAAGATAGAATAAAAAAAGATGGTCTATGTTTGGCTGGGGGAATATTGAAAGTTGATAATTTTATCAATCATCAGATGGATCCTGTTTTGATGAAGTCAATGGCAGAAGAGTTTGTGCATCGTTTTGCACATACCACAATAAACAAAGTGTTAACAGTAGAAGCGAGTGGTATAGCACCTGCTATTATGGTGGGTTATTTGCTTGAACTCCCTGTGGTTTTTGCCAAAAAACGCAAACCTAGCACAATGGAAAATATGTTGACGACAGAGGTGTATTCTTTTACCAAGAACCAAACATATACAGTGTGCGTCAGCAAGGATTATCTAAAGCCTGGCGACAAAGTGTTGTTTATTGATGATTTTCTTGCAAATGGGAATGCCGCTAAAGGTATGATTGATTTGGTGCAACAAGCTGGGGCAGAACTTGTGGGCATGGGATTCCTTATTGAAAAGGCATTCCAAAAAGGAGCAGATGTGCTTCGAGATTTGGGAGTGAGAGTTGAATCGTTGGCTATCATTGAGAGTTTAGATGATTGTCAAATTAAAATTAGAGAATAATAGGTATAGATAGTTAATAAATATAAAATTTTAACGATGGAAATGTCCGAAAATAATAAACCCCAAGGTTTGATATATGGATTAGAGGATCGCCCTCCATTACGATCAGCATTCTTTGCCGCGTTACAGCATCTATTGGCCGTGTTTGTGGCTATTATTACCCCTCCACTTATCATTGCCGGGGCGTTAAATTTGGATTTGGATACAACTGGTTTCCTTGTCTCAATGTCATTGTTTGTGTCGGGTATCGCTACATTTATACAATGTCGCAAAGTGGGACCTGTGGGCTGTGGCTTGTTGTGTATACAAGGAACAAGTTTTTCATTTATAGGCCCAATTATAGCGGCTGGGATGGTTGGTGGACTACCAGCAATTTTTGGTGCAACAATTGCTGGCTCGGTGGTGGAGATTTTGGTGAGTCGTGTATTGAAATATACTCGTCGCATTATCACTCCTTTAGTGTCGGGTATTGTGGTGACATTAATAGGTTTAAGTTTGATAAAGGTAGGTATAACTGCTTGTGGAGGAGGTGAGGCCGCTAAAGCTGCCGGCACTTTTGGCGCATTTGAGCATATCGGATTAGCTGCTTTGGTATTGATTATAATTGTATTATTTAATCGTAGTAGCAATCAATATCTGCGCATGAGCTCTATTGTAATAGGCCTTGCAGTGGGATATGTGGTGGCATGGTCGGTGGGCATGATAAATTTCTCATCGATGCAGAATTTTGGGGCATTTAATATTCCCATTCCTTTCAAATATGGAGTTACATTTAATTGGTCATCTATCATCGCATTGGGACTTGTGTATCTAATTACAGCGATTGAGGCCTATGGCGATATTACTGCCAATTCGCTTATATCGGGACAGCCAGTAGAAGGTGAAGCGTTTATGAAAAGAGCTTCGGGAGGGATTTTGGGCGATGGTGTCAACTCTATGTTGGCAGGTATTTTCAACTCGTTCCCCAATTCTATTTTTGCCCAAAACAATGGTATGATTCAACTCACAGGTGTGGCAAGTCGCTATGTGGGATTTTTCATTGCAGGGATGTTAGTGTTATTGGGCTTGTTTCCCGTAGTGGGCTTGGTGTTTTCGTTGATGCCTGATCCTGTTTTAGGTGGTGCAACATTGCTAATGTTTGGCACTGTTGCGGCTGCAGGTATTCGCATCATAGCTTCGCAAGAAATCAATCGCAAAGCGACATTGGTTATTGCCATAAGTTTCAGCTTTGGATTAAGTGTTGAGCTTGTTCCTGAAATTTTATGCCAATTCCCCGAGACAATACGTAGCATATTTTCATCGGGAATCACTACTGGTGGTGTGATGGCTATCTTGACAAATGCTTTGATTCACATCAAGGAGGGATAGAGATTAATAGCGAAAAAAATCAGTTGACCTAAAAAATACAACGGCATACTACTAATTTTTCTTTTTACAAGAAATCAATAATATTTAAACAGCCCGAAATTTTATTTTCGGGCTGTTTAAATTGTGGGTTTTCTATACTGTGAAATATCGTGCATTGGGATGTGCGATTATATAGCCTGTAGTTGAGGCAGTGGGGTAGAGGGCTCCGTTTTCAGTGAGTGAGATTCCTATTTCGGCGTAGTTGAGAACTTTGTCGGCAAGGAATACAAGTCGTTGGTCGGGCAATGAAGGGAATCCTATTGCCGGACGAATACCTTTTGCCTCAAAGCCCCAGAACTGTTCACGCACCTTACGATATACTAACTCGGTAGTCGCCTCGGCAAGACGGTCGGCAAGTGATTGATAAAGTAGTGCCTTGTAATCTTCACCTGCATCGTGCCATTTATTGATGATTTGTTGTAATTGGCCTCCACAAGTAACGGCAAACGCGCCTATCCAGTCGTTAAGTTCGTCATTATCGCCAATTGGCTTAATGAAATCGGCAAGAGCGAGTAGAGGTGCTTCGCCACGCAGTTGTCGAGGCGTGGCGAGTGTATGGGTTATACCATTGTGGCAATATATAATGTCTTCATTACGGCTGCCAGCAGGCATTAAAGCTACGCGAGCCGTTAATCCATTGGTTAATGAAGTGTTGAGGTAATCAAGTGCTCTATTGGCTTCTTTGAAGAGTTGCATAGCCTCGGCGGCTTTGGAGCGTTGTTCTTGTGGCACAGCAGCAATCCATTGAGCCCTACAGTGGTCACAGCCGTTGACATTAGCTATTTCGGCAAATGTAGCATCGAGTTTCCACACAGCAAAAAATGCACGCCAGTTGATTAAACTGCGAACTTCGTTGACCGATATTGATAGCGTGTGAATGCCGGGTTGATGAGGAGTGGGTGATTGATAGTTGTTATCACACACAAAACGATGTTTGCGAGCCTCCTCAATAGTGCATTGTGGAAGTGATTGTGCATGTTGTTGACGCAATTCATCTTGGGCATGGTTGAGTGCTTTGATATATTCATTTGCAGTTGCTTCGTTGGCAAATGCTCCAATTTCGGCAGGAATCATTGCGGCATCTTTGATATATATAACAGGATGACTATAGCATGGGGCAATCTTTACTGCAGTGTGCATTTCAGAGGCAGTAGCACCACCAATGAGTAGAGGTATAGTCATTCCGTTTTGCTCCATAAGACGGGCTACATGACACATCTCTTCGAGCGAAGGGGTAATCAATCCACTCAATCCTATGAAATCGGCGTTTGTTTCGAGGGCTTTAGCAATAATCTCTTCGGCTGGTACCATTACTCCCATATCGATAACTTCATATCCATTGCATGAGAGGATAACTGCAACAATATTTTTACCTATATCGTGTACATCGCCTTTGACAGTGGCAAGGACAATTTTCTTAGAATTGAGAGTTGAGGATTGAGAATTGAGAGTTTTTGTTGCCTTAATTTTTATTGAAGTATCTTGTGATAACTGTTTTTTATCAATTTCCAATTCTCCATTCTCCATTTTCAATTCTTTTATGATTGGGGTGAGAATGTCAACGGCATGCTTCATCGTTTGGGCACTTTTTACCACTTGAGGAAGGAATAACTTGCCTTCGCCAAATAGTTGCCCAACGGTGTTCATTGCTGGCATCAACGCGTTGTTGATTACATTGATAGCATTTCCTTCAATCGCCATAATGGTATGGAGGAGTTGTTCCATTCCATCGGTATTGCCACGAAGAATCATTCGCTCAATGAGTTGATGAGGTGACAGCGATTCGTTGGCAATATTGAGTGATTGAACCTTTTCGCCAGACTTTTCTTCTTTGATGCGTTGAGCTATCTCAATGAGTCGCGAAGTAGCCTCGCTATCGCGATTGAAAAGTACATCTTCTATGGCTGTTCTCACATCTTGTGGAATGTCATCAACAGGCATTAATGTTGCGGCATTAACAATCGCCATATCCATTCCCACTTGAATGGCGTGGTAAAGAAATAGGGCATGCATAGCCTCGCGAATGTAGTTGTTGCCACGGAATGAGAACGATAGGTTGCTCACTCCACCACTCACTTTTGCCCCAGGGAGATTTTGTTTAATCCATTTGGTGGCATTGATAAAGTCGAGCGCATAGGAGTTGTGTTGCTCTATGCCTGTGGCTACAGCAAGCACATTAGGGTCAAAGATGATGTCGCATGCAGGGAAGTTTACCTTTTTGATAAGGATTTCATAGGCGCGACTGCATATCTCGATGCGACGCTCATAGGTGTCGGCTTGACCATTTTCATCAAAGGCCATCACCACCATTGCTGCACCCATCTCGCGAATGTGACGAGCCTTTGCAATAAATGCTTCTTCTCCTTCTTTGAGACTAATAGAGTTGACTATGGCTTTACCTTGCACAAGTTTTAACGCCGAGGTGATAACCTCCCACTTTGAGGAGTCAATCATGAATGGTACGCGAGCTGTTTGGGGCTCTTCGCCAAGTTTTGTTATGAATTGAGCCATCTCTTTTTCGGCATCGAGCATGGCATCGTCCATATTTATATCTATAATTTGAGCACCGGCTTCAACTTGCGAACAAGCAATCTGTAGTGCTTCAGAGGTATTTCCTTCGTTGACTAATCGTAAGAATTTGCGACTACCAGCCACATTGCATCTCTCACCCACATTCACAAAGTTGCGTTCGGGGCTTATCTCAAACGCTTCAAGCCCTGCAAGAAGACATTGAGAATTGATAGTTGAGAATTGAGAATTGAGAGTTGAGGGTTGGGGGGTGAGAGATTTTTCCTTCACACTCTTTCCTTTTTTCTCTTTAACAAGGTCGGCAATGGCACTGATGTGAGCGGGGGTTGTTCCACAACAGCCTCCTATTATATCTATCATTCCTTTATTGAGCAAAGGTTTGATTTTTGAGGCCATTGTCTCGGGCGTTTCATCATATTCTCCCATCTCATTGGGCAGCCCAGCGTTGGCATGCATGCTCACAGCATAGGGGATAGATTGCAAAGCCTCAATGTGAGGTGTCATTGTGTCGGCACCAAAACCACAGTTTAACCCTATTGATAACGGATCGCAATGAGATATTGAGGCAACGAATGCTTCAAGCGTTTGCCCCGAAAGTGTACGGCCATTTTCGGTGAGTGTTGCCGAAATCATTAACGGCACTCTCACTCCTTCAAACTCCATTGCTCGACGAGCTGCATATGTGGCAGCCTTGGCATTGAGAGTGTCGAAGATTGTTTCTATAAGAAGAATGTCAACACCACCTTGTATCAATGCTCGCATTTGGTCGATATAAGTTGCTATGAGAGAGTCCCAAGTCACATCTTCATCGAGAGTTGAAGCCATTGATAGAGATTTGCTCGTTGGACCCACGCTACCTGCAACCCAACATTGACGGCCAGGGTTGTTGCTCATATATTCATCGGCGGCCTCACGAGCCACACGAGCGGCTGCAAGGTTGATTGTTTCAACTTCGTTCTCAAGGGCATAGTCGGCAAGCGAAAATGCGTTAGCATTGAATGAGTTTGTCTCAATTATTGATGCCCCTGCATCGAGATATTGCAAGTGAATATCTTTTATAACCCGAGGGGCTGTGATACATAGAATATCGTTGCACCCCTTGAGATTGCATTGCCATGATGCATATTGAGAACCACGAAAATCGTTTTCCGAGAGGTTGTATTTTTGAATCATAGTGCCCATAGCGCCATCAAGTACTACGATGCGTTTGCCTAATTGGGTAATAAGTTCTTTTGAACTTGATTTATATTTTAAATCTTCAATATGTGTCATGTGTGGAATTTTCTAATCGTGTAAAATAAATTTGGCTTAATAATTGAGCCCAAAAGCCCAAAGTGGAATGAAATTTTGGAAACCAAATTCAATATTATCTCTAACAATAAATCCATTTTCAGTTCCTTCAATTTGCCGTTTCCCTTTTTTGTGACCTCCAATTTCGAAGGTTATATTGCCAATATTAAAATCGGCGGTAGGCGAAGCTGTTACTGTGTGATTAACTCGCATTTGGTTGTAAAAGAAGGTCTCTCTTGCGTTGCCAACATTTGAGTCAAGGTTGGATAGGTTATACATGAGATTGGTGTTGTCGAGGAAAACTTTTTCAATCTTGCCCAAACCTCTAATGCCTTTAGTCGTGTCGCGTAATTGAGATAGCATGCCTGCTCGTTCCATATATGTCATGTAATCAGCGATGTAGTTTCTGCTGGTCCCAAGTATTTCGGCTAATTGTTGATATGAGGGTTTGAATGGGGCACTTTTTGAAATAATTAATAATAATTGAGTCAACTTTCTTCCCACAGAGATGCTTAATCCTGCATATTTAGGGATATCCCACTCCATTGTTTGCGTTATGACTTGTTCTAGTTGAAATGAGAAGTCTTTATTGCGGCCAAAAGGATAATATCCCCGTCGTAAATAATCTTCAAATAGAGGTAATGGGTGTTCGACCTCGTCAATAACTGCTTTATGATTTAAAATTTCTTCTAAAGAGTATTTATTTGCATTTAGGTTGTGAAATAACTTAAGGTATTCTCTAAATGATAACCCTTGCATTTCATATATGGGTGCGCGACGACTTAAATCGGCACTCCCTTTGTAGATATCAAGTATTGATGAACCCGAAAAGACAACTTTTAGATTGTCATATAAATCATAAATATGTTTTAGTTCCTTTGACCAATTTTCATATTTGTGGACTTCATCGATAAATAAGTATTTCCCTCCATTTTTGACAAATTGGTCAACTGTTTCGCTCAATGAGTGCTTTGCAAAATATATAGAATCAACAGCAATGTATAGTGATTCATTTAAAGGTAGATTTTTTTTGATATATTGTAGCAACATTGTAGTTTTGCCTACTCCTCGAGGCCCTACAATGCCCAACATTTTTCCATCCCATTCAATATCGTCATATTTGTATCTGACAAAATCTAATGGGACTTTTTTAATCAGCATGTTAAATTCTTCATATAGTCGTTCCATAGTCTATATAATTTATGTTGCAAATATAATGATTTTGCATCAAAAAAGTGCAATAAATGAGTGATTTTGCATATTTTTAGTGCAAATATTGCGATTTGTTGCACGAATTTCATGCAAAATGTGGCGATGAATAAGCCGAACTATCAATATTATGCTTGTTTTTTTGTAGAAGCTTGCTATGAACAAATTGAAAATTACGGAAAATATGCCTAATGCTAAACAGTTTGGACATAAAGTTAGACCTTTCAATTATACCGAGCGAAGAATCTCTACAAAGTAGCGAAGAGGGAGTATTATGGTGATTTTGTAGTTTTTATTTATACAAAATGGTAGTTACGCTTTGTTGTCCGAGGTAGTAAAGACGAGCACGAATTTGAGTTGCATCGGTGGTAAATGGCTCGATGTAGATAGGTGAATCGAGCGTGGGTTCGCTACCATCAAGCGTGTAATGTATCACAGCACCAGGATAGGGCGAGTTCATTTTAACCATTCCGTCCTCAATAATAATGCCAGGTTGGCGAAGGTGGAAATCCCAGCCACGCAAGGCCAATCGTGGTAATTCTTTGTTGCAAATGATGTTGTTGAATTGGGCGGGAGTGTATGTTGCCGAGTTGTTCCATGCGCGTTCGGCAAGTCCAAGCATTTTAGGTAATAGGAATGATTGGAGTTGAGGGAATGAACGCATAGTTTCGGCAAAGACATGTCCGCTTATCCCCACGATTTTGCCAGGAGTAGTTGAGTCGGTGGGGCAAAGGAGCGAAGGATAGCCAGCAAGAGAGTTAAATTCATCGACAGTGCCACCCCAGTTTAATCCTTTTTCCAATGGGTGGTAGTTGTAGGTCATGTCGAGATAAAAATGATTAACATTGCTCAATATGATAGGATAACCAGCATTAACGGCCTCGCGGGTTACACCACCATGCCCATGTGAAGGTAATGTGCTCCAGCAGTTTACTCCGCCTACCAATGGCGATATTTCGGCGTTGTATTCGGGAGTGTGTCCCACTGCAATTTCTTGCCAACCATTCATTTTTACTCCTCGCAGAGAGAGTATTTTGGCCAATTGACGCACGAAATAGGCATGTAATCCTTTTTCGCTACCAAGATTTTCTTTCTTAATCAAGGCCAATGCCGATGGCGATCCGTCCCATGCGCCACGAGGCACTTCGTCGCCACCTATGTGGATAGCAGTCAATGGCGCACCGGCTTCATTATACATTGCAATTATTTCGTCGATAACCTTTTCCATAAATTTATACGGGCCAGGTAATGCCGGATTCATTACATTGTCGTGAAAAGCTTGTGCCGATGTGTAGCGCGATGTGTCGCCATCTTCAATGAGGCGATATGAGGCATCGCCAGTGTTGCGATAGCGTGCTTCCATTGATTTGATTGCGGCGCGTGCATGTCCAGGTGATTCGATTTCGGGCACTACATTGATGCCATACTCGTTGCAGTAGCGAAGAAACTCAATGAACTCGTCACGAGAGATGTAGCCATTGGCAGTACCTTCGGCGGTATTGGGGTCGCCGTTGCCGGCAAATATTTGCACAAGGTGTTTGTGCTCGTCAAGAGTGTAACCACGGCGTGAACCCACAGCAGTCAATTCAGGCAATCCAGGGATTTCCAATCGCCATGCTTCATCGTCGCAGAAGTGGAAATGGAGAGTGTTGAGACGATAGCGAGCAAGCATTTGCACTACCGTTTGAAGGTCGCTCACGCGTTGGAAATTGCGGGCAATATCAATCATCACTGCGCGATAAGGTAGGTCGGGGTAGTCTTCAATTACGGCGCAGGGGAGAGGTGTGCCGTCGCCAGGTAGATAATTGTGAGTTGAAAGCACTCGATGAGCAATTTTCAATGCAGCGTCCGATGCATGTTCGATAATAACGCTATCGGTAGTGATTGAGATGCGATAAAATTCGGGATTTTCGTGTGTGATGGGTTGCGATTTCACTTCGCCATTCCCTTTGTAATATCCACCGAGAAGTTTTACGCTTTTGAACGAAGGGATTACATCGTAAATGCCTATTGAGTCGTTGCAGACAAGAGATTCGTTAAACTTATAGATGCCATCGCCATAGGGCATGCGGTCTTTCCCTTCAATGCTCCATTGTTTGGGCTGCTCGATGATTGATTTACGCGAATATTTCACGCTTGAGGTCAATCCACGAGCGTCAACGGTGTGAAATCCATCGGGGGCATAACAAATGGCTGCGAGAGTTCCTTTGACGCGAATGTCAATCACTACGCTGTCGGCCTTTGTGCCAAATTGAGGCGAGGTGATATAGTAATAACCTGGAACAATTTCCACTACCGAGTCGGCACTATTGAGGGGTTTCATTTGTCGTGCAAACTGATTGAAACACAATCGGTCAATTTTTGCGATGTCACCTTTTATGGTAAATCGTTGTATATAGTAAGCGGTGTTTGAGGCATCTTTAAAGTTGCCAAGATTTTCCCATACAACCGATGTTTTGGCCGAAGCAATAAAAGCCATGATGAGTAGTAGAATTGAGGTTATTTTTTGCATAACAATTTTAAATTGAGATATTTTTTTGTTGTAGTGACACGGTGTGCCGTGTTGAGGTATGCCACGAGTTTATTTTATTACTTTTGAAACAATGTCATAGAGATTTGCACAACCATTTTGGAGCAAATCGAGAACAAGTTCAAAACCCTCGGCGCCTTCATAATAAGGGTCGGGGATATAATCATAACGTAATGACATATTAATAAATTTTGCCATAGGTATGATTTTTATTTCATGTTCGGTTGTAGGGGCAATGCGACGAAGGTTTGACTCGTTGCTTGCGTCCATAGGGATTATGAGGTCAAAATCATCAAAGTCGGCCACTCGCACTTGGCGACAAATGTGAGTCAACTCAAGTCCGCGACGGCGAGCATGAATGCGCATACGGTTGTCGGGAAGGTCGCCTATGTGGTAGCCACCCGTTCCAGCCGAGTCGATTTCCCAACGAGCCTCATCGTCATGCTCAGCCACAATAGCATGCATAATCCCATCAGCAGCAGGCGAACGACAAATATTTCCCAAGCACACAAACAGCACTCGCACTTTCTCTTTCCCTTTCAAGCGACTTATCGCCTCGATTGATTCTATATTAGTCATAAGTTATTTTATTGTTATTTATCACAAAGTTAATCATTTTATTTATGAAGCAATATGAAATGATTATTTCTATCGGTTTTTTCAAAATTAATTTGTACTTTTACATAAATTTTAGAACTTATTGCATCATGATTACTGGCGACATTAAAAATCGTATTGACTCTATATGGGACACCTTTTGGACAGGAGGTATCACCAATTCTATAACTATCCTTGAGCAAATGACTTACCTCTTCTTTATGAAGATGCTTGATGATGCTCAGCGTACCAAAGAAGCAAGTGCTAACGCTTGGGGTACTGCTCTGAAAGACCCTACTTTCAAGGAGGGTATGTGGCACAATCCCGAAACCGACAAAGATGTGCCTTATGAAGACCTTCGATGGAATGTGTTCCGGAACAAGGAAGCCGAAAAGATGTATCAAATCATCAGTCGAGATGTCTTTGTGTTTATCAAAACTCTTGGAGAAGGAAAAGAGAGTGCTTATAGTCGCTTTATGGCAAATGCCTCGTTCTTAATTCAAAGTCCACGCACATTGACAAAGATCGTTGAGGGCATTAATGACCTCGATATGAACAATCGTGATACTATGGGTGATGTCTATGAGTATGTATTGGGTAAGATGGCAGCATCAGGCAATAATGGTCAGTTCCGTACACCACGACACATTATCCGTATGATGGTTGAATTGATGAAACCCACATTGAAGGACACCATCTGCGACCCTGCTATGGGTTCAGCAGGCTTTATTGTGGAGAGTGCCAAGTACATTCAACAGCATTACAAGAGCGAACTTCTCAAGAAGGAAAACTCCGACCACTATAAGAATGGTTTGCTCCATGGTTTTGATACCGATGCAACAATGCTCCGTATTGGTGCTATGAACCTGATGTTGCACGGAGTGGATAATCCCGATATTGCCTATCGTGATAGCCTTTCAACCGACAACACCGATGAAAATCGATATTCCCTCTGTCTTGCTAATCCACCCTTTACGGGGAGTCTTGACAATGAGGCAGTGAGCAAATCCCTACTTGCAATTACAAAGACAAAGAAAACTGAGTTATTATTCCTTGCCTTGTTTGTGCGTATGTTGCAGACAGGTGGTCGATGTGCAAGCATTGTTCCTGATGGAGTATTGTTTGGGAATAGTACAGGACACAAGTCTATCCGCAAGGAGTTGATTGATAACCATCGTTTGGAAGCAGTAATCTCAATGCCAAGCGGTGTGTTCCAACCCTATTCGGGAGTGAGTACCGCAATCTTAATTTTTACCAAGACCAATGCAGGAGGTACTGACAAGGTGTGGTTCTACGATATGAAGGCCGACGGCTATTCTCTTGACCAAAAGCGTAATGAAGTGGTAGAGAACGATATCCCCGATGTTATCGCTCGTTTTCATGACCTTGCATCAGAAGAGGAACGCACCCGTAAGGAGCAATCGTTCATGGTGCCTGTCGATGAGATTCGTGAAAAGGGCTATGACCTCTCAATCAACAAATACAAGGAGGTAGAGCGTGAGGTGGTAGTATATGATGCCCCTGAGGTGATAATGGAACGCATCGCGCAATTGGAGAATGAAATCCAAAGTGCATTAGTCGAACTAAAGAAGATGATATAAGTTATGATATCAAAAGACGAACTATTGGAGTTGCTAAATAGCACCGAAACTTATCGTGTTGAGAAAACCATCTCAACAACCAATATGGATAAGTTTTGCGAAGCGATTTGTGCTTTTGCCAACGATATGCCTAATAGTGGCAAATGTGGTTATTTGTTGATTGGAGTAAACGATGATGGTTCTCGTAATAAATTGCATGTTGATGATGAGTTGCTAAAGAAGATAACCGCAATCAGAACCTCGGGTAATATTTTGCCTCTCCCAGTTATGAATGTGGATTATATAACATTTGATGATGGAGATGTCCTTATTGTTGAAGTAACTCCATCAATATTGCCTCCGGTTCGTTATCGAGGTCGCACATTTATTCGCGTAGGGCCTCGAAAAGATATTGCAACAAAAGAAGAAGAGGATAAATTAATTGAACGAAGAAGTGTAAATTTTCCGACATTTGACACGACACCTTGTCTTGAGGCAACAATTGATGATATTGATGTCAAACTTTTTCTTAATGAATATCTGCCGGTAGCCATTGATAATGATATTTTAGCATCTGATACAAGAAGCGTAAAGGAGCAGATGGCTTCATTAAGATTATATAACCTCAAGCATGATTGTCCAACTTATGCCGCAATTATATTATTCGGAAAAAATCCCGAATATTTCTTAATGGGGGACTATATTCAACATGTAACTTTTGATGGCATCAATAATGCTTCTGAGATAGTAAATGAAAAAGAATTTAAGGGTAATTTAGTTAAAATGTTACCTCGACTTGATGCGTTTGTTGACGCATTAATACAGAAACGACCCATTCCAATCTCGGCATTGAGAGAAGACTCTAAATACAACTATCCCAAATGGGCTATCAGGGAATTATTAATGAATGCCGTGATGCATAGAGATTATAAGAGCAATACCCCAACTAAATTTTATCAATATCAAAATAGATTAGAAATAGTAAATGCCGGAGGCTTATTTGGGAATGCTCGTCCTGAGAATTTCCCCAATGTAAATGATTATCGAAACCCAATCGTTGCTGAAGCAATGAAACTTTTAGGGTATGTCAACAAATTTAATCGTGGGGTTTCGCGCGTGCAAGAGGAACTTATTGCTAACGGAAATGGCAATGCCGATTTTTTGGTAGATAAAATAACCGTCTTTGAGGTAAAGATAAATAGCGTTGAAGCAAATGAAACACTATCGTTAACTAACCTAATAAAGACACAATACTATCCTAATCAAACAATGGATTTTAATAGGCTATTTCGCTGGTTTTCAAGTGAAACAGCCGATGCAGATGATAATTTACCCCTAAAAATCACTAACCTAATCACTAACTCAATCAAAACGATTGAGATACTGAATAATTTGCAGTACAAGGAATCTTTGTCGGGGAAAGAATTATTAGAGTCAGTTGGGTTATCGGTTCAATCATATAATCGTAAGCGATTTATTTCGCCACTTTTAGACGCTAATTTAATTTTAGGTATTGGCTCTAAAACCAAAATAAGATATTCACTTACGATATTAGGATACTTATACTTGCGTTATATTTCAGAAAGGAACGACAAATAACTCACAAAATAATATGCTCAAAAAATGAAGAATTTTGAGCACGAGAATAAAAAAAATGACAATTTTCATTGCAATATAGAAGATACTACTATATGAAACAAAATTGGGAAATTAAAAAACTCGGAGAAGTGTGCGAAATAGTAGGTGGGAGCACTCCAAAAACCAATGAAGCATCATATTGGGATGGAAATCATTATTGGGTAACCCCTGCAGAACTTAATGGTTCAAAATATATATCATCAACAAACCGAACTATTACTGATGAGGGAGTAAAGAGTGCTCATCTTCAATTATTACCACTTGGAACTGTCTTGTTGTCATCTCGTGCGCCAATAGGAAAAGTTGCGATAACAACAACTCCGATGTATTGCAATCAAGGATTCAAGAACCTTGTTTGTACAGAAAAGTTAAATAATGAGTTTGCTTATTGGTTTCTATTTCATAATACAGAATATCTAAACTCTTTAGGAACCGGAGCAACTTTTAAGGAAATCTCAAAAAGAGTTGTTGAGCAAATCCCTATCCCCGTCCCTCCACTTGTGGAGCAAGAAAAGATTGTGGCGGAGTTGGATTGTTTAAGTGGGGTGATTGAAAAGAAGAAACAGCAGTTGAAAGAACTCGATTCCCTTGCTGAATCAATCTTCTACACTATGTTTGGCGACCCTATCACAAATGAAAAGGGTCTCATCATCAAAACTATTGGTGATGTATGCCAATTAAAGAGTGGTGATTCTTCCGCAAATAACACATCGGAAGGCACATTGCCTTATGTAAAAGTTGGTGATATGAATATTGAGGATAATATTCCATACATTACTACTTCATCTACATTTGTTAGTAGAGAGGAGAATATGAAAGGAATCTTTCCAATAGGCACAACCATATTTCCTAAAAGAGGAGGTGCTATATACACCAATAAGAAGAGAATGACATCTGTTGAGATATGTTGCGATTTGAATACTATGGGAGTAATACCGAAACAAGAAGTATTGCCACTTTATTTGTTCCACTATTTTATGCAGATTGATTTTGGTGAGTTGTGCAATGGAGCAGCAATCCCTCAAATAAATAATATCAATATTGCTCCTCTTAAAGTTTGCGTTCCCCCACTCACTCTTCAGCAAGAATTTGCAGATAAGATTGAGGCAATAGAGAAACAAAAGGAGTTGATTAAGGAATCAATCAAGGAAACTGAAACCCTATTCAATGCAAGAATGCAATATTATTTTGGCTAAAGCCCATCAGGGCTAACGCATCCCCGTAAGGGGTGCGCTACTCCGTTAGGAGTGAGACCTTAAGGGCTTTAAGGACTTTAACGACCTTAACGACTTTAATGACACCGCCAGCACCTCCTGCAATGCCCTTAAAAACTAAAATCTTTTATCTAAAATTTCATTGAATTAGAAATAGTTTTTATCTTTGTGATTATGAGTGAAGAATTGATTCCACATAGAGGTAATTATAAGAAGCTGTTGAGCTATCAGAAATCTGATGTGATTTTTCAGCTCACTTATTATTTTTGCCACAAATATCTTCAACGTGGTGATCGCACTATCGACCAAATGGTGCAAGCGGCTCGCTCAGGGAAACAAAATATCATAGAGGGCAGTATGGCCTCATCGACTTCGGCGAAAACGGAGATAAAGTTGGTTAATGTGGCAAAAGCGAGTTTGCACGAGTTGCTTGAAGACTATGAAGATTATCTTAAAACTCGTGGTCACCAACAATGGGAGGAAGGCTCTGCCGAATATGAAGCGATGCGTCGCTTAGGTCGTGAACATAATGAAAGCGAATCCTTTATGAACTTGGTACAATCACGTTCTCCCGAAACAATCGCAAATATGGCGATCATCTTAATAAAACAAGCCGATTATCTCCTGTATCGACAATTACAACGTGTATCGTCCTGAAAAAGGTTTACTTTTAAATTGTTAATAAATATATAATTAAAATAAGAGTGTAATACGGAGCTAGCTCCGTATTACAGTTCAACTATTCAAAATTAGATATATTTTGCGAAAAGAAATAATTTTTCCA